>QYLO01000017.1 GCA_022766165.1 Candidatus Electrothrix gigas
GTTATCAAATCAGAGCCGGCCTGGTTAGTTGCTATTTTCTATTTACTGACGGACACTTACTCCCGTACAGCGGCAAGAGCAAGATGCATTGTGGGTTCAGTACCCAACGAAGTACTCCTCTGCCCGGCCAGACAAATATGGTGACTACTGACCTGTCCGGTCGCATTGTAGATTTTGACATTCAGGAGGGACTGGGTGATTTACGTGCCCATATCTCCGATCTTTCTGCTAAATGGTCAGAGGAGATGCCCGGAGGAGTCATTCATGTTTTTGATCGTGAAGGGTATGGTGGAGATTTTTTTTACGGTTTACGGGAAAAAGGTATCTGCTTTGTAACCTGGGACAAGCATGTGGACCGAGGTAAACTCGCCGAGATTCCAGAAGATCAGTTTACCGAAAAAATGGAGGTTAATGGCAAGCAATATCGTTATTTTGAACAAAGTAAAGAGTTTACAGTAACAACGGATGAAGATGAAAAAGAAACTTTTTCGTTGCGGAGAATCATACTCTGGAATGTCACTGCAAAGCGTCGAACAGCCGGGCTTGCCTATACTGCTGACTACGAGATAAGCTCTGAAGATTGCGTAGTTGGGATTTTGAATCGCTGGGGAGCATCTGAGAATACCTTTAAGCACATTAAGGAAAGGCATCCCTATCATTATCACCCTGGATTTGCGCTTGTTGAGAGTGAAAATCAGGATATTGCCAATCCTATATTAAAGGAATTAAAGGTAATTATAAAAAAAACTAAACAGAAAATTGTAAAATTGAAGAGCAAGCTCGCTGATATTAAACCCAGCTTTAAAAAAGATGGCTCTGCCCGCAAAAACAGCGCTCATGTTAAGTTGAAAGAAGAAATATCCGAACACGAACTTGTTCTTGGTCAGACCCAAGATGAGGCGAAACAGGAGCCTGAACGAGTTGAAACCTCAGATATTGAAAATTATCAAAAATTTAAACGTGTTGATAACGAGGGCAAAAAACTCTTTGACCTTATAACTTCCAGCGTGTGGAACGCCCGCAAAGACATGGTTGACTGGCTTCGACCTCATTGGAATTTGGAAAATGAAATAGTCGACCTGTTTTATGCCATCACACAATGTCATGGCTGGATACGTAGTGACAAGCACGAGGTGCGTGTACGGCTTGAACCACTTGAGCAACCCAGTCGGCGTTTTGCTCAGGAACGACTCTGCCGTAAGCTGACATACCTGGCAACCAGATTACCGTCAGGAAAGTTGATGGTTATTGAGGTCGGTGAAGATCCACGGTAAATTGAACTGTCCAAAAAATATGGGGTTTTGGTGGGTCGTTTACTATGTCTGAAGGAGAAGTCCATGCCTACCATTCAATGGCGTCCACAGGTGAATGCCATTACCACACCTATTTCCTACCGCAACGAGGATTTAGTCCGTTCGCTTGCCCCGCTGATTATGAAGTGGATTCAGGATAGAATGATCAATGGTGATTTGGTAGTGCAAAGACTGTCAAGTTGACTAATGGGTCAAGAGCTTGCAGAGATATAGTAGGGCCCTATAACTTTATGTTAAAGACCCTTGTGGTAGATACACCCACCTTTGATTAGGTGCAACTTATAACTATTTATAAGAAAAAAGTATCGGTTGGTGGATATTTTGGATATTGCTGTGTAGGTAATGGAACAGCGGGACAGTATCTCGCTGGCTGTACCGGGAAATATATCTATTTTTCCGCTCTGTTTATTTATTTTAAAAGGAGGATAGTTTCGTGACAAGAAAAGCTGTTTTTTGGTGCTGCATAATAGGGATTTATAACATGAGGGTTTTGGAGAAATGAAAACAAAATATTACCTGCTTGTAGCTTCACTTTGTTTCCTTGCAACCACTGCTAATTCTGCTTCAATTAAAATTGATACGGTTACAGTGGATCAAGTGGCCGGTGAGCTGTACATCACCGGAGTCGATCTAACTCAACCGAGCTTTACTCCTGCTGTAACTTTGGATGACCAATCTTTGTTTGTTTGTCCTTCATGTTACAGTGCTACAAATATTACAGCAGTGCTTCCTCCCGGATTGTTGTCTGGTGATTATGCCTTGAGAGTTTTTACTTCTAATAATAATTATTTCGAGTATCATTTAACGATTGGCGCAGTCGGCTTGCAGGGTGAGAAAGGTGAAAAGGGAGATACTGGTATGATTGGACCTCAAGGGCCTGGAATCGGCGATTTTATGTGTGATAAAGGAGAATATGTCATAGGATTTAAGGATAATGTACCGGTGTGTTCGCAGAGTACAAACCCTTGCAAAGCTGCGGAGTCTGATGCAAACTCAATTGCCGCTAGCATTGCGGATTATTTTGCCATTCCCTCTCATATTACATTAGGAACTACGCCTATTGTACTTAATCCTGTTGGTGGACCTCCAGAATCGGGTGGTGCTGCCGATATGACCTTTCCTGCTCTATCAGAAGATAACACAGCACGCATTAAGGGGGATTTTTCTGAGATTATTATTGAAGTATCAGATAACAGTGGTCGTTGTCCTATAGAGTATCAGGATGCACATCCTAATTGGAATGGCGCAGGAGTATACACTAAAAGTATGAAATAGATTTCATGCTTGCGTCCTGTATCAGTCTTTCTGATGATACGGCGGCGGGCGAGTGAGCTTGTTAGTCATATTACCGGGTACGTGCTGAGAGTATAACCCGGTTTCTACAGCCCCCTATTGTTCCGTCAAGGCAATTTGCCGGAATCAGCAAGACTGTTGGGGTGTTTGCTCAAGAGACAGGAACCGAGGAAACCTTGCATTTCCCCGGCATAGAAGAAGGTGATAGAAAGCCAACAAAAGATAACCCGTATATCCCAACGGGTGGAAGTCCCGCTGGCAAGGCAGTTACATACTTACATGTAATGCTGTACAAAGGTATTGAGTGTCTCGGTAAGCTTTTTATCCCGAGTCGATTCGCCAATAGCAGTGAATTTCCAAGTATTGTTGTGACGAGACAACTTGCCCATAATCATAGATACTGAACCGGCAAATCTGGCATCGTTGGCAATATCAAACGTTGCATAAATTTTCTCAACATGATCCGGCGTACCTTCATAGATACGAATACGAGCAAAAGAGATATCTTTGAAATCATGCCCCTGAAATGAGTTCAGAACAAAGGCGAGTTGACCAACCGTGGGGTTGAGTCGATCTAAATTGACTACGATTACCTCATTATCCAGACCATCGTCGCCATCCATATCGCCAGTCAGATCATCGCCAGAGTGAGTTAAACCACCACATTTTGAGCGTAAATCACCATAATAAACCACTCCAACACTTTTACCTGACTCTGAAAACATGCCTACTGATGCATCCAAGTCCACAGCTATTTTTTTTGTGCCAAAAAAACTCTTTTTTTCTATAGCACCCCAGTTGATACCCACACACATGTGGCGTAACTGGTCACCGCCATCTTTTTCAAGAGAAATTTGCTGCCCTTTGGTAAGAGAAATTGCCATAATTTTTACTCCTTAGTTTTAAATCACTGATTACAAATCCAGTCCAGTGGTATCCTCGTTCAACAGTTCACAACCGTCTTCCCGGACAACTGCCATGTTTTCAAGGCGGATTCCACCCCAATCTGGAATATAGATTCCAGGTTCAATGGTTACGATCATTCCTGCCTGAAGTTTTTTTCTGTTTCTTGGTCCCAATCCTGGTGCTTCATGCACAGCCAGCCCAACCCCGTGTCCTAGGCTATGTCCGAAAAAGTCACCGTATCCAGCATCAACAATGACCCTGCGGGCCGCATTATCAACATCACGACAAACTGCTCCAGCCCGGATGGCCTGTATCCCAGCTAACTGGGCTTTGCGGACTACACGCAACCGTTGACGAAATTTTTTTCTGGGCTTGCCAACCATAAAGGTTCGGGTCATATCAGAGCAGTAGCCCTGTAAAACCAGCCCCATGTCAATTAAAACAATTTCTCCGTCCTCAAGCACCCGATTTGTCGGTACAGCATGAGGTTTTGCTGCATTACTGCCAAAGGCGACAATGGTTTCAAAACTCGGTTCTTCAGCTCCCATTGTTCGCATGGTCTGTTCCAGGGCAAGGGCAACCTCAATTTCAGTCATGCCCGGAGCAATGTTGTTGTGAACGGTCTGAAAGACCTGCTCATTTAATAGCACGGATTTTTTGAGCTGGTGAATCTCTTGTTCTGTCTTCATCACCCGCATTCGCTCAACCAGATCAAGCAGGGGTACCAACTCAACCTTGATTTTTTTTGTCATCTCCTCCAGCTTTTGAGCAGAAGAGTGCAGAACATAATGGCTTTCAAAGCCCAAACGTCGGACCTTGAGAGCAGGCAATATTTTTTTCAGCAGGGCATACAGTCCCTTTGTATACAACTCAACCACACAATCTGATGCCTCCTGCTCTGCCTGTAAAACAAAACGGGAGTCAGTCAAGAACCAAGGTTTGCCTCTTTTCGGGATCAGCAAGACGCCAGAGCTTTCCTGAATGCCGTGGTCAGCAGCAGTGTAGCCGCTCAGATACCGTCGGTTATGCGGTTCTGTGATCAGGATGGCATCAAGTTTTCGCCGTTGCAGGGCTTTTTGAACTTTTTTTATACGTTGTTTACTCATACGTTTATTTACAAGGGGAGAAAATATACTGGGTGATTTGGACAGACTGCGTTTGTATGCAAGAAGGTAAATAAACAAGATAACATGGAGCAAATATTCCTGCAATCTGGAAATGTCTGTTGGCCTAATGAAATACATTTGGTCCGGCCTTTTAAGACGATCATAGCCTTGGTATTTATTATGTTATATTGACAAAACATACCAGAAGCAATTAGGATGTTGTTGCGCAATGCACTGTCCTTGATTTCTCAAACCCTAAGATCCCTTTTACCCTGTTCAAAATAATGATAAAAAATAATATAATAAAAGCGTTAGCTTCTGTGCTGTTTGTACTATTTACTGTCCTACCTGCCGGTGCCGATGATACTAAAAATACTGAAACGCAAAAGAAGTATACCGGCAAAGTGCCGAAAAATATAATTATTATGTTTACTGACGGCACAGGTACGGCCCTTTTGGAGACCGCCAGACTGTACATGCAGCATGTCCACGAGGAAAAATTTTTCCTCACAGACACCTTGCTCAACAAGGCATCTATGGGGCTGATGTCCACGTACAGTGCCAGCAGCCTGGTCACTGATTCAGCAGCAGCCGGTACAGCTATGGCAACCGGTTACAAGTCATATAACGGTTCGATTAATGTCAATGTCCAACAAGAGCCTGTCGTATCAGTGGCCGAACTGGTTAAGGAAAAGGGCGGCAAGGTTGCGGTGGTCTCTAACGCCAATATAACGGATGCTTCACCGGCAGCATTTGGAGGAGCGCATAATGCTAATCGACGGAACTACGATGATATTGCCTCTCAATTTTTACAGGGCAATATTGACATTATCATGGGCGGCGGCAGAAAATATTTCAGGTCGGAAAGACGAAAAGACAAACGAGATCTGGTGGCAGAGTTTACAAAGGCAGGTTATGGCTTTGTCGAAGACTCACAGCAGCTTGCAGCCGCAGAAGGCAAAAAGCTTCTTGCCTTATTTGCGGAAAAAGACATGTCTTTCATTACTGAGCGTCATGAAGAGAAAGAACCCAGTCTGGTGACAATGATCCAAACGACCTTGAAACTATTGAGCAAGGACAATGAAAAAGGTTTCTTAGCCTTTATTGAAAATGAACACACCGACTCTGCTTCCCATCGCAGCGACATGACCAATGCCATTAAACATCTGATTGAATTTGATCAAGCCCTACAGGTTGCCTATCAATTCTACCGTAATCATGCAGATGACACATTGCTTATTGTCGCCAGTGACCATGAAACAGGAGGGGTAAATATTACGGTTTCCACCAAGGATATGACCAGTAACAAATCGAAAAATCGTATTTTTCCCTCTTTAAAGCATTTAAAGATCATTGCTGACATCTCCATTTCAACCCGTGCAGCGGCAAAAAAATTGGGTAAATCGCCTACGGATGCTCAAATCGACAAGCTAATAAGTACTTATTATCAGGGATTTGTCTTGGATCAGGATTTAAGGAACAAGCTTAAGAACAATGAATTTGTTTCACGAACAAATTTTTACGGCAGAACAGAAAGTGTTCTTGGAGAAATGATCGGCCGTAATACAGGTTTCTTTTTCTCCGCCACCCATCATACCAACGAACCGGTCATTGTAGCGGCTATCGGGCCGGGAGCTGTACTGTTTAACGGGTATTTTGACAACACCGATTTCGGCAAAAGGTTGATCGGGTTGATTGAAGGGAAATAGGATGATAAAAGTGGAGGGCCAGCTCATGATCTCAAAATGCTCACTCACAACGTGTCAGGAGATCGTGAGCCGACCGAAAACTACTTGCAACTGAGCCTTACTTGCCGCAGCAAACCTTTCCGCCTTCTCTGGTTTCAGGAACTCCCAATTTTTTCAAAATAATGCCCATCAAACAGAATTTAGTAAACCCGAACTGAAACAGGTTCAGGCCGACAAAAAGGGGCAGAAAAAGCCAATACTGGTGAACAAAGATTGGGTTGCCGCCGCAGTCAAAACCCAAGGCCAATCCAATAATAATTAAAGTACCTGCAATAGTGTGAATCCAATCTGTTACAATCATGATACATCTCCTGATAAAAAATAAAGGTTATTAAAAGCTATAGCGCACCCCAACAAAGGCGTTGGTGTTGTCCTGAAATCTGCCCCAGAAGGTATGCTCGTCTTCGCCAAAAAACAGGTTAAAACCGCCATCAACCTGCCAGTTGTCGGTGATTTTATATTTGAACTTAGGCCGGATATAGCCGTCGTTATCCGTGGGTGAATAATAGGCAAAAAGGGACAGCGTCAGGGTTTGCTGCATCATCAGCTTGGTCAGCCGCATGGTGAGCATCTGCCGATACTCATCCCGTGCCTCCATGCCAGGGGCAACCGTTTGCTCGTAGTTATCATACGCATCAATGGCCTCCAGGTAATACTGAAAGCCGCCAGTCAGTTCATGGGCCAACTCCCGCTCAAAGCCAACTAAGAGACGATATTCCGAAGGCCGGACAAATGGATTCAAACCATCATCGTCATCAAAGGAGTCATAGTACCCAATTTCGATGTTACCAATACCGCCCAGCAGAGGAGAACGAGCCGAGGCTCCCCAGACATTGAGACGGGGATAAACGGCCTTGCCCGTGCCCGCATCCATACCCTCTGGTTCCTGCCAAAAGCCTGTATAAGCGTACAGCGCAGTCTCAACCCCGCCAAAACGTTTGGAGAGGCGAACCGAAGTTTCATCATCCTTAAAATACTCATCCGGCTTGTCATCAGCCATGATCATATTCTGACCAACAATCTGGCCAGCGCCTGGATGAAAATAGGAGAGGCGTTCGCCACTCACAAACTCAGACCCTTGAAAACGGGGTGTATAGACCACGTCAATGGTGTACTCACCAAGAAAGAATCCTATACGAAGAGAGTTTGATGCCTGCTTCAGGTACTCGTCATCCCTGCCAGTAAAAAAAGACTGCCAGTCCTTGGGAAACATATCGTTGATAAAGACCAGATCTCCAGTTCCCCAGGTGGAGACCATCCGTCCGATCTTGACATCCAGGACATCGCTGGGACGAAAGGCCACGTTCAGGCCCCGAATATCTGCGTCCAGTTCTTCGGTCACGGCATCAGCCAACAGGTCACCTTTAAACTGAAGTGTGAAGGAATCAAAGAAACGGGTCAGCTCCAGCTGGGCCCGAGCCTCGCCAATACTCAAGGTGTCCTCGTTCTCATCATCCACCAGCCGCGCACCCCAACGGGTTTCAGCAAAGCCGAGCATTTCAATGCCGTAGTCATCATAGAGCCGGTCAGTGAGCGACTTGCCCTCTTCAGCCACTGCTGATCCGGCATTGGAGGCCAGCAGGGCGGATAATGCAAGTAATGCAAGTAATGCTGTTTTTTTCATACTTCCTCCTATCGACGGGCCTCACGCGGCGGACGGCGCAGGTAGCGTTCGGTAAAGATATTTTCCTTCAGGCCGATATTGTACTTCACCTTACTGAACTTGGAGACTGTGTGACTTCTTGCGGCCAGATCGGTTACTTTGGACTCAATAACTGTGGGGATGCCGTCGATATCCTCGACCTTAGTGGCCTCTACAATGCGGTACTCCTTGCCGTTTTTGTCCAGATACACTGCCTTGACCGGCAAAAAGGTTTTCTTATCAATCTGTACAGTATAAGAAGAAAACTCCACATCATCCGGCTTCTTTGGTGTATTTTTGATCAGATAATGAGTATTATTGCTCCCCACCAGTTCTCGGGTGTCTTCAGACAAATTGCGTCCAGAAACATCTTCGTACATGAAATTACTACCCACAAAGGAGGTCCGCTTATCCGAGGCTGCAATACGCTTGACCAGGTCCAGGGCTGGCAAATACATCCAACGGTCATCGTCCGAGGTCACGTTTTTATGGACCATAAAGACCATTTTGCTGACATCAGAGGGTTTTTTAAAATAAACATAAAAAAGTTGTTTACCACCATCTTGTATATCTTTGCGCAGAATAATAAATTCACGGGTTCGCTCTCGGCCCTGACTGTCTGTGATGGTCATGTTGACTGTAGCCTTGCCATCATTACCGGCATAGTAAGCGGCCAGATTAGCCTTGTTTGCAATCTCTTCAACATTGAGATTTTCCGCCATAACCGGGGTGGTCAGTAGGGCAAATAAACTGCATACAGTGATTATTGTTTTCTTCATGATGTATCCTCCTGTTGTCGTATTAAAAGAAAAATTCATTCTTCTCCTAGAAGAGAGTCTGCTCGATAAAAGAGCCAATTCAGTACCTCAAATATTTCCTGCAAATCAATAGTAGCAGAAAATTTCTTTGGTTCTCTAATGAACACCTGTTGTTCCAGCTTGCCAAAGACCCAGATATTACCTGTTGTCACAACGCCATAACATATATCAGCACCTTGCAGAGAAGCGGCAACCATTTCCGTCAGAGCCTGGGTCCAGCCCTGTTCAAAATTATCTTTTTTTGCCTCAACAATGCAGAGCGGCGGAACGCCCATATCGCCGTACTTTGTTCTCGGTGCAACCAGATAATCTGGCTCGCCAACCAGTCCTTGTTCTTGGTCCACGTTGTACGGTAGATGTGACCAGATCTTCAACTCCTCGTACTGTTCTGATACCAGCTCCAAAATCGGACTGATAATCCTTTCACAAATTGTGGGCTCGTTGATAAAGTTTAGCTCATCAATCAACTTTTTCTCAATTCTGATGAAATCATGGGCAGGAATTGCAATTGCTGTTCGTTCTATAAAAGATACGTTGCCGCTGACTGTAATGTCAAATTTCCGGGCAACTTCTGCAACTGATCCGAAGGTTCCGTAGGGCATTCTCTCTTTCCTGTGTCCTGTTTTTGAGCCTCAGAATCTTCCTTTAAGAGCAAGCCCAACCGAATGCCAACTGATGTGGATGCCTTGGACATACTGTTATATGCCCGCATCCTACATCACCGAACATATACGGAAGATGATCCTCAGAGTCTATTTGAAATAAGATTTGCATGGTCTCGCCGCATTCCGGGCAATTCGGATATTCAACGCCTTGAACCCATGCGGGCCATCCTGAAAGTTTATCTCCAAATACTGTAAGCTCCAGCTCACAATATACATCTTCTTCATCCTCGGTAAGTTCTACATTATTTTCAGCTAATTCCTGATAATCCGGATAGTCTTTTTCTTTCTCCCAGGTAACTATTCGTTTCGGTGAAAAGGCTCCGACCACCGGGGATTCCTCTATTTTTTGAGGTTTCTTTCCTGCTATGTCAACAAGACGTACAACGACGCTGTTTGAAAATGGTAAAAAGGCTTCACATTCTGACTCGCAATGCGGGTCTTCATTTGTACAATAGAATAACTGGACTAAACCTTCAGAATCATGAAGTTGAGCAAGATGAGACATGGTCGGAAGGTCTTTCAGGTTCAATTGCATGAAAAAATTTAATGGCTTATGACAATTTGGACAAATCGGCCATTCCTCGTTTTGACTAAGCCAAGGGATACCGGAGAATTTCGACGAATCATATTCTCCGTCCATATCTTCTGTGATTGGGACAAATGTACTTCTTGCAAAGTTGGATATTTTTTTTAATAATTTCTCTTGTAACATTTTTTATCCTAATTGAATTACTGGATAAGTTATATAATTCACCGATTAACTTCACTGAACACCCAATTCAATGTATCAAAGACTAGCTGAAGCTCTCTGGTTGCCGAACAGACTCAAATTTACCGTAGGGCATTATCCCGATCCTCCTCCCCCTTGGCAATATAAAACTTTCCTGCAGGCGGCTTCTCCCGCTGTCCTGCCCGGAATTGAACAGACCCTGTAGGACATACATCTATGCACGAACCGCAGGAAAAACAATCAGGAATCGTCTTTTCTTTTTTCAAAATGGCCTCCATTGCCGTGGATGGACAAGCCTTGGTGCAGGCTTGGCAGGCGACACAGGTATCATAGTTGACCTGTACCTTAAAAATCGAAATTTTTTCAACAAACCAGCCTGCAAGTCCAAAGGGACAGAAACAATGGCACCAAGGCCGATAGATAAACAGGCTCAGAAGAAGGATGCCGAGGATAAATCCCCAGCCCAGCGGTTTGATCATTGCGGGCTTGAAGATTTTAAACGGATCAACAGGATCAATAATGTCCGCAGCCCAGGCAAAGGCAACCAGGGTAAAGGCAAAGAAAAAGATAATGCGGAGAGTGTTTGTCACTATAAAAGGCGGCTTAAACTGAGGCAAGATGCCTTTACTGTCCTGTTTGTTGCGATTCAGTCGGAA
Organism: Candidatus Electrothrix gigas; assembly: GCA_022766165.1. Taxonomy (GTDB): domain Bacteria; phylum Desulfobacterota; class Desulfobulbia; order Desulfobulbales; family Desulfobulbaceae; genus Electrothrix; species Electrothrix gigas. The sequence goes on from QYLO01000017.1 coordinate 10,878, forward strand.
GATAAGATCCTGCAAGGTGCCGAGCTGACATCCCCAACCGCAGATAAACTTATTCGCCAGCAGAACCAGGAGCAGAAAAACGATCATGGCGACCAGTCTCGGCGGAAAGATAACTCCTTGGGCACCGTAGAGGGCTATGGCATCTTTGATTGTACCCATTGGACCGGGATCAGCTCCGAGAATCACACCGAACAGCAGGACCGCAACCAGATACAATATTTTCCGTGTCCGGGAGCCTATTTTCCCTTTGCGAATACGATAAAAGCATACTCCGAGAAAGAGAAACCAGAGTCCGAATTTGAGCGGAATTTTGATCCAGTTCTTGGACTGATGTTCTTCTTCCAGAGCAGCAGCTTTTTTTATTTTCCGTTCAATATCGGCAAGTGCGATTCCGGTTTCAGAAAGCTTTTTTTGCAAATCCTGCTTCTGTTGTAGCTGAAAAACTTTTTTTAAGACCAGATTCGGTAGATTATTTTTCTGACCAAACTCCTTGAGCGACATCTCAGGACTGAGAACCAGCTCAATATCATTGGGGAGTTTTTCCGGCTTTCCACCCCAAATTTTGGTCGATATGTGCGAAGTGCCGATAACAGTGATCAGCAGCAGGCTCAACAGAAAGAACACCCGTGTTTTTGCAGTCATTGCTTTATCCTTTTCTCTAGTTCCGGCTCAAATTGGTTTGTGGATAACAGAACCAAGGTACAAGCTTTCAATACCTCTATTCCGGCAGCCTGTAAAGCCTGTTCATGCGTATTATCTTCTGTGCCCGGATTCATGATCACCCGCTTCGGTTTGACGTGGACGACCGCATCAATATGATCCTGAAATCGCTTGGGGTTGACATACAAGGTCACCGTGTCGATTTTCCCCTTATAATCCGTGACAGCATCAAGGCATTTTTGCCCCGCAACCTCTTGTTTAAAGAGATTCACCAGCACCACTTCATGCCCGTGCTTTTGCAAGGCATGCATGGCCTTGTTGGCGTAGCGATCCGCTTTATCTGTTGCGCCGATAATGGCAACTGTTTCCGTCATGATTTTCTCTCAAACTTGTTGGCAAGTACCAATAAAGTATTTTAAAATTTCCATAGTTTCTCTGAACCATTGCGTGAGTTCCACAGGATCAATATGTGTATACAGCTTGTTCGCATCCTTTATGGTGATGCCTAACTCTTTGTGGATTTGACCCAGGGTTTGAAAATCACTGTATGGCATAGTATGTTTCCTCAAACCAAAGAAGACAAGGCATGTTGTTACTTCGCGTTAAATATTTTTTCATACTTTTCATCTTCCAAAAGATTGTCCTGCTTTGCCGCTTCCCCGGCCAAGGTATCACATCGTTCATTTTCTTTGTTTCCGGCATGACCTTTTACCCAGTTAAATTGGATCGTATGTTGTTCACAGAGGTCAAGAAGTCTCCCCCAGAGATCAGGGTTTTCAGCCTTATCCTTTTTATTCCTTTTCCAGCCGTTTGCTCTCCATCTCTTGGCCCAACCCTTTGCAATACTATCCACAACATATTTAGAATCGCTGTACACAGTCACGTCGCATTGTTCTTTCAGGGCTTCCAACGCCGCAATACAGGCTAACAGCTCCATCCTGTTATTGGTCGTCAGTTTATAACCGCCGGACAGTTCTTTGCGATGCTTTCCGTATAAAAGAACAGCACCATAGCCTCCGGGACCGGGATTACCTTGGCAACCGCCATCAGTGTAAATGGTTACTTTTTTCATACTGAATTCTCCGGGTAAACTTATTTGCCTCTTTCAAAAGGATTTATCCTTCTGAGATCATCATACTGATTTCATAGATTCTCTTGAAGAAAAAGTCAGCATTTCAAGAGAGACATTTCGGTTCAGTTCTTCTCTTGCATGGCGAAGCAAACTTCTGTTCACTTCGGATGAAATATACTCTTCTCCGCAATTTTCACAAATCTCCGAGGGAACCTGCTTAAAAATCAATGTAGTTTCATCTTTCTCCAGAAGCACAGTCCTGAAACCTTTTGCCGTTTTCCCGCCGATGCAGATTGCGCATTTCATTGTATTTCCTCTGTTAGAGCATCCCGATGCCTCGCCGGGTTACTTCGGCAATCCAGCACTCGATAAATAATCGCTTCTTCTCCTTCAATTTTATAATAGACCGCATAGGGAAACTTGGGCACCAGCAACCGGTGAAATCCGAATTTCTTCTCATGAATACCGGCATAGAGTCTAAGCGATTCGATTTCTGCAAACACGGTTTCAAGAAAGTATGTTCCGATCCCTATCCCTTGAGAATCGTAGAAATCCCGTCCTGCTGTCAGATCAGCAAAAGCTGAAGGAAGTATTTTGGGTATCATTCTAACGACTCAGTAATGTTTTTTTCGCTTCATCCCAATCTATAGGTTCTTCAAGACCGGCCTGCCGACGAGACTCTGTCGCTTCCAACTCTTTCCGGTGCCAGTCGGGCGAGTCAACCGCTTCGGAATGCTGACAAAGATCATCCCAGATTATCTCCATAATCCTGAGCTTTTGATTTAAGGGCATTCCCCGTACTTCGGTTTCGTTGATCATTATCCTGCCTCCCTTTCGGTATAGCGCAACCTCATTTGTATTTATTCCTCAAGCCTTCATGAACAGTATGCCAGTCATGAAGATTCTGTTGTCCCGTTGTATACTCTTTATACCGTTTGTCTAATTTTCTTTTCTGCCAATTGGGTAAAGGGACTTCGGCATTGTCCAAGGCGATAGAATCCCATAAATCCGCAACTAATAATAGCTTCTCTGCAAGATCCAACCGAATTGCTTCCTGTCTGATTGCTTCTGCTTTCATATTGCCCACCATTTAATATTTCTTGAATTCCTCTTGAAGAAAGGGGCTATCCTTCTTTTGAGAGGAGAGGCACTTTTCTTTTTCGGATAGTTCTTCTTAACAAATGCGCCACCTCTTTTTTAAAAAGGAAAACTGCTCTCAATGAATTGTCTGTTTCTTTTTTAAAGTTGTCCTCTACTCTTTAAAAGAGGACGGCTCCACTTAAAAAGTTGGAAGGTACTTTTTAAAAGTTGACTACTCCTTTTTTAAAATGCAGGACCTCTCTTTTAAATTGTGGTCATACTTTCGTTAAGAGGGACGTTCCTCTTGACAAGAGAAGGGCTTCTTTTCTTAAATGTACCTCTCCTTTTTAAGAAAGGGCCACTCCTCTTTTTAAGTGGAGACGTGCTCTCAACGAACGGAGGGCTGCTTTCCAAGAAGGCAACGGCTCGTCCGTTCAATTGGGCCGTGAGGTTGTTTCGCAGGCTGGCTCTCTGTATCTATTTTTCAATTTTCTCAAAAGATTTCTTGCCCCAACTCACAGGGTTACGGAGTTGATTCTATTTTGAGACAAGCTCTTTGACCTTTTCTATAAACGGTGCAAATAACTTAAAGTCATCAGGATTGTTACGTTCCATAATGAGTTTTTCAAAATCTCGCTTTCTGTCTTTATCAAAAGCTTCTCGCGTTTCACCACGACTTGAAGTTGTGCGCGTGACCATGTCTGAGAAGAGACTCTCAGGAAATAGGTTCTCAATCCCTTTCTCTGCGATCTTATTCTCGTTATTCCGGTCAAAAATAAAAGGATAAGTTTTGTTAGAGTCAGTGAGTTTATTGTACTTAGAAACATCGCAGTCCCACACAAAGAGTACTATGTTATCATGCTGTACTTTTGTAAAGAAATCAAATAAGGTTTTGAGTTGGGCACATCCACTTTTGGATTCCGCCCCTTCCAAAATTTTTACATCAGCTATCCCATTAAGCTCCAATGCCTTGCGCAGAAACGAAGTGTTATTTCCTTCTGTAATAATAGTTAGTTTCGTATGAGCAACTTCATCAAACAACTTCAACCCTTCATCAAGGGTGGCATAGCCTTGAGTCAGAATTGCCAAAGCGTCTTGTCTCGTTGTCTTGATAATTCGCTCGGCACCACTCGGATTCATAACACGAATCGAGTCTTCTGGTGCTAAAGCAATGGTCGTAGGAGAATGGGTGACAAGAATAACTTTGACGGACTGGCGAAGAAAGACATCGTCTATGACTTCAAGCATATTTTTCATCATAGACGGATGCAGCGATGCATCCACTTCATCGAGCAGCAATACATCAGGGAAGATTTTGTCGGCAGATGCTTTATAAACGGAGGCAACCAAGGCCATCAGCACCTTTTCACCAGAGGAGAGGTTATTAAAATCTATCTGAAGTTCTTTTTTTTCAGTATGGTATAGTTTGAGCTGAAAGTTTCCAAAAACATCTTCACCTTCTGGTGAGTTTACTCTATATGTCACCGTGTTGATTTTTTCCAATATCCGGTTGACTACATCCCAAGGCTTCTCGCCGTGCTTCCGAATAAACTCATCCTCAGACAGGAAGGGGTAATCCTTCCCATACTTCTCGTGTTCAAATTCATTAATCTGATTTTGTCGGTATTTTATATAGTAATCCCAGAAGACGCGCCCCAATTGATTCGGAAGGAAATCATTTTTGACGATGAAAGGCTTATATAGAGAAAGAAAATCATCATGCTCAATACTATCTATTCCGTACGGCAGTCTTTTTGCCATTGAATAGATACCTTGTGCCTGTTGATTACTTTTCATGTTCGGCTGCTTAAACCAATTTTCAAGATGTTGTCTGTAGGGATCTATTCTTGAATCTTTTACCTCCCAAAAGGGTATATTAGAACTTACGCATTCCTGTGTAACAATTTCATAATCACCTCCTAATCCAGAACGCCAGCTTTTTGCATTATTCTTAATACGCTGTTTATAAAGTTGCCATGCTGTCTCTTTCTCAGAGGTCAGTTGATGCGAATTTAAAGCAGGTTCATTGTCAAGTTTGAATGTTTCATAGTTAAACAGGACAATCCTTGGCTGCTCCATCCCTTGAATCCGTATGCTCTGGCTTGTAATGGCTGACAGTAGATGACTTTTTCCTGATCCGTTCACCCCGGTCAACACGGTAAAATCAGGGAGTTCGGTTTGTGCTAACTCGGTAATGGAAAGATGTGGATTGTTAAATTCAAGTATCATCATAAATGGTCAATTACGTATTAGTTGAGCAAGCGTTTCACCCCCGACAACACCCCGCACCGAGACGTTGCCGGGAAAACCACTTACCTCATCATCCTTCAGCCTTTACCTCAAAAGCCCGCAGCTCCTTCTTAAACACCCAACCCTTCATCACCGTCAACAAAGCCGGAAGAATCCACAGAGTAGCCATACCGGAGTAGAGCATAATGGTAGCCAAGAAGATACCCACAGTCTGATAGGGAACCAGCGGTGCCAGCAGCAGCGGGGTAAAACCGATGGCGATAACAATGATGTTGCGCAGAATCGCCCGGGCCGGTTCATCAAACATATCCCGGATAGCCGCGCCCCAATCCCCGGTTTTGGCCATAGTCATTCGAGTGCGCTGGAGGAAATGGATGGCAAAGTCCACAGCCAGTCCCAGGGCCAGCGAGGAAAGCACAGCCACCGGCATATCGTAATCCTTGCCGATCAGACCAATCACGCCGTAGATAAAGCCGATGGTAAAAGTCAGCGGCACCATTGCCAGCAGACCCCAGGTCGGTGAGCGGAACAAAAAGGCCATCATCAGGAAGACCACAACAAAGCTGGACAGAAAGGATTCCAGCATACCAGTGACCATCTTGTCCTGCCAGACCACATTAATGTAGGTCAGGCCAGCCCAGTCATGGCTCATTTCCACCGGCGGAGGATTTGCCGCAAAATACTGCTCGACCTCTTCAACCACCCGCTCCATATCCTTGTTGTCGCCGCTGCGCAACTGCATCCAGACATTGGCCTTGCTGTAATCCGGGGTGACCAGATGAAAAAGATCATCCGGCTTATGACTGTTCTGATAGGAGATCAGGGTCTGGGCCACGGCATTAGCTGTATCCGGGATACTGTACCGTTCCGGGTTGCCTTCAAACAGTTCCATGTGGACCTTCTTCACCACATCGGCCACCGTGTTGGATTTACCTACATCGCCTTCTTTAACCAGATGATCTTGTAAATCAGAGATATAGCGCAACACATCAGGCCGCTTAAAGACCTCGGGCTGCTCACCGACATCTTCCAAGGCGTCCAATGCCTCTGTCCATAAATCATAAGCCGTATCATTATCTTCTGGCGTATTGTCAAGTTCGATATTCCAAAGCTGGGCCAAGGCATCTTTCAGGCTCTTAACAGTCCTGTTGTCTGCTACTTCCTGAGTAACATCCTCCAGAGTCGGAGCTAAGATCTCCGGAGCTTCTGCCATAATCGTTTGTAGCTTCTTTTTCAACTGCTCTGCTGCTTCAGGAACAGTCATTTTATCCGTTTTGCCGGTGAGGATCAGGTATGCCTCATACGTGCCGCCGAAATGGCTGTTCAGCACCTTGTCTGCTACCCGAATCTCATGACTTTTCTTAAACCATTTAACCGGGTTGTCATTGACCTGAATCATAAAAATACCGATCACGCCGATAACCATGATACCGATATTCACTCCGATGACCAACCAAGGCTTACCGGAGGCAGTTTTACCGATCCAGCGCAGATGGCGATTGAGCGGAGAATTCTCGTGCTCCGGATCATCCACCTTATGACCGAAATCCTCCAGTTTACTCTCCGGGATCATCATCACATACGCCGGGATAAAAATAATAGTCATAACCCAGGCCAGCAAAATGCCCTGAGCCACAAAAATACCAAAGGCCTGGACCGGCGGAATCGGGGTAAAGGCCAGAGAGGCAAACCCGGCAGAGGAAGTCAGCGAGGTGAAGAGCATGGGCTTGAACAGATGCCTCATGACTTCAATCAGGGTTTCCTTTCTGTTCTTGCGCTGCTGATAGGCATCGAAAAATTCCGACAAAATATGGACCGAATCTACCACCGCAATGGGCATGATGAAAATCGGGATCATGGAACTCATGATGTGCAGAGTGTGACCGGTGCCGATGAGCATTCCCATCGTTATAATCACCGTACACACAGCAATAATCATCGGGGCAATGATCAGCTGGAGATTGCGAAAAAAGTAGAGCATGAGCAGAAAGATCATCAGCATAGCCAGGGGTGCGGAGACTGCCATCTGGACAAACATCTCCTTGCCAAAGGTATCCTCGGCCACGGGCAGCCCGGTGATATGAAACTCATCCTCCCCTGCCCCGATTTCAGCAATTTTTTCTTTCAGTTTTTCCGCAACAGAATGGGCAAAATCCTTTTTAGTGATGGGCAGGTAGATCCCCAGAGCCTTGCCGTCCTCGGAAACCATCGTGCCTTTGAGCAGGGGATTATTCAGGGCGTAATCCCGGATTTTCAGGGCCTCTTCTCTGGTTTTGGGCGGCTCCTTCATCAGCCACTCAAAGCGCACCTGTCCCAGTCCGGCCTGGAGGATATTATCCACATTATCCGGGGCAATGATATCCCGGCTTACCACCCGCCGTTCTGGGTCATCCGGGTCTGACAGGGTGGCGGCGAATTTGCTCAGGGTAAAGACCCGTTGCAGGGTTGCCTGGTTAAACACACCGTCCGGGTTCTGCTCATTGACCACACCCAGCACCACTACATCGTACAGCCCGAACTCCTTTTTGGTCTGATTGTGAAAAACGCGTACCGCTTCATCTTCGGAAAGCATATTTTCCGGGTCCGTGTCCACATGCACCTTGACGATAAAGGCCCCGATGATAAGGGTAAGCACAACCATGATCGCAGTAACGAGCTTGGGTTTGTGCAGAGAGAGCTGAATCGCTCTGGTTGAAATTTCCATAACTGTCTCCTGTTTTTATATATTTTCTGTTCCTGACAAGTCAGGTTTACTTTTTTTTGTTAGGCGTTTATTAGGCTATGGCGCAAAAGAGTTGCTTCATTGTCTTCATCAGCTCAATAATTCGTTCATCCGCAATGCGGTTGTAAATAAAATTTGCCTCCTTACGGGAACTGATAATACCTTGATTTCTCATTATGTTCAAATGCTGACTGATATTTGCCCCGCTGGTCTCTACTTCTTCCCGTATTTCACTGACTGTCAACTCCTTATCCTGAAGAAGACAGAGAATTTTCAAGCGAATGGGGTGAGAGATTGCTTTCAACAAGACAGCCAACTCGTTGGTTTGATCTTCCATTGATTTGTTTTGATCTTTTATTTTAGTATTTAACTAATTAAGTATATAATTAACTATTAAATACTCAACTGTCAAGAAAAAAAAGTATTTCCTGATCACTCAACGCAAAAAAGGGCGACCCTTGCAGGACCGCCCTTATTGATTATTGCTCCCTCATCACAGATGAGGACAGAATTGTACTACTTGCTTTACTACTTGCAGGTAAATTTGAGTTCTGTTTTCATGGCCCAGCTACCTTTGGCGGTGATCTGCTCGCCGGCGGCCCAAGCGGTCTCCTGACCCAAGGCATCATTGACTACAGAGGCATGAGCGGCCAGATCGGCATTCAGTTCCAGAGCCATTCCGCTGCCGTTGCACAGCATTTCATGCAGGTCGCCGAAGTTCTCCAGAGGAATTTCCACTTCCTTGACCGTATCGGCAACATTCTCGGAGACATAAGGGAAGTTTCCGATTTTAGGATTACCCTTCTTGTTCGCAGGGAGCACCGGATCTTCGTTGTTCTTTACCCAGAGATGGGTTTCGTCCAGATTCCAGCCGTTATCGGTTTCATAGGTGACAACCAAGGTATCGGCATCACCGTTTCCATCCTGATCCTCCAATCTGGCGCAGACATAGCCAACATCAATGTTCTGTCCAGCTACAAGAGGCTGACGTTTCAGCTCGTCAGTGCAGATCTGCGGGGTGAGTTCATCAAGAGGCAGCAGAGGCTCGGAAAATTCGACATCAAGGCCCGGCTCCTCAACAGTCATCAGTAGATCATCGGTATTAACAGTTTGGGTCTGGTCAACTCCTTTGGCATTGCTTTTACCTGTTGATGAAGTGTCTGCACCATGATTGACATGAATTTCAACTCCACCGTACAAACCGGCAGCAAGCGGAAGGGAGCCTTCCCAACCGATCACACCACCTTGATCATCCGTTACCCAAGCGAAATCAGGGGCATCACCGTCGTTACCGCTGTTGCCGTCAACAAGCGTACTCTTGCCGAAATCAAACTTATCATCATATATCTTTACCCAAGCGTCGCTAGGACTTTGCGTAATATCCGCACGTTTCTCAGTGTCAAGCACCAGAACATAGACAACCTCAGCGGCGGCATCATAACGGAGATAGGCATTGGACAGTATCTCATATCCAGAAAAATTGGGATTAGGATCTCCTGCCCTGTACATAGGCATAGAAAAATCGGTCTCCAGATTCCAGTCGTTATACTGACCGTCAACTGTGACTGCCTGTGCGACTAACGGAGCTGCAAAGAGAAGTGCTGCGGCGGTTACAAAACTTGTGCGGATTTTTTGAGATGTGGTTTTCATAACATTCCTCCCGGTTTTAGAGCAATTAAAGAAAGCAGGTAACCCGGCGGTCTCGCTGTTGAGATCCGTAGCTTTCCGACACCGCCTCACGACGGCTGTGGCTTTATCAACTTTCCGATTCTGCTTAAATCAGAAAGTATGTTTTTTTTCAAACCTGCTATAAAACAGAAAACAAGTTTTTCTTAACTTCATGAAACATCAATTCAACCAAGATGTCAATTTTTTTTTCAGTTTTTTTTTAGAACCCCCCTTAAAACAGGTTAGGACAGACTAGGACGAGGCCAGCTTTTTCGTCTTTTCTAACTGATCTTGCTTGGGAAAGAGGTAGAGCATAAGAAAAACAGATGAGGCAACAACAAAAAGATACATGATGAAATCTGGCATAATCCGATTCTCTGGACGAACCAAAGCTAACAGTGTAAGCACTGCTCCAAACTGATAACCTTGGCGATCAAAACGAACAATCTTGGTCAAAATATAAAAATGAATCGCCGGAACAAGCAAGTCCACAAGAAGCAGGGGAGAAAATTGACCTATTGCAATGGCATTGAGCTGTATCAGAGCAATAAAGTAGAGTTTCTTTACCGTGATCATCAGGAGGATAGTGATCAGCAAATAATAAAGCCAGAGTATTTTTTGTCTTTTCTGAGCTGTTGGATACTGATCCAAATACCATACCAGATCGTCCTTGTTGTTGGCAGTGGCCAGCTTTTTGAAAATATTCTTCTTGCTACCGCCTTTGCCGTATGAAATTTCGGAGCATCGTTGGTGCTGTGGATATCGCTATGCACCTTGCCAATAAACTCAAGTTCTGGTTTCATTATAGATTTTTTTTGTATGAAAGGACTGGATGGATTGTTCTGGTTACGCAATGAGCCATATTACCGAAAAATATCAGGGGAAACAAGGGGCAAAGAGGATATCTCTCTTGTATTACATCCCAAGTCCTGATATATAAACAGCTAAAAAATGGTTGCATAGAATATGCGCTATGTAAAAACAGATGAAAGGGCGTACTTTTATATAAAAAATATCAAATTATCTGAGCGAAAAGACCAATGGATACAGAAATATTTTTACAGGAAAACCAAGAAAATCTCAACAATATCCTTCGACCGTTCCAACAGGAACTCAACCGTGGTCAACGGCTGGCGGATTTTCTCAAACAATGTGTGCGGTGCCTGGGACGTGATGATTTTCTGCAACTGGAAGAACTGCTGAGTTCAAAAACAGCGCAAAACGTGGAAGACGAGGAAGCCCTGAATGAGTGCAGGCCGCTTTTTCAGACCTTGCGGGAATACACCAGTGAACAGGTGGAAAAGTATCGCTTTGCCTTTATCGAGGATCTTTCCCGACTGGCCGAGGAGGCTGAATTACCCATTGAAATTGATTTTCCCCGCTTCACGGTTCTCAAAGGCATTGAAGGGGAGATTGATTTCAGTAAGCGCAGCACCACGATCAATAAAAAAGTCCTCAAATCCATTGATCCCCGCCGCATTGTCACGGCAACCCTGCGCTTGAAAAAGCAGCTCTATGATCGCCCCTTTGATCCGCAGGCCTTTGTGGACAGCCTGTACGCAACCTATACAAAGATCAATCAACAGGAGGATGCTGCTCCGGGACATCCGGTGGGGATTCAGCAGTTTTACCTGGAATATGTGATTTCCCTGCAAAGCAAAGCATTTTTCATCAATATGGATAAGAGCAAGTTCCGGGGCTACAGCCTGGACCAGTTCAGCGTGGACCTGTGGCGATACTTTGCAGCAGGTATCGGGGGTACATCCAATGGCATGATGTTGCAGCTGCGGCCGGGACGGAATAATTCCCTGTGGTTAATTGACAGCGATGGTGAGCGTCGGCAGATTACCGGAATTTCTTTTCAGGAGAAAACAATATGAAAACCATGGAAGAGCTGGGTCAGCTGAAGCCCTTCCAGGCCCGTTCTATTATTGAGGAACTGCGCAAGGGCAGTGTTCCGGCTGAGTATGTCCCGTTTTTCACAGTAGGCCGCGATAATTGGCTCACCTTTATTGAGGATGATCTGGCCAATTATATTGCCGAAGGCGGAGCCAAGGTCCGCTTTCTCAGCGGTGATTACGGGGACGGCAAAACCCATTTCATGTCCGTGATTCAGCATCTTGCCCGGCAGGAAGGCTTCGGGGTCTCCTTTGTGGTTCTGACCCGGGAAACACCGATCCATAAATTCGAGGCCGTCTATCAGGCCATTACCCAACAGTTGCATGGTCGTTTTGAAGGTGTCGGCATCCGTAACCTGTTACGGCAATGGCTGGACAGCCTGGCAGAAAAAGAAGAACCTTCTCTTGCCCAACTGGCTGATCTGGCAGAGACCCTGCGCAATCTGCCGGGCATGAACATCAATTTCGCCAACGGCCTCACGGCTCTGGCCCATAATCGCTTTGTCCCCCTGGAAGAGGGCGAGGAGCAGGAAGAGCGGGACGCTGCCCAGGAAATCATCTTCCACTGGTTTGAAGGCGGCAAGGTGACCAAGCGGGAGCTGAAACCCTTTGGTATTTTTGAGGTGGTCAACAAGTCCAACAGCAAACAGCTGCTCAATTCCCTGAATGTCTTTTTGCGCCATTGTGAACACAAGGGCTTGATTCTACTGCTGGATGAACTGGAAACAGTCATTGCCCAGCCCGCTTCCATGCGCAATGCTGCTTATGAGAATGTACGCCTGCTCATTGATAACTCCGAACATGCGGAATATTTCCATATCTTCTTTTCCATCATTCCGGACGTGCTGCTCTCGGAAAAGGGCTTTAAATCATACGATGCCCTGTGGAGCCGGGTCCGCAGCATTGGTCAGAAGAAAAAACTCAACTACCGGGGTGTACTGATTGATCTCCATCGCACCCCCCTGACCAGCAAAGAGCTGATAGAGCTGGGCCGTTGTTTACGCCGTATCCATGAGATATCCTATCGTTGGGAGGCAGAAGAGACAGTACCGGACAAGCTGGTCGAGGAGGTCTGCACCAATCAGGAAAAGATGGGCCTGCTCAGTGAGGTGCGCCTGTTCATCAAACAGCTCATCAGCATTCTTGATATGGCGGAACAGGGCGAAACACCGTCTGAAGAGCTTGATCTTGAGCAGCATATCGTCTCCAGCCAGCAGGAAATGGATCAGGAAAAAGTGGAACAACTTCAGCCGAGCTGGGATACCTAAGCCATGAGCAAGAATATGCCAGCCTTTGTCCAGCTTTTGGAAAAGGCAGATAATTTTACCTTGCGCCGGGCCGTGGAACGCTTGCGGGAGGGGCTTTTTGATCCTTTCGGGGTGAGCCTGCTCACTGCCCGTGAGAGCCAATTGAACACGGTCTTTGATCAGGGTGCGCAGGATGTAGCCAAGAACAAGTCCACCCATCTCTGCGTGTGCGGCTCCTATGGTCAGGGAAAATCCCATAGCCTGACCTATCTGCGCCAACGGGCCTTGCAACAGGGCTTTGCGGTCAGCTTGATCAATCTTGATCCCAGGGAAGTGCCGCTGCACGACTTTCGCCAGGTCTACCGTGCTCTGGTGAGCCAGATTTCCTTTCCTGACAGCGATGACCCGCTGGGCAAGGTCTGGGAGCAGTGGACCAAAGGGGGATATAAAAAACAGCTCAAAGGCAAAAAGGCTGATCCCCTCTCAATCATTCCTGACGATATGCCCCATGTTTTTAAATCTGTGCTCACCGCCTTGGCGAGTGAAAACATGCAGCTTTCCAGACGGCAAAAAGGCTTGAAAAAACATGCTGCTTTTCGGCCTCGGGAATTTCCCTGGATCCTGAGCAATGCCCTGAACGGCAATGCGCCGCCCGTGGTTCGCATCAGGCAGGCCCTGAAATATCGGGAGGTTTCCTTTTACAAGGAGCAATCCCTGGTATGTAAGGGCTGGGAACCTTATTTTGATATGGTCAGAGGATTGGGCCTCATGTTCCAGCAGATGGGGTATAAAGGCTGGGTGCTGCTGTTTGACGAGGCCGAGGCCATTGCCCAGACCCGGGTCAATGTGCGTCGTAAAAGTTATGCCATTTTACAACGCTTTTTCTGCCCGGATGAACCGTTACACGGCCTGTATCCGGTCTTTGCCTTTACCGATGATTTTTTCTCCACAGTCAAGGATGAGGATTATGAGCGGGTGGATACTCGTGGTGAGACGGAGCAACCCTATTTTGCGGAAAACTATGCCAAGGCTTGGCGTCGCCTGAACATCCATGACTTGCACGGTCTGTCCAATCGGGAGTGGCAAACTCTGGCTGAAAAGTTAATTCATGTGCATGGCAAGGCGTATAATTGGCAACCTGAACCGAAGCAAGTACAAAAGCAGTTGGCTGCCGTCCTCAAGGAAACAGGGGCGCGAGAGGCCCGGTTGAAGATAAAGGCTTTGGTTAATCAATTGGATTTTGTGCAGCAGGGGGTTGTTTTGGGGTGATTCCTACAAACAAAGATATTTTTCACTAGGTGATAGTTCAATGAAAAACAAGCAAAAAAATGCTTATGATAAGCCCATCAAGGCTTCTTGCCATTTTTGTGGCGCTACTGTTGGAGAAACTAGCGAACGTACAGAGGAGCCTGTGACCTCCATGTATGTTTGCGAAAAATGCAAAATGAATTACTGCGACCAGTGCAGTTATGAAAAAAAAGTTGATGGCCGGGTGAAACAATTTTGCTTACGCTGTGAAAGTGAAATTGAAAAACTCATGTAACAAAAAAATGGCCAAGCCATTTCTCAATTAGACCCCGAGTCATGCGTAAGAATGCGGCGAAGCGTTGACAGGAGAAGCGTAGATAACCACAATCAGGGTGCCGACCGCATGGTCTGCCAGGGAAGGCAACACGGGAAGCGGCGTAAAACAGCCAGTCACTTCCCGGCCCTGCGGAGTCGTAAAAATCTGTGCCTGCGTAGACGCTAGAAATATCAATCAATTCTTTAATAATTACTACCTCCTGCAACAGAATTTTCTCAAGCTACTCCAGTCAACTGCGCAGCCTCTTTCCTTCCCTTTTCTTCATCCACAAAGTACAACAAAGTACCACCAATTAGGAAAAGTAAAATAATGGACCCGATCCCCCAACGTGAGGCCGTTTGTCCCACCGCTTCGATCTGTTCCGCAGTGGATGCAGAAGGCATAAGTATACGCCGGACAATGAGGCCAACAACGCCCATTAATGCAGGCCCAAGAATGGCAGCGAATTTTCCCAGCATATTATAAAAGCCATAGTATTCAGCAGGTTTATCCGCTGGGATAAGGCGAGAGTAAAAGGAACGACTCAGGGCCTGAATACCCCCTTGAGCCAGACCAATGGCCCCGGCCAAGATATAAAACTCTTCTTTGCTCTCCATCATCACACCCCACAGCGTGATCAAAATGTATATCCCGATTCCCAGGAACAGAGATTTTCGTACACCCCAGGACTGCCCCAGCTTACCAAACAGCAAGGCAGCAGGGAACCCGACAAATTGCACAATAAGTAGAGCAATAATAAGGTCGTTAGAGGCAAACCCCAAGGACAATCCATAATCCACAGCCATACGAACAATGGTGTCCACCCCGTCAATATAGAACCAATAGGCCAGCAAAAAGAGAAAAACCGTTTTCAAGTGACGAATTTCCTGAAATGTCTGTAAAAACTGCTGTCCTCCTTCCTGAATAATTTGCAGAACAGAACGAGTTGCAGCGTCCTTTTTTTTCTCCTCAACCCAAAAAAGAGTAAACAGGGTAAAACCTCCCCACCAAAAGGCCACAGTTAGAAAAGACCAGCGCACGGCCTCACCGGCATTGGCAAGCCCGAAGGTTTCTGGATATAAGGTCATCAGGACATTGAGAAGAAAAAGCAGCCCGCCGCCGAGATAGCCCAAGGAAAAACCAAGGCTGGAGATATAGTCAATATTGTCTTTCTCAGCCACGCTCGGCAACAGGGAATCATAAAAGATATTTGCCCCTGAAAAGCCGATAATTCCCAGAGAATAAATAAAAACAGCCCAAAGCCATTGCCCTTGCTGGACAAAAAATAGCGAGGCAGTCATCAGGACACCGACATAGGCAAAAAACAGGAGCATTTTTTTCTTGGTGCCGCCTCTATCAGCAATAGCCCCCAGCAGCGGTGCCATTGCAGCCACAAGCAGACTGGCCACTGCATTGGCAAAACCAAGCTGGGCCGTACTCGTATTAACATCTGCACCGTAGCTCCAATACTGTTTGAAAAAAATCGGGAAAAAGCCTGCCATGACCGTTGTTGCAAAGGCAGAATTTGCCCAGTCATATAAGGCCCATCCCCATACCTGCTTATTCAGCTTTCTCATTGTGATCCCTTTTTTGTCTCAATGTTTTGATGATAATCTCTCCGCTGATACCTGTTTTTGTCTGATGACGACAGGCGGCAATACAGTCAACAGAACGCATCAGAGCAAGAATTTCTTCCTGCGTTTTCTTGCCAGAGCTTGTCGTGCTTGCCAGCAGCATATCTGTCAACCAGCCTGCAACCGGAGCAACCTGCTCGGCCAATCTTTTGGGGCGGATAAAAAAAGCAGATACGCTGGCATCTGTCACACAGGTTCCAACGGTCTTTCCCAGTTCCTGAACCATGTTTTCCCTCAGAGAGTCAGTAGCCTGTTTTTCTGTAAGCACGGTTTTTAACTGACTCTCGCCATTGGCGATATACAACATACTATCGGTTAATGCTATGGCAAGGTGAGTAGCCTCAAGAGGCATCATACTCCAATACGAGAAGTGATGACCCTGTACCTCTTGTTGCTGCTCTTCCATGCCCTGCTTTTGCAGTGCGTTACCTAATTTGCGTACTACCCAGTTCGCAGCCTTTTTATCTTGCACCTGAAAGGCGAAAACTGTTTTTGGCAGAGGAAACATACCTACATTAACAAGTCCATGCACAGATACCCCGGCCCGAGGCCCTACTGCCTTTAAAATATTATTCAACGAAATCCCTGTGTTCTTCTGCACAGTTCTTTCCAGCTCTTGATACTGACGTTCAGCCCCATCAGGACTGAGGAAACGACGGAAAAACATCCTATCAAAATCAGCAATCCGATAATGCAACAGGGTATTTTTTCGTAACAGAGCAGAACTCATATCTTTAATATCTTGAAGTTGGTCATGAGGCAACGGCAACACCTTAACCTTAGGATCAAAGTTTTCTTTTATTCGTACACGGAGTTCTCCCTGTTTGCCAACAAGCGCCGTACTGATCGTACTGGTCGTACTGGAAACTTCATCCCCTGTTTTCCGTCTTGGTATATCCTGCGCCACACCCTGAGCCTTTTTTTGAGCAAAAAACGTAACAAGGTTATGGAGCAAGGGCATATTACAATAGGAACGAGCATAAACAGTTCCCTGGTTCTCTTCTTGCCAATCTTCTTCCCAAAACGCCTGTGCAGCAAAAAAAGATGTCGTCTGCTGTAAGTTCTGTTTGGTTGTCTTCCGCTCAAGAGCTGCAACTATCCTCTGGGGATTATAGGCCAGCAGAACAACTCCCTGATCGTTATATCCATACAGTACCTCTTGCTCGTCCAGCATAAGACGGGTCATATCTAACCCGGAAATTTTTGTGCTTGTTACATTATTCCAGAGTACAATACGGGCAACTTTGCTGATCCAGCCGGCTGAAGATGAGGTGCCAAAGGCTAAGAGGGAATTTTTCAGTTCCTGCTCTGTATTCTTCTGTAATCGCTTCAGATCTGGTGGGCAAAGGGCTATGACGGCATCGTCACCAAAGACCTGTTGAACAATAGGATTGGTCATCACCTGCACAACACTATCGTAAAAAAAATTATATCCGTTGATATCTTCATACGTGGCCTCAAACTCTCCCATCATCTCATGCACTATGGGTTTGGAGAGAAAATGCCCAAAGGAGGTCTGTGGAAATGTCTCTGATACCCCCTTCATATCATAAAGGCTGATAGTCGCTATCGTATCATCAGGCAAAAAATCAGCATAATAGCCTTGCTGAGGGGCTGGGGGAACAGGACGGAGGATAAGATAAGCAAGAGAGCCAACAAGACAGAGGCAACACAGGCAACAGAGCCAAAAAAGTATTTTTTTCATACGTTCAATTTGTAAAAATATCCGATGTTCAAAAAAGGAGTATTGCAGAGTAACCTCTTGCACTTCTTACACCTTTTACATATTTTGTTGTCCCACCCTGAAAGCCCAGCAAGGTACAGAGAGGATACACTCAAGGGTTGAAACGGAATAAAAAATAGCGTAAAAATAGGGTAAAGAACAGTGCGTAAAGCGAATACATCATCATCAATGCAGATAAGGAATATTTTTACCCTAAAAAGATGCAAAGTCAATTCTTATCCGTTATAATAATTTTATAATTTTTAATGCGAAAAGAGAGCGACTTCTCCGTAAGGAGAAATCATTATCTCCTCATAAATTCGTTTTCGTATACTTCCTAAAACCTGAGATATAAAGAGGCTACTTTTTATGAATCGATGCTCTTTTTTACTTATCGCTTTGTTGTTCCCCTGTGTACTCACCCTAACTTCTGGTCATTGGCAAGCACAGGCTGCTGTACCTATCTTGAGCAATACTGCAAAAAAATCTCCACACGTCAAGAAACTGTCCACTCTCTCTTCAAAAAAGAAGAGCACATCAGTCCGTTCAGCAAAAAAATCATCTCGCACATCTCGTTCTCGTCAACCTGTTATCCTTGGCAAAAAAGGAAGTATTTTTTCGGTAAAAACACCGGTAGCAAAGGTGAAAAAAGTAGCCAAGGTAGCAAAGGTAGCAAAGGTAGCTTCTGCAACACCAACACAGACCCAGCGTAGCACAAAGAAAAAAAGGAAAAAAATTCGTTTACCGGGCATTAACAAACATATTACCTCAAAAAGTGTCATTATCCTTGATGCAAAAACAGGCAAGGCCATCTTTTCCAAATCCCCAGATAATCCCCGGCAACCTGCTTCCACTATCAAGGTGCTTACCGGCATGATTGCCATAAAACGCCTGAAGGACAATGAAAAAGTCGAGGTAAGTCGTCATGCTGAAAAAATGCCCAGATCTAAGGTATATTTAAGCACCAAAAAGAAATACAAGGCCAACGATTTGATCAACGCCGTCCTCTTAGCTTCTGCAAACGATGCCAGCGTTGCCTTGGCAGAAAAAATTGCAGGCAGTGAATCGGATTTTGCCAAGTTAATGACCCTGCATGCCCGACTTTGGGGAGCAAAGAACACGGTCTGTCGCACGGCTTCTGGCCTGACAGCCCGGGGGCAGCACTCCACAGCCCGAGACCTTGCTCAGATTTTTCGTCATGCCATGCAGGATAAAGAATTTGCTAACCGCATGAAGCGAACAAAAATTAAGACTTCCTACGGCAAACTCCTGCGCAACCATAACAAGGCACTCTGGCAGGTTGACGGCGCCTTAGCTGGCAAAACAGGGTATACCAACAAGGCCCGTCAGACCTATGTGGGACAGTTTAAACGCGGGAACGATGCCATTGTTGTCGCTATTATGGGCAGTGAAACCATGTGGACAGATATCAAGCGACTCGTTGAGTACGGCTTTAAAAAGAAAGAGCAGATCAGGCTGGCTCAACTTGATAACAGCAAAAAAGAGAGTTAATTCTCTTACATAATTTCACCCCGACATCCTGATGTCGAGTAACCGCCTCTATCAAAAAAAGATACAGGCGGTTTTTTTGTTTCATCTCAAGACGCAAGCCCTAGCAAGCCCTCCGGCAAAGTCTGCCAAAACCACCCGGAATAGTTCCTGAAGCCCAATAGGCACTGCCCTGCTTATAATCCACAAACCACTGTCCGCCCGGTCTACGGATGCTATCGACCATAATAAAGGGCTGATCAGCAGAAAACGCAGGATGGAGAAACTGCCTCTTGTTGCTCAACTCCTGCTCCACAAGAGACATGGCCTCGGGGAGCGTTGGCATTCGCCAATCCTTATGCCCAGCAAAACCCTGAGTGTTGATTTTTTCTATCTCCTTGCCCAGCATACGATGACTCATGATATCAATGCCGCCCCGTTGCCACATCAGGCCAGTGACCACATCTGTCACAGTGAGGTTATCACCGTTATCAACCAAATAGTTTGCAAACTGGCCCTTGGGATGCCGTTTATGATCAGTAAAGTTATACTTCCTGATAAGTTCAGTCGCCTCTTCCTCCACAAGCTCCAAGGTTGTCTCTGGTAAGACAAGACGATCGGCAAGATCATCAGGCAAGGGTTCATCACATCTTGGAAGACCTGATGCACCTAAACGATCTACGGTATCTTCCTCTTCAACGGGAATGACCCTTGAGGTATCGTCATTCTCTACGATATTATCCAGCAGCCATTGCTTTAACTCTGCATTAATGGCATGCGTCCGTTCAAACAGAGCCACCTTGCCCTGCGTGTCCACACAACGCTGCATCATGTCCAGTGGAGCCTGGATTTCCGCCACAACCCGTGCATGTTTGATGCCACGTTCCATTAAGCAGAGCTTGGGTGTTTCTCCCCAGGCATCGACAAAAAAATAATAGATCCGCTCCTTGCTGCTGCGAACTCTTTCACGACCACCCCAGCTTTCAAAGGTGCCAAAGCTGTATTCCGGTGTCATCTCCCAGTCTATATTTGTTGGATTGTCTTTGAGATTCAAAGCATTAAAAAGACCCATAAGGTGCCTCCATTATTTTGTAAAAATTTTTCAAAGTAGAGTATACTATTCAATACACACTGACCCCGCCGCTCTGAGGTTGGGTAGCTTTAATGAGCCATCCGGCACGTTTAACACTTTATATTTTTTAACATTTTCATACTATACAAAAGGATACAATAGGAATTATTCCCAAGTCAACATGAAAAAAAAATTTCCAACCTTTTCTGGTTCACCGCAGCCTCTTGGCGCAACAGTTACCTCAACAGGTATCAACTTTGCCCTTTTTTCTCGTCATGCAAAAAGAGTTACCTTAGTCTTGGGCTTAAAAAACACCTGTGATTCTTCTCGCTTTGAAATTCCTCTAGACCCTACAATTCATAAAACCGGCGATATCTGGCATATTCAAATCAGCGGCCTCCCAAAATATATCCGTTACGGTTATCGACTTGCTGGCCCTATGGAGCCACGTATCAACGGTCTGGCCTATGATGAGAGCCTGATCATGCTGGACCCCTATGCAAAAGAAGTCCGTTCACCCCGTTGGGGCAAAGATCGCTCTCATATTAACCAGCAGACCTGCGGCTTAATTCCCCTTGACACCTATGACTGGGAAGGAGACCGGCCACAGAACATTCCCTTGCAGGAGACCGTTATCTATGAACTCCATGTACGGGGTTTCACCCAACACGCTTCAGCGCAGTGCAGCTTTCCAGGAACCTTTAAAGGCATCTGCGAAAAAATTGATTATCTGAGATCATTGGGTATCACAGCGGTCGAGTTAATGCCGGTCACGGAATTTGATGAGACTGAATGCCAGTTTCGTCATCCCCAAACCGGTAAAAAGCTTCGGAACTTTTGGGGGTACAGCCCACTCTCTTTTTTTGCTCCCAAGGCATCCTACTCCGCAGACAGTGTGCATCCTTTGCAGGAGTTTCGTGATATGGTCAAAGCTCTGCACAAGGCCGGTATTGAAGTCATCCTTGATATTGTCTTTAATCACACCGCTGAGGGCGGCTGGGACGGCTCCACCACCTCTTTTCGCGGTATTGATAACCCAATTTACTACCTGCTTGATCCAATCACTAAAGAATATCTCAACTTTTCTGGCTGTGGCAACACCTGCAACTGTAATCATCCCATTGTTCGCACCCTGATCATGGATGCCTTGCACTGGTGGGTTATGGAGATGCATGTCGATGGGTTCCGCTTTGACTTAGCCTCCATTTTGGGACGGGACCAAAACGGCAACGTGTTGAGCAATCCACCTGTTGTGGAGATGATTGCCGAAGATCCTATCCTGGCAAACACAAAAATTATTGCTGAGGCATGGGATGCAGCTGGACTGTATCAGGTTGGTCATTTTTCCTCTCATCACCGCTGGGCAGAGTGGAATGGCAGGTTTCGTGACGATGTGCGGATGTTTATGAACGGGACACCGGGCATGGTTTCCGCCTTGGCAACCCGGATCGCAGGCAGCTCAGATCTGTATCAACATAACGGGCGTCGACCTTGTAACTCCATCAACTTTATCACCAGTCATGATGGATTCACCCTTGCGGATCTGGTCAGCTATAATGAAAAAAGGAACTTGCCCAATGGTGAAAAGAACCGAGACGGGGATAATAACAACCTGAGTTGGGATTCTGGCGTATCAGGTCCAACAACAAACAGAACAGTCCTAGCCCTACGCAAACGTCGCCTTAAAACAATGGCCGTTATCCTCTTTCTTTCGCAGGGAGTACCCATGCTGGTGGCTGGAGATGAGTTTGGCCAAACCCAGCAGGGAAATAATAATGCATGGTGCCAAGACAATGAGATCAGTTGGCTGAACTGGAAGCTCGTGAAAAAAAATAAGGAACAGGTTCGCTTCTTTCAACAACTGATCCAACTTCGTCGACAACATGCCATCTTTCGCCGAGTGCATTTTTTTGAGGACAGCGGATCAGAAAGTCCACCCACAGAACAACCAACAGGACAGTCAATCCTTTGGCAGGGCTTAGAACCTGGTTCTCAGGATTGGTCGTCAGACATCCACACCCTTTCTTTTCTGCTCAGGGGATGCTCAATTGATGATGGAGATAATGCCAACTTTTTTATTATGCTTAACGGGCATCGGCAAGAGGAGGCATGTTTTACCATTCCAAGAACTGATACTGCAACGTCAACATCGCCAAGTATTTGTTTGTGGAAAAAGATTATCGATACCAATGCAGAGGCTCCGAACGATATTCTTGCCCCTGATAAGGCGGATTGTGTTGCTGTTGCAAGCCGAATAAAGATTCCCGCTATGGGTTGTGTGGTTCTTCAGAGTATGAGAGCAAGTGCGAGCAAGTAAATGAGAGCAAATGAGCAAGTAAGGGCAATTCATGAATTGCCCCTCCTACCTTTATACCTTTATACATCTAACTCGGCAACTTCCAGAGCATGATTCTGGATAAACTCACGTCTTGGTTCAACCTTATCACCCATCAGGGTAACAAAAAGATCATCTGCGGCCTCAGCATCATCAATCTTCACCTGTAAAAGGGTACGATTTTCCGGGTTCATGGTTGTCTCCCAAAGCTGTTCTGGGTTCATCTCACCAAGTCCTTTATAACGTTGCAAATGACTGCCCTTAAAGGTTTCCTCACGCACAAGACGAATTAAATCATGCCAGTTTTCTGCCTGAGACTTCTTTTTCACCCCAGAGGTTGTGGTCTTTGTAATTGTAAAACTACCAGAAATATGCTCTCGAATTTCAGGATACAACTCCAAGGCGTGACGGTATTCAGGAATAAGCGGAATATTCGGCCCAACCGTGGTGCGGGTATGGCCCTGACCACGAAAGGCAACGTCTGCCTCGTAGCAACTCTGACGCCAACGACAGACACGAATATTGCTGGTAATTGAGTCAAGAACAGCCATCTTATCCAGTAATTGCTGCAGAAAATCCTTATCCTCAAACTGATCTGCTGAATGCACATTATGTTCCAAAAGAAAAAAGGCTAATTTTTCTTGGATGTTCATCCGTTCCAAAAAGCTATTAATCCGTTCAAAAAAGGTCAACTTCTTTAAAATATTGACCATATTCTGTCCATCAATCTCTCTGCCATCATCTCGACGAACCTGGATAGTTTGTGCAGCCTGATCGTACAGATAGTTATTCAACGCATCGTCATCAATAAAATATTGCTCTTTTTTGCCACGTCCTAACCGATATAAGGGCGGTTGACCAATATACACATAACCGTTTTCCACCAAGGGCAGCATCTGACGATAGAAAAAGGTAAGAAGCAGGGTTCTGATATGTGCACCATCTACATCAGCATCTGTCATAATGATGATCTTATGATAACGAAGTTTGTTCTGATCAAACTCTTCCCGCCCAATACCAGTTCCCAGAGAGGCGATCAACTGCTTGATCTCCTCTGAGCCAAGAATTTTGTCAAAACGGGCCTTTTCCACGTTCATGATTTTACCACGAAGAGGGAGAATGGCCTGAACAGCACGGTCCCTGCCTTGTTTTGCGCTGTTATGGACAAAAACACCACTGGCCAGAGCAAAGTTATGTGTATGCGGCACTTCAATGTCATAGACATCAATCCGTTCCGACAGCTTTTCTACAGAGACGACACGGTGATTGTGATGTGTAACGGCTTCCAAAGCCCGTTGAATATCATTATCAAAATATCGCTTGCAGAAGGTGTCAAAGCGCAACAGTGATTTGTCTTTTGTCGAGATGCGATGTTGCCGATAGCCATCTAAGTCAACGGTTCCGGGGGCCACTTCATACTGCTTGAGTATTGCCAGCGTTTTCCGGTAATATGTCTGAGCCAAAGCTTCCTGACGACGGGTACGGAATTCCGGTGTCCATTGTTTGCGTGTCTTTTGACTGCGCCAAGCCAATAATGCCTCATCATTCCACTGCTCTTTTGATTTCCGTGAAGCTTCTGAACGAGCTTCGGGATGTTCGGCAAAATAAGAACGCACACGTTCGGCCTGCGCCTGCCGATTTTCTTCATTTGCCCAATATTCTTTTTGCGCATCATTCAACAGAGCGGCGTTCTGTTGGCGATACTCACCATTGTTTTTATAGAATTCTCGCCATTTTTCAATCATATAGCTCTTGTATTCTTCGTCCTCCCACTGGGCCTTGGCTCGCTCTGAGAGCATTTTTCGCATTTCAGGCTGCAACATCCGCTGACTCATTTTGCTGCGAAATGCGTCAGTCTGGTGAAGAGCACGTGTTTTTTCGATCACATCAGGCCGGTGCAATGTCCTTTCAAGATGCCGACGATGCAAGGCCAAATGATCTTCCGCTACCATCCGCTGAATATTAGACGGATTGTTATTATGCTTATTGAAATCTATATGATGACAATGTTCCCCGTCCTTGATCGTATATATTCCCTTCCACCGGTTGTACCAGTCAGCCAGTGTATGGGTGAAAAGCCAGCTATCTGAACGCGGGTCCCAAACCATTTCATAGTCTGAGATCGTAATCCTTGGTTCGCTTATATCGGAAAATTTACGATACAGCGGCATCAGAGAAGTATCTTCGGCCAACTCTGCGGCTGGACAGTATTTCCCGTTGCGCAAAAGAAAGCGATGATCCGGAGTACAGACGATCTGTTCACCGTTGTCCAGCGTTACACGCACCACTTCTTGTTGTCGCTTGGTCATCCGAGGATGCAAAATTCGCTCAAGGCCAATTTTTCCATCAGCCCGGATAGTGTAGCAGAAATGTTCTTTTCCCTGTTGCTGCTCCGCAATAATTTCTTGAAAGCTCAGAGTGCGTCCATCAGCCAAGGCAATACAGGTATCTCCGGAAAAACAACCGCCTGCCGAATCACCCTCCACGATGAACAACTCTCGCTCTTCCGGGTTCTTTGACTGGCATTCTGCCAGCTTGCCTGCCATCATCACCGAGGTGCCGCCTTTTTTTCGCGACAGATCTCTGGCTCTTTTTGCCGCCTCTCTGGCCCGAGCTGCCTCAACAGCCTTGCTTAAAATCAGCTTGGCAATTTGCGGATTTTCCTCTAAATACGAACTAAGCTTTTCATGACAGATACCGGAAACAATCGATTTCACCTCAGAGTTACCGAGCTTGGTCTTGGTCTGTCCCTCAAACTGCGGATTAGGTACCCGCACCGAGATAATGGCGGTCAAGCCCTCGCGTACATCATCACCACCCATTTTTGCCTTTAAATTTTTGGGGATGACATCATCAGTAGCGTACCTGTTGATACATTTTGTCAAAGCAACCCGAAAACCAGCTACATGAGAACCGCCCTCACGGGTATTAATATTGTTCACAAAGGAGGAGAGACGCTCTGAATAGCCGTCAAAATACTGAAGTGAAATCTCCACTTGAACCTGATCTCTCTCCCCTTCAATGAAAATAGGCTCAGGGTGAACCGTAGTCCGCCGACGATTCAGATACTTCACATATTCGACAATTCCGCCTTTAAAATGAAACTCGTCTTCTGCACCACTTCGTTCATCTTTGAGAAAGATTCTTACCCCTCGGTTAAGAAAGGCAAGTTCGCGTAAACGGTTGCGTACTGTCTCGTATTTAAACGTTGTAGTTTCGTTAAAAATTGTCGGGTCTGGCTGAAAGGTAATGGTTGTCCCGGTAGACTTGCTCGTCCCGATAATCTCCATATCGCCGGTTTTATCGCCATATTCATAGGACTGGCAATAGATATTTCCGTTCCGTTTAATTTCCGCAGTCACAGCCGTACTCAGGGCATTGACCACTGAAACGCCAACACCGTGTAATCCCCCGGAAACCTTGTAGGATGAGTGATCAAACTTACCTCCGGCGTGCAAGGTGGTCATAACCAGCTCCAATGCAGTCATATCCTCAGTAGGATGCTTATCCACAGGAATGCCACGCCCGTTATCCTCAACAGAAACACCACCATTTTTTCGGAGCACTACCCGAATTCGATCACAATGTCCGGCTAATGCCTCATCAATGGAGTTGTCCACCACCTCGTAAATCAGGTGATGCAACCCTTCTTCAGCAGTATTTCCGATATACATGGCCGGACGCTTACGCACGGCCTCTAGCCCGTCAAGGACTTTGATCTGTTCCGCCCCATAGGACGCCTTTCCCTGCTCGCTCACGTATCTCTGTTCTCCTGAAA
Organism: Candidatus Electrothrix gigas; assembly: GCA_022766165.1. GTDB lineage: Bacteria > Desulfobacterota > Desulfobulbia > Desulfobulbales > Desulfobulbaceae > Electrothrix > Electrothrix gigas. The sequence goes on from QYLO01000017.1 coordinate 37,069, forward strand.
ATTATATCCTTGAATCTTTTCGCAACTCACTGAGTTATGGCGAGTGAGTTGGCATTTTTTGACTTTTTACCAGTATGTTGGCTCTGTCAACAGTTTACATAGTTATGTGAAATCGGCTGATTCACTCCAGCATACGGCCAATTTTCTTCAACACACGTACAAAAAGTCTTTTCAAAATATTGAGTTTTTGGATTATACACACTGCACGTTCTTAATTCTCGTTGAACTTTGCACTGTTCATTTTTGTAACGAACAAGAGAATAGGCTGAAAGGAATAATTCGCCTTGCTCAATTTTTTTCATTTCACTCGCTGTTATTATCTTTGTAAGCTCTTGGCTCTTTTCCAGCGTTTTATGTTTGGGTAGAAAAAATTTTGAATTTTGAGAGGGTATCAAGATGGAAGAGACTTCTCCGTTATTTTTTTTACTCACCATGTTAATACGAGTTTCAATATGAATACTCTTGGCCTCACCATCGCCAATATTTTCAATTGTATAGCAGATAGATGGTTTCATGCCGAGTTTCATCTTTTTTAATCTTAGCGAAGTAATCTGTAGAGTCGGCATGGTTCCACAATTTCCTATATAAAGAATAAAAAGAATAAAAAATACAGCCAAAGAGAAAAAATAGGTTTCCATTTCATTTGGTTGAAGATAGGCCCAAGAGAGTACCCCCACAAAGAAGAAAAGAAGAGTTTTTGATATTATAGCCATTTGTCTGTTGCCCCGTTGTTACATATCCAAATAAGGTACAATTTATTACACTACAGTATAAAATACAATACTTAAATTCAGTATATTAATCAAGACCAAACAACAGCGTGACAGAACTTCTTTTTATTTCTTGTTTCATTCCTCACAACGAATTACGGCTGTATTGCTCGGAGAAGCTGTAACTGAGCCAGCAAGGCCACAACCGCAGTATCCACATGCAGGATTCTGTTGCCCAGAGAAAATGCAGAAAATCCCTGCTCAAGAAAGTTCTCCACTTCAAAATCATTCCACCCACCCTCCGGCCCAACAGCTAGCAGAATTTTTCTCTCCTGTTCCTGTAGATTCTCCTGGAGAATATTTTGTTCTTTTTGTTCTCTGTGTAACCAGATATCTGGTAAGCTTGCAGTAACGCCAGGATGGGCCAGCAGACCGTCACCGATCAAGGTCGGTACAGTATCCTGAACAAACGGCTTAAAACGGTGGTGGATCAAGACCTCGGGTAAACGGGTATCAACGGCCTGCGTCAAGCCCTCTAGCAGGAGTTCCTTGATTTTATCCGGTTGCAGTACCGGGGTTTGAAAAAAAGATTTTTCCACCTTGGCTGATCTGATCAGGTGAAAGCGGCGCACGCCCATCACCGTTGCCTGCTTTACAATGCGTTGGAGCATAATCGGACGGGGCAGAGCAAGGATTAGTTCCACCTCTGGGAGCGGCGGAGCAGGACAGTTTACAGGACTTAGCTGCACTTCCAGCTCTACAGAGTGATCATCCATGCTGATAATTTTTCCTTGGCCCATTTTTCCGTTGACCTTACCAATGCGTAGGGTATCACCGGGTTTGCTCATGAGGACAGTATGGATATGCCTGGCCCGATGGTCTGTGAGAACCAGACGGTTTGTATTGGATCTATCCAATTCATGCTGTTCAAAAAGGAGGATATTCATATATTTTTTCTCTTTATGATGCGAGAGGATACATCCTCAGTTCAGGATAAATTCACTAATTTCTTTGTACGTGCCAATCCGCATGGGCGGCCCCCAGTATCCTGTTCCCTGATTGACGTAGAGGAGGGTGTTTTGATAATGATACAATCCCTTGAGATAGGGCTGCTGTAATGGAGTGAGGTAGTTAAACGGCCAGATCTGACCACCGTGCATGTGGCCTGACAGAACCAGGTCTACCCCGTAAGGTGCTGCCTGTTCAACCGCTTTGGGCTGATGCGCCAGCAGGATAACTGTACTTTTTTTGTCGATTCCCCCTAATGCCTTGCCAAAGTTTGGAGCATGTTCTCTGCCAAATCTGCCAGCCTGCTGATCATTGACACCTGCCAGAAGAAGAATCTCGTCGTTGCGACGTATTGCTGTTCTGCTGTTGGTTAGCACGGTAATACCGAGTTTTTTGATTTCAGGGAGCCATCTTTCTACCCCACTGTAATACTCGTGATTTCCAGTAACAAAAAACACACCGTCCTGGGCCTTAAGTTCAGCTAACGGAGCAAGTTCAGCAGCGATTTCAGCAGGGTCGCCATCAACAAGATCTCCTGTTATCGCAACAAGATCCGGTTGGAGTCTGTTGACAGCTCTGACAACTTCATCGAGTTCCGACCGCATGGACATGGCACCAATATGAATATCTGATATCTGTACAATGGAAAATCCTTTGAAAGCAGACGGAAGTCCTGATATTTTAACAGGCAGACGGTTGACAGTAGGCGGCTCAAGACATTTCTTTACCCCAAAGGCAGAGGCGCCCAAAACGATTACAGCGGCAGAAAGGGCAATACTTTGAGTAAGAAAGCGTCGTCTGTTGTGATCATGATCAGGAATGTTCTGTTGTTTTGCTCCCCGTGTTACCGCTCCAAAACAGCGATAGAGCCAAAAGAGGAGTTTAAGGCTGTCTGTAAAGAGAAAGAAGAAGACAAAGAGCATCAGTATGCCAAGCCAGAGATGGGCAAACCAGAGCAGGTAATAAAGCTGTTGCACAGAAAACCATATTGCCAAGACACGGGAGACTGGCAGGAGCAAAAAGAGGAGGAGAACTCCCGTAGAACCGACCCGTTGACCTGTACGGCTCAGGCCAGTATCCCTGACCATGCGTTGCCAAAAATAATAATGCATCAAGGCATGGATGGTCAGTGCAACGGTCAGAAAACCAAGGAAAAAAAGAGAAGAGGAGGACATTGTATTTGTTCTATTTATATTATAGTGTAGAGATGGTGGGTGGTATACAGTAGATTTTGAAAAATTCTTTCAGAGAAATGTATCTCACTTTTATTGTGAACTGTTATGAACTGTTTTGAACTGTTGTGAAATTGTTTTTCATGCTATATAAATGAACCTTTCATCTCATGCCTTGGGCTGGGATAGGCTAGACGGCTAGACAGGCTCATTGGACATAGGTGGCATAGGAGGCATGGGTGGTGACATGGACAATGGGTTATCTTTTTGGGGAATTTTGGAGCGTTTTTGCAAAAATAATAGCGTGAGCAGAGAATCTATGTTGTATCAAAATAAGCAGGGCATTTCCTCAAGCGTGCTTGCATTTTTATTTTTTCTTGTACTTGCTGTAGCTTCAGGACTGAGTGGTTGTGTACAGTACACACCGCACAGTCAGCAAGGTGCGGCAGAGCAACAGGAAAAAAAGCCCAAAGTCCAGAGCAGGCAACCTGCTACTGCTACATCTTCAAAGCAGAAGAGGACGGCAGATAACGGGTGCAGTTATTTTTACTTTCTCTGGGGCCGCCACGCTGAGTTGGCAGCAGAGTATGAAAAGGCCCTTGCCTCCTATGAAAAATCCCTTGAGTGCAATCCAGATGCAGAGTTTGTTCTCCGTAAGGTTCCGCTGCTGCTTCTGCGTCTTAATCGTGGTGACGAGGCTATTCTTCGCCTGAAACAGTATCTCAAGCAACACCCTGATGATACCATCTCCAGAATGTTACTGGCCAAGGTTTATATCCGTCAAGGTGAATTCCAAAAGGCAGCTGTTCAGTACCGCAAAATTCATCAACTGGACAGCAAAGACACCACCTCGTTACTCTTATTGACCGAGCTATATCTTGCTGAAAATAAATATAGTATGGCAAAAACTGCCTTGCTTGATGTGCTGGCTGTTGATCAACGTTCATATTCAGCCCATCTCCTCTTGGCTCGGCTTCTCGTTGCAGAGGAAAACTTTAAAGAGGGACAACGACATTACAAGGAGGCACTTGATATTACCTGGTCTGAGGGCTTACAGTTGGAACTTGCAGATCTCCTTACCAAACAAAAAAAATACGCACAGGCTATTACATTGTATAAAGAAGTTCTTTATCACGATGAAGACAATGAGGAGGCTCAGATCGCTCTTATTCATATTTATTTACTTCAGGGCAAAGGCCGGAAGGCAATGAAGGAGTTGCAGCGTCTCAAGAAAACCATCAAAGATCCAACGCAGGCCGAGTTGACTATTATTCGCCTGTATGCTCGTTGGGAGGAGTACGATAAAGCCATAACCCAGCTGAAAGAACTTCTTGAGAAAAAAGAGTTTTCCGAGGCCCGCTATCTTTTGGCAGCGCTGCATTTTCAGAAAAAGGAGTATACAAAGGTTCTGTCGGATGTAGAGAAGATCAGCTCCCAAGCACCGGAGTATGAGGACAGTCTTTTTCTGCAGGTACGAACCTTAAAGGAGTTGCATCGGCAGCAGGAGGCTGTGCAAATTTTGGAGTCTGCCCTGAGCAAAGAAGAAACGCAAACTCCGGATCTCTACATCCTGCTTGCTGGCATCTACCAGTTTATTGGTCAAAAAGAGCAGTGTCGAAAAACTTTTTTGCGGGCTCTTACTGCCTATCCTGAAAATGAACAGGTACTGTATGAATACGGTCTCTTTTTGGATTACCTTGGAGAGCAGGACAAGGCTCTGGAAATTATGCAGCAAATTATTTCCATCAATTCAGATCATGCTGGGGCCTTGAATTATATTGGATATACCTGGGCTGATAAAAAAGAGAACTTATCTCAAGCCCTGCGCTATATTTCTCAGGCTGCAAAGTTAAAACCAGATAATGGGTATATTCGCGACAGTCTTGGCTGGGCCTACTATCAACAGGGAGAGTATGAAAAAGCACGAGATTCCTTAGAAATGGCTATGGAAATGGCCCCAGATGATCCGGCAATTCTTGATCATCTGGCAGAGACCTATCTCGCCTTAGAACTCCCGGAAAAAGCCAAGCAGTTCTGGCGTAAGGCATTAAAGATGTATCAGCAATACAAAGAAGATAATGAGAAGAAAAAAAGGCCAAAGGTAAACGGCACGAGCAGAGAAGAACAGGCAAGAAAACGTATACAGCAAAAAATCTATCGTCTTGAAAAGGGAGAAAAAAAATGAGATTAAGCGCAAGGGGCGTACTGTGGTGTTGCGCAGGATTATTCATGCTAGGGGGGTGTGCAGCAAAGCCGCCGGAAACAATGGAAATAAGTAACAGCACAGAGCGTAAGCAGGCTGAGAGCAAGCTTACTCAGTTCTTGAACCAGTCCTGTGTAACTGCTATTGACTGCGATGTTCAGTTCAGTTGGCAAGCCTATGGTCAGGGCAAGACCTTTTCTGCAACCATGCAGGCGATGCAGCCCTCTTCCTTACGTTTTGCCATAATTGATCCACTGGGAAGGCCGTTAATTCTGCTGGGAGCGCACGGCAACCGCTTCACCCTAACAGATAATAAAAAGTCAATCGGTTATACCGGCACAATGGATCTGGATGTGGTAAGAAAGTTTCTTCCAGAGTTCATTCCTCAAGATGATCTCTTTTACTGGCTCAGTGGGCAGGTGAACAGCAAGAACATGCAAACTATTTCCAGCAGAGTGGATACCAAAGAAAATCTCTCTTGGTATGAGGTGATGTATACCAGCGGAAGCAGTAAAGACATGAAACAGATGCTGGCACTGAATGAGAAAAACCAGTTGGTTCGTCATATAGTTTTTGATAAGGATGACGATATGCAGTTTGAAGCCAAGTATAGCGAATACGTAAAAACACCCAGAGCGTGCAGTTGGCCCAGTCGGATTGAATTTTCAGGTGATGCTTTACAGGCTGATTTGACGTTGGTCTTTTCCGAGATTGTGAACTTTAACCCAATCGACAAGAAACGGTTTCAGGTGAGTATACCGCCTCATTTTGAGGTGCGGAAAGTTGTCAATGAGCGTTGAGAGCTACGATACAGTTTCAGTGAAGGTTTCATAATATTTGATAATAAAAGGGGAGGCGAACTGTTTCGTTTCCCCTTTTGCCTGTTCAGTATTTTTAGCCTGTTTACACCCCCTCTTATTTCAGGAGTTCTGAGGGATCATCAATAGGTGCGCTGCCCAAGGTGTTGATGATAATCATAAAGAGATTTTCCTCTTTAAAAAAGACCTGCTGTAAATCATAACTGTAGTTTGGTACCAGATCCAAAACAACCCGTACCTTGTTGTTCTTGTTCTCTTTACCAATCCGAATCTTTTGGATGTATTTCCCTCCGGTCGTCAGGCGTTCCGGGACATTTTTTGCCGCTACGGTATTTTTAAAATCACAGACCACTCTGGGTGTTCCCTCCTCAATCCCGAAAACAATGGGCGGATGAAATTCATTGAGCTTGAACAGCACCATCTCGCCCCGATTAGAGCTATCATCAAAGGAGATCGAGGTCAGGAGCGAAATGCTAGATTTTTTTTCAACAGGAACAGAAGCAGGTTGCTTACTTATCTTTGGGACAGGGAGTTTTTCCACTGGTTCTTTGGCTATCTGAGCTACCACTGCCTCCTGCTTTTCTTGCAGCTGTACAGGCTGTGTTGTTACCCGTGTTGTTATAGCAGATTTTGCCCTGTTCTCTTTTTTCTCTTGAACCGGTTTCGTTGCACCGGCGTAATGAACAGAGATCACCAGGGCATGTTCTTTTTTATTAAAGTCCTGACGGATGTTGATATTCTTGTTAGGCCGCAGATCAAGCACAACCCGTGTTTTTGGATCGTCGCCCTTATGGATACCGACCCGGATGCGTTTGATCAGTTCGCCATTGGTGTTGATGATGTTGTTGATCATTTTAGCGGCAGTTGTATCCTTAAAATCAAAAACCACTCGTGGTTGTTTCCCTTGCAGAGTGAATATTTTCGGGATATAGGTGCCGTTGAGTTTAAAAGTAATTCGTTCTTCTCCGCTGTCAGAATGCTCAAAGTTGATGTCTTCGATCATTTTTTTAGCTGCTGTTGCCTGCCAGCTATACAAGAGCAGGAAGAAAAGGGTGATGGTCACCACTGAGATATTTTTTAGCATTGTTCCTCGGTTATTGCTGCTGGTGTTTGGGGAGCATGGATGAATATGATATTACGTCGTAAATATTTATAGATATATAACGTCTAACCTTATGATGTCAACAAATTTTTAAGTTTACTCGTTCTGTCCTGTTCCTAGAAAGCGATCAGAAAAAAATGGCAAAACTGTTTATATGAAGCCCCTTATCCCTTCACCCTAACCGAGGGCATCAGTATAAAAGATAAGAAAATTACTTAACAGTATGAGTTAGTAAATTATATATAGAGATGAGTTGCAACGGCCCGCATAACGATTGCGTAGATTGCGTAGATTGCGTAGAGCCGCTTGCAGAACACCAGATACCGTAATTTCAACAAAACCGTTTATGACAACAATAGTAAATATAGATTCCATCCTGCCCCTCGTTAAAAAGCCAGGGCGATATATCGGCGGCGAACTGAATGCCGTTCAGCCAGATTACAGCCAGATTGATCTCTCCTTTGCCTTGGTTTTCCCGGATCTCTATGAGATAGGGATGTCCCATCAGGGCTTGCAGATCCTCTATCATCTCATTAACCGCCAGCCCGGTCTGGCCGCAGAACGCTGTTATGCCCCGGATGTGGATATGGAGGCGCAGCTCCGCAAGCATAGCCTGCCCCTGTTTTCCCTGGAGACCCGGCAACCGCTGGCCGAGTTTGATGTGATTGGTTTTACCCTACCTTACGAGCTGTGCTACACCAATATTCTGACCGTGCTTGACCTTGCCGGGATTCCTTTTTATGCAAAAGATCGGGACAACACAACCCCTCTGATTATAGGCGGTGGAGCCTGTGCTTTCAATCCAGAACCAGTGGCGGACTTTTTTGATGTCATCGTCTTGGGCGACGGAGAAGAGGTTATCTTGGAGATTGCCACAACTCTGCGTGCTGCTCAGGAGCAAGGGCTGTCTCGCACGGCAACGCTGGATCGGTGTGCTGCAATCCAAGGTGTCTATGTACCTTCGCTGTTTGCTCCCCGATACAACGACAACCAGCTCATGGCCATTGAACCCCTCAAAAAGGGATACTCTGATGTTGTCCGGCGTGTTGTGCCAGAGCTGCCTCCAGTGGAACTGCTCACCCGTCCCTTGGTTCCCTTAGTTAAACCAATTCATGACCGACTCGGGGTAGAGGTTGCACGAGGCTGTACCCGGGGCTGTCGTTTTTGTCAGGCCGGGATGACCTATCGACCAGTGCGGGAACGGAGTCGTGAACAAATTATGGAGCTTGCTCAGGAAGGGGTAAACAACGCTGGTTTTGATGAGGTGGCTCTGTTGTCACTGTCTACAGGAGATTACTCTGCTCTGCCTGAGTTGCTCAGAGATTTGATGGATCATTTTGCTGATGAGCATGTTTCCGTGGCCCTGCCCTCTATGCGGGTCGGCACCCTGACGCCAGAGGTGATTGAGCAGATTAAGCGGGTACGCAAGAGCGGCTTCACTGTTGCGCCTGAGGCAGGCACGGACCGGCTCCGTGAGGTCATTAATAAGGGGATTACTGAGCAAGATCTGTTGGCCGGTTGCCGGGATGCCTTTGCTGCGGGCTGGAATGTGATCAAGTTGTATTTTATGATCGGCCTGCCTACTGAGACCCAGGAAGATCTGGAGGCCATTATCGACTTGGCAATGCGGGCAAGAAAGGAGGCCAAGGGCGGTAGAATCCAGATCAACGTTTCCGTGTCCACCTTTGTCCCCAAGCCCCATACCCCGTTTCAATGGCACGGTCAGCTCTCCATTGCTGAGACCAAGGAGCGGATTAATTTTCTCAAGCGCAAGCTGCCCCGCAAGGGATTCCGTCTCAAATGGCATGAGCCGTATCAGTCTTTTTTAGAAGGGCTTTTTTCTCGGGGAGATCGGCAACTGGCCCCATTAATTGAGGCGGCTTGGCAGGCTGGGGCGCGACTGGATGGCTGGTCAGATCACTTTTTCTTGGAACGTTGGCAAGAGGCCGCAGAGCAGCTTGGGCTGGATCTTGCTGCCTACTTACGAACCAGGGATCAGCGAGAGATCCTGCCTTGGGATCATCTTCAGTCTGGAGTTGCTCGTGATTTTTTGATAAAAGAGTGGCACAAGGCCTTGGAGCAGGTCTACACCCCGGATTGTCGGACCAAGGGTTGCCAGCAATGCGGGCTTTGTGATTTTACATCGATTCAACCGTTGATTCAAAAGAAACAAGAATCTGGCCAAACAGCAGAGCAACAGCCTAAGAACGACAACAGTTCATGGACACGAACTGAGCAGGGTCAGCAAACCATATTTCGTTACAGGGTGCATTACTCTCGGTTGGGCGATGGGCGTTTCCTTGGTCATCTTGAGCTGTTGCAGTTAGTCTTTCGTGGTTTACAACGAACTAAATTGCCGTTGCTCTTTTCCCAGGGATTTAATCCCTCACCCAAGGTCTCCTTTAGTCCAGCCTTACCGGTTGGCGTGGAGAGTTATATTGAATACTTTGATATAGACCTGGCCAGCCCTGTTAACAATCTTCAGGAAACAGCTATCTATCTGAATACGCATTTGCCGGATTTCCTCACAGTAGACAGGATAGAGGCGATTCAAAAGAGGCCACCTGTTGATCAGATCATCAGTTATCAATGCACCTTGCCAGAATCCGTTGCTATGGAGCAGCTTGCCCAGCGCAGGGCAGCATTTCTTGCAGCGGATCAGTATATAGTTGAGCGGATTCGCAAACAGAAAAAACGTGAACTCAATCTCCGGGCCTTGGTAAAGAGGATAGAACTGCCCAAACACGACAGGGTCTTGTTGCTGGATTTACTGCACCCGCATGGAGCTGCTGGAACCAGTTCAAGGGAGGTTTTGGAAAAGGTGTTGGGACTCAGCGAGACAGAGAGCCAGTTGGTGCGGACGGTGAAATGGAGGGCGCAGGTGTCTTCATAACCTTATTCGTTGGTCTTTCTATCGGAGTCACTATGCTGACTCGGGTGGAGTCACTACGCTGACTCGGGTGGAGACACTATAGTGACTCAGGGGGAGATACTCTGCTGACTCCGGGGGAGTCACTCTGGTAACTCTTGGGGAGTCACCGTAGTGTCTCTTTTTGCTTTTGATTACTTCTTACCACGAGTCGGAGTTACTGGCTTCGATGGTTGAGGTGTGCGTGGCGTTTTACAGGGTGGGTCTACCGTTCCCCTTACCATTCGAGTTGGCGGTGGCGGTGGCGGTGGCGGTGGATTGTTCTTTTTATTCGTCATTTTTTTCCTCCTCCTGTGGTTTCACGATTTTCACTCCTTCTTTGATTAGTCGCGTCGGAGGAGGAGGTGGTGGTGGCGGCGGCGTAACGGTTTCGGTTTCGGTTTCCTTTGGTGGCTCGGTCATGATGGCTCCCTTTATATTGATAGGTTTGACTATAATAACCTCAGTGGGCTTACTTGTCTTTGTGCGGTTAAGATCACCCACAAAAAAAACTATGAAAGAACTGGCAAACAGAGCAGTGGCGATAATGAGAGTGCCATTGGTTCTGTGAAGATTTAGTGAGCGCTGGTCATTGCGTTTGGTATTCTGCGTTGCGCACTCAATGTATTTAGTACAAAGGTAATCATTGAGATATTCCTCGGCAAGCGAGTCGCCATTTTGGAACTCCTGATAGGTTTTCTGAAGAAGCTGCCTGTACTGTTCAGTCGCCTCGGCCGATGGTAGAAAAGCATAGGTGCTGCCAAACCATGAGCGAACAAAGAAATAGATAGCTACAAGCAGGACGATACAACTCAGAACCAGCAAGCAAAGAAATGCCGTGGAAGTGAATCCGCTGTATTTTTTGTCGAAGTTTTGTAGTAAATGCGCAGCAACACCCATCAATGATACGATGATTACCATCGGTAGTTGCAATCGCCCGCCGCCTAGTGCCTCACGTACCTCAATTTCATGAAAATAGAGCTTTTCATAGAGGTCGAATAATGGGTTCTTTGCCATGACGAAACTTAGTTCGATTTTAATAGCTCTAACAAGTGATCCTGTCATTTCTATACTATAAGCACTCCAACATCCATGCTTCTCCTAACATACCATCCACCTCAGCACCCTGCAAGAAGTTTTCTTCAAGGTATCGCAACAATTCCATTGACAAAACAACCGCTGCGTTTTAGCTTTTGTAGGATGTAGCACCACCCTACAGTACAGCAGTACAGTACAGCAGCTCCCCATTCCCTCACACCGGAGAATCATCATGTTGACTATTCAATGGCGACCTGTCCTGAATGCCCTGACCACACCCACGTCCTACCGCATCCAACCTGTGCCGCGCAGCACAGATGGTTACGACGAGATGGCGGTGGATATTTCTACAGAGCAGCCCATCTACAGCGAAGAGACCATCAAAGGGCTTGCCCCGCTGATGATGCAGTGGATTCAGCGACGACTGATCAACGGCAGTCAGGTCACCCTGCCAGATGCCTTCAACTTCCATGTTTCTGTCACCGGTAGGCTGAACAGCCCGGATGCCCCGCTACCAGAGGGGAACGACCAGCTTCAGGTCAATGTGCGTGTGTCGCAGCCTTTTGTCAAAGAGATACGACATCAGGCCAGGCTCGAACGTCTGCCAGCGACCGAGAAGGCTCCGGTAATCAGCTCCACCGAGGATACCCTGCTCAAGCTCAACGATGTGCTCAATCCGGCAGGTGTGCTGCTGCTCATTGGCACAGACCTTGCTTCTGACCCGCACAGCCTCGGCAGTGTGGAGATTGAAGGCACCCGCAATGGCAGTGCCGTGCAGACGCGCCTGCTGCGGATCGAGCCGAGCGAAATCATGCTGATGCCGGACATTCCGGCCCAGGATAATCCGTGGAACAATGAATACACCGTTACGGTCAATGCTCGCTACACTACACACGGCACCCTGCGCACCGACACGTACAGCCGCAAGCTGCGCACGCCCTTGCTGATT
>QYLO01000018.1 GCA_022766165.1 Candidatus Electrothrix gigas
CTAATCCGTTCAATATCATTCCGGCTACGGTTTCTCCTGCTGACAAAGTTTCATCCTCGTAATGACCTAAGTGGGAGTCAATAAGTTCTACCAGTCCAAGATCTTTAATTGTTCCGGCTACTATGCCCAAATGATCAATTCGTTCAACCGAGTATTTTTCCATTATTACAATATAGTTAGAGTGAAAGATATGGGATTATAGTAAATTTTAATCTATTTTTCAAAAAAGGCAACCCGCTCAATGTGAGTTACCACGATTATTCTGCTTGCTTGTCAGCAAATTGTCAGCAAACACGTTAAAAACCATCAACAGGCACCAATAATCTGAATTCAAAACAATCCAGCTCGTTTGCCTCAGTCTGTTCTACCGCTTCCAGTTGTGATTCGAGCAAAGACAGTGCTGGCAAAACGATGGCAGACAATGCAGCCCAGTCTGTCTGTGTCACACCTGTTTTCTCCACACCTGCCAAACAAAAACTGATCAGTACAGTCTCTCCTGTCTGCGCAGTCCTGATAGTCATGGTTTGTCCCTTGCTCATGCGATCCAACGAAAACACATACAACTGGTAGAGAATATACTGTAACAGAGCAGGCTCACTGGAGAGAGAACATATCCTCTGACCAAGTTCCAGTTGCAACGTTACCTGCTGTGACCGAGCAGAACGCTCCAAAAATACAACCAGCTCTGCCAACAGCTCATTCACTGAAAAGGAAGCGTAAGGGATATCTGCACGATGAGCCATACTGCTGAGTTGTTGACAAAGATCTGCACAAGTTCGTACCCTTTTTCCGATTTGGGCTGCTGTGTCTTTCAACGAGGCCACAAAAGGGGGTGCCTCATCTCCTTGCATTGTCAGAATATCTTGCAACAGGCCGTTTGCCTCTTGCATCACGGCAAGATGATTGCGCATCTCATGAGAAAAATCCGCAAGCAATCGGCCAAGCGAGGCCATCTGCTGCTGACGGAGTTGCTGCCCCTTCATTTTATGACTGCCTCTGCAATTTTAATCAACAGATCGGACAGGTCAACCGGCTTGATCATATAAGTAAAAGCCCCTTTTTCCCTTGCCGTGATACCGGCTTGAACCGAACCATGACCGGTCAGCATAATGACCTCAATCGTCGCATCATACGCCTTGATCTGTTCCAGCACATCCAGTCCACTCATATCATGCATTTTCAAATCAAGAATAACGATATGTGGCTTAACCTCTGCCAAACGCTCCAACCCTTCCTGACCGCTATGCGCATCAACCGCATCAATGTTGCGTAACTGTAAACGCCGACACAGGGTTGCGGCAAACTCTACCTCATCATCAATAATCAACAACCTGATCCCTTGTATATCTTGAATATTCTGCATATATTGCGTGTCCTCCTCTTTTACGCCTCTTCCTGATGAACCGGCAGATCAATTTCAAATTCTGTCCCCTTGCCCAGCACAGAAACTACATTCACCGTGCCACCCAGCTTTCTGGTTAAGCCGTAGACAATGGACAGACCCAAACCGGTTCCACGCCCAGTGTCCTTTGTTGTAAAAAAGGGATCAAAAATATGCTGCTGTACCTCGGCTGTCATGCCAGGGCCATTATCGGCAATACAGATACGAAGCGTGGCAGAATCAAGCTGTTGACTGGTTATAGTGACAGTGCCACCGCTTTCTCTCATGGCATCTATGGCATTGCCAATAATATTTAGAAAGATCTGCAAGAGTTCCCCCCGATCACTCCAAGGACGCTGAATCTGCTCATCCAAAACAAAATTTATGCTGATCTGCTTGTAGGACGCCTCTTTGGCAAGGAAACCAACGGCCTCATACAGCAGGGCATTGATATCAACCTCTTCTATCTTTACCTTGGTTTGATGGGCAAACCCGAGCAGGCGATGGGTAATGACCTTGCAGCGATGCACACTGTTCTGAATACCTGCAAGCGATTCCTCAACCATATCTTTATGAGGAAAATCAGGCGACATCTCTTGGATGTCCTTTATTAACCCAGCTTGCTGATTAATAATCGCCAAAGGATTGTTGATCTCATGAGCCACCCCAGCAGCCAGCCTGCCAATGGAAGCCAGCTTATTGGGCTGCTCAACCCGGGCTAAAAACTGCTCACGTTTTAAACCAGCCTCGCGCAGATGATTTGTAATGGCCTCACTTAACTGAAAGACTACCAGCACTGCAACAAGGGCGCAGAGAAGAAAGGTGGTGATGTGCTGATACTCGGACACAATAGCAATAAAGGTCATGGGGACTAAGACGAGGATCGTCAGAAGCAGAGAGAGTCCCCTAGAAAAGCGATGATAGCCCTTGTCAATATCTGCCCGAATCAGAAAATTACCCCGAGGCGGAGGGAGGATTTTTTCCAGCCAGACAGAGCATTTTTTCATGGTGAATTCACCTGATGATTGATTTTTACAGGAGGTGGTGCCGCAAAAATGGTCAACATATCTGGTTTCATCTGTCGTTTAGATTTCCCGAGTCTTATCATCAACACCCAAGAGAATAATTCCGGTATGGGTATTGGCCATTGCAGCAAGTTCATCAGCCATTCCGTTGCGATGAGGGGCGCTGACCCTGTCGCCCCTGTCGCCCTTAAATGAGACATTTTTCAGCTCAAGAGTTGAGTCCTCATCTAGAGCTATTTGTTTGAGCATTGAGCAGGTCTGATATATTTTCCAGCATGAGTTTTTCAACCGCCCACCACAGACACGAAAATTTTCATCCCCATGAGCGGCCAGATCACAGCCACTGCCAACCAAACCACCAGCATCAAGAGGAGGCTGGCAGGAACGCCCCAGAGGAAAAATTCGCCTGGAGTGAATTGTCTGGAAGTATAGGCAATGGCGTTGGGAGCCGCACCAACCAGAAGAAGAAAGGGCATACCAGCAACTACAAGGGAGGAAAAGAGAATTACCTCGCCGCTGACTCCAAGGTACGGGGCAATAACCAAGGCCACAGGCAGAGAAATAGCAATGGCTGCCACGTTCATAATAAAGTTGGTCATCATCATCACAAAAAAGGCCATGCCCAGAATAAAGACGAAAGGCGGTGATGACTGAAAAAGAATCAGCCAATTCACAGCCAGCCAGCGGGCAGCCCCGGTCTCCCAGAGGCAGAAGCCAATGGACATGGCCCCGGCAAAGAGCAGAATAATATTCCAGGGGATTTCTTCAAGATCATCAATATCAAGAATATTAAACAGAAAAAAGGCAATGGTGGAACTAAGCAGGATGCCAGTTTTATGAAGATCAGCCAAGGCAGGCACAAAATTTTTCAGGGCAATGACCAGGATAGTTCCACACACGATACCAGCAGCAAGCAGCTCCTTTTGGCTCCAACAGCCCAGATCCTTGTACATCCTGCCTGCCTTTTCCTTTAAACCTGGAATCCTGGCGTGTTCTGGTCTAAAAAAAAAGAGAAAAAAGCCCCAAAGCAGGAAGATTATGAGCCAGCCAATAGGGAACATGTACCAAGTCAATTCAAAAAAGCTGATATCAACATTCATGATATCCTTGTAAAATCCCAAGGCCACAGCTCCTCTGGCCGCACCCAGCAGGGTAACGATACTGCCTGCCCCTGCCACATAGGCCATGCCAATAAACAGCCCCTTGCCAAAGCGGGTGGTCTTTTTTTCATCAGCATACAGGGAATGAATAGCCATGAGCAGGGGAAACATGGTAGCAGCAACAGCAGTATGCGCCATGAAATGGGTCAACACACCGGTCATGATAAAACAGCCGAGATAGATCATGCTGGTCCGTTCTCCAACAATGGAGAGCATCTTATAGGCCATTCTTCTGGTTAAACCGGTTTTGGTAAACACCAGTCCAATGATGATAGAACCAAAGATAAAAAGCACTGAGGGGTCCATGAAATCCCGAAAAGCAGTGCTAGGATCACGGATCATAAACAGGGCCTGTAAAACCCCGATGGTCAGACTGGTGACTCCAATGGGTACCACTTCAAAGATCCACCAGGTTGCGGCCAGCAAAAAGATAGCCAAGGCCCCCTTACCCTCTCTGGTCAAGGTAAAATGCGCTCCTGTGGGGTCAACAGCATCCGGCCAGGGCGGCAAAAAATAGACAACCGTAAAAAGCCCTATCCCGGTGAGGATAAAGAGTAATCGTTTCCAATTAAATCGCTTTTTCACCCCGGACAAACGAAGTGTCTGAGGATGTGCAGATTGCATCTTCCTGCTCCGACGTAGTATTGTTTTTTGCTGTTTCCCACCTTGGAAAGGTTCTCATTTCTGCGGCAGCGTACACCACGTATTGCACATGGCGTGAAAAAGTTCTTTAAAACGAAGAATCCCGATGACTGCTCCATGTTCAATGACTGGGACGCAGGAGGCATTATGACGGTGCAACATCACGATTGCCTCCAGAATATGCATATTGGCTGGTAGGGTGAAGTCAATCGGACGCATCAGGGAACGGACCAGACTGGCTCGATTGCCTCCACATTCGGCAAGGGCATGGTCTTCATACAGATAGGTCAGATGGGGATCATCCGCATTGGTCCAGGAAGGGGAGATATTTCCCCTTTTTCCCATCCCCAAGAGGCTTGGCACTAATCCTCGCAGGATATCAATCCGTGAAAGCTGTCCCACCAGATTATTTTGTCTGTCAAGCACAAGTAAGAGAGGAAGATAAGGAGGAAAATTTGCCTGATTTATCTCTTGTACATCTTGTACAGCAGGTGAATCCAAGGCAAACAGGGCTATGGCATGGTCTAGGGTTTGATCATCGTACAGTTGAGGACAATGCGCAAAGGGGATGACCATTTCTCGTATTTCCCGTATATCTCTTATATCCCTTATATCCTTTGCTTGTTCCGACATACCTACTTCCTCTGAAAAAAAACTACTAACCAATACTCACAGCTACCAACTCTTGCGCTTGAGAATTTCCTGCATTGCAGCATCTGCCTTTTGATGGACAACAGCCAGATGCGATTGTCTTGCCTTGTTAATTTTTTTCAGCAGTTCTTCTATTTCCACGGGTTTTTGCAAAAAATCACTGGCACCCTGTTTCATGGCCTCAATGCCGCCAGCAACTGTGGCGTGTCCGGTCAGCATCAGCACTTCAATATCTGATCTTTTCGCCTTAATCTGTTTCAAGGTTTCAATACCGTCAATGCCTGGCATAGAGAGATCAATAACAGCCACATCAAAAACTCGCTGGTCCACCAAGGACACCGCCTCTTCACCAGAGCTTACAGCAACGACTTGTATTCCTCTGGTTTCAAGACGACGGGCAAGTAAGTTGGCAAACTCCTCTTCATCGTCAACAAGGAGTACTTTGGGCGCCATCAGATGCCTTTCCATAATATTCCACCGATTTTTCCTTTATGAACAGTGAGCCGACAGTTGTTGGTTATGACCGTTGTTGGCTAATTTTTTCCTGAGCAATCTCCCGCGCCTTCCTATCAGCTGCTATAATAGCCTCTACATCAAGGTCATCTCCTGGAGCAAAGCAGTCCAAGGTTGCAGCAACCGTGGCAATGATATCTGTAAAACCGATCTGCTCATCAAGAAAGGCCGCAACAGCAACTTCATTGGCCGCATTCAGCACTGCTGGTTTGACTCCCCCCTGTTGCATCACCTGAAAGGCAAGTCCAAGGGCCGGGAAACGAGCAAAATCTGGTTTTTCAAAACTGAGATTACCGCAGTCAGACAGACTGAGCCGGGAAAGATTCAGGGGCATACGTTCTGGATAGGATAAGGCATAGGCAATGGGAATGCGCATATCCGGTATACCTAACTGGGCCACCACAGAGCCGTCAATATATTCCACTAACGAGTGAACAATGGATTCAGGATGGACAACCACTCGTATCTTTTCCGCAGGCACATCAAAGAGCCAACATGCCTCAATAACCTCTAGCCCTTTATTCATCATGGTTGCCGAATCAATTGAGATCTTGCGGCCCATATCCCAATTTGGATGGGCCAGGGCCTGCTCTGGGGTGACCTGTTGCAGCTCCTCTTGCCCCAAGGTGCGAAACGGCCCACCAGAGGCGGTCAAAATGATCATGCCCACATCACTGCGGCGTCCTGCCTCTAATGCCTGAAATATAGCAGAATGCTCAGAATCAATAGGCAGCAAGGCGACCTTATGCCTTTTTGCCGCCTCCATAACCAGTCGTCCAGCCATGACCAGGGTTTCCTTGTTGGCCAGCCCGATATCTTTTCCCTGGGCAATTGCTGCCAAGGTGGGCAGAAGGCCAACAGCTCCCACCACGGCGGACACAACCATATCCACTGCTGGAATCGTGGCAACCTGCTCATTGCCCTTGTCGCCCCAAAATATCTTGTCCTTGTACTGCGCTGGTAACAGAGCAGTGAGTTGAGCGGCTCCCTCCTGATCAGCAACAGAGATACATGCAGGCTGAAATTCTTGTACCTGGGCTGCAAGCTCTTTGATGTTTCTCCCGGCTGACAGGCCAAGAATTTGGAAACGATCTGGAAAGGAACGCACCACGTTGAGGACATTTTTTCCAATAGAACCGGTGGAACCGAGCAGGGACAGGGATTTACGAGGTTTCATTAAAGAACTCCTGAGTAAAGCAGCAGATACAGCAGAGGTGCGGTCAACAGCAGGCTGTCAATCCGGTCCAACAGTCCGCCGTGTCCGCCGAGCAAGGTGCCGGAATCCTTGATTCCAGTTCCTCGCTTCATAATAGACTCTGTCAGATCACCGGCAATACCCACAAGAGCAAGCAGGGCAGCAACCAAGGCCAAACTCAGAGAGCCAACCTCTGGTAAGAGAAAGGTCCCTAACAGGGTGGCAACAAGCACTCCAGTCATAATGCCTCCAATGGCCCCGTTTACTGTCTTGCCTGGACTGATACTGGGACAGAGTTTCTTTTTGCCAAAAGCTCGACCAGTATAATACGCCCCTGTGTCAGAGCCAGCAGTAATAGCTATCAGGATCAACAACCAGCAACTCCCGTTCTCAACATGGCGAAGTAAAACCAAGAACGCAGAACAGAGGCTAATATAAAAAACAGCAAAACCAGACTGTATGAGAAAGGCCAAGGGATCAACAAAACGGGTATAACAAAAGATAGTCAACGCAACCAAGCCTAATAGGGCTAAATAGCTACCAATCAGCACCTCAGATGGACTCCTGTAGACAGAGGCCATAACCGGGAGCAGACAGGTCAACACGGACAGGATGAGAATGCCTGTTCCTGGTGTCTTATCAATCATGCGGAAAAACTCATGCAGGGCAATGGCCGTACCAATGGTGAGAACACACCAGAAGAGATAAAAAGGGGCCACAAATAACAGCAATATCCACAAGACAACCATGAATATCCCTGGGAGTAAACGTTGTTTCATAACGATCTCTTTGAGAAAAATCTTTTAGGTCAAGGATGTGTCATCTGTGTCATCAGGCTGTACTGACGCCCTCTGTCTGCGCTCCGGTTTTTCCAAAGCGTCGCTGCCGGCCTGCGTATTCCTCCAAGGCTGCAATAAACTGATCCTTGCGAAAATCCGGCCATTTAATATCTGTAAAGTACAGCTCGGCATAGGAGAGCTGCCAGAGAAGAAAGTTGGAGAGTCGTTGCTCGCCACTGGTCCTGATGAGCAAGTCCGGGTCTGGCTGTCCTGTGGAATAAAGATGGTTGCTAAAAAGCTGGTCATCAATATCCTCTGGCTTCAGTTCTCCTGCTTCGCATTGTCGACCGATTTCCTGAACAGCCCTTATCATCTCTGCACGAGAACCATAGCTGAGACAGAGGTTGAGGTGCAGTTTAGAAAAATCTTTTGTCTCAATGATGACCCTGTTCAGCATCTTGCGAACATCATCGGGAAGACGGTCCTTTTGCCCAAAGCATTCCAAGCGGATGCCGTTTTTCCTCATTGTATCCAGCTCAGAGCGGAGGTAATTTTTGAGCAGGTTCATAAGCCCCTTCACTTCCAAGCCAGGACGTTGCCAATTCTCTGTGGAAAAGGCATACAGGGTAAGGTGTCGAATCCCGACCTCACGGGCTGTTTCCACGGCCTCACGAACAGAATCCGCTCCAGCCTTATGACCAAAAAGTCGGGGACGGCGGCGTTGCTCGGCCCAGCGGCCATTACCGTCCATGATAATTGCCACATGCTGAGGAAGCGGCTCTGGATATTGAATTGCTTGCATAAGGCATATTTTCAAGAGGTTTTACACCTCCATAACCTCTTTTTCTTTACCAGCAGCTATTTCGTCAACTTGAGCGATAAACTCATCGGTGACCTTTTGCACCTCTTCCTGCGTACGAAACATATCATCTTCGGAGATTTCCTTGTCATTTTTTTGCGTTTTCAAGGTATCATTGGCATCACGCCGATCATTACGTATCCCGACCTTGTACTCCTCAGCGATCTTTTTGACCTGCTTGACTAATTCCTTGCGCCGTTCTTCTGTCAACTGGGGAATATTGAGACGAATGACCTTGCCATCATTGGCCGGTGTCAGGCCGATGTCCGAGGCCATGATGGCCTTTTCCAGCACAGCCAACATCTGCGGATCCCAAGGTTGAATCACAATCATTCGGCTCTCTGGAATAGTGATTGTCCCAACCTGATCAACCGGTAGGCTGGAACCATAGGCATTTACTTTAATACCGTCCAACAGGCTTCGAGAGGCACGACCGGTGCGGATTTTGGTCAGTTCCCGTTTTAACGCCCCAATCCTCTCCTCCATGCTCTCTTTTGCCAGTTCTACAACCTCATTTGACATAACATTCTCCTGTATAATATATTTTGTCTGATCTTTTATAGACTCTAAACACTTCAAACACTTGTCGCTCGTGTCATATATGACATCGTTGTTATGATAACCGAGAAGTATAATCAATTTTCATTATTTGCACAGTGCATTTTTCCTCTGTTGGTTCAAAAAGAAGGTGCAGACACAGCAATATTCTGAAAGTATACAGCAGAAAAAGAAAAGATGGGGAGGGCTTATTTATGAAAATCTGCTTCTTTTTGCTTGCGAAGATCACCCAAAGATTGCAGGGATGGTATTGACTGGTCACTGTCGCCACAACCACAGGAATGAGCATCCGTGGAACAACAATCTTCATTTTTTTTTCTCTTGCTTCCCAAGCGTCGCAGCAGGCTGTTTGTAAGCGGACCAATGGAAAAAATCATCAGAACGATACTGGCAGGTATTGTCAACTCCCTGGGCATCATTTCGCCATGCTTTGCCACAGTAGCAAGAACAGAAATACCGAGCATGCTGTACACCGCATCCAGAATCAACCCGCAGGTCACACTAACCAAGGCGATTGAGGTAAGATAAATAATCACAGCCCGTTTTCCCAATAAACCGATCAGCACAGACAGCGAAGTAACATTGGTGGCCGGACCAACCAGTAAGAACACCAAGGCTGCGCCCGGACTCACCCCTTTGAGAATAAAAGCCGCAGCAATAGGCGTAGAGGCAGTAGCGCAGATATAGAGGGGAATGCCGATCACCAGCATCAGGAGCATAGAGCTGAGACCGCCGCCAAGATACGAGCGGATAAAGGCATCTGGTAAAAGCACCGTGATGACTCCGGCCAGCAGGATACCCACAGTGAACCAGCCTGCTAACTCTTCCCAAATATCTAAGATTGCATATCTGATTCCTGATTTGAGCTTGCCAGGAAACTCCCTTAAAAAGCCCTGTGCATCTCTGCCATTTCGGCCTGCCTTCTCTTTCTGTTTATTCTGTTCATTGTGGTCACAGCCGCAATCGCAGGAATGTTTTTCTTCAGCAACTCCATGCTGCTGCGTTGAGGAGACTGGCTCGGAAAATGCAAGAAGGTTCTCAGCTGTACCAGCAATGGCCGCAGAGATAAAAGCAGAAACCGGGCGGGCAACAGTCATGATCGGATCAAGCAAAGCCCAGGTGATGGAAATCGAATCCACCCCTGATTCCGGGGTGGAGATAAGAAAAGCCGTCACTGCCCCATTATTTGCCCCTTGTTTTTTCAGGGTGGCGGCTGCAGGCAGGACACCACAGGAGCAGAGCGGGATCGGAATACCGAGCAAGGCTGCCTTAAATACTGAACGAAAACGCCCGGAACCCAGATGATTTGCGACATAGGTTGGAGAAAGATACTCTTTCAGCAGCCCACCTATTAGCAGACCAAACAGCATGTAGACTGCTGATTGATTAAGCAGATTCCAGGACGCTTGAAGCGCATCATAAAGAAAAGTCACGATAAGTCTTCTCTATCGAATATATCCTACTGCTGGTTTGTTGGCTTTTTTCCGGCGACAATAATACACAACAATATCATATATTCAACAGCGAGAGAGAATATCATTCCTCCCCAACCGGACGAACTCAGTTGAACTGATCCGCCAGCTCCGCCATTACTGACAAAGGCTACGAACAGACTGATACCTCCTCCAATAATTACTACAAGGAGAAAGGCAGCTACCTGCCACGGGGAATACGAGACAAAAGAAAAGGCAGCAAGGCCCCAAAAAGGAAAGAAAATGAGTAGCCAGAATATAATCCTGATTCCCTCCTGCCATCCCCCATCAGGTGTGCTTTGTTTCCTTTTCTTTTTGATGAAGTCAAGCCACTCTTCAGCATGGGGCTGACCTCGGTCCGTTGCCCTGCGAAACCATTTTTCGGCTTCTTCGAAATCCTGAGCAACACCGTTGCCACGATAGAGCATAATCCCGAGAGCCAGCTGCCCACGTGAGTGTCCTTGGTCCGCTGCTTTACGATACCAAGATACAGCTTCTGCAAAGTCCTGTTCAACGCCTTCTCCACGTTCAAATAATCGTCCTAAGCTGTCCTGAGCAAAGGCATTTCCCTGTTTCGCCGCTTTAAGAAACCAGTGAGCAGCCCTCTCGTGATCAACCGCCAGGCCTTTGCCGTTATAATACATGCTTGCAAGATATGCCTGCGCCTTATGATTGCCCTGCTTCGCATCCCGGAAGATTTGATCAAGTTCCTGCTGTGTATACTCACGGGCAGATGCGCTGACAGAAAAAAGCAGGAGCAACCAAGTCAGAATATATGATAATTTAATACCGTTCATAATATAAATGATACGGTATCGTTCCCGGATAAGCAAGCAGTGTTTGTTAGTATCGCTGCCTATTCAGGACAAATTGACTTATAAAATTCATACTCGCCCTTGTTGCTGATCTTCACAATAACCGCACATTTTTGAGGATCTCCCTCTTCAGTAAAGGTCATCTTGCCGGTGATTCCCTGAAAATCCTTGATTCCGGCCAAGGCGTCACGCACTGCTTTGCGATCCTCTTTTATCCGACCAGTGATTTTTCCAGCCCCTTCAATGGCAGCCTGAGCCAGTCCCAGAGCATCCCAGGTCAGGGCAGCTACATCATCAGGCACATAGCCGTACTTGTTTGTATAACGATCAATAAACTCCTTGGTTGGGCCTTTGGCTCCAGCAGCAGCGTAATGGGTGCTGAAAAACTGACCGTAACAGGCTTCACCACAGAGATCAATGGTCTCGGCGGAGCCCCAGCTGTCACTACCTACAATCGGGCCTTTCCAACCCAGATCCTTTGCCTGCTGGACAATCAGAGCAACCTCGTTATAGTACTGCGGAACAAAGAGAACCTCTGCACCGGAGCGGATGATCTTGGTCAACTGGGAGCTAAAATCCGCATCCTTAGTGGTAAAACTCTCATAGGCAACCACAGAATCAGCCCCGTGTTTTTCTTCCCAGGATTTTTTGAAAAATTCAGCTAACCCTTTGGGGTAATCACTGGCCACATCATACAGTACTGCGGCCTTGGTAAAGTGAAACTCATCCGTGATAAAATCAGCCAGCACTGGCCCCTGAAAGGGATCAAGGAAACAGCCCCGGAAGACATAGGGACGATGAGCAGTGGTGTCAGGATTGGTGGACCAGGGACTGATCATTAGGGTTGCATAATTATTTGCCACATCCCCAGCCGGGATAGCCTGTTTAGAGGATTGGGGTCCAACAATAACCAGCACATCATCTTGGGTAATAAGTTTGGTGTTGGCCTTGACCGCAGACTCAGCCTTGGACTCATTATCTTCAATAACAAGCTCAACAGCATATTTTTCCCCGTTTACCTCAATTCCTCCTGCCTTGTTGACATCTTCCAGCCACATTGCAGCCGCATACTTACTGCCTTCACCGACTTTGGGAATATCGCCGGTCAAAGGAATATTCAGGCCCACCTTGATGGTCTTTTTCCTGTCGGAGCCGCAAGAGGTTAGGGTAAAGCAAAGGGTGAGTGCGCAGAGTGCGGCCATAAGCCGGACTGTTTTGTTCATGGGATGTTCTCCTTGTTTTAGGTTGTACGCAGGCAGAGGTGATCCTTGTGATTGCCTCTGTGTGGAAGCAATATTCTCAAACTGTAGGATATCAAGCTTTGTTGTGTGGAGGAAAACAGCAATTTCTACTTATAGCTGTCTTTTCGATGCAAAACCCGACCGATCTCAATAGTAGTCTCTGATACGTCAAACAAGATCCTGTAGTTTCCTACTCTAAGGCGATATGCAGGTTCAAAATTGGTCAACTTTTTAACATTTGAAATATTAGGAAATTTACTCAATATCAAAATCTTTGAGTGAATTTTCTGTCTATCATTTAGGCTGATTTTCTTTAAGTCTTTTATCGCACTCTTGCGAATATTAATTTTCATTTTTCATATATTCCTCAAATGGGATAACCTCTTCGCTTCTTGTGGCTTTCAGCAGCCTGAGATCATCCATATCTTCTTTTGAGACGATTTCCAACCCATCTTTTTTGAGAAGATTGAGAAACCACATGACTTTTTCGACCAGCTTTTCGTTGCTGATATTAATCGTTATCAAGTACATCGTTGTTTACCTCGTTTTGCAAAGGGTGATTTTGATATGCGGCAGAGGTGATCCTTGTGATTGCCTCTGTGTGGCAACGTGTTCCTGAAGCTCTGCTTCCCGTACAAAGTCGAGCTTCACGGTGTGAACTCCTAAGCGGAGTTTGGGTACCAGTAAAACAGGACAATGCCATCCCTGACGACATTGTCCCTAGGTATTTATTGTTCTAATAGAAGAGCTTAGTTATTCCAATCAATCAAGGATTCTGAGGAACAAACCATGCTTCCGTTTCGTACTGCCATACATCAGGATAATTCGCAATCAGATCATTCTTTTCTGCTTCTGAGGCGGTATAAAAATGCGCATTCTGGGTTTTACTCCAGAAACGATAGACCGGAAGTGTTCCGAACTCCCAATTTTTATACGCATAGAAGACAGTGCCTTCATATTGCCATTCATCATCCGAATAGTTTGCAATGACATAATCTTTCTCTTCTTCAGAGATCGTATAGAAATGCGATTTGTTTGTAGCGCTCCAGAAACGATACACAGGAAGAGTGTTGCCTTGTCCATACGTATAGGCGAACCAACCAACGCTTTCATACTTCCAAGCTTCAGGCGCATTATTCAGGATCAAATTATTCTTCTCACTTGTCGAGATGGTATAAAAATGTGACCTGTTTTTCTTACTGTAGAAACGATAGACCGGATTCAGAGCTGTAGGAGTTGGATAAACATACCAAGCAACTCCTTCGTACAGCCATTCATAATCGGTATACTTCTCAATTACCGCATCCCTCTCCGCTTTCGAGATGGTGTAGAAATGCGCACTGTTTTTCTTACTCCAGAAACGGTAGACTGGCACAGTCCCTTCTTTCTGATAATCATATGCATACGATTCCACACATTCATATTCCCATTCATAATCGGTATATGTCGCCTCCACATGCTCCTTTTCTTCTTCCGAGATTGTATAAAAATGGGAACTATTCTTTTTACTCCAGAAACGATAAAGAGGAAGCGCATCATCATGCGGAGTATCATATGAGTACCAAGCAATACCCTCGTATTTCCACTCGTAATCAGTATACTTGTTGATCACAAGATTTTTTTCATCTTCGTCAATTGTGTAGAAGTGCGCTTTGTTCTTTGTGCTCCAGAAACGATGCATTGCTTTAAGCTCTGTCTCAGCAGAAGAGACAAAAACTGTCGTTTCAGTGCAGTTATTCCCTTCATTACTTTCAGAAACAGTCTTTTTATAGTCTACGCAGGCTCTCAGTCGATACTCACCTTCGGCAACAGGTGCTGCGGAAAAGCTGTCGTTCGTGCTATGTATCTGATCATTCCCCGGAGCAAGCGGAACTGAATCAAATCCATCATCAGCTATCAGCCGCCATTGATCAGTTACATCAGGTCCGCTGATTTCATATTTGATGCGAAAACGATTTTTAGCAGAGGCTTCGCCGATGTTCCGCACATTGACGGTCATACCGTACAGTTCCTGCCCGTTCAGGGAAATAGAGCCGTTATTCAGCCGGAGGGACTGGAGGGTTAAATCCGGCACAGGTACGTCAGAAACTATGAGCTTCACCCGCTGTTTTGAATCACTGGAACTTGATTTATCTTCCCCGCCGTCAAATTCAACCTTCGTCAGCACATAATACGTTCCAGACGAGGTGATGTAATCGGACATATCAACATCTTCCAGATAGATGCTTCGTTTCTTTGCATTCTCTTTCGTCAGGTTGCGTTCTTTGCTTCCCAGAAAGATATCACCGCTGTCCAGCTTCTTATCAAGCGACAGATAAAAGAACGCCTCAGTATCGCTCGGCCATGCGCCGTCTTCCTGCACGAGCTTGGCCCGGAAGTCCATGTCGTAGATGTCATCCATTGAAAGCTCGAAGCTGTTTTCCCAGTCGTCCTTGCCTTCTTTGCTACCTTGGACTTTATCGAGACTGAGGCTCCCGTCGGGATCGTCGGGGTCATCATGAGGACTGTCTGGTGTCCAGGCAACAGGCCATCGCCAGCCTAAATATTTTCCACCAGAATTCACACTGCTTTGTCCGACTGTTTTAGGCCAGGCATGGATCATTTTTCCATTGCCAACATACAATCCAACATGCCCATATCCGCCATTCGACGAGGTCGCAGCAAAAAAGACAAACGCACCTCTAGGTATATCGCTATCTGAATGTCTTGATCCAAGTATGCTGCCATTATAATTCCAAGCAGCTATTGCACTCCCAACGCCAGAAATGGCAGGTCCAGCGTAAGTGTCTCTCGCAAAAGTCCAACAGTAGTTATAAACACCATCATTATAAGCTCCGCTACCTTTCTGATCTTCCGCCCATGAAATAGCATCATCAACACTTCTGTAGGCATAGCTTTGAACTGGCATTGCCATCATCAACAAAAGAAACGCCAAAACAAAAACCACGTTATAACGTTTACACACAACGACCTCCTTATATGTTCTTTTTATCCGCCACTAACTCGATGATCCAGTTTTTATTTGTTTACTTTTAATACCTTGAATTTTAAGGACTTTTCTTGAAAGCACATTTGACGTTTTTTGTGGCATTTGCATGGTCAAAAAATAGCAGAAAAAATTAACTTATTTATTTTACTGAACATTCAAGAGTTCCCTTACAAGGGTAATTTTTTAAAAATTTAGTCAACTATAAAAAACTGGATCATCGAGACTAAAGCAACGGGCTATGTTCGCAGCGTCCCTCCAAGACGTATCTTGTCCCGAAGGGACATCCGATAACAGCCCAGATATTTATCTCTTGGCATTACCATAATCTTAACAAGCTCACATGATACCCTGTTCTTATTCCCCTGTCCATGCCATTCTCCCTGTAATGAAAGGACAAAAAAAAGGCAGCCAGATGAACTCCGACTGCCTGAACAAATTATTATAATGAGTGAGAGGGGTTACTCAAACGGCTTAGGCCGAGGAGTGTTATCCGTTGAAGGTGGCAAAATGGGCAAGGTAAACGTGGGTTGATCTCCGGTCAGGGTCTTGAGAAAGGCCACGATCTGTGCGTTTTGTTCCGCAGTAAACGTTGTACCCAGTTGCAAACGGCCCATCACATCCACAGCCTCGGTCAGGGTCTCAGCTTCACCGTCATGGAAGTACGGGTAGGTCAACTCAACATTGCGCAGAGTCGGTACTTTAAAGGCAAAGCGATCTTCATCTTTTCCAGTTACAGCCACACGACCTTCAGCTGAACTCTTGGAGTTGTACTCTTCCATAATGCCCATCTTTTGAAAGGAGGTTCCCCCCATTGCCTCACCGTAATGGCAGGAGATACATCCAGAATTCTTAAAGAGCGTATAACCTGCTACCTCTTCTTTATTCAAAACTTTTTTATCACCCTTGAGCCATTGGTCAAAACGGGAATTCGGGGTAACCAAGGTCTTTTCAAACTCGGCAATGGCATCAGTTATATGATCAATGTCAATCTGATCCTTTCCGTAAACAGCTTGAAAATCTGCAACATACCCTGGGATAGATTCTAAAACTTTTTCAGCCAGATCATGGGTAAAGGCCATCTCGCCTGGATTGGCAATAGGGCCGCCAGCCTGATCTTTCAGCGTCTCTGCTCGACCGTCCCAAAATTGGACAAAATTCAAGCTTGAATTCAAAACAGTAGGTGCATTAATCGGCCCTTTTTGCCAGTTATGACCAATAGAGGTTTTGAGATTATCTGAACCACCCATGCTGAGGTTATGACAGGAATTACATGAAATAAAACCTGATTTTGAAAGGCGGGGATCAAAAAAAAGTTTCTTACCCAGTTCAGCCTTTTTCTGATGAATATCAGTTGGTGTTGTTATGGGCTTGATAGGTTCATCTGTTGCCGCATGAGCTACTGCACCTAACAGCGCCACACTTGCCACACATAGGAATGACACCACATCTCTTGGAACATTCATACTGTTTTCTCCTTTTTTAATAACGTTTTTAATTCGTTTACTGTGTACAAGTTCTACTCATTTTGAATGAAATTCTATATAAGCAAAAGAGACAAGTCAAATAAAATGAAAAAAAGGTTATAAATTCTCCAGTTCTGGTGGAAGATCGGTTTTTTTTGCAATGTTACACGCCTTACAACAGGGTACCAAATTCCCCTTTGTGGATTGCCCACCCCTGGACAGAGGAATAATATGATCCATAGTCAGCTCTTTAAGAGGGAATGTATGCTGACAGTAATGACAGATGCCATCAGCCGTCTTCTGCTGCCACCATCGGGTCTTGCGTAAGGCTCTGGCCTTTTTCCTTTCAGCCCGAATGGTTGATTCGTCAACACCAAAACCATAGGCAAAATCTTCATGCATCATCGACCAGCCCTCCTAACAGGAGTTGCCGCACCTTACCAACAAGGTACAGTGAACCGGCAATACAGACCAGATCGTGAGAGTTGGCCAACATACGAGCCTGTTGCAGAGCAGCTGGCACGGTTTCTTTGCAGACAACCTTTTGGTGCATTGCTTTGGGGAGACTCTCCTTGAGCTGACTGGTTTGAGCTGAACGTTCTAATTCTAGCCGGGTGAAAATAATAATATCTGCTAAGGGGGCAATCTCACGCAGGGTGACACGCAGTTCTTTATCATTCATGGCACCCCAAATTAAAATCAACCGGGTGCGAGAAAAATCACGCAGAGCATGTTTCAACGCCAGTACACCAGCAGGATTATGCGCCCCATCTAAGAGAATGTTCAGCCCATCACTCTGTTCATCAACCTGCTGTCCTTTATCATTGAGCCGAAAAAATTCTAACCGGCCCGGCCAAAAGGTCTGTTCCAGCCCAAGACGAATCTGCTCTTCCGTGACAGTCCAGCCCTGCTGCCCAAGCAGTTGCAGAGCGGCAAGAGCCAACGAGGCATTGGCAACCTGATAGTTACCGCACAGGGCCATAGGCAGATCCACTAACGCCTTGCCATCCAGGCCATGATATTGCCATAAACTTTTATCGTTTGGGTTAAACGCTCCGTTGAACTCTCGTGTAAGAAGAAAGAGCGGCGCCTTGCGTTCATCACAGGTCTGGCGTACAACCTTGCCTGCGTCGTCATTAAACACCCCGGAAACCACAGGAATACCCGGCTTGATGATGCCAGCCTTTTCTGTGGCCACTTCAGCCAGGGTCATTCCCAGATACTGCTCATGATCCATGCTCACATTGGTAATCAGAGAGATTAAAGGCGTAACCACATTTGTGGCATCCAGTCGCCCCCCCATGCCCACTTCCAGAATAGCGCAGTCTACCTCTTGCTCGGCAAACCAGAGCAGAGCCAAGGTGGTGGTGCATTCAAAATAGGTGATCTGATTCCCGTCCAGCACATCATGAATTTTGCTGATCAGGCGGGCAAAATCCTCCTGACTGATATACTGGTTCCCAATTTGGAAACGTTCCCGCACTGAGCTGAGGTGGGGCGATGTGTACAGACCAACCTTATAATCAGCAGCCGTAAGAATTGAACACAGGGTTGCGCCCACTGACCCCTTACCATTGGTGCCGCCAACATGAATATATTGCAGATTGCGGTGTGGATTGCCCAGTTTTTCTAAAAATTGATTCATGGAATTCAGGCCCAGTTTTATTTTAAAAAACTGAAGCTGATCCAGGAATTCCCATGCCTCTTGATAGTTCATTGCCTTAGAAAGTCTGTTATGCGTTTTTGGGGTTCTTCTTATCTCTCAACCTTTTAATATGTACAACTATACTATGTACGTCAAAAGTTGCCAATAGGGAACATTGTTGCTGTCTTGGGATATTTCGGTATAATGCAGAGGCAACAGATTATACTGTATTTTGTAAAAACTTATCGAATATTTTATATTGGTTATCGGAAAGAGTCGATTTACTTTGTTGTAGACATAAAGTTTTCCACAGCACCTGTTTGTTATGAATGCTTTTGGGATCAATGTCCCAGTAATGTTTGATATCATTGTTCTCTATAGACATCACCTCTGTTAATATTACATGGATATTTTTAAATATATGTTCAAATATACGAGGAAATTCTTCAGTGCCAAAATTGATTTTACCTCCAGCACTAAAGGTATCTCTCAATGCGTGATTCACAATACCAAAACGTGAAACCAACCAAGTGGCTAAACGAGCATATTTTTTAGAATCATTCCCTAAAAGATTTGGGAAATATGCTAACGCAATAAGTCGCAATCTATCTTTTTCTTTGGGAAGTAAATTACTCCAAAGTTTTACACTTACGTCACGTACATTCTCTTCACTATTATCTATCCACCATAAATCTTCACCTTCTTTGAGGTTGGATCTAAGATATTCTTTAATTGGTTCAAATGGATTTGATAGTTTTCTCAGTGTATTATATTTAATGCCAACTTTTGCAAAAATAGATTCGCCAATATCAATATCCATGTCTATTAAATAACGTGGAGAGTGTGTAATTGCGACATCATATAAGCACTCATCATATTTACGGCATCTAAACGCAATAGGGTTTGACAGTCTTCCAAAAAGGAGATGAATGTTTTCAACATGTTCAACCCGTGTTCCTTCAAAAATACTACTTCCTACGGATTTCCATTTATTAGCTTTTGTTGTTTTGATCTCAAGGCCATAAGCTTTGCTCTGATGAACATAAGCAACAATATCTGGAAATTTTTGTCCTGATACCAACTCAATATTATTTTCAAAAACAGTATCTTTGGCTTTTACATTCAAAATATTATAGACATCTTTTTCAAGACATGTTCCACCTCTTGTCAGGTAATAATCATTCCTTACAAGTGCGTCTTTTTGCAAATGATCAACGGAGGATTCTAATAATTGTTTGAAAATGTTGTAATCATTATTATGAGCTACGATCATAAGGACATCCACATAGTATTATATTCTCTTGAAGAATTTTTGTACACCTTGAGCCAAGTGCCATGCGAATACAGGCGGAACAGCATTACCGATTTGCCTGTATGCGCTGGATGTAGAGGGATAAAAGATGAAGTTGTCAGGAAATGACTGTATCCTTGCAGCCTCCCGTGCTGAGAGTCTTCGTTTTTCGTTCCAGTGAAACTCTATATTTCCATGATGCTCTGCTCTCATAGTTGGCCCCGGTTTATCAGGACTGACTGCGTTGTTTCCCTGCCCTTTGTTTCTCTTGGCTTTTGACCAAAAGTGATTTTTTACTGCCCCCTCCTCTTTATCTTCCAAATCGCCTATTGCCGTTTTCAAGTCGATCCAATCCTTATGTTCTGGTTCTGGCAAATAGTTTGAGAATGAAAACTTTGGGAGTACGTCCTTTCTACTGCCAATGATTATCACCCGTTCCCGCCTTTGGGGTACTTCAAAATCCGCCGTAAGCAAGAGCTTATACGATACATGATATCCCAACTTTTCAAAATCACCTGTTATCTTGCTTATTGCCGCCCCATTGTTCATGGTAAGCAACCCTTTGACATTCTCTGCAAGAAATACTTTTGGTCTGGTTTGCGAGACAACTTCGCACATGGACTGGTATAACGTCCCCCTTTTACTGTCAAACCCTTTTCTTTTCCCTGCATGACTGAAATCTTGGCATGGAAAACCACCAAGAACAATATCTGCCTCTAATGGAACTGGAGCATCAAATAATCCAATATACTTATTGGCAAGTAAGTCTCTAATATCACCACAGACAATATTATGTTTAAGATTATTTCGATACGTTAAACAGGCATTTTTTTCAATATCATTTGCCCATATAATATCAAAATTATTCGATGAATAGCTTTTATTCAGAAAAGTAAATCCACCCGCAAAACCTAAATCTAAACCACCACAGCCACTAAATAATGAAATTACTGTTTTTTTCATTTTAGTATTTTGTAAATAGATACAATAGTCATTGTATGGAACCAGTGGGGATACGGCACACCGTACCCCTACAGCACCCTGTAGCACTCTAAGCTGACTGCTGATCGCCTACATACGCAAGACCACATGCTCCATATCCGCATCAGCTCGGTTGGAACTGATACTGAAGCCCAGCTTCGTTGCCAGTCGAATCATGTCGTTATTATTCCGTAATATATCTCCTTCCATAGTCTGCAATCCATGACTCCGGGCCGTGTCAATCAGATGCCGCATCAGCAGATGAGCAAGCCCCTGACGCTGCCATTGATCAGAGATAACAATAGCAAACTCGCAACTTCTGCCATCAGGATTGATGATATAGCGGGCAACACCTATCTGTGTTTCCTTACCATCCACTTCCACCACCGCAATCAGGGCCATTTCCCGGTTGTAATCAATTTGGGTAAAGGTTGTCAGCATCTGCGGACTGAGCTCGGAAAGAGACTGCATAAAGCGGAAGTATTTGGTCTGTTCAGAAAGATTACGAACAAACTCTTGTTCAATCTCAGCATCCTCTGGACGTATAGGCCGAATCACCATATCGCTTCCATTGGGCAGTTGCCGTCTGGTGACAAGATGAGCCGGGTACGGATAAATTGCCATGTGGCTGTAACGATCAGCTGTCTGGACATGATAATCCACCACAATTCGTGCATCCACAGCAATGGCTCCTTTCTCATCCACGATCAGGGGATTAATGTCCAGCTCCTTGACCTGGGGCAATTCACAGGCGATCTCAGACACCCGCAACAGAACCTGCTCCAGACTCTCAATGTCAACCGCTGGCATGTGGCGAAAGGCATCAAGCAGCTTGGACACTTTGGTTCGGCTGATCAGATCCCGGACCAAACGCCGGTTCAGCGGCGGCAGGGTCACGGCCCGATCCCCCATCACCTCCACGGCAGTGCCGCCAGCCCCAAAGGTGATCACTGGCCCGAATACGGGATCTGTGACCAGACCAACCAGCAGTTCTCTGCCGTTGGGCCGTTGGAGCATGGGTTCAATGGTCACTCCGTCAAGCCGGGCTTCTGGGCGATTTTTCTTCACCGCTTCCAGCATTTCTTTATAGGCGCTGCGGGCAGCCCTGGCATTTGAGATGCCGAGCCGTACCCCGCCAGCATCGGATTTATGGGTGATATCTGGGGAGTTGATTTTCAGGGCAATGGGAAAGCCAATCGTTTCGGCCTGAACCAAAGTTTCATTGGGCGAACGGACAATACTGGCACTGGCCGTGGGAATCCGAAAGGCATGGAGTACGGCCTTCGATTCAGCCTCACTCAGGATCTTACGGCCCTCACTCAACACACTCTCAATAATCAGGCGTGCGCCTTCTACATCTGGAGCCCTATCCCGAGACATGGGGCCTGGGGTTTCTAAGAGCAGTTTTTGGTTCCGGTTATAGTTGACCAGATAGGAAAAGGCATCTACAGCGGTTTCCGGGGTATTAAAGGTGGGAATATCAGCCTCCCGCAGGATACGACGGCCCTCGGCAACCTGAATCTCTCCCATCCAGCAGGTCAGCAGGGGTTTGCCTCGAATTTTTTTCAAGGCAACCAGAGCGTTGGCCACGCCGGCAGGATCGGTCATGGCCTGGGGTGTGAGCAGAACTAGCAGGCCATCTACCCCAGGATCTTTCATACAGATATCTATAGTCTGCGTATAACGCTCTGGAGTTGCATCCCCGATAATGTCCACAGGATTGCCCTTGGACCAGGTTGCAGGCAAAACCTCATCCAGTCGTTTTATGGTGACTTCGCTTAACTCAGCCAGGGGAAGTCCTACATCAGCCAGCCGATCCGTAGCCATTACCCCAGGACCGCCTCCGTTGGTGATAATCACCAGCCGCTCACCTGCTGCTTTGATGGGATAGGTTAAGGTACCAGCAGCGGAAAAGAGGTTGGCAATACGGATACCCCGTACCACACCGGCCCGACGTAAGGCACTGTCAAAGACATCGTCTGAGCCAACCAAGGCACCAGTATGCGACATGGCAGCCTTTGAGCCGGTGGCATGTCGTCCTACCTTGAGGGCAATAACCGGCTTAATGCGGGCAGCGGCCCGTAAACCACTCATAAAGGAGAGTGCATCATGGATTCCCTCAATATAGAGAAGAATACTCTTGGTCTTGGGATCACTGACCAGATAGTCGAGAATATCACCAAAATCAATATCAGCAGAAATCCCGGTGGAAACCACAGCGGAAAAACCAATATTATTGGCTGCGGCCCAGTCCAAAATCGCTGTACACAGGGCGCCGGATTGGGAAACCAGGGCAATGCTTCCCTCTTCAGCATTTCCCTTATTAAAGGTGCAGTTTAACCCGGTGCTTGGTCGCATAAGTCCCAAACAGTTGGGCCCCATAACCCGCATTCCGTACCTATGGGCATTTTCTACCACAGCCCGCTCTAACTTGAGTCCTAAAGGGCCAACCTCTCGAAATCCTGCGGAGATAACCACGGCATCCTTGATACCGTTATCACCACAGAGATCAATAATGCCGGGTACGGTTGCTGCTGGCGTGGTGATGACTGCAAGGTCAACCGGTTTTCCCACGCTCTTGAGGTCAGGAAATGCCTTGCGTCCCTGTACTTTTTTATGCTTGGGATTGATTGGAAAGACATCGCCTTTAAAACCGCCTTCGATCATATTTTTAAAGACCAGGTTTCCAACGGCTCCCTTGCGGTCACTGGCACCAAAGACGGCCACAGCGTCTGGTTCAAACAGTTTGTTCAGATAATGCTTACCCATAATTATAATTGCTCGCTGGTTGATTTTTTTGTTTCAAGCTATTTTACTGTCTCCTACCAAGAACACAAGGATAGGGGAAGAAGAAATTTTTTCTCTGGTATGTTGAGCATGATTTTTACATTGGGAAATTATTGTTAAAATACGCTCAGTAGGGCGACAGATGACGGGCAGGATTATAAAATTCATTATGTTTGATTGACATCTCCTTAGTTTCACCCTACATTGTTGAGGTTAATTCATCGTAACAATCCGGGACAATTTTGGACAATCCATAATAAGTCTGTAGTAGGCATGCAGTAGGCTGTAACGATACTTTTATCAAAATGTATAAGGAGTTATCGATATCCCACAAGGAACTACAGGGTTTTATGAAATTTTTCAAAATGTTACGAGAGGTTACAAGAAATACTTCACACTTTCTTATATGAAAATGCCGAGTATTAAACGGCTTTCATGTTTTGTTGTTCCTTCCCAGCAGGGGAGGAATGGGGATTATATCGTTTTTAAAACAATACGGGATGGTTAAGAATATCAAAAATTTTATAGCAAATCTGTTCCGCTCTCCACAAAAAACAGCATCACCTGTGGAACACATTGAAAATAATGAAACAACACCGGTTGAGGAACAGGAACAGGACAAAGAAAAGGAAAACTCCTCTCTCCAGCAGGAAGCAGGTGTGGAATCTGCACCCTTTCAAAAAAAGCCGTTCACGGCTACAGTGCCTGAAGATGCAGAACAGGGGCAAGAATGGGAGAGGAAATCAGAACCGGTATCAAAATCAGAACAGGAGTCGGTTTCTGATTATATTGTCATTCCAGAGGAGCAGGAACATCTGGAGGATCTGGACCCCTTGGAAAATTTAGAACCTCTAGAATCTCTAGAATCTCTAAAGCCTCGGAAAACCCCAGAAGAACAGGAGGGAAAAAAAGAGCAGGACCATCAGGGAGGGCAGGAAGAACAACACGCTGCAATGGAAGCTGACGACGATCTGGTGCCAGGTGGGATCTATGCTGTGCAGGGCCAAGAAGGCGGCCCGTATTGGCTGGCAAAGGTCATCTATACCGAAGAACAGATTGTTCATGTTATTTGTTATGCAGAGTACATGAATAATCTTGCGCAAGATATCTTAGAGCAGGAGCTGACCGTTGGCCTCAAGCGGGAAGATAGCTCGTTTGGGAGTCCTCATCTCCCCATTCCCAAAGCTCATTTTGCTGCCAACACCATCTTGATTGGACAACGCCCTTTAACAGACAGTGATTTTAGGGGCTATCGGATCTATGTTGACTCGGTTTTTGACTGCCTTGATGAACAGGCCCCTGACTGGCTTAAAAAGGCTGGCTCCTATGCAGCTTGGCGCTATGACCATCAGGCAATGGCTGCCCTTGTGGATCGCTATCTTATCGGGGTTGATCTGCTCAGAGACAGTAGAAAATCGCTTTACTGGCTCAACAGACTTGTCTATGTGAACAAGGGATATGTTCAGCTTGGAGAGTCTATTATAAAGGAGAAACAGATCCTCACCGGCGGTATTTACGCCTGTCCGCAAGAGGGTGAACGATACCGAATTTGCAAGATTGTACTCAAAGATAAGTACGGTGTTCAGCAAATTAACTTTCCTGCTCTGCTTGGGCAAATATTTAAAGAGTTGCATCCAATTCAAATAATTGAGCAGGCATCTGTCCGCCGACCGGGCCACCCCCCTTCGCTCTCTCATGCCTCCCTTGAGGCTACAGAATTTCTCTCACAATCCCCCATCTTTCTTGGCCTGCTCCCTATTACTCAGGACGAACTTCACTGCTATAGAGCCCATCTGAGAAAGATGTTTGACGGGGCTATTTTCAGGGAAAGTGCTTGGGATAATCTGTTGAGAAGAGCAAGACAGAGCGAGGTCCAGGCCCAACTGGAGACAGCCTATCATTACCTTAACGGAGATCTACTCTGGGAGGTGCAACGAGATATCCCAGAAGCCATTCGCTGGTTTACCGAAGCTGCAAACCAAGGAGACAGTGTTGCTGCCTATAATCTGGCAGTTATCTTTCAACAGGGAGAAGAGGGGATTGCACCTGATCCGCAACTGGGTTTTGAGTGGTTGACCTATTCTGCCCAACTGAATTGCGGTTTAGCCCAGATGCACCTTGCAGGCTGTTATCAACGGGGAAAAGGGTGTACTGCCAATCCTGCCCTTGCCCTTGCCTGGTATTCTTTGGCCATTTTTGCGGATAATGACCTGTCAGAAGAGAATAAAAAAAGAGCCCAGCAGCGAAAATATGCTCTTGAAGACACCTGTTCAAAGGAACAACTGATAGCGGCAAATAAATACCTTCTCCAGTTGCAAGGATCAGACCGTGAAGACACCCTGTCTCAAACTCAAACCCAAAGGGATATGTACGTATAAACAGTTTTTGATCAGCCCCTCCCAGGCGACTAAAAAATCGTTACATCTTTATATTTTTAAATTTTTACACTGAGCCTAAGCAACCTGATGACTGAAAAAGAATTTCCAAGCAAAGAGTATTCCGATGACGTTGCTGTCATTCACCATAATGAAAAAACAGTCCTCTTGGTTGGAACCGCCCATATATCCCAGCAATCCGCTGATCTTGTCAAAGAAATCATAGAACAAGAACAGCCAGATACAGTCTGTGTCGAACTAGATGCAAAACGCTATGCAGCCTTAGCCAATCCTCAACAATGGAAAAACCTCGATCTCAAGCAGATTATTCGTAAAAAACAACTCTCTACCCTGTTGGTCAATCTGGTTTTGGCCTCATACCAAAAAAAGCTGGGTGGAAAACTCGGTATACAGCCAGGGACAGAACTGCTCACAGCCGCCAAAACAGCAGAACAGTATAAGATACCTGTAGAACTCTGTGACCGAGATGTACGTATTACCCTGCGCCGCGCTTGGAAATCCACCTCGCTGTGGAAAAAGTTCTATATGATGGCAACGCTGCTGGCCTCTCTTTTTGACAATACAGAACTGGACGAGGAGAAACTGGCAGAGTTACGCAGCAAGGATGTGTTATCCGAAGTGATGAAGGAAATCGGTGAGGCCCTGCCAGCAGCTAAAGAAGCCCTGATTGATGAACGGGATATCTTTATGGCAGAAAAGGTCAAGCAGGTTGCAGGAAAACGGATTGTTGCTGTGGTTGGAGCCGGTCATCTGGAGGGGATAAAAAGGGTTTTTCCAGAAGATAACAGCGGCAAAATGGATACAATACATACCATTCCTCCGGTATCCAAAAGCTGGAAGGTCTTTGGTTGGTCTATTCCTGTGGCTATTCTCCTCTCTCTGGTTATTATCGGCTTCCGTCATGGAGTAGGTGAGGCTGGATCGAATGCTCTGTACTGGATTCTAGCCAACGGTATTCCTTCCTCCATAGGAGCTGTGCTTGCCTTTGCCCATCCTGCCACAGTTGTCTCTGCCTTTGCAGCCGCCCCAATTACCAGTCTGACTCCGGTGATCGGAGCCGGTTATGTCTGTGCCTTTGTTCAGGTGATGACCTGTCCACCTGTGGTCAAAGAGTTTGAAGGTGTATCCAATGACATGGTAACCCTGCGAGGCTGGTGGCGCAACAAACTGCTGCGGATTTTTCTGGTCTTTATCTTGACTGGCTTTGGCTCTGCAATTGGTACCTGGGTCGGTGGATATCGTATCTTTACCAATCTGTTTGCCTAGCTTGCCTACCTGCGTATAAACAAAGGGAGAGGCTGTATTATCCGGCTTTATCGGGTTCTGTCCGATTCTGTCCTCCCTATTATTCTTTCAAATTGTCTATTGTAACAGGATGAAAAGTATAAGAATACTGTTGTTTGCCTTTCCTTTTATTCTGAGAAAAATTCGTTGGAGTATGGGGGATCGTTCTCCGATCTCAGCAACTCTGAAGTTGACAACACAATGCAATCTTAGCTGCAAGCATTGCCCTTGGCTGAAACAACAAAATACAGATATGCCAACAGAGCAATGGAAGGATATTATCCAAAAATTGCAAAATCGTGGTGTAAAGTTTCTTGTCTTTGAAGGCGGTGAGCCAACATTTCGTGAAGATTTACAGGAGTTAATTGAGTTTGGACAATCTCTTGGAATGCTCACTCTTGTGGTGACGAATTGTACACATTCTCTCAGAGATTACAGCCCGGAAATGTTCCTTATTTCTCTTGATGGACTGCAAGAGGAGCATGATATACTGCGTGGGAAGGGTACGTTTGATCTTGTTTTGAAAAACTTACCAACAACAAACGTGCATAAACGTGCGCTTATTTCACTGTCGCATCGCAATATCCATCAGCTAGAAGCCATGCTTGATTTTTTTGCCCCTCTGGTTGACAGTTTTTGGTTCAGTTTTGTTTATGACTATCAAACACGGGAAAGCAATGCAGCCTTACATTCGGAAGAAAAAAAAGTTGCTGCCTTAAAAATAGTATCACTTTGGAAAAAATATCCCATAGCTAATAGTTTGAGTTATCTGAAAAAAATCGGTTCAGATCGTCCATGCCGAGATTGGTTGCTCTCTACTGTTACATCTGACGGAACAGTACATTCAGGGTGCATGATTGCCACACTTGAGCAATGTCGTTGTGAAGACTGTGAACTGGCCTGCCATCGTGAGCTTTCCGATACTATTTACTCATTCTGGAAACCGAGTTTTTTTCGGAACTGGAATTGTATTGAACGTGTGTCTGAAAAAAAATAACAACATTGCTGGTTCACTGATAGATTTCCAACTTATTTCTTCTGTTTTTCTTCTTTTACATCCTGCTTTCCCCAGTCACTGATAATATCAATTATTTTATCTTTTTCCTTTGCAGAAAGATAATTCGGATCACCCGTGCTTTCCACCATACTGTTGACAATCTCTGTCCATTCCTCTTTATTTCTATCTTTGCGTTGAATTCTATTTAAATCGTGACAAACATTGCATTTATTCTCAAGCAGAGGATGAAGCTTTCCCCAGTTCTGCGTAGCTTCTGGATTGTTATCTTCAGGTTGACGGGTACTGAGAAAGTGAACAATGTCTTTTTTCTCCTGTGCAGTAAGAAAATCCGGATTGCCTGTTATCTCCACCATACTGTTCACCGTTTCCATCCATTCCTTTTCAGTTTTATTATACACCCTCAGGACTCTATCCAAGGCATGGCAACCTGCACTGCACTTCAGTTCAAGAAGTTTTTTAATTTTAGTTGCATCCGGTGGGAGAGGGGGAATTACTGGCTGTAAAGACTCTTTCTTTCTGATATTCATTAAAAAATAAACGATATCTTCGGCCTCCTGCTCAGAGAGATAATCAGCCTCGCCGTTAGTTCTGGTCATCCTGTTCACAGTCTCTGTCCATTCCTGCTGATTTTTTTTCGCTCCAAATATCCTGTCCAGATTATGACAAAGACTACATTTTTGTTTCACTAAACTTCGTCCGATCTCCATACGAAGCTTTTCTTCTTCCTCGCCTTGCCTTTTTTGCTGCTGCTGCACTAAATACCCAACAATCTGTTTAATATCAAAATTAGTGATATTAGGATAATCCAACTCTGCCATCTTATGAATGGTGTAGGTCCAGGCAACATCTGATTTATAGCTTTGATAGACCCGTTCAAGGCTATGACATTTATTGCACTTTCTGTTGGTGATTTTTTGACCAATTTCTACGTTCAGGATCTCATCGTCAACATCGGATAACATCGTATATCTATAATTAGAGCGATGCAGGGCATAATAACCAGCTGTTATACCGGTCAGACCAAAGGAGAGGCCAAAAATTGCCAACCCCAATATGATCAACTTTGTGCTGAGTTGGGCATGCCGTCTGGCAATAACGACCTTAATCATAATTAACGGAACCAAGAGCAAGGCTAGAATAACATGGATCATTGCCCGGGCAGGAAGTTCCTCTTGAAAGCCACCGGCCTTGATCACCATAAAGACCAGCATAGAGGCAAAGAGTACAAGAAATAAATATCCCAGAATACGGTGTACAAGTATCCAGCTTTTTTTTCTGGGAGTATCCCGAACCTTTCCGGTCATTTCCAGCATAATCAGAACGGTTACTCCGCCGATAACAACCAATAAGGTCGCTAAGATTGATGAAAAATGGGGCTGCATAACACCTACCTTATTCTTTCCTTTATGATCTACTCAGGCCCTTTGCCAAATGTCAAAATGTCAAAATGTCAGATGCCAGAGTTCTTATGTGATTTCTCCAGAGAAATTGTCTTCCTCTTTCATGTTTTTAAATTACTATGCCAATTCAACACCGGTAATTCGTGCTACCTCAGAGTGGAGGGCAACCAAGTCATTTCGATCAAGGGCATGTACTGAGTCCCTACCGCAACTCCTGGCAATTGCCTGCAACTCCTCTGTTGTCGCCTTGATAAAACGGGCAATACGAGCTGCTCCCTGTTCAACATTCAGTCGTTTCCGCAACTTTTCATTTTGCGTTGCAATGCCGTGGGGACAGTTACCAAGATGGCATTGCCTGAGATAGGTGCATCCGAGGGCAATCTTTAATGCTCCAGCCATATAGACCCCTTCTGCTCCAAGAGCAAGGATTTTGGCAATATCTCCAGAATGACGGATACCACCTGCCGCAATCAGCGTAACTCGGCTGGTAAGCCCCTCTGTACGAAGAAAATCAACCACTCTGGGCAGGGCATAGAGCAAAGGAAGTCCAACATGATCTTTTATAGTGACATGAGCTGCCCCTGTTCCACCCTCACCGCCATCAATAATCAGCACATCAGGAATATCTTCTTGCGTAAAAATGGTTCTGAGGTCATCCTCAAGATGTCCCCCGGCTATTTTTACGGCAATGGGTTTTCCTTTTGTCAACTCACGGAATTCAAATATTTTTTCGGATAACTCTCCGCCACTTTGTATATCTGCATGCACTGCTGGCGAACCTGATGCCTTTCCTATAGGTATTCCCCGGGTTGCAGCAATTTCCACACTGACGTTTGTTGCGGGCAATAAGGCACCCATCCCAGGATGCGCACCTTGGGCAAGTTTTATTTCGATCATGTCAGCGACTAATAAACGATTCCGTTTAACCCCAAAACGACCAGGAGCATACTGCAAGGTAAGATACTGGGCAAGCTTTCGTTCCTCGTCCAGCATCCCGCCTTCTCCGGTATTGGCAATGGTTCCGGCTTGGGATGAGGCTAAGGCCAAGGCCATTTTAGCCTCTTTACTTAATGCACCATAGGACATGGCAGCGTTGAGAATCGGTGTTTTAAGAACAACAGGCTGTTTTGCTGTTTTCCCGAGGATAACCTCTGTTGCGACCTCAACAGA
The DNA here is from genome assembly GCA_022766165.1 of Candidatus Electrothrix gigas. GTDB lineage: Bacteria > Desulfobacterota > Desulfobulbia > Desulfobulbales > Desulfobulbaceae > Electrothrix > Electrothrix gigas. Next base: position 30,716 of record QYLO01000018.1, read on the forward strand.
ATCATTTAAAGGCAAATGGGCAATCACAGCAGGACGAAAGAGCAAATCATCCATGTTTCGGAACACCCTGAGCGTTCCTTTACCTTCTCGGAATGGCCTGCCTGTTTCTGCCATCTCTTTGACCATACGCACCGTTCTGATATCCCAATTTCCAGGTTTATCCTGATCCACTGCTGTATAGTCCATAAACATATCAGCAGGTGCCTGACAACACGGACAAAAATGAAAATCAAGACTACCTGAGTGCAGGTAACCGCAAACTGAGCAACGATACGTTTTCATGTAAAAAACCCTTTAGCCGGACGCTTTTTTATTTTTTATGCTCTTTTTTTCTTACGCTTTGTACTCGCAGGAAACATCTCAAGATCAGTATGAGGTAAAAAGAGAGAGGCCGTATACTGATCTTTAAAACCGGAAATTTCTGAAAGTTCAAAGTTGGTCATCTTGCGAACCACCTCCATGACATCTCTGCGAATATGATTTGAGAGTTCACACATCCAACTTCCTATCAAGGAGCCATTGCCCAGATACAAAATTTTTTCTGGATCAACCTCTGGCAGCAAGCCCACAGTCATTGCACTGTCCAGATCAATATACGAACCAAAACCACCAGCAAGAATAATCCTTTCTAAATCAGTAACCTCTAAACCAACCTGCTCAAGCACAGTGGTGATTCCAGCGAAAATAGCTCCCTTGGCCCGGATAAAGTTCTCAATATCCACCTCATTGATCACAATATCGTGGTTTACAGCGCATTCATCCTGCCAAGCCAGCACATACTCTTGTCCACTTTGTCCTGCACGAAGACGGGGATGGTCTAGTGGATTAAACTTTCCATTCTGATGAAGCACTCCGTACTCAAACAGGGTCGCCACAATGATGAGCAGACCAGAACCGCAGATCCCAATCGGAGCCTTGCCTCCTTGAGTAATATTCATCGGCTCCAAGGTTACTGGATTCAGGCTAAAATCGCTGATAGCACCCTCAACAGCTCGAATGCCGTGAGTAATCCCGCCGCCCTCAAAGGCTGGGCCAGCAGAGCAGGCTGCACAGGCTAGCCAATCTCGGTTCCCAATAACAATCTCTGCATTGGTTCCCACATCAATAAACAAGGTGAGCTGTTCTGAACGATACATACCTGATGCCATAACGCCAGCAACAATATCGCCGCCCACATAGCTGGACAGGGCAGGGTAGACTAAAGAGGCACAGGTATCAGAGAGTTCGAGTCCAATTTCCTGCGCACGAAAAGAGGGAAAAAAGGTACTCACCGGGACATACGGGGAACGGCGAATACTGCTGGGATCAAGATGCAAGAGCAGGTGCGTCATGGTGGTATTGCCAGCAATGGAGATGGAGTTAATTTCATCTCGCATTACTGGAGCCATCACTGAAGCCATTACTGGAGCATGCCCCAAACTGTCCGTGGTTTTCTCGGTTGATTTATTAGACTGGCTCACCTGAGTCAACATATCTGTAATGAGCTGATTCATAGCTTCAATGACCAAGTCCTGCATCACCTTGAGTCCTTTGGGCTTTTCAGCATAAATGATGCGGGAAATTACATCCTCTCCATAGCTCATCTGCGGATTATAACAGGATGCCTCAGCAAGAAATTTTCCTGTCTCAAGATCAATCAATACCCCATAAACTGTTGTTGTTCCAATATCAAAAGCCAGCCCAAAATTTCGATGGCATTGATAGCCCGGTTGGATATCTAGGATTCGATAGTGCGCTCCTTGCTGCACCGGCACTTCCAAGGTAACTGTGGCCTGAAAATTTTCTTTTCGTAAAGCTTTACCCATTTTTTGGAAAAGTGCCAAGCTCTTTAGTTGGGCTTTTCTCTTGTACTGTGTTGAGAGACCCTGCAAAAGACGCCCGGCATCTGCCCGATTATCCCGGCTATCAGGAGGAGAAAGCTCAATACAGACCTTTTCAACCGAGGGAAACCAAGCCCCTTCCTGTCCTTCCTGTTGCAGATCCTTTATATGAAAGATATGCCTGCGAGCATGATGACGACGGGGAATCGCTGTTCCTAGCCCCCCTTTACGTTGACTGCTTTCCTCTGGAATACGCACGCTGACATCTTCACAGACCAAGGCTGTACAGGCTTGCCGGTATCCCTGTTCATAAGACGTTGCTGGTATTTTTTCACTTTTGCCACCACGAACTTTTCCCTGTTCAATGATAACTTGACATTTTCCACAGACGCCAGCACCACCGCAGGAGGCATTGAGATGCAATCCGGCCTTTATAGCCGCATGCAACAGTTTTGTACCTTCTTGAACCCTGCTTGTTCTCCCGGTTGGAAGAAAGGTGACTGTGTACTTTTGTCCTTTACCTTCCATCAGGTCGCTCCCCGCTGTCAACTTATTGTTATTTAATATAAAAACAGAATAAAGCAAAGTACTCTGCGTATAATTATACATCTTTCTTAAAAAATTCCAAAGGCTGTTTGTATGAAAGTACCCTACTGCTATTTTATTTCTCATCCCTGCCTCGGGATAACAAAATATGAAACAACCTACTTTCATATAAAAAAGTACCCTGTTTTATACTTTCCATCTTGACCTTTTTTTTGATGAGGCTTAAAATCTCGACCAGAGTCAATATTTGAAGATCCGCAACCTTAAACAGTACATCTCAAAAAAACATGGCAGGATTACGAGAAAGAAAGAAAAAAGCAACCAGAGCAGCAATCATGAAGGCGGCAATCAATCTCTTTGGAGAGCGAGGCTATGAAAACACCAGCGTATCTGCTTTGGCCAAGGCTGCTGGCATAGGAAAGGGAACTATCTATTCCTATTTCTCCTCAAAAAATGAGATACTTTTGGCTTTTTGTGAAGAAGAGTTAGCCTTTGTCTACAAAGAGATTCAGAGCAGGCTTGACCCTAATGCGTCTTTGGCAGATAAAATGCTTTTATTGCTTATGAGTCAATTTCGTTTTATCACAAGAAATAAGGCTTTTGGCAGAACATTACTTCGAGAGATGACCTTTCCAAAGGAAATGACTATCGACAAGTCAAGAAAGGTTGAAGAAAAATTTCTTGAACTCTTTGTCACGCTCTTGCAAGAGGCCCAGCAAAACGGAGAACTGTCTCAACATCTTGAGCTAACTATTACTGGTGGGCATTTTTACAGCCTGTACTTAATGGCTCTCTCAGCTTGGTATTCTGGTCGCCTCCTGACTAAAGAGGATGTTCAGGAGACCCTTGAGTTGATGATTGAACAAACGCTGACCGGACTTATACCCAGGGAAAAAAACGCATCATGAATTCACCTCATCCCCAAAAACTGCATGAAAAAGCTATTTGGTTTGCCCTGAAAACTCTGCCCAGCCTTATTTTTATTCTTTTCCTCGTTGGTGCGGCCCTTGTGATCGGGAAACTGGTGAGTGGGCAAAGGGCTACCCATGAACAAGAGGTGAAAAACTCCACTGTGGTGGAGGCAGTGCCAACGAATGTTGTTACCCTGGAACTCAAGCCTACTGTTTTGCGGGATAAGATCAACCTGCCCGGCATGATAGAACCCTGGACGAAGCTGGCATTAATGTCCAAACTTGCTGGCACGATTGAAGAGATTGTTGTCCATGAAGGCGACACTGTTCAGCAGGGACAACTCATCGCTCGGATTGAGAGCAAGGATTACCGTATTGCACTGGATTCAGCCAAAGCTGCTTATGCCCTTGCCCAGTCAGATTATTCCCGAAACAAGACCCTGCGTAAAAAAGGTATATCCACCCAAGCCAATCTGGACGAACAACGCTCAACACTGACGCAAACCAAGGCAGCCTTGGAAAATGCAGAACTTGCCCTTTCCCGGTGTCAGGTTACCTCGCCGATCTCCGGAATTATCAGTCGGATTGATGCAGAAGTTGGCATGGTCGTCAATCAGATGATGCCTGAACCTCTTGCTGAAATCCTGCAAATTAAACGGGTAAAGGCAGTGGTTGCGATTCCCGAAGCAGATGTGAATGCGGTTCGACAGCTCAAACAGGTTGAAGTAATCATTCGCTCGCTTAATAATGCCCGTTTTCAGACACAGGTACATTTTTTGGCACCAGCACCAGAGACTCTGGCTCATGCCTATCGGCTTGAACTGGCCTTAGACAATCCAGAAAGACATATCCTGCCAGGTATGTTTCTTCGGGCAAATATTGTCAAACAAACTGAAAAGCAGATTATCGCTGTTCCCCTGTACACGGTTATCTCTCGAAATGATGAGCAGTTTGTCTATGTTGTACAAGATGGTATGGCCCGTAAACGACCAGTAAAAACCGGCTTTACCGAGGGCTGGCAGATCCTGATTACCAGCGGACTCAAGATCGGCGACAAGGTCATCATCCAAGGACACCGGAGCATAGAAGATGGGCAAAAGGTTCGGGTGGTCAAAGAGCTTGACAGTCTCAATTTAAGCGACTTTACACCTTAATATTTCAATGTTCGTTCTGTTTGATTCCAGCAACGTTGTTTCTGAAACATTCGGTATAAAAAAGATTGACAATAGCTATTATATAAGATTAAATACTATTAATGAAGGTTAATCATTATTGCTCGACTTTCTCATAAAAAATAAACTATTAAGGAGGAAAGCCATGCAAAATTTTATACTAGCTACTTTTGTCACTCTTTTTGTTCTCTCTGCAACCTCTTCTTTTGCTGTACAAAACACCTGTCATAAGGTATCTGGAGACACGCCAGACGAGGCATTTCGTGCCGCTGTGGAAGTTCTGAACCAGACCGATGCTGAAATGGGACCCAGCTGGATCAGAGATAACATGCAAATTCGTCTGCTGCCAAACAAGGTAAATGGTAAATTTGTTGCCCTTGTCTACTCTACAACCAATGATGTAACAGGATGTGATGTGGATCAGCCTGATAAAGTGGCAGACAAAACACGTCCTCAGTGTGATCAGACACAGTGTACGATTTAAATCCCTCAATTTAAATACCCCTTATCCCTCCTCCCTCTCCCCACCACTGGGGAGGGGCAAAAGATATATAGGAGAAACTAGAAATATACAGTCATAATGGTTATAGTTTACTGAATGAGTTTACTGAGCGAAATTGCTGCCCAGCGCATTATCCTCTTTTGCAACCATGCTCAAAAGTTTAAAAATTCAGACGATACAGGGCCGTAGCAGACCATTCTAAGAAGCTCCCCGTAGGCTATACAAGACTGTCTAAAAACTGTGCAACATCGAATAAAAAAAATCATCATAGCTTCCGCTTGCAGCCTTATAACAGGTTGCACACTTACTCTCCTGATCCTCTTTTTTGCCCTGCCTGACCCTCTGCCAGCTCCTTTTCCACCTCCCTGTTCTACCAAGATTCTGGATCGCAACGGCAAGCTGCTCCGCCTCTTTACCACCAAGGACGGCTATTGGCGCCTACCTGCGCATCTTGAAAAAAAGGGCGATAACACAGTTGTTGATCCAGAGTTTATTCGCCTGCTGCTGGCCTGTGAGGACAAACGCTTTTGGTCGCATCATGGAGTGGATCTGCTTGCCCTGAGCCGGGCCTTTTTTCAGTTGATCACGCAGGGCCGAGTGGTGTCTGGAGCCTCGACTATCACCATGCAAACCGTGCGCCTCCTTTGTCCTCATTCCCGTTCTGTTTGGGGAAAAATCTTTGAAATGATCCAAGCTCTGCGTCTGGAACAGCAGTTGAGCAAAGAGAAGATCCTGGAAACCTATCTAACTTTGACCCCCTATGGAGGGAATATTGAAGGAATTGAGGCGGCCTGCCGCTTTTATTTCCAAAAAAACGCCGCCCGGATCACGCCGTCTCAGGCAGCTCTGTTGATCAGCCTGCCCCAGTCTCCAGAACAACGACGTCCTGACCGCCACCATCAACGGGCTGTAGCTGCAAGAAATCGTTTTTTGCACCGGCTTTACAGTGAAGGCTTACTGACAGCAGAGCAGGTACAACTTGGCTTACAGCAACCAGTGCCGCAGAAACGAAGTCCCACCCCCTTTCTGGCTCCGCATCTGAGTCAACGGCTGTATGCAGGCACGCCTGGACAGGAAAATATCAGAACCTCATTAAGTAAACCGCTTCAGCAGCAACTGGAAACCATTGCGCACCAGGCCCAGGATCGCCTGAGTAAAGACCGGCGAAAAACCTTGGCCCTTCTCGTGGTGGCAAATCAAGGCCGCAAAATACTGGCCCATATTGGTTCGGGAGATTTTTGGTCCAACCGTATTGATCTGACCAGAGCTCGTCGTTCACCCGGCTCAACCCTTAAACCCTTTATCTACGGATTGGCCTTTGAACAGGGTTTTCTCCATCCTGAAACGCGTATTTTGGATCGCCCAACCCGCTTTGGCAGCTATGGACCTGGAAATTTTGATGGATATTATCAAGGCTGGGTTGCCATCCGTGAGGCCCTGCATCGCTCATTAAACCTGCCTGCGGTGCAGGTACTGGAGCGGGTTGGCCCGCAACGCTTTATGTCCCGTTTTGCCAGACTTGGCCTTGCTGTTGATCCAAACAAATCGCCCGGTCTCTCCCTGGCCTTGGGCGGTACCGCAGCCAGTCTCATGGAGCTGACAGCCCTGTATGCAGCACTTGCAGATCAGGGAACGTACCGTTCTCTCTCCTTTCGCCCAAATGCCCAGATTCCCTTTGGAAAAAAAATGCTTTCCAAAGCAGCAGCCTGGTATGTGGATGATATTCTCCGTACCCGACCGCCTCGCTTTGGGGTGATACCCAAGGGACTACAGGGCCATACAGTCCGCTATAAAACTGGCACCTCCTATGGCTATCGGGATGCCTGGGCCTTGGGGTATACTCCGAACCATACTGTAGGGGTTTGGATCGGTCGTCCAGATTGGGGCTATGGAAAAGAGACCACAGGGGCAAACTCGGCTGTGCCGATCCTGTTCCGGGTTTTTGCCGCTCTGAGGACAATACCAGAACTCAGGCAAGAGGCCAACCAGCTTCCCGTTCAAAAACCTGCTCAGATCCCTATCCCTGCTCAAGTATTGCGGGTACGCCATAACAAGCTTCCCCTACCTCTCCAATGGTTTTCCCGGACAGCAGGGTCGAAACAACAGGTCAACAGGCCCGTGATCTATTTTCCAGTAAACGGTAGCACCATGCAGCTTGCTCACCAGCCTTTGCTTGCTCTTAAATCTCACGGAGGAATCCCGCCCTTTCATTGGTTGATCAACGGACGCCCCTTAGCTCGGAAGCATCAAGAGGCAATTACCTCATATAGCCCTCAAGGTCCAGGTTTAACCGAGATCACCCTGATAGATAGCCAGGGCAAACGGGATACGGTTTCGGTCTGGTTGACAGAAGGAGAATCCCACCTCTAAGAATCCCACTTCTAAGGCACTAAGGCAGGGGCGATTTTTTATTCATCACGGTGGAGTGCTGCCTCCCGCTCTCTGAGGTAGGTCTCGTAGCTTAGTTGCTCTGTAGGTAAGGGGGCATCAGAAGGATGAACCAGTTCCTCTTGCTGCTGCAAGCCATGATACATCCCCTGATAAAAGCCCTTCTTAGAACAACCAATCAGGAGTACAGCAGAGACGACCATAACCATAAACAACAGGCTAACACTCTTTAATCTTTTCATAACCCTATTCTTTATCGCTAACTTTAATGCAGATTGCTCACCAGATGTTCCATCTCTTCATCTGCCATGCGCCTGTCAATATCAATATAAATACGCTCTGGGTAGCCCAGTTTGGCATTATACGTCACATCAAGCTGGGCAACCTCATCAATAAGAGCCTTCTCAACAACCTGAAACAGCTCTGTAACAGTCATCAGGCTGTCAAGACGTTCTGGCATCACAGGATCACTGCTTGGAAAATAGGAGGCCCTGATAACATTGCCGTACTGAACCTCTACCGCAATATCCTCTTCAGGCGGACAAAAACACCTTCTCTTATAGGTATAGGTGTAATTTGAAAGATGTGCTTTTTTCCAAAGCAGACGATTTTTGTGCAGAGCGTCCCGACCAGACTCATTAAGATGACCTCTGATGAACTCTAGGGGCGAATATGTGCAGCCACAGAGCAAGACAGGTAAAAGAGCTGTAGCAAGCAGAACACGTTGAACAAACTTCATTGGTTAACCTCCTTTAAAGTGAAGAGCAGCCATAAACCACATCATGGCGTGAAAAGCGTGAAAAAATACCCTGTCAGTTTAGCAGAAAGTGTCACAAAAATTAACAAAAGGATGAGTTGGTATACATCCAGGAAACTTTCTGTTGGAAAAATTGTAAAAAATTGATAAAAAAAATGTACTGTTTAGCAAGCCTGTTTCGCTGTAACCCCAAGTCGTAGATTCAGATTCACTCATTGCAACTTTTTGGAGAATCATTTATATGAAAGTATCGACTTTCATATCAAAAATATCAAACCACTTATAAACCGTATCCTCTGAGGGCTGTATGACGAGTGAACCCAAAAAAAAAGCTGAAGACATCACTGTATCAGCTTCTGACGAGCAGCAAGAACAACCTCCGGGTAAGCTCCATAAACTCTTTGACAGGAACTTTCTTGACTACACCTCGTATGTTATCCGGGAACGGGCTATTCCAGATATTGATGATGGCCTGAAGCCTGTTCAACGACGCATTCTCCAAACCCTGTACAATATGGATGATGGTCGTTTTCACAAGGTTGCCAACGTGGTCGGCGAAACCATGAAGCTGCACCCGCATGGTGATCAGTCTATCTTTGCAGCTTTGGTGAATCTCGCCAATAAAAACTATCTCATTGATCGGCAGGGCAACTTCGGTAATATCTATACTGGGGATCAGGCGTCAGCGGCCCGCTATATCGAATGTCGCCTGACGCCGATGGCCCGTGAAACCCTGTTTAATAAGGATATCACAGCATTTATTCATTCCTATGACGGACGGATGCAGGAGCCGGTCAGTCTGCCCTCCAAACTGCCCCTGCTCTTGTTGCTCGGTGCAGAGGGAATCGCCGTGGGTATGGCCACCAAGATCATGCCCCATAACTTCCGAGAGCTGCTCCAATGCCAAATCAAGTATCTTGAGAAGAAGGATTTTACCCTGTACCCGGATTTCCCCAAAGGTGGCATTGTCGATGCTTCAGCCTATGACCACGGGAATGGTCGCCTGCGCTGCCGGGCTAAAATTGATATCACGGATGAAAAGACCATCACCATCACCGAGCTGCCCTATACCCTGACCACGCAGGCCCTGATGGATTCTGTGGAAAAGGCGGCCAAGGCTGGTAAACTCAAGATCTCCTCTATTAACGATTATACAGCAGAAAAGGTGGAAGTGGAGATCAAGCTCTCACGTGGGATCTATGCTGAAGAAACCATTGATGCCCTGTATGCCTTTACTGATTGCGAACTCAGCGTCTCACCCAACCTTGTGGTGATCAGAGAAAACATGCCGTGCATTGTTTCTGTTGAGGAAGTGTTACGCCACAACACGGACAAACTCAAGCAGGATCTGGAAACAGAACTGCGTATAGAAAAAGACCGATTATTGGAAAAACTGCATGCCCGCAAATTGGAGCAGATCTTTATTGAAGAACGGCTCTACAAGCAGATTGAGGAACAGACCTCGTACAAGGCTGTAACTGCTACAGTACGTGAGGCCTTGATTCCCTTTACTGATGAACTCATTCGCAAGGCAACCAAAGCAGATATTGAACGTCTCTTGGAAATTCGAATAAAAAAAATCTCTCGCTATGATCTCAATAAGCAACAAAAGGAAATCAGGGCATTAGAAAGAGGCATCGCTGTTATTGAAAAGCACCTTAAAGATATAGTGTTGTTCACCAAAAAGTACCTTGAGGGAATACTCAACAAATATGGCGAGGCATTTCCCCGTCAAAGCGAACTCAAATCCTTTGACGAGGTCAATGCCCGGGCAGCAGCCCTGTCCAATATTCAGGTGGCCTATCATCAGGAGTCTGGTTTTCTGGGCCATAAGGTCAAGGCGGAAAATATAAAAAAAGACAGCGAGTTTGCCTGTTCGGAACTGGATCGTATTCTCCTCATTTTTAAAAACGGCATGTACAAGGTAATCAATGTACCAGATAAACTCTTTGTTGGCAGCGATGTCATCTGGATAGGCGTGGTCGACAACGGACTGGTTTTCAATCTGATCTATCGGGCAGGTGCAGTCAATCTCAGCTATGTTAAACGATTTAAAATGCCCAAGTTTATTCTGAATCGGGAATATCGCCTCTTTGAAGAGCATAAGCGTTCAACTATTCAGCTTTTACGAACAGGAGAAAAGGACATCCGGGCCAGGATCAGTCTGGTTCCCTCTTCGCGGGCCCGCTATAATTCACTGGAAATTGAGATGGATGACTATCTGATCAAAGGCGTTGCTGCCAAGGGCAAAAGAGTCAGCAGCCGGGTGGTTCGGCGAGTAACAGATCTTACCGGAAAACCCAAAAAAAACGAGCCTGTTCTTGCCACCTTACCAGGGGTTGAGAGGGGAACAGAGTCATTATGAGTTTGTGTGATATTTATCAACAAAAGGTGATGTCTATAAACTTGCCGAAGAATCCTGAGTCTTGTAAGGTGCATTGCAGTACCTTTACATTGAACGTATTAAAGAAATTGTACAATGCGTTTTTGATTTTTCCAGGATTTGACTAAGATTTGAGACTGAAAGAGACTGAAAGAAGAGAGAAATATGAGCAAGACAGCGCAGGAATTCCCAAAATATGACGTGTATGACTTTAAGGCCATTGAAGCCAAATGGCAGCAGCATTGGCAGAAAACAAAATCATACAAGGTCGGTGAAGATGCAGCACAGGAGAAATACTATCTGCTGGAAATGTTTCCCTATCCATCTGGACGGATACACATGGGGCATGTGCGGAATTACTCTATCGGTGATGTAATTGCCCGCTACAAGCGAATGCAGGGCTATAATGTCCTGCATCCTATGGGCTGGGACGCCTTTGGTCTGCCAGCAGAAAACGCTGCTCTAAAAAACGGTGTGCATCCTGCCCAGTGGACGTACGAGAATATCAACTATATGCGCAAGCAACTCAAGGCAATGGGCCTGAGTTATGACTGGGATCGGGAGATTGCCACCTGTCATCCTGAGTACTACCGCTGGGAGCAGCTCGTTTTTCTTCAGCTTTTGGAAAAAGGACTGGTGTATCGAAAAAAGACCACGGTCAACTGGTGCGAGGACTGCGCCACTGTGCTGGCCCGTGAGCAGGTCATTGACGGTCGTTGCTGGCGTTGTGATCAGCAGGTGATACCCAAAAATATGTATGGCTGGTTCCTGAAAATCACAGACTATGCTGATGAGCTACTGGAGGATCTGGACCAACTCAGCGGGTGGCCGGAAAAGGTGGTCACTATGCAGCGCAACTGGATTGGCAAGAGTCAGGGCCTTGCCTGTGATTTTCAGGTGGAAGATGAAGAGGAGAAAATTACGATTTTCACCACCCGACCAGATACTATTTATGGCGTAACCTTCATGTCCTTGGCTGTGGAGCATCCCCTTGTGGATAAACTCATTGCAGGAACAGAGCAGGAACAACCGGTTCGTGCGTTTGTTGAGCAGACTCTGGTGGAAAAACAGCGGATGGCCATGGATCAGGAACCAGAAAAACACGGCATCTTTACTGGGAAATACTGCTTTAATCCCTTTACCAATGAGCGTGTTCCCATCTATGTGGCAAATTTTGTGCTGATGGAATACGGTACTGGTGCGGTTATGGCTGTGCCTGCACATGATCAGCGAGATTTTGAGTTTGCTCAGAAATACGGTTTGCCAGTGCGTCCGGTGGTGCAACCAGAGAAAAAAGTTGACAGCGAAAGGCTTGACAGTGAAAATATGGAGTCAGCTTGGGAAGGCGATGGTATTTTAGCGGATTCTGGCCCGTTTAATGGGTTGCCTTCGGCTGAGGCAAAAAAGGCCATTATTGATCATGCAAAAACGCAGGGATTTGGTCAAGCACATATCACCTATCGTCTCCGGGACTGGGGGATTTCTCGACAGCGGTACTGGGGAACGCCTATCCCGGTTATTCACTGTGATACCTGTGGAGTAGTGCCTGTGCCAGCAGAACAACTGCCCGTGCTTTTGCCTGGTTCTCAAGTGCCGTATGGGAGCCATGCACCCCTGCATCAACAGGAAGATTTTTATCGCATACCCTGTCCAAAATGCGGTCAGCCAGCACAGCGGGAAACCGATACAATGGATACCTTTATGGAGTCTTCCTGGTATTTTGCTCGTTATACCAGTCCACGGACTGATGCCCCTCTTGACAAAGAGGCGGCCCAATACTGGTTGGCAGTGGATCAGTACATCGGCGGGGTGGAACATGCCATCCTCCACCTGCTCTATGCCCGTTTTTTCACCAAGCTCCTGCGTGACCTTGAGTACCTGAGCGTTGATGAACCGTTTAATAATTTGCTCACTCAGGGTATGGTGATCAAGGACGGGGCCAAAATGTCCAAGTCTAAGGGCAATGTGGTTGACCCGCATGAACTTATAAGCCAGTACGGTGCAGACACTGTACGCCTCTTTTCTCTGTTTGCTGCTCCGCCGGAAAGAGATCTGGAATGGAACGCCCAAGGGGTTGAAGGCAGCTTTCGTTTTCTCAATCGAGTTTTCCGCTTGATGCAGGCAAATAAAGAGTGTTTTATTGCTTATGAGAGGGAGAGGGAGAGGGAAGGAGGGGCAGAGGAGGCATCTTTTTCGCTGGCCAAGCTTTCACCGGCTGACCGTCAACTCCATCGCAAAACGCACCAGACTATTCAGCGGGTTACAGAGAGTATTGAAACAAACTTTCATTTTAATACCGCCATTGCAGGCGTTATGGAACTGGTGAACCAGATTACTGTTGCTACCGGAGATGGGGCCAAGCAGCCAGTAGAGGATGCTGTACTCAGAGAGGCGTTGCAAACCGTGGTGATGCTTCTCTTTCCTATGGTACCTCACTTTTGTCAGGAACTTTGGCAGTTCATTGGGTATAATACCCCCTTGGATCATCAACAGTGGCCTACATACAGTACAGAGGCTATCAAGGAAGATGAGCTGACCATTGTGGTGCAGGTAAACGGCAAGGTGCGCTCTCGTTTACAGGTGGCAACAGGTACTGACACAGAGGAAATAAAGCAGCAAGCTTTGGATGATGAACGGATCATAAAGTTTATCAGCGACAAGACTGTGAAGAAAATTATTGTGGTTAAGGGGAAACTTGTTAATATTGTCGTGTAGAGTTTCTGCATTTTACTGTAGTGTTCTATGAGATATGTTTATGGGGTATTTTTTACCGATACAGGGAATATAAAGGGATTGGCAATAAGTTGGCAGACTTCATAAACTTCACATAGTTCGTAGGCTTCGTAGGCTTCGTAGGCTTCGTAGAAGTTTGACATGTTGCTATGAAAGATATAATCTTAATTACATAGACAAGGGAGTACGATGTGACAGGTCAGGGTAGGAAATTGCTGTTTTTTTGCTGTATGTTTCTTTTGCTCGTTTTGCTCGGCGGTTGCGGGTATTACTTTCCCAACGTATATACCGGGCCTGAGAGGCTTGTATATATGCCGAACTGGAAAAATCGTACTGATAAGCTCGGTATTGATAACAGTATGTATAAATCCTTGTCAGCATGGTTTCAGAAGTCAGAAAAAATCAATCTGACCAAGGAGAGAGAAGGTGCGGATCTCATTCTTGCCGGAGAAATTATTTCCATTGATTTGCCAAGTATAGGATGGAATACAGATGCTCAAACAACCGATGTTAAGGTTGAGCTGCGGCTACGCTATGTACTCAAGGATTTGCACAGCGGCAGGATCATTTGGGAGGTACCAAACGATATCTGGACAGAGAATTATACGACGTTAACAGACCGAGCAGATACAGAAGACGAAGCTGTGAAAGAGATCCTTGATGAGATTTCCGAAAAAATATACTTGGGAACTTTGACGAAGATACGTAAGATGAATAGAGAGATGCCCGTTGATAGAGCAAATGAAAAATAATATCTTGGTTTTTTATTTGCGTTGGCAGTTTTTTCTTCCTTGCGGTTGAGAGGAATGCAGGATAAACCACGGCTCTGTTCAAAACGGATGAACAGGGCCGTGCTTGTTTTGGAATGAGAGAAGGTGTTCAAATTCCACAGAGTCTTTTCAGAGTCTCTTTACAGGGAGATAGGATAAGAAATAAAAAATACTATAACCATTAAAAACAGCTTCATATATATGATTATCTGGCGTATAGTCAAAAAATGGAGAGATGCCGGTTAGCTTATCCCTGCCGGAAAAATAATGCAATGTTAATGAGGAAATCAGATGAATTACGGTGTAGTCAGCCAGGAACAGCTAGAAAAAATTGATGAAATCCTGTCAGAACAGCTCATCAAAATAGGAGTGGACTGTGTCATCATTATTGACATGGCAGGAAATATCATTACAGCTAAGGATAACGGCACTTCCAAATATGATGTGTATTCATTCGCAGCTTTGGCAGCTGGTAACTTTGCCACAGTAGATGCTATGGCAAAATTAGTCGGGGAACAGGAGTTTTCTTTGCTCTTTCATAAGGGCACGGATTGCAATATCCACTTTTCGAAAATCGATGAGGAGCTTTTGCTGATCACTATGTTTGGCAAGCATATTTCACTTGGTTTTCTCAGACTGAATGTTGTTAAGGCTCTGGAACAGATAAGAAAGCTCTGGGCTGGTAAATGATTTTCATTACCACCTTCAGGGTGTCGTCTCTTCTCTTCAAAAGCATTAATCTATACATAGCAGGAGAAAAGCATTGAGCTTTATTAATCTACGCGAAAAAATCGTACAGGTAAAAGTTGTCTATTACGGTCCGGGTAGGGGGGGCAAGACCTCCAACTTGGAGTATATCAATCGAAAATTCAGCAAGCAGATCCAATCGGAGATGGTCAGCCTGAAAACACATGGTGACCGTACGCTGTTTTTTGACTTTCTTCCCTTTGATATGGGAAAAATCAAGGGCTATGAACTCAAGATACAACTCTATACTGTACCGGGACAGGTAAAGTATAATGCAACGCGTAAGCTGGTTCTCAAAGGGGTAGATGGACTGGTTTTTGTTGCTGATGCGCAGGAAGCCATGCGGGAAAAAAATATACGCTCTTTAAATCAGCTCCATGAAAATCTCAAGGGCTATAAGGAGTCTATTTTTAAAATTCCCCTTGTTATACAGTACAATAAGGTCGATTTGCGAAATCAAGGTATCCCTGTTCTTCCCACCGCTGTTTTGGAAAAGGATCTTAACAGTAAACTGAAAGTTCCCTCCTTTGAAGCCAGTGCCTTGACTGGGTATAACGTTCCTGAGACCCTGAAAAAGATTATTTCATCCACCGTGGTGTCAGTACAGAAAAAACTCTTGTAGCTGGAAACAGAGCGGGAAATATAACGTTATAACAAACGGGATAACATAAACGGTACAACGGTATAGATACGTTTAAGGACGTTGTAGGTACGTTGTTGAGTACTGGCACCTCAGATGAGTTCGGATAAAAATTATGCCCCCAGCAATAGACGAATTTGAAGACCTCACACAATTTGCAAATGAGTCGTTTGATAATGATGAAGTTGATCTGTTTGAATTTACCGATGATGATGATTCTCCCCTTCTTCGTCTGAAGTCAATAGTTCTCTCTCTGGATTGGGACATCACTGAGGATATTCTGGCAGAGCTGACCGACGAGCTGGTTCATCTGCGTTCTCAGTGGAATGACGATAAGGTGGCGCAGATCTATCTTCAGGCGATGGATAATATCGGCAAGTATCTTGAGAAAGAGGGGGCGTATGCTCATCCTAATGCCATTAAATTACTTCTTAACCTTTTTTATAATTATGAAAAAATAGTATCCACACCTGATATTGGCAGTGAGACGATAACTGCCATGCTCAAGGATGATATCCGTAAATTCAAGGTGTTGCAGCTTCAGATTGATACAAAAGGAACTGAGGGAACTGAGAAAGCTGGAGGGCAGGCCACAGAACGCACTCAAGAACATGCTCAGGAACATGCTGAACATGCTCAAAAACATGCTCAAGAGGATGCTGGGGATGCTGGCAAGGCACAGTCATCTGAAGGTATAGTTCAGGAAAATCTTGAAAACCTTGCGCCTAATACAAGTAACGAAAGTGATACATCTGGATCGCAGAAAGATAGCGATGATCCGTTGATCAATATGGAAGCTACCATTCTTGGATTGGAATGGGAGGTAACCCCGGAAGGGTTAGAAAAATTCCATACAGAGGCCACGATGTTGCAAGAGCATTTAAGCAACAATCATGATGCTCAGATTCTTATTAAGGGCTTGCAGGCATTAGGAGCATATATACGAGAACAACAGTCAAATGCCCATCCAGATTCTTTTACCATTCTTCACTCATTTTATGATGCGTTGAAACTCCTGATTCAGGATACCAACCTCAGTCCTGAGCAGCGTAAAAAGGTGTTGATTGAACAGATTACCAGCCTTAACAGCCTCAAATCTATTATTGCCACGGCAGCTGCGGAACGAGCAGCAGGTAAAACAACAGAAAAAGAAAAAGTTGCGCCCCAAAAAATATCCCAGAAAACACCCAACGAAACGCCTCAAAAAGCTCAAGCTACAGAGGTATCAGCAGCACCTCCACAACAGGCAGCAGATGCCATATCTGACACCGTATCTGAAGATGCTGATCTTGATTCTCCCGCTGTAGATGATGATGCAGAGTTGGAGCTGTTCTCAGATGATTTTGAGGAGGACGATTTGTCACCTAGCGGGGGAGATGAAGACGAATTTACCTTTGATGAGGAAGAAGAACTCTCCAGCGAAGATTTTTCTTTTGATGAAGACGATGCACTTGATTTTGGAGCAGAGGATGGGCTTGATGACGATCTTTTTGCCGATGAGGGTGATGAAGGATTTTCTTTGGAAAATGATGCTGACCAAGAGGAGTCAATTGTTCCTGCATTGACAGATGCTGATGAGGATGGCGGCTTTAATGAAGAGCTTGTATCAGCAGATATTGACCATGGAAAAACTGCTGAACTTGATGAAAAACTTGATTCCTTTTTTGATTTTGATGACGAAGAGGAAGACGATGAACCGGTTGTAAAGCCAGTTGTTAAGGAAAAGGTTGCTGTCGCTGATGCAGATAACTCGCCTGCTGAACTGCAAGAGGAAGGTGTTGGCGAATTAGATCAACTTGATACATCTGCTGAATCCGATGAATCAGATGTTGAGCTAGATTCTTTTTTTGATTTTTCTGATGAGGAGGATGAATCGGATACAACAGAAAAAGAGGAAATAAGCAGTTTAGAATCGTGGAAAGAGGAACTTTTATCCGCAGATTTTGATGAACCTGACGGAGAGGAAGAGGCTCTTTTGGAAGGGGAAGAGGATTATGATTCCTTTTTTGATTTTGATGATGATGAAACTGAGGATGAGATCCTGCTAGACACTCAGCCTCCTGAAAAAAATGATGAAGACCTTGATGTGGCCTTAGATAATTTGGATGACGAACAGGAAGGAGAAAAGGTTATAGCTGCCCTTGCAGACGCTGATGAAGAAGGTGGTTTTAACGAAAATGAAATGTCGTCGGGTCTTGCTGATGAAAAGGCTGCTGAACTTGACGAAAAGCTCAACTTTTTCTTTGAATTGGATGAAGAAGCAACCTCCTCTGATAAGAAGTCAGAGGTACCAGAAAAAGAGCATATTGTCAATCAAGTAAATACAACTGAACCTGAAGCAACAGAGTCAGAAGTACTTGAATTTGAACTTGATGAAGAAACTTCTGAGTTATCGTTTGATGAAGATGATTTTGAAGGAGATATTGCTGAACTTTCTCTTGATACAGACGATGCAGACAGTGATAGTGCAACGGATGCCAATGTCTTTGCTGCTGATACTGGTGCTGAAGAAGAAATTGAGGGCTTGGATGATATTTTTAACTTGGACGACGACGATAAAAATGTTCCTGAATTTGGTTCAGCAGGCGTAGGCGGAGCAGAAGATATTCCAGCTTTAGAAGACGAGTTTGTTGTTTCACTTGATGACGACGATTCTGATAAAGAGTCTGCTCTTTCTGATTCTGGCAAAGATACAGACATTCTTTCTTTAGATGATGAGTTCAGCGAAGAGGAAGATGAGCTTGATAGCTTTTTTGATTTTGATGACGACGATGAGATTGCAACAGTCAGC
>QYLO01000019.1 GCA_022766165.1 Candidatus Electrothrix gigas
ATACTGTGCTGATTAGTGAACCTACTAATTATCACTTTGGTGGTGATCATTCCGGCTCAGTTTATGTCTTTGTTCGTAACGGGAGTGACGAATGGATTCAGCAAACGAAGCTACTACCCGATGACGGAACTGCCGAAGACCATTTTGGTGAGTCTGTATCTATATCTGGTGATACAATCGTAATCGGTGCTAGAGGGGATGATGACAATGGGAGTGATTCAGGTTCAGCTTACGTCTTTATTCGTAACGGGAGTGACGAATGGATTCAGCAAACGAAGCTACTACCCGATGACGGGACTGCCGAAGACCATTTTGGTGAGTCTGTATCTATATCTGGTGATACAATCGTAATCGGTGCTAGCGGGGATGATGATAACGGCGGATTGTCTGGCTCTGCCTATATCTACTCCTCCATCCCAACCACCTCAGACGTAACAGTCACCGTAACCGCCCCCACCAGCGGTACCACCTACAACCACGGCAACCAAGTAACAATCAATTGGGAAACAGAAAACGCCGACCCCGCCGATACAATGGTGCTTTCCATGAAGCGGGATGCAGCATCAGCCATGTCCACACCTGATGACAGAAGCTGGTACAGGTTCACAGAAAATACCCCCAACGACGGGACCGAAACCGTCACTATCCCGGATTCGGTCGTCGCCGCTTCCGACTGGCGGTTTTATGTGCGTCATGTCTCCTCCGGCGCATATGCCGCTTCCGGCATTGTCGAAGTTGCCGAAGCTGAGAATGTCGGACAACTTTACATAGAGAAGAGCGGCGACGGGCTGGGTACAGTGTCCGGTGCCATACCGGGACGTCGTCCGCAAGTGCTCTGCGATCTCGGTAGCACTTCTCAGACACACCGTTTTCCTATCAGCTCGATTGCCCTCACGCTCACGGCAGAGTCAGATTCCAACTCCGTCTTTTCCGGCTGGGAAGGTTGTGATTCGGTGATTGATGAACAATGTTTTGTTACAATAAACGGGTACGAAGAAGTCTCTGCCCAGTTTAACGCCACTGAAAATGCTACTGTCGAAATATCTGTCCTGTTTCGTGAGGAACCGTATGAACAGGGCAGCGTGGTTTCCGATCCTCCGGGAATCAACTGCTTCGACACTCAAGGTAATTGTCGGGCTAAGTTTGTTCCCGGTCAAACCGTCACACTCACCCCGATAGCTGCTCGTGGCGCAATTTTTGAAGGATGGAGAAAAGACCCTTGGAGTTCTTCTGAACCGTGCGACTCCCAATCCGGTGATGCCTGTATCATCACAATTCCGGCATCCGGGCGGATTGATGCGTACCCTGATTTTACCTTTGACCCGCAGCAGAGCATCTTGCACCTCACTATTGACGGTAAGGGCGAAGGCAGTGTTACCGCAACTGGGGATACAGGCAGCATCACCTGCACCAGAGACAACATCACTACCGGGAATTGCAGCATGATGTTCCCGATAGATACCCAGATTGAGGTAAATGCCGAACCTGCTCCCGGTTTTGCTTTTTCCCATTGGGATGGCTGGGAAGACAGTAAATGTCGTGGCTCTGTTGATCCAGAATGTGATGGGGGGTTCCTCATGACGAAACCTCATACCCTGACAGCTGTCTTTTCAGGAGAAAATCTTGATATTGATGTTGGATCAAATGTTGACGTGTTGGATAACAGCGTTGTTATCTACTCCATTGACGTAATCAACGTAGGAACTGAGGACTCAGGCGAAGCCACCGTGGATATTCAGGCTTCCGGTGTCGGTAATGGTGGGGAAGAAATTTCCAGACGGTGCGATGATCAATACAATGAGGGCAGAGGCACCTGTACAAAAGTCAACGATGAACGATTTAAGGTCACCGTCAAGCAAGGGGAAAAAATCAGTATTATTGCCTCAAGATATTACGGCCCACTTACGATGCTTGCCACTCTCGGTGCAACAGTGACGTATTCTGAAGATATTGATCCTAAAGACAATGTAGCTACTTATGAACTGCAACGAAATCCAAGGACACTTGATGATGATTTACGGACAGATATTCGTTTGCAATATTTTGACGGAAAGCCTGTTAAAGAACGCAATACTCTGGTTTTTACTCACGGCTGGCAGGATACAGACCCTGATGACTGCGAAGGACTGGAGGGACAGTCTATGCTGGAATGTTTCAGCAAGCATTTATGGTCAGGAATGAATTGGCAAAAAGGGCAGGCCGCTGGTCTTGCTATGAGAAACTTCTGGCGTCATTATTACATGGGAGATGCCCCCAATCCGATTGAAGAACGACCTAATGTAATCCAATATATCTGGGCAGGCGCATTCACTCAAAGTGACATGACTGCGGCAGGCTATATCAAAGGCCGAAAACATGTCTTTGATGCCGGAACACGGCTCGGCAAACAGCTGATTGAAGATTTAGGGAGCAACTACGATGGAAAAATACATTTTATAGGTCATTCATTAGGTACAGCAGTGAATGCCTATGCTGTGCGTTACTTTCTTGATCATAATAGCAGCGCAAGAGTGCAGATGACCATCCTTGATCATCCGAATCGTGTCAGCAAGATCGGTAAATTATTGACCGACATGAGTACCAAAGAGGAAAAGCAATGGGGATTCAATGAGCATTTCTTTGCCAATGTCCTGCCTGAGCTTAACAACCCTTATGAAAGTCGTCTCTATGTGGATAACTATTTTGCCCAAAAAATATTTACCGACACGAAAATTAACAGCACTGGGGTCGGGACAGCAATTTCAGGAAGAAATGTTTATAATCATCTGAAAGATAAAGGACTGAACGATCCTAATGATGTTGGACAATTCTTCTTTAAAGGCGAAGGCTATGGCGATTTGAATTCAGATGGGGAAAAAATATTTTTTAACGATCACAGCGGAGTGCATCAGTGGTACCGATGGACAATGTGGCCGGATCGAACTGAATACCTGCGAGATAATCAGTTCGTCTGTTCTAACGGTGCATGGATTGATGATGTGGATGGGACGCCTAGTCATTCTTCGCTTAACCCCTGTAGCACCGGATTTGCTCATTCCATTTTGCGGGAGGGGTGGCAGCCGGAAGATTTTGATCTCCTGCGCAATGGCTACGCGACAGATTCTTCTCCGGCAGCAGAGTACGATATGGTGGGCGGAGGAACAAACCAACGCTGCTCAATGACCGAAAATCCTCGACAATTCACCTGCTCCAAAGGGGCCAACTCAACAGAATATGCGCTCGCAGCAGACCAGAGCGAGTCAGCCGCAACACCCATTGAGACAACCTCTGATTACCTCCACACGAAGATCAATCTGTCAAAAGAGATAGGGAACTTTTCTTTTGACTATCGCTTAACCAACACAGATACCAAAGAACCGGTGCATATCCTCATTGACGGCGTGGTCGTATGGAGTATGTCCGCACAATCAGATACACAGGGAGAATGGACAGCTTCTGGGAAAATTCCGGTTGCTTTAACAAAAGGCGAGCATACCTTAATGCTGGCCTTCAACAGAACCTCAGAGGATGCCGAGTTTGCAATGCGAGAACTCCAATTCTTTGAAGCGCCAAACAAAAACGGCTTCCTCCCGGCAATGCTGTTTTTGCTGTTGAATAAATAACTTTCCGGAATTAACCCACAGGCAATAACCCAATGATTATTATATGTTATAAAGTTTACCGAACAGGTCACTTTTTTCAGAAACAGCTCACCCTATGCTCCAAGAACTCCGTGTCAACAATCTCGCCCTGATCAACCGACTGGATCTGGACTTTTCCGAAACCAGCACCGGCCTGATCGCCTTTACCGGTGAAACCGGAGCTGGAAAGTCCATTATTTTACAGGCTGTGCATTTGCTTACTGGTGGACGGGCCTCGACCTCTTGGGTACGCAATGACTGCGAGCAGGCCGTGATTGAGGCCCAATTCGGCATCAGTGACCGGGAGGATATCCTCTCCCTCTTGCATGAGCATGGGCTGGACAACGAAAAAGACTGCATCCTGCGGCGGATCGTCAGCAGTAAGGGACGAAGCCGGATATTTATCAATGATCGGCTGGCTACAGGCAAACTGGCCCACACGCTGGCTGAAAATATTGTCAATATTGCCAGTCAACACGATCAACAGCTTCTCCTTAAAAGCAACAGCCATGTTGATTTCTTGGACAGCTATGGCGAACTGCTGGAGCAAAGGCAACAGTACCAACAGGAGTACAGGCGTTGGCAGCAGTTGGCTCGGCAGCTCCGAAAACTTCAAGAGCAGGAACAGGACAAGGAACAACGCCGGGATTTTCTCAGCTTTCAGCTCAAAGAGATTCAAGAGGCAGATCCATTACCAGCAGAGGATGAGCAGCTTATCAAGGAACGGGAACTGTTTAAATCCTCAACCGTGTTGACTGAGCTGGTGGGCAAAAGCCATTTTCAACTCCAGGACAAGGTAACGCCCCTGCTCATTGAGATCCGTAAAAATATGGAACACGCTGTTACTCTTGACCCAGCACTACAAGAGTTGGCTGCGCAGAGCAGCTCTGTTTCCTTTGAAGTCGAGGACTTGGAGGGGACTCTGCAGGATTATCTGGCCTCAATTCCCTCGGATCAGGGAAGGCTGGAGCAGATTGCCTCTCGGCTGGCCCAACTTCGGCAACTGCAACGCAAGTACGGCACAACCCTGGAAGAGGTGCTGGCCTTTGCCGAGCAGGCAGAAAAAGAGCTTCACTCCTTGGATAATCTTGATGAACAGATTGCCTCCCTGGAAAAAGAGTTGAAAGCCATCGGCGCAACAGTACGGGAGAAGGCAGAAAAACTTTCTCAAAATCGACTGCGCATTGCAAAACAACTCACCGCAGCCATGCAGGCAGAGCTGGCCTCATTGAGTTTTCAGCAGGCCCTGTTTGAGGTTTCTGTGATATCTGGTGACTGTGCAGATGATTCAAATCTATCAGCAACTGGCGGTGATACGGTCACCTTTCTCTTTTCTGCCAATCCTGGTGAGCCGCCCAAACCCCTGACCGAGGTGGTGTCTGGTGGTGAGCTGTCCCGGCTCATGCTGGCAATGAAATGCCTGCTTGCGCGGCGGGATAAGGTGGACACGGTAATCTTTGATGAAATTGATGCCGGTATTGGCGGTGAGGCGGCTGAGGCAGTGGCCCGCAAGATTGATGAGCTGGCCAGCCATCACCAGGTCTTTTGCATTACCCATCTGCCCCAGATTGCTGCCTATGCTGATGCTCATTTCCTCGTCGAAAAACAAGTTAATACCCATCGTACCTTTACCACAATTCGTGACCTTTCCTATGACGAACGCATACGAGAGTTGGCCCGGATGCTGGGCGGCAAAAAACCCAGCCAGCAGACCTTGCTCTTTGCTCAGGAGTTGGTGGAAGGACGAACAGATACAAGACAATCAAAAATATAATGGAAAAAATTACAGCCCTTGGCCTCTTTTCCGGTGGTCTGGACTCTATCCTGGCCTGTCGGGTCATTGCCGAGCAGAGTATCCGGGTGCAGGCCCTAAAATTTGTCACGCCATTTTTTGACCACGATCTGCTGAACCGGGAAAAAGCATACAAGCAGGAGGTCAAAGAAAAATACGGAGTAGATGTCCAACTGGTCGATCTGAGTGCGGACTATATTGAGCTGCTACGTAACCCGACCCACGGGTTTGGCAAGAACTTCAACCCCTGCATTGACTGTAAGATCATGATGCTGTGCAAGGCCAAGGAGCTGATGCAGGAACACAGGGCCTCTTTTCTTTTCACCGGAGAGGTGCTGGGTCAACGCCCCATGTCGCAACGCCGGGATACCCTGAACCTGATTGAACGGGAGGCCGATTGCCGGGATATTCTGCTTCGCCCCTTGTCTGCGCAGTTAATGCACCCTATCCAAGCCGAACAAGAAGGTTTGGTGAATCGGGAGCAACTGTATACATTTGCTGGACGTAGCCGTAAACCACAGATTGCCTTGGCCCGCAAGTTCGGGATTACGGATTTTCCTGCTCCTGCTGGCGGCTGTGTGTTGACAGATCCCAACCTTGCAGTCCGAATCCGCCGTTTTTATGAGGGGCTTTTCCTGATTGACAAGGATGATATTACCACCTCAGATATCCAACTCCTTTTGCTGGGCCGTCAGTTTCGTCTACCTGGTGGACATTGGTTGATTTTAGGCAGAAATAAACAGGAGAATGAGAACCTTACCTCGCTTTGCAATGCCGATGATTGGTTACTCTATATGCCGGAACGACCAGGCCCCACGGCCTTGCTTCGTCGAGGCAGCACGCTCATTACCAGTCCTGATGAACGAGAAAAAATTTTGAGGTGGGTAAAGGGATTAGTTATCCGCTATGGGAAAAAAATAAGGGGAGAATATCCTGCTGGCGAGGTGCTTGTTCAGGAGGATGCAATGCAAAATATCCTGTTTGCAGAGGCGCTACCGGATGAAGTTTTTCAGGAATGGATTGTCTGAGTACTGCGCCCGCCCTGTTTCAGAGGGCGAGGGCGGCTATGTTCAGTACTTGTCACGACTTCGTCTGAGTATTCTTCTGTTTTTCAGTGAGGGATAAAAAATTATATTATCATTCCTGATGATATTTACAAAAAAATCTTCTAATTCCATTCCATTGCTGTAACCTTTCGGAGAAATACGGGCTTTATTTTTTCCCTCCCTGAAAAAATAACTGATAATCCTGCCTTCGGAATCCAGTACAATTTTATAAAGCGCATCCGGGACATGATCGAACTTCTGATTCGGCAACAGACTGTACAAAACTTCCATACTCCCGTTTCCAATACGGATTTTCTGCATGAGTACAACCGGAAAGGCTATCATTGCTGTGACAAGAGAAAGAATAACGGAAAAAAATGCATACCATAACGACCCTGAATTCCACCAGTTATAATATAAATACAGGCATACCGCAAACAGGATGGTTAGATGGGGAAACAGGTCTTTTATCAGTGCTCTGTATTCCCTTATGTTTTGTTTTTGCACGGAGATCGGATAGAATTTATTCCTCACAATTTGTATTTGCCAATTATGTAAATCAAGAGTAACTCATGGACAGATCACGATTAAAATAAATAACGATTCCAAGCTACCACAGTACATGCTGAACTGGAAAAGTCAATAAAAAGTACTCACTCCGGTATCACAGAGCAAGAGAGCGTTCAGTTTTTCAGGTGTAAATAATATCAATATTATCAATATGTTTTAATAACTGCCTCGTAATGCCCTGTAAACACTAAAATTGACAAATATTGACAGCTCAGTATTTATGGGATGTTATAAGGTGTTCCCAAAAGGGGTTCTTCGGTCATTTGCAATTTTTTCAGAATTTGCATCAAAACCTTATTAATTTGTTCAATAATTTGCTTGGAAAATGTCAAGTTTTCAGATAACCTGCTAAAATTAAACGGCTTTGTTTTTTGCAACTTTTTTGTAAAATTTGAAAAACTAAAACCTTTATTAATAGCTAGTTAGGTCAGATGGCTATCGAACGCTCTCAGAGCAAAATCAAACCTCGCAGCCATGCGGGTTAGAGAACGGGGTTGCGGGTTCGCAATTCCGACCAAAAGGCAGAAAAAAACCGGGCAACACATTACGTGTGCGCCCGGCAAAAAAAAAAGGATTCTCTAAAGAGACCCTACAGAAAAAATAGTTGAATGGCTCATACATGTCAAGATTTTTTTCCATTCTTTTGAAGAAAAATACGTATTGGTATCACAGGCCATTTTTGAATCCCGTAGTCATGCGGATTTCAGAGAGAAGCTGAGGGGAGAATTCCCGTTTGAATGCGCTGAGGTGAGCGGCCTCTCACAACCGAAGAACTGTTATGGACAAGTGATAATGCCTGAAATCAGGGCAAAAAAATCGGGTACACACTGAACATGTACCCGAACACCTTATTTAATGATGCAGTGCTTGGCAAAATCAACAGCCTCGTTCGCACTCCAATCTGTTTTAGGCTTATCCCGCATATTTTGACACCAACGCTCACTGCCCACCTTTGCAGGACAGCCTGAAAGCATAAGTGCTACTCCGGTCAAGACAACACCACATAGGATTCTTTTTCTTAACTTCATAAGGTATCTTCTCCTGTTTACTTTGTTTTTTCAAGTACAGTGTCATGCTGAAAGACCCTGTCATTTCTTGAGGGAGCATCAGCAAGATAATGTAGCCCGCGAGACTCCTGCCGAAGGGTGGCACTCTGCACAATAAGCTCGGCAATCACAGCGATATTGCGCAGTTCTATCAAGTCTGGGGTCAGTAGATAGTCGTGAAAATGCTCTTTGATTTCCGTTAGAATCGGTTGCAGACGCCGCTCCGCAAGCCGAAGTCTTTTCTCAGTCCGCACAATGCCCACATAGTTCCACATCAGTCGTCGTATCTGATTCCAGTTATGACTGACCAACACATTTTCTTCTATGGATCGGGCATGACCGCTCCGCCACTCCTCTACAGGCGGCAAAGACTGCTCTTTGATTTCTGACCAGTTCTTGCGGAGCCTCTGTACAGCCCTGTCTGCAAAAACCACAGCCTCAAGCAGAGAGTTGCTTGCCAGCCGGTTGGCGCCGTGCAGTCCAGTGCAGGCAGTTTCGCCCAAGGCCAGCAGATTCTGTACCGAACTCTGGCCCCACGTATCGACTAAGACTCCGCCGCACATATAATGAGCCGCCGGAACAACCGGAATCGGCTCTTTCGTCATATCAACACCGTATTTTTTGCAGGTGCTGTAGATGGTGGGAAAACGCTGCTGTAAAAAGGTACTGTCCTTATGGGTAATATCCAGATAGACGCAATCTGCACCGCTCTTTTTCATCTCTGCATCAATGCCCTGCGCTACAGCATCCCGGGTGGCCAGATCGCCCCGTTTATCGTACTGTAGCATAAAGGGATGGCCCTGCTGATTGATCAGCTTCCCGTCCTCGCCACGCACTGCCTCGGAGATTAAAAAATTCTTGACCTGACGGTTAAAAAAACAGGTGGGATGAAACTGGACAAACTCCAGATTGGCAACCTTTGCGCCTGCCCTGTAGGCCATAGCAATACCGTCACCTGTGGCAATATCTGGATTAGTTGTGTACAGATAGACCTTGCCGCAACCGCCGCTACACAGCACGGTCATCTTTGCACACCGGGTTTCTGTTACGCCGGTCTTCCTGTTTAACACATAGGCTCCCAAACAGCGATCCTGCTCTGCCGCCTGCCGCTTTCCCTTTGATTCCATGAGCAGATCTATCGCCATGTGCTGCTCAAGAATCTCAATCTGTTCGCAGGTGTGTACCTTTTCCAGCAAGGCCCGTTCAATCTCACGTCCGGTCAAATCCTGCGCATGGGCAACTCTGCGAGCCGAATGTCCGCCTTCCATGCCCAGGTCAAACTCCTCTCCGGCCCTACCAGCTTGAAACTGTACGCCAAAATCAACCAGCTCACGGACCCGTTCTGCCCCCTCTTGGACAACTGTGCGGACTATATCCTCATGACAGAGTCCATCCCCGGAAATTAAGGTATCCTGAATATGACTCTCCAGACTGTCTTTTTCCGAAAGCACAGCCGCTATCCCGCCCTGCGCGAGATTGGTTGCCGTATCCACTGAGTTTTTTTTGGTCACCAAGGTAACCCTGGCAAAAGCTGAAGCCTTGATTGCGAAGGATAAGCCAGCTATGCCACTACCAATAATGAGTATATCCGTTAAAAACATTAAGATTTCCCCTATTTCTCCAGCTCGAACATTCTGTCCAGACTGGCTCTGGCTCGGTCGGCAATATCCGACGGAATGTCCACGACCTGTTCTATCTGATTTTTTTGCAATTTGATTGTTTCTTTATCTGCATAGTTTTTTTGTTATGTCTGATAAGGGGAAGGGTCGCATTGCTCAGTCCAGCTCCCAGTCCTAGGTAATATAGAATCATGGATGCGTATATGCCAAAATGCAGGAAAAACACGCCGCTAATACAAATTACACCTGGAATAACTGATATTACCAAGTTTTCTTTCCAGTTCGATTGAAATTCCAACGATATATCAAGAAGGCGGGATAGAGAATCTAGGTTTCCATCCATCAAAACAATATCGGCACAGTCGGTTGCTGCAGGCGAGGCACCGCAAAGAGAGACAGAAACATCCGCCTTTTTCAGGGCAATGGTGTCGTTGATACCGTCCCCGATAAAGCAAACTTTCTTCCCCTCTTCCTGTAACTGCTCTATTATTTTACCCTTTCCTTCCGGTAGGATACTGGCAAAGTAACGGTTGATCTCTAGTTCCTCCGCCAGTACCTGGGTCGGCATCTCACTATCACCTGAAATGATACATGCAGATCTCCCTTTCAATGCAAGATAACGGATGACCTGTTTTGCCTCAGGACGTATTGTAGGATGCAGTTCAACAGCGCCGCTTACCTTGTCATCAACAGCGATTATCACAAGGGTATATCCACGATCATCGCATTCTTTCTTAATCATCTTGAGGTTATCCGGCACAGAAAGATTTTCCGTTTCCATGAACCGCTCGCTGCCGACCCTTATAAGCAGTTCCGAAAGATTCACACTGATACCGTATCCGACTTTATAACTAGCATCCTCAATCTCTGGAATGTTTAGCCCCTGTTCCTCTGCTGCCGCCAAAATCGCCCGCGCAATGGGATGAACCTGTCGATATTCGGCAGCCGCAGCATAGGTAAGGAGAGTCTCTTGGGAAAGCCCGTTACAGGAATGGACAGCGCCTACATGGGGCCTCTCCAGCGTCAGAGTTCCTGTCTTGTCGAAGATAAATGTATCGATTTGGGGTAGTCTTTCCAAGGCACATATATCTTTGATAAGAATGCTGTTTTGAGCAGCAATGCGTAAAAAATTCAGAGTACTCACCGGGCCGACTATCCTCATATTATACCCTATACCACTGAAAAGAACTGCTAAACCTCCGTTACTCCCGGCCAAGGTATATGCCAAACCGCTTAGAGCAAACGTGGGCAGAACTGATCGGTCGGCAAATTTTTCTGCCTCCGACTCAAGCGATGTTCTGTGACTAGCTGTACGATTGAGGATTTCGACAATATTGGCTGCCGTGGTCTCCTGTCCTGCCTTTTCTGCCAAAACATATATTTTTCCAGATAATACAAGCGTGGAGGCGAATATCTGATCTCCGACCTCTTTTTCTGCAGGCCGGGATTCGCCTGTCAAGGCATGCTGGTCAACCGTAGCCATACCTTTTTTGACTGTACCGTCAGCCGGAACAAGTTCGCCTGCCTTTACAACAAAAATATCACCCGCCTTCAACTCGTTAAAAGGTATCTCAAATTCTGCGCCGTCAGTCATTATCCATACAGAATGAGAATGTTGCCCGAAGACATCAATGAGCTTTCCGTGGGAAATCGCTTGTGTTCTTGCAAGAAGTTTTTTTTGCAAGGCGAGCATGAAAAGAATGAAAGAACCGGCAAAAAAATATCCTGAAAGCAGAATCCATATAACCAATACCCCGTCTAATACCGACATATCAAGACGATGTTTTCTGAAAATCGAATGAAAAGCACTTTTCAGCCAACCCATCCCCAAAAAGAGTATAAAGGGAGCTGTCGCCACAAGAAGATGTGGATAAAAAGCTCTTAAAATAACAGCTATGCCTATATTTACAGATGCTATCCCGATGTTACGGTTATTTTTTCTCTCTTCTGGACTCAGTTCAGGATGTTCTGTCTGAGACAGCCGTTTCATTTGCGATCTGCGCGGGTCCATGAAAAGCGGATCAATTTTTTTTTGAAAAAAATCTTGATATTTTGCCTCTGCCGTAGCGACAAGGCTATACGTTTTCTCCCTTTGCCTCTCCTTGTGTCCTGTTTTATCTGCTTTGGTTCTTATTTTTTGATATAGTTCGGAGCCGGTAAGCAATCCGAAACATACGAGACATGTCTCTATAAACATCTTCGATATTCTCTTCCATTCAGCACCTGCAAAATGTCAGAGTACAGTTGTACAGGTATAAAAATTTAGCAGTAAATTTAACAGTAAAGCTATATATTTGGTCTCTGTTATGCCGGGGAGAACGCTTTTGAAACCAACAAGTAATTTTCGATATAATCCATAGAATAACTTGTTGGATTGTTTGCTACTTCCTCTTTGAATCGTCCATAAAAGGCTTCGACAATATCTCTCTTGTCTTTTTTGACATCTTTCCGACTGGAAACAGCCTCAAAAAAAACATGCTCGCTCCAGGATCGGACAGTTCCTGTTAGTCCAAGCGCAAACTTCTCAACATCACCGTCCTCATCGAATTTCTCTCGATAGGGACATTTAATCAATTCTGTTCGGATATCAAGAAGGGTAAGCCCGCCTACCTCCTCTATTCCCTTTATATATTCTTCTTCACTTCTGTAAAAGTTTTGAAAGGTGGCAGATTCGTACTCTTTTAGGCTGATTTTCCCTTCTTCCTTAAAGGATCTCCAAATGTTATGAAGAACTTCGTGCAAATTTTTATCTTCCTTGTTGTGTCCTAAATACATGCCTTCCGAATTTCTTGACAGGTTGACAAAAACCATCTTTCCACCGGGCTTCAACTCCTCTTTTCTTCTAGACAATAATAATTTCCAATCTATGGCAGATTGTCTGCAAAAGGCTTCAAAATCTTCCCTGTTGGGACACGCATTGGGGTGGGTATGATTTTCAATATGATAGGGCAACTTGCTCAACCAGTGCATCGCAGTAGCGGAAAAGCCAAGGTCTATGCTCTTTCTCACTGCGGTAGCATTGTAGAAAGATTCTGGACTGATCAATACCCTCACCTTGGGGTAAAGTTCCGATAGACTCTGTCCGTTTTTTACAAGGGTTGCTCCGATCATTTTCGGTAAATCGTTTAAAATAACTTCAATTTCTCGGTCTCCACCAAGCTCTAACACCTTAGAGCAAACAAATTTCCACATGCCTGTAGACGTTCCACCATCAGCAGTACCATAATCGCAAAACCGGAATACCTTTTCCAAGTGCATTTCATCTACCGCTTTTTCCAGTAAGTCAAAAGACCTGTTAATAACAGTTTCAGCCCCCTTGGTTCGGTCCGAATATCCACTTGTCATAACTATTTTATTACCGGACATAGTTTCTTTCTCCAATCAAAGGATTAACTCGTTATCTCTAACATTTTTTTCAACGCCCGCCTTGCAGGAATTGCAACATCATCTCCGACACTTACTATATTTATCGGCGTACCTTCTTTAATACTGACAAGAACGTTGTATAGTTTCTTTAAATCAGCTTTATACATAAAACTACAAATACTTTTGGCAAGACAGTTGACATCTCTCAGGCCTTCGTTCTCCCTTTTCATCCTCTCGACCATATTGTATTCCGTGCCAATGAACCATTTACTCTCCGGTTCAGAGTCTGCGATACAGTTTAAAATAGTAGAGGTAGAGCCGTAGTAATCAGATTCTGCAACTGTTTCTTCACAACATTCGGAATGAACAACCACTCTGGCATCAGGATGTTCTTTCTTGAGTTTCTTAACAAGCTCAGGTGTGAACTTGTCATGAAAACGACAACTTCCACTCCATAATATCAACTGAGCTCGTTTTATTTGCTCCTCTGTTAACGTTCCACCCGAAACATTTCTCTTCCAGACAAACACATTTTCTCGAGGAATTTCTATGCTGTTGGCGGCATTCCTTCCTATATGTTCATCAGGAAAAAATACTATCATTTTATTCTGATTTATAGCCCATTGAAAAATTTTGTTTGAACTGGAAGAGGTACAAATAGTGCCATTGTGTTTTCCGCAAAATGCTTTTATGTCAGCGGAAGAATTAACATACGCTATGGGGACAATATCTTGTTCCTTTCTGAATTGAGTTAAAATGCCCCATGCATCTTCCAACTGTTTCAATTTTATCTGATTCACAAGAGTACACCCTGCCTTTAAATCTGGCATCATCACTATCTGATCTTTTGATGCAAGCATATCCTGCGTTTCCGCCATAAAGTGAGCGCCGCAAAAAACTAGGTATTTTGCGGTTTTGTTGGCAGCTCCACGTTTGGCCAGTTCAAGGGAATCTCCCACAGCATCGCCTAATCGAAAAACAGAATCTCGCTGGTAATAATGACATAAAATCATCAGCTGGTTCCCGAATTCTTCTTTTAATTCCTTAACTTTTCCTTCCCAGAAGACTTCCTCTTCCAAAGATTTTTCGTATTCTAACTCTATTTCACTCACCCTTATCACTCCTTTTAAAAATTTCCTTTC
The DNA here is from genome assembly GCA_022766165.1 of Candidatus Electrothrix gigas. Taxonomy (GTDB): domain Bacteria; phylum Desulfobacterota; class Desulfobulbia; order Desulfobulbales; family Desulfobulbaceae; genus Electrothrix; species Electrothrix gigas. Next base: position 14,202 of record QYLO01000019.1, read on the forward strand.
GTATGCGTTCTTTTGATATCACACGGGACGCAATAATTAGCTTTTTCTTGGCCGCCTTCTTCTGTTACCGGGCTTTCTCCTGCCGCTGTGGGAGCTTTTGTCCGGCCCCTTTGCCTCTTTTGTTCTCTTGGGAGGCTTCACCAATAACTCTTCTGCTGGCAGGGTACAGGCCAAGGACCTGCCAATGTACTCTTCAATATCAGGAAGCTGAAACGCCCCTTCCTCGCAGGCAAAGCTGATGGCGATCCCGCTCTCCCCGGCCCGGCCTGTTCTGCCGATGCGATGGACATAGTCTTCTGGCTCATAGGGCAAGGTATAGTTGACCACATGACTGATCCCGTCAATATGGATCCCGCGGCCAGCCACGTCTGTGGCAATCATCACCCCATTCTTGCTGGAACGGAAATTTTCCAGCCGATTCATCCGTTTTTTCTGCGGCACATCACCGGTTAGCAGAATAGCATTGATCCCGTTTCGCCGCAACCGGTCATTCAGGCGGGCCGCCTCGGTTTTCATATTTGTAAAAACTATAAGCCGCTGATGTTCCTGACTGGTGATTAAGTTATAGAGTACCGAGTATTTTTCATCACTGGTCACAGTATAGACAAGTTGGTTCACCGTATCAACAGCTACCTGCTCTGGTGCGCTTTCAATGAAAATCGGCTTCACACACCATTGCGAGGCCAGATGTTTTACATCTTCGGTCAGGGTCGCAGAAAACAGCATAGTCTGACGCTGTTCTTTTTTCGGGGTTTTATAGATAATCCGTCGGACATCAGGGATAAAGCCCATGTCCAACATCCGATCTGCCTCATCAATCACCATGATGCCGGCCTGTCGCAGATCAACAATCTTTTTTGAGGAAAAATCCAGGAGACGCCCAGGCGTTGCAACGACAACATCAACCGGGCGTTCTCTGAGTACCCGCTCCTGTTGCTGATACTCTGTACCACCATAGACAGCCACAATGCGAAGTGGTGAATACTTGGCTAATGCCTTGCCGTCCTTGGCAATCTGCATAACCAGTTCTCTGGTTGGGGCAATAATCAGCGTACGGGGAGTCCCGTTCTTTGGCCGAGGAGGTTTTTCCCCTGACTGCCTTGCCCTTGCCTGTTGCTGCCTGTTTTCATGAAGCAGACGGGTAAAGACGGCTATGAGAAAAACCGCACTTTTGCCGGTTCCTGTCCCTGCTCGGGCAATGATATCCTTACCAGCCATCGCATCAGGAAGGGCCTTTTCCTGAATTGTACTACAGTATTTAAAATCAAGATCAGCAAGAGCATGCATTATCCCCAAGGGCAGAGAAAAATCATGAAAGCGACTCTTACCTTCCACAGGATCAACTGGAAACTGCTCCACAGTCCAGCGAGGCTTTTTCTTTCTTGGCCTGCGGGCTGGCCGATTCTGCTCTGCGCTTTGTCCATTTTTCTGCTGTTTCTGCGCTAACAACCGAGGTTCATGCTGTTGCTCTGAACGAGCAGAACAAGGGACGGCTTTTTTCCTGTTGCCGCCTGACTTAGTCAGCCGTTTCAGTTTTCTTCCTGCCTTAATAAGAAATCGTTTTATCATATTTCCGTATGTATACGTATGACTTATGCTGCCTTTTTGTTTGAGTATCCTGCATCCAAAAGATCTGCATCCCGCAGAGCCAGATAATCATCAAAATCCATCATTTCATCAACAATACGATCAGGAAAAAATTCAACAATCCTGTTCGCCACAGTGGAGACAAACTGATGGTCATGGGAGGAGAAAAGAACCACCTCAGCATAGGAGATCAAGGCATTATTGAGGGAGGTAATGGACTCCAAATCCAGATGATTGGTAGGCTCATCCAGCACCAACACATTCCCCCCAGAGAGCATCATACGGGAGAGCATACAACGCACCCGCTCCCCACCGGAAAGCACCGAGGTCTTTTTCATGGCCTCTTCACCGGAAAACAGCATTCTGCCCAAAAATCCCCGAACAAAGCTCTCATCTTCCTTAGCCGAGGCAAACTGACGGAGCCAACCAACCAAATCTAAGCCATCATCCTTGAAATACTCTCCGTTCTCACTGGGAAAATAGGAAGGGGTAATGGTCACGCCCCAACGAAAAGAACCACTGTCTGGTTCCAGCTCTCCAGCCAAAATTTGAAACAGGGTGGTTTTGGCCAAACTGTTGGGTCCAGCAAAGACGATTTTATCGCCCTTATTTACAGTCAAATTAAAATCCTTGAACATGGAAACGCCATCAACTTCCTTGCTCAGACCTTCAATCTCCAGAATTACATCACCACAGGGACGCTCTGGCTTAAACTCAATATAGGGATATTTGCGAGAAGAAACCGGCATGTCCTCAACAGTGAGTTTTTCCAGCAGCTTTTTCCTAGAGGTTGCCTGTTTGGCTTTGGAGGCATTGGAGCTGAAACGCTGAATAAAGGCTTTCAGTTCCTGCTCTTTGGCCTTGGCCTTCTTGCTCTCACTCTCTTTCTGACGAAAATGGAGCTCACTGGCCTGCTGCCAAAAATCATAGTTGCCCACATAGACCTTGATCTTGCCGTAATCAATATCTGCTGTATGGGTACAGACCTGATTGAGAAAATGGCGGTCATGGGACACAATAATAACCGTGTTCTGAAAACGGGAAAGAAAATTTTCTAACCAAGTAATGGTACGAATATCGAGATGGTTGGTGGGTTCATCCAGAAGCAGAATATCCGGATTGCCAAACAGGGCCTGGGCCAGCAACACCCGCACCTTCTCAGTCCCCTCCAGCTCCTTCATATTTTTTTGGAGCAGATCTTCACCAACTCCAAGCCCTTTCAGAAGAACTGCGGCCTCGGATTCGGCTTCATAGCCGTTCATTTCTCCGAACAACACCTCCAGTTCACCGGAACGAATACCGTCTTCCTCGCTGAAATCAGGTTTGGCATAGATGGCATCACGTTCAGCCATGATTTTATACAGTTCTCTATGGCCCATGATCACCGTATTGAGAACAGTATATTCATCAAAGGCAAACTGATTCTGGCTCAATACAGCCAAACGTTGGCCCGGTGTTATGGAGATCTCCCCATGATCCGGCTCAATATCACCGGATAGGATTTTCAGAAAGGTCGATTTCCCTGCACCGTTGGCACCGATCAGGCCGTAACAGTTCCCTGGTGTAAACTTAATATTAACTTCTTTAAAGATGACCCTCTTGCCGTAAGAGAGTCCTATATTATTTGTGGTTATCATAGGGTTTTATAACGTATAATAGCGTATTATACCGTATTCGCTGAAATATATCCAAATGGTTATGGTTATGATTATGCGAAGGGTATGCGAACGAATGAAGTAAATTCTGTGAAATTCTGTAACGATGAGTTAGGAGCAAGACAGCAAAAAAGGAGGGAAAACTGCATCAGAAAACAGCATAAAAAAAACCCCGTAAAATATTACGGGGCTTGTACCTTACTACTAATCGAATCAACCCTTACTGCTGAACAACATTCTCGGCAGCCAGTCCTTTTTGTCCGTCAACAACGTCAAAGCTGACCCGGGCTCCTTCTTGCAAAGACTTGAAACCTTCAGCCTTAATCGCAGAATGATGTACAAAAACATCTGGTCCGCCATCCTGCTCAATAAACCCGAATCCTTTGGCATCGTTAAACCATTTCACTGTGCCTTCTGCCATGTCCTGCTACTCCTTACTGTTCGCAACTCAAATGTATTTGTCGAATTGCTTAAATCATTAAAACATCAAAAAGCTCTCTTGTTCCTCAACAAAAAAAAACTTCCTGATCGTAGCCACCTTGTTCAAATAAAAAAACCGCCGGCCTCTTGAAAAGAAGTTCTCTAGGAGAGCCTTTCAGAGAGATTGTGCGGTATTTTTTTCATAATTCATAAACTACGCATAAACTACAAAGAGTGACTACACAAACATTACATGTACAGTAAAACCCGATCCCTGAAGATAAGCAAGTCTTTTTTACATTATGAGAAAAAAAACCTATGAATACAGGCGGTCTTTCTCCCATTTCTTTATGCGTAAAAAAGATACATTTCCTTCTCTCCCAAGAAAAAATCAAAGAAGCATTGAGCAACATGCGAAAAAACATACGAGAGCGTGCTGTTCAACACTCCCTCTTGACTTCCCTGCCTCCCTTGACTAAAGTGTCTCCTGTTTTCAGGTGTCCGCTGTATACTATTAGAGTTAGAGCGGATGAAAAGGGAACCTGGTGCAAATCCGGGACGGGCCCGCCGCTGTAATCGGGGACAACCCTGCATAATGTCACTGTCTTTTTTTGAGAGATGGGAAGGCGCAGGCGAGGAAGAACCGAAAGTCAGAAAACCTGCCTGAAAAAATATTTAACGACCTCGGCAAAGGTCTGGATAGTCTAATAGTATAGACATCATCTGGGTATAACAGGGACATCCCGGATCAATTTTTAAATTGGTTCGGGATTTTTAATGTCCTGCTCAGATCAGGGCCACCCGGACCGGCAACACAGGGAGGTTCCCGTGACGTTACGTTTTTTTTTGCTTATAACCGTACTGCTGTACAGTACAACAACCACTCTTGCCAGTGAGGGATGGAAGGTGAAACATAAAAATGCCATTGTCCTCGCTATGTTCGGTACAACTGTTGAGTCTGCTTTAGAGGGATTGCTCAATATCCGAAGCAAGATGATCAACAAGTATCCTGAGACCCCGGTTAAAATCGCCTTTACCTCCAATATCATCCGCAAAAAATGGCGACAACGAGCTGAAAACCCGGCCTACAGTAAAGCCCATCCTCAGATCCCGGAAGACGTACTGCACGTTAAAACTGTGCTAGCCACCATTGCTGACCTGCAAAACGATGGGTATGACACCATTGTTCTTCAGCCCACCCATATTGCTATGGGCGAAGAATTTCTTGATCTTGGCACCTATGTGGACAGCCTGATGAATTTAGGGACAATAAAAAAGAAAAAATACAAACCCTTTCATCAAGTAGTCTTGGGACGGCCCGCTCTAGGTACCTATGGCGTGGATTTTCCCTATGCTGAAGATATTACAGTTGCCGCAAAGGCATTGGCTGCGGATGCAGAGATGGCTGCAAAAGAAGAGGCTGCCCTGGTCTACATGGGCCACGGAAATGAGCATTTTCCCTCTGGTGGAGCCTATCTTGAACTTGCTGACCGGATGCGGGAACTGTATCCCAAGGTGACGACTTTAATCGGTAATGTGGAGGGCTTTCCCTCGCTTGAGGATCTGATAGATAAACTGAAGCTGCGGAATATTAAAAAAGTGATGCTTAAGCCCTGTATGATCGTGGCTGGAGATCATGCTCTGAATGATATGGCTGGTACAGATCCAGAAGAGCCCTCTTGGCAGATGATCCTAGAAAAAGAAGGTTTTGAGGTTATAGCAGTCAAAAAAGGGCTTGGTGAACTGGACTCTTTTGCTGATATTTATGTCCATCATGCCGCTGATGCTGCCGCTGCTGCGGGAATTCTGCTCAAGTAAGGCGATAGGCTACTAAGGCGAAGGCTGCGAAAAACTATGGCAGTACAAGGAATACAAACAGAACAAACAGAACGAGCAGTAAAGGCAAGGTTTACCGTTATTGCAGGAGGAGGAATGCTTCTTCTCCTGCTGAGTTCTATTATAGTTTCAGCAACTATGGGCTTTATGCAGATCCCGGCCACAACGGTTATGCAGCTTATCATCCATGCTCTCTGTTGCAGCGACAAGGAGACCGGGTTTGATCCAGTGGTGACCGCAGTGGTCATGGATATACGCCTGCCAAGAATTTTAGCTGCTGTCCTTGTGGGCGGAATGCTGGCTCTTTGCGGCACGATTTTTCAGGCTATTCTTCTCAACCCGCTGGCTGATCCATACACCTTGGGGATCTCCTCAGGGGCAGCTTTTGGCGCATCCCTGGTTATTGTTCTCCAAGTTGTTGGTTTGGTTTTACCAACAACGTTTTCTGTGCCAATCTTTGCCTTTTTGGGCAGTCTTGGCACCCTGTTTACGGTGTTGGCTCTTGCCTCTGAAGACCGGCGGCTCTCCTCAACCAGCCTGATTTTATCCGGGGTGATTGTTGCAGCCATCCTGTCCGCAGCCATTGGTTTTTTAAAATTCATTGCTGATGAACAGGTTGGCATTATTATTTTCTGGCTCATGGGTTCCCTGTCTGGAATTTCCCGCCAAAATATCCTTGTCCTCTTACCAGTTGCCTTGCTCGGCACGACAGTCTGTCTCTTTTACAGCCGGGATCTCAATATCATGGCCACTGGAGAACGGGCTGCAACGACCCTTGGCATCAATACAGTACGCCTGCGCTGGATTCTCCTCATTACCTGCTCCCTTATGACGGCTCTCTGTGTCTCGGTTTCAGGAATTATCGGTTTTGTTGGCTTGATTGTTCCCCACCTGCTCCGCCATCTGCTTGGCCCAGATAACCGGCAGTTGATTATTCTGTCTACCTTGGGCGGTGGTCTGCTGCTGCTCGTGGCTGATACCGTGACCCGGGCTGTGCTGCCTGCTGAAGTTCCTATCGGTGTGCTGACCGCTCTTCTTGGCGGACCGTTTTTTGCCTATATTTTTAAAAAGCGACAGCAGGAAAATGGGTAAGTCCTCTACGTTCTCCTCTGAGATTCTCTGGCAACTACACCAGGTTGGTTTTGCCTATAAAAATCAGCCGGTCTTGTCAGGGATACAGCTCACCCTGTCTTCTCAGAAATGCTATGGCATTCTCGGCCCAAACGGCAGCGGCAAGACCACCTTGTTGGATCTGCTCTGTGGTTTATCCGTTCCAACTCATGGAGATCTGTTGTATCGAGAACATCCGTTGCAACAGTGGCAGTCCCGAGAGCTGGCAAAACGGGTTGCTCTGGTTCCCCAGGACTTTCAGGTTCGCTTTGGCTTTTCTGTACGTGAGGTCGTAGAGATGGGTCGTCATCCTCATCTTGGCCGTTTTGCCTCTCTGACAGCGCAGGGACATGCTCTGGTTGACGAGGTCATGGAGGAGATGGGTGTTGCGGCCTTTGCCAATCGTTCGGTAACGCATTTATCTGGTGGAGAAAAACAGCGGGTTGCTGTGGCGCGGGCCTTGGTCCAGACTCCAGAGGTACTCCTGCTGGATGAGGCCACCTCGAACTTAGATATTTATCACTCCCTGTCCATCCTTGCCCTGATTCGTCGTCGGGTTGTGGAACAGAGCCTGACCGTGGTTGCTGCAATCCATGACTTGAATCTGGCAACCTCTTTCTGCGATGAACTCATCTTCTTAAAAAATGGTCAGATCATCTGTCAAGGCCCTACAGAACAGGTTCTACAATCTGATATTATTCAAGAAGTTTACGGTGTAGAAGCGCAGGTTCGGGAGGATAGCTTTTCCAACTGTAATCAGGTAAGCTACCGACTACCTGCGGTCTGATTGAACCGGTTCAAAATTTTTATTTCACTGACTCATAAACAAAGAGAAGAACATGTTGCAACATCTTATTACTGCTACCCTGTTGACCTGCCTTATTGCTGCCCCTACCCTTGGCAAACCCTTTGTTGATAACGACGGCAGAGTGATTCAGGTAAAGAACGCCTATCAACGCATCATCTCCTTATATGGCGCACATACCCGCAACTTAATAGATATGGGGGCAGGCGCACAAGTCGTTGCCATCGGGCGAAGTGATCAACAGCTACCTGATTTACCGCAGCTGAGTTTTCGTGATGACCCAGAACGGCTGTTGGCTCTCAAGCCGGATCTGGTTCTGATTCGTCCTATGCTCAGTCGGGCTTATCCGCAAATGGTTGAACGACTTGAGGAAAACAGGGTGGCTGTGGTCTCATTACAGCCCACCTCAGTGCATGAAATGTTCCGGTATTGGGAAAATTTGGGTGTTCTGAGCGGACATCAGAGAGAAGCATCTCAGATGATTGCTCGTTTTGGTGCCGGACTTGGAGCAATCACCCAACAGGTAGAACACATTCCTGCTGCACAGAGAAAAAAGGTCTATTTTGAAGCCATCCATAAACGAATGAAAACCTTTGCTCCTGAGTCTATGGCTATGTTTGTCTTAGAAGCTGCCGGAGGAATCAACGTGGCAAAAGATGCCGTTAAGGTTCGCAAGAGCAATATTGCTGCCTATGGCAAGGAGCGTATTTTATCCAAGGCGAAAAAAATAGATATCTTTCTGGCTCAGGAAGGCAGAATGAATAAGGTGACAGCAGAAATGATACGTAATGAGCCGGGTTTTCAGGTTATTAAAGCGGTGCAAGAAAATCAGGTCTTTCTTGTTGATGAGAAGATCGTGTCACGGCCAACAATGGGCCTCTTAGAGGGAATTATTCAGGTATTTACAGTTCTTTATGGGAATACAAAAAAAGAAAAAACAGAAACAGAAGAGTAGATGGCTGGAATAAAAAAGGTCACCTCCACTCTTTTTGTGAAAGTGACCGCTTATAACAACAGCTTATAAAAGAAATAACGCAGATCAAAAAAGTTTCTACCTCAAAAAAAACTCTCATTCAAAATCAAATTTCGGAGCAATAAGTTCTGGAACACCTTCTGGATTTGTAGGATCCTGCATTGCGTTCATCTGCGTATTCATTGTCTTTGTTCGCGTTTCTGCCATTACTCTTGTGCTGACCTCATTACCTATGGTATTCCTCATCTGCGGCATTAAAGGCAGTCTTTGCGACATCGTTATCTTTGTCTTATCCCTTGTCTCACGCACTACATTGTTCACAGCATCGCGATTTGCATTCATCTCATCCACAACTGCCCGAATTTCTGGATTTTCAGATGACAAAGGAAGTTTGATGTTCTCAGCCTGTACATTATTTATGCCCGCAAAAGCTACCATGTAAACAATCAAGGTGAGATTAACGGATATTTTTTTAAATTGCGGCATAGCCATCTCCTTTGCTGTGTACTCACTCTTTCAACAAAATAAGCTTCACAAATAAACTTGTCATCCAGAGGAGTATCTCTTCTTTCAAAAAAATATTCGCACAGAAGAGACTTACGCGACCTTCTGTGCGAATTATTTAACCGCACCTTTTTTTACAACAACTCCTATGACCTAGAAAGGAGGAGGAGCAAACATTCCCGGAAAACCACCATCGGGATTTGCCATGGCCTGCAACTGTACGGGTAAAATTTTATTCATCATTATCGGCATCAATTTTGCTTGCACCTGGTTACGCAGTGGCAGCTGATCTGGCGCTCTGCTAGACATGTCTTTGATCACACCAGCCCGGACTTCGTTCATCATGGATTTGGCAGGACCATCAGCCCTAACATTAGATATCACATCTGCAATTTCCGTTGCTGGCAGTGGAATGTTTGTAGACTGAGCCTGAACATTACCCACTGCAAACATAGAAGCCCCTAAAGTAAGTATAAACGCAACTTTAGCTGTTCTTAACTTCATCTCGTGCAACATTTTCTTCCTCCTTGTCTTTTACTGAAATAAATAGTTACTCAATAACCTCGCTTTCATAATAAAAGATTATTTACGTATTGTAAAATTTTTTTTTGAAAATTTGTCTTTTTATTTTGTTCATTCCCTGGGCTAATTCTAATTAGAACGATTAAACGAAAAGATAGGGAGCAACATTATGAGATTTTAAATATTAAATAAAGCTGCCCTTTACACAGTATCTCCACCGAAGAGGGAAACTCCCCTCTATTTAATCGGAAATAACGAGAAAGCGAGAAAGAGCTGAAAAAAACCAGAACGTTCTTATTTTTTTTGCAGAAGATAAGATTGCAAGTATAATCAACAGACCCATATATAGGGTCAATACGTCGATCACGTCGATCACGTCAATAATTCGGATTACCGATCTATCCATTTCCACCTTTTTTTAAACATGGTCTCAACACCTGAATGTCATCTGTGGGGAAAATTAGAAAAGACACAGCAGAAAAAACGCATCAATCAACTGAAGAGGGCCTTTGCCTATAACCTCTTTTACAGGCTTGGAGTCACCACAAGAACTGCAACCCTTAACGACTACTATCTTGCCCTTTCCTATACATTACGGGATCGAATGCAGCTTCTCTTTGTCAACTCTGTGGAAAACCTGCTTACAAAAAAACCTCAAATAGTCTGCTACCTCTCTGCTGAGTTTCTCACTGGCCCGCATTTGCACAACAATCTGGTCAATCTCGGGCTGTACGAAGACTTTGCCCAAGCTGCCCAGGAGAGCGGACTTGATCTCAAGGAGATTATTGATCATGAAGAAGAACCAGGTCTGGGCAATGGGGGACTTGGGCGATTGGCGGCCTGCTATCTTGACTCCCTTGCCTCCTTGCAAGTTCCGGCTATTGGTTACGGGATTCGCTATGAATACGGCATGTTTGACCAAGAAATCGTCAACGGTTGGCAAAAAGAACTCAGTGATCGCTGGTTGCATCCTGGCAATCCTTGGGAGATCAAGAAACCTGTTATGGCCTGCGAGGTTGGCTTTGGTGGCCATTCAGAAATCTACCATACAGAAAAAGGCATTCGTCGCATTCGCTGGCGGCCTGCCCGGGTTATCACCGGCGTACCCTATGATGTCCCAGTTCCAGGATATAAGGTAAATACAGTCAATACACTGCGGCTTTGGAGTGCTGAATCACACTCTTCCTTTGATTTTGCCGACTTTAATACCGGAGATTACTACGGAGCTGTGGAAGATAAAATCCAGGCTGAAACAGTGACCAAAGTCCTGTACCCCAATGATGAACAGTTTCAGGGAAAAAAACTACGCTTAGAGCAACAGTTTTTCCTTGTCTCCTGCTCATTACAGGACATGATCCGCCTGCATCTTTTTCGCCACGAAAATCTGCTCAACTTTCATGAATACTTCCAAGGTCAGCTCAACGACACGCATCCAGCGGTTGCCGTGCCTGAACTGATGCGCCTGTTGGTTGATGTGCATCTCTATGACTGGAATGTTTCCTGGGATATTACCAAAAAAGTCCTGAGCTATACAAATCATACCCTGTTACCAGAGGCTATGGAAAAGTGGTCTTTGGAACTGTTTGGCAGCCTGTTGCCCCGTCATTTAGAGATTATTTTTGAACTCAACCGACATTTTCTTGATGAAGTCCGCATCAGATATCCCGGTGATGATGCACGGCTGCAACGGATGTCCGTGATTGATGAGAATGAGCCGCGTTCTCTTCGTATGGTCAACCTTGCCTGCATGGGGGCCAAGACCATTAACGGGGTTGCAGCTATGCATACCGATCTTTTGAAAAAACATACTCTGGCAGATTGGCATGACATGTACCCAAGAAAAATTCGCAACGTGACCAATGGCGTCACCCCGCGTCGCTGGATAGCGGTCAGTAACCCACGTCTAACCCGTTTAATTACTGAGGCTATTGGTGAACAGTGGCTGACTGACCTTGATGAGTTGCGCAAACTGGAAAAGTTGGTAGACGATGCAGCCTTTCTTGATGATTGGCGAAAGGTCAAGGAAAGGAATAAACAGGACTTTTCTGCCCTCATACAATCGCATGATAATATTAAGGTGGATTATCGCGCCCTGTTTGATGTTCAGGTCAAACGAATCCACGAGTACAAAAGACAGCTTCTCAACATCCTCCACATTATCACGCTCTATATTCAGATTAAAACAGACCCCAACTTTACAACAACCCCACGCCTCTTTGTTTTTGGCGGCAAGGCAGCTCCGGGCTATTTTATGGCCAAACACATTATAAAACTGATCACCTCAGTGGCCAACGTAGTGAACAACGACCCAGCAGTGCGTGATCAGCTCAAAGTTTTTTTCATAGCAAATTATAATGTTAAGATAGGCCATACAGTCTACCCTATGGCTAACCTTTCCGAACAAATATCACAGGCTGGCATGGAGGCATCAGGCACAGGCAACATGAAGTTTTCCATGAACGGAGCCTTGACTATTGGCACCCTTGATGGAGCAAATGTAGAGATCAGAGAGGAGGTTGGAGAGGAGAACTTCTTTCTTTTTGGCCTGAATGTTGAAGAGGTCATGGAACGACGAAAAGCTGGCTACACTCCGATAGACTATTATCATGACAATGCATCGTTGCGGGCTGTTATTGAGCTTATCAACTCTGGAATTTTCACTTCAGGCGATCGGGAACTGTTCAGACCGATTGTTGATTCCCTGCTGTATAAAGATTCATACATGCTCTTTGCCGATTACCAGGCTTATATTGACTGTCAGGATCGAGTCAGTCGCCTCTATGCAGATAAACAACGCTGGACCAAGATGTCTATTCTCAACACGGCCCGAATGGGAAAATTTTCTTCAGATCGCTCTGCAAAAGAGTATTGCCAAAAAGTCTGGGATGTCCAGCCCTGTCCTGTGCAACTGAAATGGAAGGAACTGCCCGAGGATGGCGTCCTCTTTCACCCCAGAAAAAATCAAAACAACAAGGGGTAAGTTCAGCGATCAGCGATCTCGGCGTAAGATATAGTAGGCCAGTTGCTCTAAAATCATCAGGCTTTCTTGCTGCATCCTTGTCGCACTCTGCGTTTTCTTTTTAAAACAGGATAAGGCAGCAAGTCCCTGTTCAACCTCCAGACAGGCTCTTTGCTGGGAAAACGTAAAGCTCTCGGCAGCGTGCATGAGTTGACGAGCCATCCCGCACCCGTCCTTGTCTCTGGGGGTACGCTCTAACGCCTGAACCAGTACCGCCCTTTGGTCACCCGCAGTATGGGCAAGAACGTGAATCAAGGGCAGGGTCATCTTTCCCTCAATAAAGTCGTTGCCCACCATCTTCCCAGTGGCCTGTTCATCCCCAAGATAATCAAGCAAATCATCGACAATCTGAAAGGCTATGCCTATTTTTTCTCCATACTGGGCCAAGGCATGTTGTTGCTCACAATCGGCATGTCCAAACAGGGCTGCTATTGCACAGGTTGAGCGAATCAAACCGGCTGTTTTACGAAGCACAACAGAAAAATACTGCTCTTCTGTCACGGCTGGGTCTGCTGCATAACGCAACTGCAGAAACTCTCCATCCACCATAGCCCGGGTTGCATGACACACTGTATCCAATCCTTCCTGACCAGCCAAGCTGCCAATAAGGTGCATTGAACGGGCATGCAGCCAATCACCGGTCAGAATGGCTGCTGTCATTCCGTACTTTTTAATCAGAGACGCCTTTCCTCGTCGATTTTCAGCATGATCAATCACATCATCATGAATCAAAGATCCGGCATGAAGGTATTCAAAAGCTGCTGCTAACAGATACAGTTTATCATCGTCCCGACCACAGAGTCTGGAGCTGAGAATTGCCAAAACAGGACGCAATCGTTTACCGCCTTGCAAGAGGGCATAGTGCAGAGCTTCTCGTAACATTTTGTCCTGACCAGATAAACTTGACTCCAAATCAAGCCGCATAGCCTCTTCTGTTCGTGCCGCTTGCTGCTGTATAAACGCAAGGAGAAAGGCTGTATCAAAATAAGCCGAAGCTCTCTTTTTTTCTTTCACAATATTCAATTTTTTATCTTAAAAAAGGGACAACTGCGCATTATGCAATAATGCAAGCAACTACAGGTAACTAGACAATCAACTACAACCGCACATCAGATTAATCCAAGTTAGTTCAAATTAATCAACCGGCAGATTGTTTTTCTGCTCAATCTTTACCTCAATCTTTACCACGGAGTATCCTGTGGAGCAATCTGAGATTTTTCTTTGGCTCTCCTTTGATTCTCCCTTGATTTGCTCTCCATTTCTTTTTCAGGGCAAAGAGATGTGTTTTACGGTATAAACAGAAAAGGACTTCTTTTTTTATAAATGCCCATCCTGCACGTAAAGAAGCAGGTTCAACGGGAGTAATTGGAGTAACTGACTTAAGCCTATAAGCCGAATCAATCATGTCCGATATTCAACCTACACTGCCGGCTCTTTCTCTCAATAAGAATGATTTGCTTGAAGATGATGAAGTTATCCTTGTTGTTGACGACTATCAAATAATTATTACCCTTCTTCAGGATTTCCTTCAACAGAAAGGACTGACAAGCCAGGCTGCTGGCTCTGTAAAAAGAACCAGAGAGATCATCAAAAGAATGCCAGTTGCACTTGTTCTTCTGGATATTAATCTGCCTGATGGCAATGGGATAGACCTGATATCTGAAATAAAAAAAGCAAGTCCAACAACCGCCATAATAATGCTTTCAGGGGTCACGGATATTCACACGGCCCTCAAGTGTCTTCGACACGGTGCAGATGACTATCTGACCAAACCTGTCCAGCTCACGATCTTTTGGGAAACCGTCCGAAAAATACTCGAAAATAGACGATTACAGATCAATAACCGGCGGTATCAGGAGCAGCTTGAGCAGGCAAATTTTCGGATTCAACTCCTTCACGAGTTGGCTATGAAGATGAATACAGCCTATCTCAGCATGACTGCGCTGGAGGAAATTCTTCAAGCGATTCTCGTTGGTATTACCGCTGAAGAGGGACTAAAATTCAATCGCGCCTTTTTGGCCTTATTTGATGCAACAGGGGAAGTCCTTGAGGGCAGGTTGGCTGTTGGCCCGGGATGTCGTGAAGATGCGGTTCGTATTTGGCAGGAGATGAACAGTAGAGACCTGAAGTTCCGTGACATTATCGACTCTATTAAGGATCATGATTTTCAAGAAGACAGCGAAGTCAATAAAATCGTTCGGGCCTTACGCATCACCTCAGATAATACAGAACATCTGTTGATTCGAGCTGCAATGGAGCGTACAACAATCAATGTTTGCCACGGTCACTGTGATATCAAGGTTCCGGTTCCGATTGACCTCATGGGCCTGCTGCAAGAGGACAGCTTTGTGGTTGTTCCCCTGTACTCTTCAAGCCGATCACTGGGTGTGATTATTGCGGATCATTTTGTGACAGAAAAAAAGATTGATTCCCCACTCATCCATGCCCTTGAGAGCTTTGCCAGCCAGGCAAGTCTTGCCATTGAACACAGTCGTCTCTATACAGATATGGAAAAAAAGATCAAACAACTTGAATTGGTTACTCATGAGCTTGAGGAGAATAAAGACCTGCTCGTTGAATCAGAACGCTATTCCGCCTTGGGACAAGTTACAGCCCAACTTGCCCATAATATTCGTAATCCAATCACCTCAATCGGTGGTACAGCGCGATTACTCAGTCGTAAAACAACCGATCCACAGCAGCTCAAATTTTTGGATATGATGGCTATGGAGGTTGCACGTATCGAACAAACCTTGGAAGATCTTTTTAACTTTGTTGATACCACACCTGTCAAAAAAGAACGTACCCTTCTCTATCCGCTCATTATTAAGACGCTGATGCTTTTTTATCATAATATGGAGAGACAAAACATCACCTACCAAGCGCATGTTCCAGAACAACTGACATCTGAGATTGATCCCGAGCAGATGCGTAAAGTGCTTGTCCATCTGGTCCGTAATGCAATTGAGGCAATGGAGAATGGGGGTGAACTCGAAGTAAAGGTAACCACAGAAAAGGAATATATCCAGATTGCTGTTCGGGACAGTGGAATGGGAATTGCTGCTGCGGATCTCCAAAAGGTTTCAGATCCCTTTTACACGACCAAGGTCGCTGGCACAGGAATAGGCTTGGCTTTAGTGGAACGTATTGTGAAAGATCATCAAGGAAAATTGGATATTCACTGCCGCAATCAAGGTGGTACAGAGTTTATAGTTGCGCTTCCACTCTCCTGAGTTTGAAAAAACGAGCCCTATAACAGGACTCGTTCTATCCAACAGAGGGGCGTTTTACATTTTTTCACCCCAAAAAAGGCCCTTGTAGAATCTTTAAAATTCAATATTCATACGCAGAACGTGACCAATGTATGCATCTTCTAATACATCAGGTGCGCCGTCATTATAGGTTGGGGCCAAGTAACCAAGTTTATACTCAAAGCTGGTGCTGTCAGAAAGTGCATAGTTGAAGATACCAGACACCTCAACTGCGCTGTCAAGCTCTCCCTGTGCTACAGTGTCGTTATCATAATCATAGGAGGCATAGAGTAGATTTCCCTGTGCGCTGAAACGATCACTGATGTCGTGCTTAAAGACCAAGGCTCCAAACATCAGATCGCCATCCTTCTCTCTAGCTACTATATCTCCATATCTATCTCTATCTGCTCTATTACCTACATCTACAACGGTCGTTGTCTCGTTACCGCCCACCATAACGAAACCAAAGTCACGCCATGCCATGAAGCCATTCTGCGTCATACCGGCAATAATAGTAGGAGTAAATCCAGGCATATTCAAGGAAGCCTGCACGTATCCACCAATTCCATCATCATCAGTCCCTTGAACATCAGCAGCCTTGTATGATACTTCTGCTGTAAGAGCAATGTTGCCAGCCATACCAGAAACATTTACAGAGCCTTCAAAACCGGAACGGTCTTGCGCCACTGTTCTTGCATCGTCGTTGTAACGAAAAAACCCTTTTGCCGTCCAATCATTGTCAAATGTGATAACTGGAATAATACCGTACTGCATAAAATCATTATCATCCCAGTTGTCAAGATCACTTTCATCTTCACTTACCACACCAAGCCATGGAACCAGCTTGAGGTTGCCACTCTTATAAATCAACTGAATACGAGTTGGGCGAATCTCCCCAGCATAGAACGGGCTAAAACTCAAAGGTAATCGCCCAGCTTTTATGGTGAAGTTTTTGGACAGAGGCACCTGCATATAGGCATAGTCTGTTGACACACCGAGTTGATTGTCTCCACTCTTGTCCCATATAGGATCATCATTAAACCCCTGATCATCAAAATACAGGCGTGCATGAATGGATGCCCCACCTAGGGCAACAGCATCAAAATTTAAACCAACACGGGTTGCAAAAAAATCATTGTAGCCGTTTGCCTCACCGATGTTGTTGACAGTACGTCGTTCATAATCTATCCCGCCTGCATAGTAAAGAGTAGCATCACCACTAATACTGACGCCAGTTGCGTCTCCAGAATCACTTCCTGAATTTCCAGCAAATGCAACTGGAACTGTAGAACCAGCTAACATTAATGCTGCACCGGCAACAAGTACTTTCTTCATATCCATCTCCTTTGACTTTTTGTAAAGAGGCTTTTGGCTTTGGTGTTATGCAATGTCTTCACTTTTGTTCAATGTACAACAATACCTTAACGTGAAGCACTGGTAACTCCGTGGAGTGACCCAGCCGAACTTCCGTCTCTTTTCGTTCTTCCATCTCGTTTGTCACTTATTCTCTTCTTGTTCTTCATCCTCAGAGAGAGGATAGGTACTGATGTATGTACTGATGTACTCAACTTCTCACCAATACTTTTACTACAGATTCAAAATATGATACTTTTGAAATACAGTCAAGAATATTTTATAGCAGTACAATTTTTTGATATGTCTTTTTCCCTGCTTATAAAGGGAATCTACAAGAGATAAACCGCACTCTAATATTTTGATATAAGACAAGAAACAACAGAATAAACAGCACCCCCCTGCCCATACTAAACGCATACCAAGCGCACGTATCCCCAAAAGATCAAAACACAACCAACCTAAGAAATGTCTTTCATACAGCTATGTTGCAATTAAAGTTGCAATGAAGTTATCATTAAAAATGAAAAATCATGCAGGTAAAAAAAAATTATCCAAGCACTTGCTGCAGGGCTTCCTGCTCCATTGGCGTATCAAAAACAAGATGAAGCTTGTATTCATTCCTCTCCTCTTGAACCGGATTGATAGATAACACTAATCCGTAGACATTCAACTCTGGTGGCTTGCCAGCAACAGGAATAGAGATATGCAGCTTGCGACCAAATAACACCCGAATATGTTTTTTCTGGGAAAGATGGAACTTCATAGCAAGACCGCCCTGCGAAATATCTGAAAGCCGCCCTCGAAAACGCTGCCCCATAGAGTTTCCCTGATTGTTGATCAACTGAAACTCAACCTTACGGGCAAGCTGATATCGTTCAAAAGCCCTCCGATTAAGCCCTTTGCGCAAAAATAAATCCTGCACATCATTCGAGCGGTTGTAAAATGCCCGCAGTTTTTCTTCAAGACCAGGAAACGCCTCCTGCCAACGGACAAAGCTTGAGCGTTTCAGAATAGAAATTTTACTTTCAGTCTGCGCTGTCATGCTGATGGTCCAGACTGAGGCATTAAAAAAGTTTTCTCCGGCAAGATCACCACCAGAAAGATTTTTTACATACACTCTGCGGCCTGCCTTTTGATAAAAGGTTTTGATCATCCCGTGGTTGATAAAAAACAGCTCATCATTCTTATCCCCCTGATTAACCAACACCTCATCTGGCTGTAAATCTTGATTCTCCAACTCATGATAGATAGCACTAAACTCCTCAGCAGTCAGTTCTCGCAAAAGGTTAGACCATATCTCCAAATAGCCACGAACCTGCACCCCGTTCTTTTCCTGCTCAATCAGCTCAGTGGCCTGAATTATCTCGGTAAGGGCGTTGGGATTAATCTCATTAAAGCGTTCTTTCAGTCGTTCGGCATTATAAAAGTCTTTTTTATGAACACATTCAACAATCAAGTCAAAAAGCTGGGAAGTGGCCCTTGCCTGGTCGCCTGACATGGCAATCTGCACAATATTGGTTTCCCGAGCAGCAACAGGATTATTCTTTAACGGAACACTCAGGGTATTGGCTGTGTTTCGATGCGCCTTATACTTTCCACCGTGATTAATATACTGGATCGCCTGTTCAGCCGCCTGTACCAGTTTTTCACTTGCTCCCCTGCCCTCTTTGTCAGAATCAGCATGATCAGCAATAATCTTTTTCAGGGTCGGTATGGCCTTGACCGAGCCAATCTTACCCAAGGTCTTGCAAATAGTGATACGTAGCTGATACCCGGCTTTTGTTTGGGTGTGTACAGACCGATCCAAGAGATCTGCCAAAGGCGCAACCAGACTACTGTCAGGAATATCACCGAGCAGGGCTACAACCGGTTCTTTCAGTTGTTTGGGAACAGAGCGTAATGCTTTGAGAAAAAAGTCTTTTTTATCCTTACTTTCAATTTTGCTGGCAGCGCGTAACACTTCACCCTTGACTCGCAGATCATCATGACTCAACAGGGCTGTGACATCTGCAAAGCAGGATGAAGTCCCGATTTCACCCAGCATCTTGATACTGTTTCTGAGTAAATACCAGTCTCTTGTTCGATGCAGCAAGGCACCTAGGCTCTTTTCCGCTTTTTGGCCGATTTGTTCAAAAAGTTTCAGCAGAGCATCAGGTTTGCCTCGGCTCTGCTGAAGACTTTGCGGGTCAATAAGAAACTCTGCTGCTCTTTCGCCAAAAAGCACAAGTAAACGCCCGGCATCCTCTCCTTTATGTATATCGTAAAGATATTCTATCAGCAATAACTCCATCAGGGGTCTGGTGGCCAAGTCATTCACAAGCTGTTTGGCCTGGGTACAGATATCCTCACTTGCGTTCTGTAAGGCATCAGGCCCACTAAAAATCAACAGGGCCTTACGAGCCGGCGCATACTGTCCTATCTCTATTTGGTAAGCGGCAAAGATGGAGAGGGCTGTAATGATTTGCCAGACAACATCATCATCCTCAGCAGCAAGCGCCAGAGCCTGGGCAACCGCTGGCAAGAGTTTTTCCATCCGTTGCCATTCACGATGGGCTATCAGGAGTTCTAAACAGTCGGTCAGGTGACTGATTGCCTCAGTTTGTCTCTTTGTCTTTTTTCCATGCAGCCAAGATGTTAACTGATCCAGCAAAATATTGGCTTGCCGGTCTTTTTTTTCCACAATGAGCTCAGAAAGCGTTTGGGAAAACGTGTTGTCCATGCTGCCGGATTCGGCCTGTTGACTCACCGAAGTCTGAGTGTCGATCTGGTTATCGATCTGGTCTTGGGAGGTCTTCATAGGGGTTATATTTCCTTTGCTGCACAGCAAAATTTTTTAGCCGGGATACCCTTTGGTCATTTGGTCATACATCACATCACGGAGCCACAAAAAACAGCACCTTCTTTTATCTGATTCTTAATCTCATTTTTGTACAGTAAAAAAAGATGAATATCCTATGTATAAATATACCATTATTTTTTTTCCTGTAAAGGCTCAATAACTTGATGATGCAGGAGCAATCTGACACAGGTATTTACAGGCAGACCAATCACATTGGAGTAAGAACCGACGATTGAGCGAACTAAAAAACCTCCTTTCCCCTGGATGCCATAGGCCCCAGCCTTGTCCAGAGGTTCTTTGGTCTGAATATAGGCTGAGAGAATCGCATCACTGCATTGAGCAAAGCGCACCTCAGTACGCTTACTCAGATTTTCCATACAACGTTCCTCAATACAACGCAGCGTTACCCCTGTAATAACTTCGTGTTTTTTCCCTTGGAGACAGCGAAGCATTTCCAGGGCATGGCCTGCACTGTCTGGTTTGCCAAGGATACGCCCCTCAAGGGTAACGACTGTATCTGCGCCAATGACCCAGGAGGCGGGATACTGTTGCGCAATAGCCTCGGCTTTTTCTTGGGACATACGGCAGGCAAAGGCAGCAGGTTTCTCGCCAGCCAATGGCGTTTCATCAATATCTGCGACCAAGATGGTAAACGTAAGACTGAGGTCAGCAAGGAACTGTTGTCGCCTGGGCGAGGCTGAGGCAAGAATCAGGGGTTTGCAGGTGGTAAACATGGGAAACTCCTATCCCACCTTTTTGATTCTTGTTTTTGAGGAGGGATAATAAAAAATGATACAACATAAAAAACGGCCCATGATCATTGCGATCACAGACCGTTGTAAAAGATTTCTCTGGCAGATTTAGCTTATATATTACCTTGCATATTACATGCAATAGAGGTTACTCTACAAAAGAGTTATTTTAAGCTGCTTTACTGCTTTAGCTACTCTGTTACCACCAGCAAACTGTCTTATCAGCATCAAAAATCTTTTCAACAAGCTTTTCGTAATCTGGGCTTTCCCCGTAAAGGTTAAACTCATCAGCATCACGATCACGGTTAAGAATATTAACCAGTGTTTTTACATCGTCATTGGGTTCAGAACGATAGACCTGTAATATCTTCATCGTATTATCTCCTTAATAACCTTAATAACTATTCTGCACATGCAGGCGGTGGCTCATTGGTCTGCTTGGGCAGGCCATAAGGAATGATATGGTCCGCATCACGCATTCGTTCACCTAATGCCTCCAGATCAATATTTGTCATCTCAACACCTTCAGGCAGGTCTGTAGGCGCATCGACACCACAGCTCAACACCTCACCCTCCATGTCAGCGATCCAGGCAATGTTTTCTGCCATGTACTCGGACATTTTCGGAAACTCGCCGTTCATAACAACCGGATAACCGTAATGGTTTTCTACAGCAAGCCCAAGGGCTGACCGGATGCCGTCGTTATACATACGATTGGCAATCAGAATGTATACTTTTAATGATTCCATGTTTGCACGCTCCTTATAAAACGATGTACTTACCGCATTCGTCCAGCAGCGCGCCGTGGAATGCCTGGGTTCTCATTTGTTTTTCAGTCAACCCTGCTGGGATGTCTTTTGCCGAGTCATACCCTTCACAGGTATAGCTGTCAGCACAGATTGCAAGATTATCTTCTCCGCATAGCTCTGCAAGACCTTTAAAGCGTGAGTCTTTGGTCAGATGAATAGATTTATAGGTAAAGAAAATCATAGGCTTCTTGCCAGCTTTATCAGCGGCTTCAGCTATGCCCACAACATGCGTCATGTTCTGTGGGGATGTTACAAAAATAGCAAGTTTATTCGGATCAGCAGCCATTGGCTTTATCCTCCTTTTAAGGCGTTATCAATGTACGCACTTAAATCAATATAATAACAGAATAAGAAAAAAGAAGAGGCCGTAATTAACCTTTTTGAACAAAAAAGCTGATAAAACCTGTTTCTTCTTTTTCGCCGAGGTATTCGTGACCAGCACGGCTACACCAACCAGGGATATCATTCCGTGAACCTGGATCGGTTCCATCAATCTGCAAAACCTGACCAGTTTCAATCTTGCCAATCTCTTTTTTTGTACGCAACAGAGGCATGGGACAGCTCAGTCCTTTTGCGTCAAGTACGGAGGTAACATCTAATCCTTCAGGTGCAGTTTTTACGTCACTCATTTGATTCTCCTACCTTGTTAAAATAAAAATAAAATTACTCAGCATTACTTAATTCAATTAAGCGGTTCAGTTTACGTTGCAAGATCCTTGCACTATATCTCTGCAGAGCAGTGCAGTGTAATACTTGTTGAGAAATAACTGTTTCATATAACGAATAGCACTTCTTCTGTCAAGGGATTAATGCAGATATGTTTTTATATCATCGTCCCTTTAACTCTTTGAAAATCTTTAAAAGACTGCTCAAATTTTTATACAAATTCTATTTTTACCTGTTGAATTTGTTGAAGTGTCTTGACAAAAATTTCTTGTACAGGTAAAGAAAGGGCCTAATAACAGGTCTGTTTGTATCTTGCCTCCTGCGCAGAAAAAGCGGGGGAGAATGGAAAAATTTAACGCATCAAAGTATATAGATTCTGTATAGAGTTCAGAGGATGAAATATTTTTTAAAACCTGAAGAAGGGAGAAGAGTTCATGAGTGAAGCCAGCTTATTAGGAGAAACAAGGACCTTGTACAAAAAGGTCTGTGAAACCGAGTGGGAGGCCAATATCACCGGCGTGATTATTGCGGTTCTCAGTATTTTAATTATGGTCTGGTGGCGTCCTTGGGGTGCGGTTGGAGCGATTCGCAACTGGGGTGAGTGGATACTGTATGGGATAAGCTTTGGACACCTCGAAGCACCAAAATCCGCTCTTATCAGCTCCGGCTCTGTTATCGGCATCGGGTTTGTAGGAGGTGCCTTTCTTTCCGCCTGTCTCGGCGGTCAATTCGCCTTTCGCTTTCCCCCGTACCGGGAAGTCGTTAAAGCGATTCTTGCCGGTATCCTGATGGGTGTCGGTGCTGCTTTGGCTGGGGGCTGTAATGTCGGCGGCATGTACAACGCTATTGGAAACCTGGCAGCTAACGGTTTCAGCATGTGGCTTGGATTGGTACTGGGGGTTCTCCTCGGCTTATGGCTCCTGTATAAAGAGATGGAGCATATTACCTGGGGTTCCACCGGTGCTTGGACAGTTCAGGTCCCCCGGGTTATTCAGACCTTGGTCGGCCTTGGCGCCCTTGTCGCTTTGATTTGGGGAGCGTATCAGTACAGTGGATACGATGGTGAAAAAATTGGTAATTTCAAACCGAATTATATAGCCTCGCTCTCCGGTATCCTACTGCTTGCCGCTGGTATTGGCTATGCCATGCATCGCGGTCGCTGGTGCATGATCCAGGGTTTTCGTGAGCCGCACATGACCGGTGACTGCACCCTGGCAAAATCTGTTGCATTATCAATTTTTATTCTTGCTCTAGGCGGTGCGGTTGTTAAATACGCAGTTCCGTATACTCTTGACGGTGAAGCTGTACTGGCGCCGGTCAACTATGTACGCGGTACCTTTGGCTGGGGTGGCGTACTGGGCGGTTTTCTGTTCGGTATTGGTGGAATGCTGGCTGGTGGTTGCGGCTCTGGTACGCTTTGGCGTGTTGGCGAAGGACAGATCAAGCTCTGGGTTGTTGTACCGTTCTTTGGTATTTCCAACGCCCTGATGAACAACTGGTTTAAGGGAATGGAGTTTGAAATTGGTGGAGCCAAGCTCAATGATCTGATGGCACAGGCCAAGTTAGGTCTTCTTGATGCTGATGTTGAAGATATTCAGGATGCTCTGGATGCTGCTGAAACCATCTCAGTAACCGGACTTGAAAAGGCTGGTTACCTGGGTAAGTACATCTACATGCCTGATGCAATGGGCTACGGTTGGACCCTGGGTCTGATCACTCTGAGTATGGCTCTATGGTACATTATTGTAAGTTGGAATGAGAAGAGCAACAAGCTGATTGTTCCTATGTGAGACATGTAATACCTTGCTCTTCATATCGTAGCCTCATCTACATCGCAATATCCTGTTCTGGGTATTGCGATTTTTTTATCCTACCCAAGGATCCCAGAGGGTGAACTCCTCGTTTTCATAAGGAGCTTTTTGTGGTATACAGAAGAGCAAGGAGAAGAGCAGAACACCTGATGTTCAAATTCAGTAGCTGCCGTAGAGAGGCTTACGGTCGACCAGACTTTGCTGGCAGACGGCTCAACCTTGGTGGCAAGAATACCATTCAGGCTGAGGCCGGGGATCGGTTAGGGATTTTTACGCCTGGCGGGGTGGGTGGGGTGTGGGAGGAGTGAAATTCTCTAACGGTCAGTATCACAGCTTGCATCAGCAGACCCCCTTTTTTTCTGAAAAGAACGGCGGTCTTGTTCAGCAGCTTGAGGCGGCAGGTCTTGTAAGCGGTATTCGAGATATTCGTTTTGATGGAGTTGTTTCCTCAGTTTCAGGGAATCTTATCAGTTTAAGAAATTTACGTATTCTTTCCGACACAACAAACCTTGACGACTATATTTCAATTGATTTTCTGCTTGATGCGGACTCGTTGCGGCTCATTCCAGGAAATTTTAAAGTGATCGAAGACCTGGGTATCTATTATCAGAAGGAAGATTTCTTCTCTAAAGATGTCAACGAAACTCTTCAGATGAGCGTTCCCGGTGGAGGTACGCTGGCATCCAATACCATGCATACCTTGACAGTGAGTGGAAATGACGAATTCACCATGTTGCTTCAAACTGGAACTGTACTGACAATGAAGCTCTTCAATCCGACGGACGATTATAAACTCCAGATTGACCGACCCGACGGCGGCATCTATGAAAGAAATATGTTCAAACAAGGTTCAAATTGGATAGCGTTTGGCAGGTCTATTCTACAAACAGGCATCTATACGTTCCGTTTTGTTCCAGACAATAATTCTTCTATGACACTGGAATTCGGCTTCACAAATAATAATCGTCAACCGTTGACAGCTATTTCTTCTGGAAGCAGTATTTCCGTCTCGTTGAACGGGTGGGGATATGAATACGCTAAGTATAAAATATTCCTTAACAAGGGGGATACTATAGAAGTGACCGATCCTTCAGATGACGATATTTGGCTGCACTTGGTCAACTCAGACAGCAAAGGAGTACACCACGTAACAGGTGGAGAATTATATACCCAGGTGTCCTCGACCGGAGACTATTATCTTTTTGTTCAGAATCGAGATTATGAAAACGCAGGAAGTTATTCTGGTACTGTAACGGTCACTCCAGACCCGGATGTCTCCAAATACCCTGTTCTTGCTCCCGTATCCGAACAGACCGTGCCAATTAATCATTCCTTCTCACTCCAACTCAGCGCTTCAAACAGTCCAAACAAATTTACGGCTTCGGGTCTGCCCGCAGGGCTGTCCATACATGAAACAACCGGTCTTGTCTCAGGAATGCCTAGTATTGCAGGGAAATTTTTAATACGGGCAACAGCGGAAAATGAATTCGGAAGCGACCAGACTGATTTTTTTCTCAAGATACAGGAGCAGAAAAAAAACAAGGTCGTGGTCATTCCCTTGCTGTAACTGTCCTGATTTTATTTTTCTCTTTTGGCGTGTCTTCTTCATCTTTGTTACAGAATATCCGTACCCAGCAACAGGTCTTTCTTGACCAGTTAGATACCCATCCCTTTTCTCCACTGGCTGTTGAGAAAATTCTTGCCTATGGTGTTCCGGTTGGTGCAACGATTGAACATCATAGCCAGCTTCCCCGCTGTATGGATCGCTTACAGCAGTTACTACAGGAAGAGGAGCAACAGGAGCGGGTACTGGGGGCGGGCACGGTTGTTCTTGCTGATACCCTGACCAAATCCAGCGGACGTTTTACCCGATCTTGGCACGCTCCAACAGGAGGACTTTGGTTGGCTATGGCGTGGCCTGATACCCTGGTCCCGGAATGTACCCGGCTTCTTCCCTTTGCCATAGGAATGGCCTGTTGTCGTACTGTGCGGCAGTACGGACTTGATGCCCGGTTGAAATGGGTAAACGATGTGTTGGTCAACGGAAAAAAACTGGCTGGTATTCTCTGCTCAACCATGCAAAGTCCAAGGGGTGATCAATATCATCTGATTGGCATTGGCATCAACGGCAACAATCAAACGTTTCCAGCGGACTTGCAGCGTACCGCAACCAGCTTGCGTTCAGAATTAGCCCAGACCCAGAGCGTCGATCTGGTTGAACTGACCGGCTGCCTGTTGGTGGAGTTACGCTGGGCCTTGGGGCTACTTTATTACGATGAGGAGCAGGCATTACAGGCCGGAGCAAGCTGTGAGCAGGGCAGGCAAAGCCTGTTGTTACATGCTTGGCAGGATCTCAGCGATACAGTGGGGCAAAGGGTTGAATATGGTTTTGACATTCAGCAGCAGCCGTTATATCAGGCCCTTGTCCGTGAGATAGACCCTTGCGGTGGACTGGTTATGGAATTAGAAGACGGAGGCACGGTCACGGAATATTCTGGAGAGATTGTGTATCGTTAAAACACGTTGTAGGAGGGAACCCTATGAAGAAGAAAAAAATTGCTGTGATCCTGTCTGGCTGTGGTCATCAGGATGGTTCGGAAATTCACGAAGCCACCTTGACTCTGTGGGCAATTCATAAACACGGTGCAGCGTACCAATGCTTTGCCCCAAACATCATGCAGCACCATGTTTTGAACCATATTACTGGGCAGGAGATGGATGAGCAACGCAATGTACTGATCGAAGCAGCCCGCATTGCCCGGGGAGAGGTTCAGGATCTTGCCGAATTTGATGCAGCGGCTGTGGATGCCTTGGTGATTCCCGGCGGTGTGGGAGCGGCAAAGAATCTCTGTACCTATGCCTTTGACGGCCCACAATGCACAGTGAATAAAGATGTAGAACAGGCAATTCAAGCCACGTATCAAGCTGGTAAGCCTCTTGGCGCACTCTGCATTGCCCCTGTTCTGCTTGCTCAGGTTTTGGGAAATATTGGGGATATTACCTTAACCATAGGACAGGATGAGACAACAGCTGCGACTCTTCGCCAGATGGGAGCCAGTCATTCCCCAACCAACGTTGGAGAAATTACAGTGGATCAACAAAATAAAATCGTGACAACGGCCTGTTATATGCTGAACTCTCGGGTTGATCAAATCGCAGATGGAGCTAATGCGCTTATTCAGGCTATTCTGGACTTAACTGAGCTTAACTGATATCCTCTAAAAGACCAAGCTTGGCAGCATAGCGAACCAGATCAACAGTGCTGTGGAGATCCAACTTGCTGAGAATATTGGCCCGATGATTGGTCACAGTTTTGGAACTGATGCAGAGCTTATCCGCAATATCCGCTACAGTGGTTCCCTGAGCTAGGAGGCGAAAGATTTCCTGCTCCCGGGCAGTGAGGTTGCCATAGGTCGAGTCAGAGAGATCCGAGGATTCAGCAGCTTCGAGAAGACGACCAACAACCTCTGGGGAAAGGGCAGAGTCTAAGTAGTACTCACCTTGTACAGCCGCCTCAAGTGCATTATGCAGGCAGCCTGAAACCGATTCCTTGACAAGGTAGCCGACTGCTCCAGCCCGTAACGCTCCCATAATATAGTCAATCTTGGAGTGCATACTGACAATAATAATTTTGGTCTCAGGCACGGCAGTTCTGAGGATTCTGGTCAGTTGAATACCGCTTTTATCTGGTAGAGAGAGATCTACCACGGCAATATCTGGTTTAATGCTCCGAACCGTCTCCTCTCCTTGGCGGGCATCAGCACCTTCGCCTGCAACGATAAAGTCAGAGTGCTTTTCAACGAGCTGTCTGAGACCGGCCCGAAAGGTATTGTGGTCATCAATAAGAACTATTTTTTTCATAACTCGCCTTGTGTTAAAGGTTAAGTTGGTGTTGTCCCTGTTTCCTGTGTTGCTGGAATAGGGAATTCAATAAGTAGTTTAGTTCCTTGCTGCGGTGCAGAGCGAATTTTAAAGGTCCCCTGCATCATCCGAACCCGTTCTTCCATGCCCAATAAACCAAAGCGTTTGTTTTCCAATGCCTTACGTAGCCCCTGTTCAGGATCAAAGCCAGAACCGTTATCTTCTATTTTAAGAATAATATTGGGATATGAGGCAATCAGGCGGATGATAACAGTTGTTGCCTGGGCATGTTTGTCAATATTGTGCAACGCCTCTTGAATTAACCGATAAATATTAATGGCAACATCAAAGGAAAAATCCAGAGCATCCACCCCAGCCTTGGTAAACTGGACAGCAAGACCGGTTGTATGTTCAACATCACGACAATGGTCTGCAATGGCGCTGGGCAGGCCGATCTGTTCCAATCCTGGTGGACGGAGATTATAGGAGAGTTCGCGCACGGTTTTAATGCAGTGATTGAGCAACTTGGACCAGTTAGCAATCTCTTCTTGGCTGGGAAGTTGTCCCTTTAGTTGTCCCTTTGTCGCGTCTGCAGCGTCCTGCAACAGACTTTCACCGGTGATCTTGAGCGAGGAAAGGTTTTGCGCCACATTATCGTGGAGATACAGAGAAATATGCTGGCGTTCAGTCTCCTGCACAGTGAGGAGTTTTTGCGATAAATGCCGGATCTGTTCTTCAGCCTTGCGAAGTTCTGCATTGGCATGCAGAAGCTCCTCTGTCCGTTCCTGCACCTTGAGGTCAAATTCATCATGATAACCAGCCAACTGTTCTGCCATTTTACCAAATTCTTTTGCAAGAAATTCAAACTCATCACCGGAGTTAATATACACCTGATGCGTTAAATTTCCCTTGCCGATTTGCCGGGTTCCCTCCTGAAGCGTTTTCATAGGCTCTAGGACAGAGCGCATCATCAGAAAAACAATAAGAAGGGTCAGGAGGATAACGGCAAGACCGGTCAGAGCGACAACGATCAGGGTATGCCGGTACTGTTGGCCGATAAATGCCTCGGTTCGGTCGATTTGGCGCAGATGAAGGTGAAGGTGTTTATCAATGGCGTTTTCTAGGTGCTTTAATTCCTTCTTGATTGCTTGGGATATCTTGACCAGATCCTTTTTGTTTGTTGGCCATCCATGTTCTGATTGTTCCAACAGGTATTGAGAAAGGGTTGTGGCGAAAATAACATGGTGAAGTACTTTATGGGCATCCTGTTCTTGCTGGTTCAGAGATTTATGTTTATGCTTGGCATGACTTTCTATCAACACATTGAGTTGACTAGCCTTTTCTCTAATTAATTTGCGGTCAAATTTTTGCTCTCGAATCCCTGCTTCTAAGGAGAGCAGGAGCTTTCTCAGATCGAGCATGGCAGAGGCATTGGTTGTCGCATCCTCTTGCAGATGACTAAAATGTTTATGAACCGTTGAAAAAGTCCAGACACACCACCCGCCTTGGAGAAGAACACCAAGGATGAGAGGAAGAAAGTAGAGCAGAAATCTGTTGCGCAGGCCAATTTTGAGCATAGTTTATGTTTATTTTATAGGACAAGGATTGCTTAGGTACTCTGAGGTACTTATGCCGAGGTACTTAGTCCACAGGCCAGAAAGCATTATCCTCTTTGTTTGAGATAACATATTGATTACGTCCCTGTGCCTTTGCTTGGTAAAGAGCGTGGTCAGCAACAGCGACAAGAGAGGCAACAGCAACTTCCCCTGTAGGGATGGTGACAGCAATGCCCATACTACATGTAACATAGGTACTTACGCTCGATTTTTCATGCAGAATACAGAGTTTTTCTAATGCTTGCTGTATATCTTTAGCAAGTTGTTCAGCCTCTGATCTGTTGCTCCCCGGAAGTAAGAGAATAAACTCCTCACCACCGTAGCGTGCTGCCAGATCTGTTGGATGCCTGAGCGTATGCTGTAATATGTACGCAACTTGTCGCAAACATTCATCTCCAGCCTGATGACCATAGGTGTCGTTATATTGCTTAAAGTAATCCATATCAACAAAAATAACCGCCAACTGCTCGCCTTTGCCTGTATCAGCTAACTGCTGCCATTCTTGGCAAAGGCGTTTGTCAAAATACCGGCGATTTGCCACACGTGTCAGGCTATCAATATTGACCAGTTCATCAAGTTCCTTGAGTTCAGCATTGGCATGCAGCAGTTCTCTTGTCCTTTGCTGGACTTTGAGATCAAACTCATTATGATAACCAGCCAGTTGTTTTGCCATTTTGCCAAACTCTTGGGCAAGAAATTCAAACTCATCGCCAGAATTAATCGTAACCTGATAGCTCAGATTTCCCTTACCTATTTGTCGAGTACCTTCTTGAAGCCTTTTTACAGGTTTGAGTACGGAACGCATCATCAGAAAGACAACGATCAGGGTCAGGAAAATAACTGCAATGCTTGTCAGCAGGACAACGGTCAGGGTTTGCTGGTATTGCTGGCCAATAAAATTTTCCGTCCTGTTTATTTGTGCTATGTGCAGCCGGAGATGCCTGTCAATAGCCTGGTCCAGATGTATTCGCTCTTCTCTGATTGCTTCGGAGATTTGAAGCAACTCCTGTGTATTGATGGGCCAGCTCTGTTCGGATTTTTTCAGGAGATATTGGGACAGGGTTGTGGCAAAAATAGCGTGGTGCAGCATTTCATGCGCAACCTCCTCTGCTGGGGTCAACGAGTTATGCTTATGTTGCGCATGCTTGCTTATCATTACACTGAGCTGATTTGCCTTTTCTCTAATAATTTTTCGATCAAATTGCTGTTTCCGAATGCCTATTTCCAAGGAGAGCAGAAGTTCTTTTAGATCCAGCATGGCAGAGGCATTTTCTGTTTCCCTCTGTCGTAAATGATTGAAATTTGTATAAACAGTTGCAAAGGTCCAAACGCACCACCCGCCCTGAATAAGGACACCAAGGATCAGGGGAAGACAGTACAGAAGAAATCTGTTACGCAGGCGAATTCTTAGCATATTTTTTCGACTGAGTTGCCTGTTGCTTCTTTGGAGGGCTGTTGCGTAGAGAACGTCAGAACGGCCAAGCGAGTTTAAGAAGTTATCAGTGCTTGTAAATATTTGGAGATAAGGCTGATTCCCTGTCGCTATTCCCTATCTCTCTTGGGAGGGACAACAAGATACCGAGCCGCTCGGTACTTTCATAAAAAAATACAATATTTTGTATTATAACGGATTATATTGCATTAGACAAAGTATATGAAAAAAAATAACTTTTTTGAGAGAAAGAAGACGGAGATGCAAAGGCTGATATGCAGGATATTTTCAAAAAAAGAAGGGTGTTACGGTTTACAACAACAGGTCTTTTGAGCGATGTCTCTTGATTAATTTAGAAAAACTTGGGGAGGGGAGAGAACGTAAAGGAGGTGATAAGAAATCATCACTTGTTTTATACCTCATATCCCTTCCCACTGGGGAGGGACAACAAAATAGAAGCAAAACAAGTGATATCTTTCTTACAAGCTGAGGCCACCTCGTTGCCCGCCTAGCTGCCTAGAGGAAAAACTGGAGGGTCTGTACGGCAGGGGCCTCTTGTTTTTTATGTGGATTGCAGCATTGCAGGCAATCCGAACGCAGTAATTTGAGGAATTACTGGGCAGTGACGTTATCCGCTGCCGGTCCCTTGGGGCCGTCAACTACGTCAAAATTTACCCGTTGTCCTTCCGCTAGGCTTTTAAACCCCTGGGCCTGAATAGCTGAATGATGAACAAATACATCTTGTCCGCCGTCCTGCTCAATAAAACCAAAACCCTTTGAGTCATTAAACCATTTTACTGTTCCTTCTACCATTTTCATGCTCCTAAAAACTGATTTCTTTTTGAAATCTTTATAAAAATAGGGCCGCAATTTTTGCAACCCATTGCGTAGGCAGCCCTCTACAGACTGCGAATTTTCTTTGCTAATTAACGTGCAGAAATACCAAAGTCAAACGAGGTACGGGAAGAAGACGGGTTGCTCTTTTTCCCATTTGTCTTGGTTGATATCTTAGCTAAACTGGTCAGACCACTCACCTGTTTACGAGGAATACTTTTCCCCAAGCTCCGTTCAACCGAACGAACCATTTTAAGATCTTCCGATGTTGCAAATGTGTACGCATCACCTGTTTGCTCGGCTCGACCGGTTCGACCAACTCTATGCGTGTAGGTTTCCACTGTATCGGGCATATCATAGTTAATAACATGAGAGATACCTGATACATCTATACCCCGTGCAGCAATATCTGTGGCAACAAGGATATTAAATGTCCCGGCTTTAAAACCCGCCATCGCCTTTTTGCGTTGGTTCTGAGAGAGATTGCCTTGCAGTGAGGTCGTCTTGAACCCGCATTTCTGCAACTGTTGAGCCAGATTCTTTGCCTTATATTTGGTCCGGGTAAAGACCAGTGTGGTCGTCATCTCTTGATGCTGCAAAATATGCTTGAGCAGGGTTGTCTTCTGTCCTTGCGGTATCTGATACAGTGCATGCTTGATGGTTGCGGTCGGTTTTTCGTGATTCACCCGAATCGTTACCGGATCTGTGAGGATCTCTTCAACAAAGCAACGTATTTCTTTGGGCATCGTAGCTGAGAAAACCATACTCTGCCGTTGATGCGGTACCTTTTTAAGTATCCGGCGAATATCCGGCAAAAAACCCTTGTCGCACATCTGATCAGCCTCGTCCAAAATCAACACCTCAACTGAGGATAAATCAAGTGTTTTTGAGTCAAGATGATCAAGCAAACGTCCAGGACAGGCCACCACAATATCCACGCCCTGTTTGAGTTTCCTTACTTGGGTTACCTTACTTACTCCGCCATAAAGCGTACAGCTCTGTAGGCCAGTGCCACGGCCCAAGAGTTGAATATTTTCATGTACCTGTTCCGAGAGTTCTCGGGTTGGTGTCAGAATTAATGCCTGTACTTTTTTTCCTGTTTTCTTGGTCAGCCTTTGCAGGGTTGGCAAGACAAATGCTGCAGTTTTACCGGTGCCGGTTTGTGCCAGTCCCAAGAGATCTCGACCTTGCACAAGGTGGGGTATGGCCTGCTGTTGGATATCTGTTGGGGTGCTGTAACCGCATGTTTTGATAGCAGCGACTAGAGCTGATTTGAAACCAAATTCTGTGAACTTCATGTAACCTCTTGATATAAGCTCAATGAGCCTTTAAGTTCCTGTCTTTTTTCTGTTGCAAGAGAGAGAGTTCAGGCAATAACTTTGCACTGACTACACGTCTGCCTTGGTTTATCAGGTCAGTTTGTTTTTTCGTATGTTTTATGAAAAAAGTTGGTCATCCTTTGGAGTTGCTTGATATTTTTTATTATCCTGCTCCAAGGACCGGAATAAAGGGTAAAAGGAAGATTGCCAGTAAAAAGAACTGTGCAAAGTTTTGCGATGTTATCTCGATATGGTAATAAGCGGAAACTTTAAAGGCACCAGAATGTATCCTGGAGTCATCGTGAAAACGATGATAAAAAAGAAAATGCTGAGAATTGCCAAATGATATTTTTTTCTATAATACTCTTGTTTGAAGGAATTGCAATAAAAAAAGGGTGTATATTGCGAATAAAATAGTTGTACTGTTAATTCGTATAGTTAAGTAGGTGGATTCTTTATTCTCTCTCATCCCGTCGATCCGCCAATTCCTGACCTCCGCCTGAATTGTATTCTTTCCGCCGAAATTCTGTGGTCTGCGGTTCTTGGTATCCCCTTCCTTATAGTCGCATCTTTCTGAAATACTAGCACGTCGGATTCATTTATGATAAATTCCAAGCCGGGATAATGGCATTCCTAATCCATCTTCTTTTAAGGTAAATAGATGAAATATAAATTAAGTTTTACGACGCAGGAACTCGTTAATCGCATTGAATTACTTGAAGAAGCGTTGGAAATTATTGCTTACGGCGATGTTCGTTTAGGAGAGAAAAAAAGTGCTGAGGCGGCAGATGAGGCCAAGCAGCAGCTCCTGGAAAAGATCAAAGGACTTCAGCAGGAACAGATACGCTTTTCCCCGAAACTAGATACCCGCATAATTGATCCTGCTGAATTCCAGGAATCTGGCAAGGAAATCTCTCGGGATTTACAGGCTAAAATGGAAGAGTATGATTTTCACCAGGGTGCGATTAAAAGTGCGGTTTTTTCGATTATCCGGTGCATAATAGCTTATCTTTCTGTTAGAGTAGTTTCTCTGAAAGAGAAACAGAAAGTAATCATCAGTGCCCGTTCATATAACTGACTATCCCCGGAGGAAATATTCATGCTGCCACTGTCACAGGAAGATAAAGAACTGATCAATCAGCTA
>QYLO01000001.1 GCA_022766165.1 Candidatus Electrothrix gigas
ATAATAACCGTTACGACGGCTTCAGTAAAAAAGGGAGAATATTGTGGCAATAATTGATTCGTATTTCACCCAGATGAAAGAACGCGGGGCCAGTGATTTGCACATGGTCATCGGTTTTCCGCCGCTGTTGCGTTTGCGGGGTGAGCTGGTTCCCCTTGATGAACCAGTTTTAACAGTGGAAAGCAATAGAAAAATTCTCTTTGAAATACTTGATAAAGAGCAGCAAGCGGCAATAGATGAAAACAGGGATTTTGATAAGGCGTATGCCTTAGAAGGGGTAGGACGTTTTCGTTGTAATCTCTTCTATCAGCGGCGGGGCATTGGGGCGGTCTTCCGAATTATTCCGGCTAAAATTTTGACTGTTGATCAG
The DNA here is from genome assembly GCA_022766165.1 of Candidatus Electrothrix gigas. Taxonomy (GTDB): domain Bacteria; phylum Desulfobacterota; class Desulfobulbia; order Desulfobulbales; family Desulfobulbaceae; genus Electrothrix; species Electrothrix gigas. Next base: position 371 of record QYLO01000001.1, read on the forward strand.
CTCAATATGCCGGATGTGGTTCGCAGTTTTGCCCATTATGTACGCGGCATGGTTCTGGTGACCGGACCTACAGGCAGTGGTAAATCAACCACTATGGCCGCAATTATCGACCTGATCAACGATACGCATTCTAAACATATTATCACGATTGAAGATCCGTTGGAGTTTGTTCATCCCAATAAAAAATGTGTGTTTTCCCAACGTGAGATCGGTAGCCATGCCCTCAGTTTTGGTAAGGCCTTGTCCGTAGCCAACCGAGAAGACCCGGATATCATTCTTGTCGGTGAGATGCGGGATCTGGAAACCATTTCTCTGGCCCTGACCTGTGCTGAACTGGGTATTCTGGTCTTTGGTACCCTGCATACCAACAGTGCAGCCAAAACTATTGACCGCATTATCAACGCCTTTCCTGCTGAAGAACAGGCGCAGACTCGGACCATGCTGGCAGACTCGCTCAAGGGAGTTATTGCCCAGCAGCTTTTGAAAACCAAAGACGGTAAGGGACGCTGTGCAGCTCTGGAGATCCTAATCGGTTCTAATGCCTTGGCGAGTATTATCCGGGAGGGGAAGATCAATCAGATTGAATCTATGATTCAAACCGGAACAGCTCAAGGGATGCAGACAATGGATCAGCATCTTCAGCAGTTGATTGATGAAGATAAGATCACCATTGCCGCAGCTCGCGAAAAGGCGATCAACAAGAATCTCTTTCCGTTGCCAGATGGGGAGGAGTAGAAAGATGCGGAAAAAAGGATAGTGCGCATATACAAGAGGGAGGTGAAAGGTCTCCTCTTCCTCTTCACGGGGATCCTTCTTAAGATTTTTTCACAACAAGAGTTCCGGCAATCATATCGTGCAGACCCTGCTTACGCTTTGTGAAGGCAACCATGATAAACCCTATGCATAAGATTATTCCTGAAATTATCTTTGACCAATGCCTGCCGGTCGCACGCCAGAAACTAATCTGATCACCATCGTTGTCAGTCACCTGAATCCCGAGAGCCTTCTTGCCCAATGTCGCTTGCCATACGGATGATTCTGTGAAGGCGCTGTACAACCACGGAAGCACAAAGGAAAGTACCTGAACAAAAATAAATGAGCCTGACATGCCAGCCGGTTCTCCTCCTGCCATCATCGCCTCATTCATAGACTCCATTGATGATTTCATTATAAAAATGTTTAGCGGAACAAAAATAAAAGAAAGGACAATACCGTCAATTATCGCCGCAACCACCCTGAGCCAAAAACCGGAATACTTCACCTCTGTATTTTGTTCTACCATTTCATCTCCTCCTTTTTGTACTTGTAAAGGGTGTTGAAACGAAGTGTCATTATTAACGATAAATCAAGAAGATGCGACTTTTACTTAGAAAACGTTAAATACTTAATTTATCGTCCTTATATTGGGATCGTTTCAACACCCTTTTGTACAGATTAATAATTAGGAATGCTCAATTGCGCAGCACTCCATTTTAAATCATTATTGTAACAAAACAGAATGGTTGATACAATAATTAATAAAAAAGACCCCAGCAAATGCTAGAGTCTTTTGATAGGCAGGCTGTTATACTTCAGACAGCCTACTCTGATGGTTTTAATTCTGCCAGATTAACCAAGCAGTGCTTCCTTAAAAGGATTAGCGTACAGCAGGATAAAGGCAATAACCAGACCATAAATGGCAATAGACTCAATCAATGCCATACCAAGAATCATGGTGGTGGTGATTATTCCCTTTGCCTCTGGATTGCGGGCAATACCTGTACATGCGCCCCCAACACCTTGTCCCATACCTACACCTGCACCCAAACCGCTAAAACCAACAGCTGTTGCAGCTGCAAGACAAACCAATGCGAGATGAATCTTGTCCATTGTTTATAACCTCCGAATAATTAAAAAATAGTTGGCCTTCTTCTAGTGTTATATCTTGATAGTATTGTGATAGATGTGTTTTGTATGCTCTGGCTCAGTGAGCAGGCTCCATTGCTCCGGCGCAGTAGATAATAGCGAGCAGAACAAACACAACGGCTTGAATCAGGGAGACAAGCACGCCTAGGGCAAGGATAGGCAGGGGTGCAAAAAAGGCCCCGGCCAGCATAAAGAGAACGGCAAGTAAGGTCTCTTTTGCCAGAATATTACCAAAAAGACGCATGGAAAGAGAGAGGAGACGGGCAACATTACTGATCAGTTCCAGCACCATCATAAAGGGCGCTATCAACGGGATCGGCCCGGTAAAGTGCTTATAGTATTTCCAGCCATGATAACGAAAGCCTAAAAAGTGGTGCATGAGCCAAACCATAATCGTCATGGCCATTGTGACATTCAGGCTGGATGTCGGCGACATAAAACCCGGCAACAGGCCAATCATATTGGCGATAACCGTGTAGAGAAAAAAGGTGGCAAAGATAGGAAAGAATACTTTTGCCTTTTCTCTGCCCAGTTGTTCAGCAATAAACTCGAATAATCCGCTGATCAAGGCTTCCCAGAAGTTCTGTCCAGTGCCGGGAACTAACTCCAGATTGCCCAGCGTAAGCTTGGGAACAACAAAGAGAAACGCCATGACCAACCAACTGTAGGTCATATACGGTTCGCATAACTTCTCGAGAAATGTTGCTCCGATCGGCCCATGCGGAACCGGTAAACCTATCCAGTCCAGAATAACCGAGATAAATAGAATTGGATGTTCCATGCCCAAACTCTCCTTACATATTTTTCTGAAAGATCATTCGCCTCCGTGCAAGAGGACAACAATCATGACGCTTAACATAACCGTAGACAGCCCGACCGCAATTCCTATTACATGCAAACTGAACTGCGTATTGAGCAGAATCAGCACAAGGGCAAGGATAAAGAGCCGGACATAGAATTTCACAGCGAAACCGGATGAAAGTGCTTTGCTCTTGAGCTGTTTTACATCGTGATGACCATCTGCCTGCGTTGCAACCTTTTGGAGAAGTCGTGTTGCTGTTTGTTTCATCCAAAAAAAGTTGCCAATGGATAAGACACCGCCTATCAGAACGGAGCGGGCAAAGGGCCAATCAAGCCAATACCAGCTACTGCCAGTAAGAAAGGCAAGTAACAGCAGGCTGTACCATTCAACGGTTCGTACTAGGATAAGATCGTTTTTTTGCTTGTGTTGCGTATCAGTATCAGTCATGAGATATTTTTTTATTCATATCCCAAAGATGCTTAAAACCAGCCACTATGCCGAAGCCGAGAAAAATAAAGCTGAACCAGGGCGCGGTCTTGCCAGCAAACAGCTTGTTGTCAAGCCACCAGCCCATGCCGAAGCCGATAAAAATAGAGGCGGAAAAGGTCATTCCTGTCTGACCGTACCGAACCAACTCGTTGAGTATACTATCTTTATTTTCGGCCTTCTTGTTGACCATCGTCTTATCCCAGCCTGACTTCCGCATTTCCTGCACTGTTGGATGTCTTATCAATGTCCTATCAAATGGCACAGAAATAGCACGCAACCGTTACAAGTGCAATATTTTTTTTACACTTCAGACAATTTTGTCAGAGATGCCTCAACTGCTGCCAATGCCTTTGCCAGTTGTTCCGGTGTATGGGCTGCTGAGATAAATAAGGCCTCAAACTGCGAAGGAGCCAACCAGACACCACTTGCCAGCATCTGGCGGAAATGTTGCCCATAACGAGCTGTATCTGCCTGCATAGCAGAGTCAAAATCTGTTACCGGACTATCAGTGAAAAAACAGGTCATCATGGAGCCGATTCGATTCAAAACTGTAGGAACCTCAGCCTGCATACTAATTTCCACTAAGCGTTTTACAAAAGAGTCACTCTTCTCTTCAAGCTCTTGGTAAAAGCCTGGCTTACGCACGGTTTTGAGCATGGCCAGACCAGCAGCCATTGCCAGCGGATTACCGGACAGGGTACCGGCCTGATACACAGGACCATCCGGGGCAATGTGATCCATGATTTCTTTTTTGCCGCCATAGGCGCCAACAGGCAGGCCACCACCGATAATTTTGCCCAGACAGGTCAGATCCGGCATGATGTTGAAGCGTTCCTGTGCGCCACCCAGGGCCAGCCGAAAACCAGTGATCACCTCGTCAAAAATCAGGACAATACCTAGTTCAGCGGTCAGTTCCCGCAGTTTCTGCAAAAAGGCCATGTCCGGGACAATGACCCCCATGTTGCCAGCAACCGGCTCAATGACCACACAGGCAATATCCAGCGTGTCATCCCGCAGGGTTTTTTCCAGCATTTCAATATTATTATAGGGAATGGACAGGGTGTTTTTAACGATATCATCCGGCACACCAGGACTGCCTGGAATGCCCAAGGTGGCAACACCGGAACCAGCCTTGACCAGAAAGGAATCAGCATGACCGTGATAGCAGCCATCAAACTTGATCACCATATTGCGACCAGTATATCCACGAGCCAGCCGAATTGCGCTCATGGTGGCCTCAGTGCCAGAGCTGACAAAACGGACCTTTTCAATGGACGGCACCGAGTCGCAGACCAACTCTGCCATCTCTACTTCAGAGGCTGTAGGCGCACCAAAGCTGGTGCCGTTGGGCAGGGCGTCCTGGATTGCCTTGGTCACTTCAGGATGACTGTGGCCCAAAATCATAGGCCCCCACGAGCCAACAAAATCAATAAACTCGTTGCCATCTGCATCAATGACAGTACCGCCTTGAGCCTTGGCAACAAAGAGGGGATCGCAGCCCACGGATTTACAGGCGCGAACAGGGGAGTTGACTCCACCAGGGATAACTTGGCAGGCTTTTTCAAAGAGTGCAGCGGAATGTGTGGTGTTCATAGGTTGTTATGGTATGGTTAGGGGTTTAAATGGGTGTGTAATCTTTCCCGCACAGAATAAACGTAAGCTGTTGTTACGTCAAGGGACTGTCTGAGGATTGCCAAGGATTTATTGAATACACGAAATTTTCTTATCGCAGAAAAAAATATATCCTTTCTAATTCCTGTTGAAAAGCCTCCGTTTTATTTCTTGACAGATCATAGAAAACAGTTTAATCAAACTTGTAGACTTCTCCAATTACCTTTTCTCTCAGGTAAAATTTATCATAAGGAGGCGTTCTCGGCCTTTTATTAACAAGCAAAAAGAGATAAACTTTTATGATTACATCACGTTACTTTATTCAGACAACCGTCTTTTTTCTTATTTTTGGATTCTTTTCAACGTCATGGGGAGCCGTATGGGGAGATATCAACGGTGATGGCAAGATCGGCCCGGAAGAGGCGGTGTATGCTTTGCAGGTTGCTGCCGGGGTCAAGCCGCAACAAATTGATTCAACGCATAGCGGAACTCTTATTGCTGATGAGGTATGGACGCCTGCGGGCAATCCACATATTGTCACTGGAACATTGACTATTGCTGGAGCTGCCCCGAACGGAGCAACCCTAACCATTCAGCCGGGTGTTGAAGTGCGCTTTGCACAAGGCGCATCAATAGAGGTTGGAGCCAGTAATGCACCGGGAACACTGATAGCAGAGGGAACGGCATCTTCTGGAATACTTTTTACCAGCAATCAGGCAACGAAAACAAAGGGATGGTGGAAATATATCCGGTTCAATCAGCAGGCGGTGAACTGCCGACTGTCCTTTTGTACTGTCGAATATGGCGGAATATATAGCCCTTACAGTTGGGGAGGGAATTTAGTCGTTGATATCGCTGAGGGTACGACTATATCCCTGAATAACTGTACAATCAGAAACAGTGTTTCTCATGGAGTATGTTTTCTCGACAGCATTAAAGGTCTGGTAGACTTTTCAGATAACACTATCACAGGGAACGAATACTATGGAATCCGAATCTATGCTGATCAGGTTCGAGGAATAGAGAACAGCAATACGCTGGTAGGCAACACACTCGGCGGTGTATATGTAAGGGCAAGTACGTTGAGAAATAATGCCCTGTGGCCTAAGTTGGATACGCCCTATATTTTGGATGAAGTTACCGTGGCGAGTCAGTCTGCTGAACCGGCTGTTTTGACCATAGAACCAGGCACGGAACTTCGGTTTGTCGAGGAAGGAGGCATGATAATAGGCGACACTGACCAGCCCGGCAAACTGGTGGCCCAAGGACAGGTGGACAAACCTATAGTTTTTACCAGTAACCAGACTGACAAGACAAAGGGTTGGTGGCATCATCTTCGTTTCAATTCAACAGATGCTGGCTCTATCCTTATTCATTGTACAGTTGAATATGGCGGGAGGCGTGAACCTTACGGTCGAGCCGGAAATGTAGTGATTGACGGAGCTGCAAATGTGTCCATAAGCAACTGCACGATCAGCAACAGCGGCACCAATGGTGTTCATTGTTTTAATGACCAAGGCTTTGCCAATTTTTCCGAAAATACGATAACAAATAACGGTCAGGAGACCGACAAAACTTACGGCGGATACGGGATCATAATCTATGCTGATCAGGTTCGGGGAATACAAAGCAACAACAGCGTGAGCGGCAATCTACTCGGCGGTGTCTATGTGCAAAGCGATACAATAAAAAATGATGCAACTTGGCATCAGCTAGATGCGCCATATACTGTTGGAACTGTTACGGTGGAAGGTGTTCAACCTACGTTGTCCATCGAAACAGGTACTGAGCTCAGATTTGTTGAAGACAGCAAATTGGTCGTGGAGAAAGGTAGACTTGTTGCACAGGGGACAGTTTTCACCAGTAATCAGACCTTTCCGACAAAAGGATATTGGCGCGGTATTCAGTTTGGTCAGGAAGCGGTGGCCTCCAGTCTTACAGACTGTACTATTGAGTATGGCGGGTCCACAGATATGGGCTATCTTGTTAATACTAATATAGACGTAAAGACAGCCAACGGTCTGGATATTCATAACTGCACCATAGGCAACAGTAAGGTGTACGGTATAAAAATCAGGTTAGGGGGCAAAGTCGATCTTGCCGGAACCACATTCAATGCCAATGAAACTGCGGATATCTATGTAGACAGAGGAAGTTGTGCAACGTATACAGGAGTCCCCGCAGGTTCACCTGTTGTTGTCAATAATGGTACATGTAACTGAAAAGCATCCCCGAGATTGAACTCGAACGCACACGGCTTGCGGGCCGGTCATGGTCGGCAGGTCCGAATACGAGAGACAAGATATGCGAAAAGCAAAAGTATTGTATTTTCTTTGTGCAGCAGTCGGCTTGCTTATGCATCCCGGCTTGACAGCAGCATTGGAGCTTCGTATCAGCAGCAAAACTGCCGATCCGGGCGACAGCATTGCGGTCGAGATTACGGCCCAAGAGTATAATCAAGAGACTGTGGCTGCGGCTGTATTTACAGTAACCTATAACGCAGATCAACTGGTTCTGAACAGCATTGACTCTGATTTTTTCTCCACCTTTCTTGAACAATGGAATGCAACATATCCGATTCCTAATCCGTTGCCGCCGGTTTCGGTAGAAATAAACGGTCAGACCTATACACGGCCTCTAGTGTTTCATAATGATGACGGCACGTCACAGGGAAAAATTAGACTGGCCGCTGCACGGGCCAAGGCCGGTATGCCGACCGTGCTGTTCACCTTGCATTTTACGGTGAAAAATACTGCGACAACAGGAATCTACCCTCTTACTATTACTCCAACAGTGGTCAACAACACAGAAGCCGGTTATGATGCAGCGGGTGAAGCCGTGTCCATGCTTATCGGAGCTGTTGAAGGAGAAGCAAACTTGACTCTGGCCTATCCTGTGTATTCGCCAAATATTGTCAATGGCAGTGTTGCCATTCAGGAGGGAGTTCTTGATACGGATAACGACGGTATTGACGACAACTGGGAGAAAAACTTTTTCAATGACCTGACGTCGCTCACCGCCACTGGCGATTTTGATCAAGACGGGTACAGCGATCTGCAAGAATACATCAATGATCTTAATGGACAAAGTGATCCACAGGGCAACTCGTATAACCCCAAGACAGAGAACGCTCCCGGCGGAACCGGGTACACCCCTACCACATCCGAGCAGAACAGTTTTCTGTTGATGGTGCTTCCAGCTATCATAAGCGGAAGCCGTTGAGAGAACTTAAAAAATAGGGAACACTGTTCAAAAAAGTCTGTCCAAAGTGAAAACTATCCGCACTTTGGACAGCATTTCGATAGTAATTTAGGTACAGAACCCAATCGATCCTCCAGCCACCAAAATCATGTCCACCAAAGAACGCTACATCAATCTGTTCACCGATTACGGGTTTAAAAAAAAATTCGGCGAAGAACCGAATAAGAATCTGCTTCTTGATTTTCTTATAGTATCATTAATAATTCCGTATCTGCAACTGATAAGTTGAGCTGTACAATTATCAGAAAATCAGGCAAAATAATCTTATATATTGATTAGTACAGTGGCAGAACATTCAGTAACTCAGAAATAACTCAGACCTTATGCGTGAAAAATTCAACAGAGGATGATGGAATGATAAGTACTCTGCTCGAAGGTATCAGTACAATACTGCTCAAATGTATTGTAGATTTTTTCTTATTTGCTACAGGTGAGTTCATTTTGTTTCTGCTAACGCTTGGTAAAAGAACTCCAACCTGGAAAAGAGATCAATCTGAGCATCTGGTCAAAACATTTCTTTTTATAGATATCAGTATTATAATCGGATTTTTATTTTGGATATTTGTTTTATTATTTGCTGTCAAAATGTTCATATAGACCTCTTTATCCCTTTTCATCTTTCCAACGACCTGCCTTCACTGCAACGCTCCTGCAACTTCTCACCTCTTCTCTTTGTAACGTATCCTGTCTTTTTCTTTGTTTTTTACCTCATCCCTCTCCGCAGCAGAATGTTCTTCATACCCTAAATTCATCACAAGAAGTAAAAAAAACTGTACTTAGGTTCTATTTATGTTATTGTGTAAAAAATTATTTTGGAAGTTCTTTATTAAGCAAAGGAAAGCAGCTCTTCAACAGGGTAGGATGTAATTTTTTAAAGTAAATATCGCTTTCCTTTCAACAGAGTTTGAACCATGAAAGTGAAATATTTGAACTGTTGGGAGTTTAAAAAATGCGGCAGAGAACCAAACGGGATACATGTTGCCGAACTTGGGGTCTGTCCGGCTGCAAGCAATAATGACGTAGACGGTATCCATAACGGAAAAAATGGCGGGCGGTGCTGTTGGGTTTTTAAGGCGTCTGAAGTACGAAAAAACAGGGTTGGCAGCTCTTTTTGTGAATTTACAGAGTGCCGTAGATGTACCTTTTATAAACTGGTTCGTCGTACCTCAACGTTGATTGTTGTCATTTAAAACCGCACTGAAATTACTTCACATATCCCCGGAAGGACGCTCCCCATTCATCTCCCTGTACAACTTAAAGGCCATCATTCCCACAATCAACACACCGGCAAGCAAAACCAGCCAAAGCAACCAGCGACGCCAAGGTAGCTCTTGAGCCTCCTGAGCAACAACAAGCCGTTCCCTTCCACCGAGGATTTTTTCTGGACCAACCTGGGCAAGCGCAACCAATTTCTTTTCCCTTTGCGGGTCAACAGCCCTGAGCAGTTGATCCACCTGATAGCGGGTTGCCTTTAAACCGGCTCGACCATAGGCAAGGGTGTAGGGTTGCTCGCCCTGCGCCAAAAAGAGCAACTGCCCAGGCAGCCAGCCCAGTTCCAGAATCGGCACCTGACGAATACCGCTGTTGCTCGCCATCTCCAACAACCAGTACCGATCTGTGGTGCGCTTCAGATCAAGTATTGCACTGTCCAGACTGACATTATCAACCAGCAGCCTGTAGGCCAGCAGCGAAGTTCGCCTCTGCCAAGAAGCCTTTTTGTTTGCCCGAGAAAAAACCGTTATCTGCGCCAAAGAGTTCTGCTCTGCCAAACGAATCCTCAACTGATCTACAGGAAAAAACCCCTTACTGTCATACTGATAGCGTAGAATTCCTTGCTCTGTTACAGGCTTTTTGGACTCTATAGGTAAGACCTCACCATGCAGCGAGAGGAGGTCACGGGGATGGGTTTCTGTTTCCTGATAATACCCGGCCTTGACACTGGTTAAGGTGACACCGTCTTGACCAGCAGGCCAGGACACACGGAGATATGTTTTTTGATACATACCCTGATGACCTTGGGGCATCACAATCCGTTTGCGTACCAGAATATGGCCGCCAAAATCAAGTTCTGCCAAGGCAGCAGAGCTAACCTGTACCTGCCAGTTGTGTAAATCGCTGCTCCTCTCCAACCGGACTGAAGAAGAAAAATGCCTATCCTGTCCTGTCCAGGTAAAATCCAACCAATCCGCAGGCTGTTCTAGCCCGCTGGTATCAAGGATATAGGCTGTGACGATCTGATTTTTTTTAGCTGGAATACCATTCTGACGAATATCAATAATGGTTCCCTCACTGTTGGTGGCAATATGAAGAGCAGGGGGCGAACTGTTGTTATTGCTATTGCTATTGTTTTTGCTAGCCTGCGTCTCAGTGAACAAGGGGAAAAAGGGCAATGCCTGGGCTGCTCGTTTTGTCTGTTTCCTGTTCTGAGATTGGATAATATAGGGTACTGGATAGTTGGAATTGAAAACTCGGAGATCACCAAGATCCGCACGAGTACATCCCTGATACACCGTAGCAGGCAGGATAAACCTGTACATGGAACTCTTGCCGCTGATTGAGAGTTCCATACAGTAGGCGAAATCATCTCTTTGCAAGGGTGATTTCTCATCACCAGCCCAGATATTATCAGCCAAGACAGGGCCACAACCTATTACTATCAAAGAAATCAGGAGATTCCTCCAAATCAACCGTTTCATGATACCTTCTCCTGTTTCTCCTGTTGGGAATTTGCTGGGGGCAAAGGGGTAAAATAACCGATAAGCATCAGCAAGATACCAACCACTACAAAGGAGACAATTCGTTCCACAGTGCCGCTGTTTGCCAGGTCAATCAAGAAAAGTTTTAGCACGGTCAGAGCAACCAAGCCTGCCCCAATCAACCAGAGAGTACGATGTTTCAGGCCATGCGCTGTCACCATGACAATCAAGGCTAGACTGCCCCAGAGTACTGCCAGCGCAGACTGATACAGCTGAGAGGCCAACATGGAATGTACAGTAAAGGGAACAGTGGCAAACTGATGAACAGTCCGTGCCAACACCGTATTCAACCAGACAAAGATCGTGGCCCCAATCAGACTGATAAAGACCTGTAATGGAATATGAGAACTGATATAGTTCTGACGTATGTGCAACCAACGGGCAACACCAAGAAGCACGATCACCTGACTCAGTTCTAAGGGATTACAAATTGGAAGAAAGGGTAAGGGATGTGCATGACCAGCACTGTGTAAGGAACTGGCCAGTAACCAGAGCCAAAGTAAAAAGGCAAGAATAGCCGCTGCCTGTTGCTGATATTCAGCCGCATAGTCAGTCAATGGCCAATACTGTGTCAGGCGCATACTCTGTACAAGTTGCAGGATAACAAGCGGAACCAAGGCCCAGGTAATCAGTTCCCAGGTATCAAGCCACCCTCCTAAACCACGTACCACCCAGACAGCTTCTGAAGTCAGGATAAGCACAAATAAAAGAAAGCCGCCAATATGGGTGAAACGAAGAAGCCGTTCAGGCAGTAGGCCCCGGCCCTGGTACAGGCAGTAAGAGCAAGCACCAAGGGAGAGGCTCCACGTCAGCCACCCCAAATTGGCGAAAAAATGTATGTTTGGCGAGGAAAATCCTTGGATAATTGTATTTGGCGCAATGCAGAGCATCAGCGGCAATAAAAAAAGGCTTGGCCAAGCCGCCACAGACCAGGCAAGCCGTTGAGCCAAGATGATCATGACGGCACAGCTCAACGCAACAAAAAACAGTACTGCATTATCATGATAATAAAAAGGAATCTGAAACCCCAATTCGTCAACGCCTGCTCCCAGCCACCAGAGCATTCCCCAGACAAAGAGCAGCAGGTGGTGATACCGTTCAAAGCTGCGCAGATTCTCAGCCTGATACAGATACCACGAGGAAAACAGGGCAGACAGACCAATAAGCACGGCTCCAAAATAGGTTCCGTTCAACAGGATAAGACGTTCATTATAGGTATACCCGCTGTTGAGAAAAAAAACACCGGCAGCCAAGGCAAGCAGTAGGCCGCAGTTGCGGGGAAGTAGTCGGTCCTGTCGTACACCCAGCCAAATCAGGGCAGTTCCCTCTAAAGCCCAGGTCACGGCTGTCCATCTGCCGCTCAGGGCCAGCGGTACTGCTAGGGTGGCAAAGACTATACCTAGGGCAAGCAATGCCTCAGTCAGAGTACGCATTCCCTGCCGAAGCCGTTCATCCCCCTTATCCCAGAGAAACCGTGCCAGCCCAATATAAAACAGACTGAACAGCAAGGCGCTGATTGCCAGCCCGTACTCTATATCCTTGACTAAACCTGCTTGAAGAGAAAAACAGATAATAGGGGTACCAAAGATCAGGCTACCGTCCACATAGCCTCGGAGCTGAGGAGGCTGCCGAAAGGCGAACAGGACTCCAATCAGGGTAAACATGAGAAAGAAGAGGAGAAGAAAGGGTTCTGTGGAGGCAAAATAGCGGGGTTCATAGCTTGTTAGGCCCCAAAAACTTCCAATACCTAATGTAAAGAAAAAACCGAGCAAGTTGAGTCCTCGCCATGCCTTGAACCAGGCAATAAAGAGGATACCAGTATTGAGCAAGGCATAGTAGCTGAACAGGGCCAGATGATTGCCGCTGCCTGTGGAGAGCAGAACCGGGGCCAAAAAACCACCTGTTGCCCCAAACAGGGCCAGAGATTTGGCATCTTGGACCAGGGCCAGGGCTGCTGAGGTGCAGACTAAGCCCAGCATCACGGCAAAGGCCAAACCCGCAGGCAGGAGATGATACAGCCGGAAGGCTGCAAAGACATCAAGAAAGAGTAAACCAATACCGCCGCCTTGCATGAGCAGGGCAAAGCTGCTCCGTTGTAACCGTTGCCTCCATCCGAGCAGCAGCAGGGCAATTCCGGCCAAAGCTACTCCGAGCAAACGCAACTCTATGGAGAGCATATTATGTTCAGTTGCGTATTTAAGGAGAAAGGCAACGCCAAAGAACAGCACCAGTAGCCCCACCCGGAGGACGACATTGCCCTCAGTAAAAAATTTCTGCACAGCGTCGATAACCCTGCTGGCCAAATCTTTTTCCACCGGGGTAGCAGTCGCTGCTGTTGCTGGAGAGGATGGAGAGGCAGGAGGAATAAAACTCTTCTTGCTGCTGGCCGATCTGTTCGATCTGTTCGATCTGTTCGATCTGGCTGTTTTGCCTGTTCTGGCTGATGCTGGTAATGCAGTAGGATGATCGGTTCGTTCTGCTCTAGCCTCTTTTCTGTCCTGTTCCCTTTCAGGAACTTTGCTCTGTACAACGCCCTTTTTGAGATCGTGAAGACTCCTTTCATGCTGCTCTAGCTGCTCTAGCCGTTTTTCCAGACCCTGAAGGCGTTTTTTCTGTGCAGAAGTTCTGCCCAAAAGAAATCCCAAGGCCATGCCAACAAATACCCCCTCTATACCATTAAATATCCAGCTAAAGAGAATGCCGCCTACAATCATATTGATGAAGGTTGTGATCGTACTCATAATTCTCTCCTCCTTGTGCAGTTTTCGGGGTATGTATATTTTGGAAAAAACGAAAACAGCTTATCTTTCGCTCACCTCTTGTTTATCTCTTATTGTACAGAGTACTCTAACAGCAAGAACTGTCCAACTAAAACCTTGTTTTGTTTTGGCTACATTTTTTGATGGGGTTATATGGCTACGCCACTCCGATTCTACTGCGTCCAATCTTCATTAAGGAAGCATGTTTCTACGGATTTGTTTGCAAAAGGTTTGAAAAAGAGTTGTTCTTGTCCAAAAAAAAGAATAAAAGAAGAAAAAAATACCATCTTTTCCTTTGACGCTATGACATCAGTATATAATCTCCGCCAGTATCTTGACATCCTCCGCCAAGAAGATGAACTTTTGGTTATTGACAGCGAGGTTGACCCTTATCTTGAAATCGCAGAAATCCATCGCCGCATCATTGCCAGCAAAGGCCCGGCCCTGCTCTTTACCAAGGTCAAGGGTTCCTCTTTTCCAGTGGTCACCAATCTCTTTGGAACAAATCGTAGATTGGAGCTGGCTTTCGGCACCCGCCCGACTACCTTTGTCACAGATCTGGTCAGGCTGGCGGAGCGGGCCATGCCGCCCAGCCTGTCAACGCTCAAACAGGCAGCGCCGTTGGCTTTGCAAGCCTTGAAGATCGGCCTGAAAAACGTCAGGCCGGGAGCTGCTCCGATCTTGGAGACCCTGCAGAAACCGGCTCGGATGACTGAGCTGCCCATGCTTACCTCCTGGCATTCCGACGGCGGGGCCTTTGTCACTTTGCCTCTGGTGTATACCGAGCATCCGGACGGCCACGGTCATAATCTCGGCATGTACCGTATCCATCGGTATGACGACACCAGCACCGGCATTCACTGGCAGATTCACAAAGGCGGCGGTTATCATTACAGTGCAGCGGAGCAACAGAACCGCCCTCTGCCCATGACCCTGTTCATCGGCGGGCCCCCCGCCCTGATGCTTGCCGCCATAGCCCCTTTGCCGGAAGATATTCCCGAGCTGATGCTGGCCTCCCTGCTCCAAGGAAAAAAACTGGCTATGACCAAGGATCCGCTGGGAGGTCATCGCCTGGTTGCAGAAACTGAATTCGCCATTAAGGGTGTTGTGCCGCCTAAACTCCGCCGACCCGAAGGCCCGTTTGGTGACCATTACGGCTATAATTCTTTGGCCCATGAGTATCCGGTCTTTCAAACCACCCATCTCTATCACCGCAAGGATGCCATTTATCCGGCCACAGTGGTGGGTCGCCCTAAACAGGAAGATTATTTTATCGGCGATTTTTTGCAGGACCTTCTTTCCCCGCTCTTTCCTCTGGTGATGAAAGGGGTGCAGCAGCTCAAGACCTTCGGCGAAGCAGGCTTTCACTGTTTGGCAGCGGCACGGGTCAGTAATCGCTATCCTCGTGAAGCCTTTGCTGCCGGTCTGCGGGTTCTTGGGGAGGGGCAGCTCTCCCTGACCAAGTTTCTCATCGTTACAGACGGCAGCCTTGATGTTGCTGACTTTGGTAAACTCTGGACCCATGTTCTGGAGCGCATCCAATGGGACAGAGACCTCTTTGTCTTTGCCAATGTTTCCCAGGATACTCTGGATTACACCGGCCCTTCGGTAAATAAAGGCTCAAAAGCCATGATGATGGGATTGGGGGAAAAACGACGTGACCTGCCCAGAAAATTCAGCGGCAGTCTGCCGCCGGGCTGCAATCATCCCAAGGTCTTTCTGCCTGGCACCCTCGTTGTTCAGGGGGAGAGCTACGAAAATAATTCCAATCTGGGGTCGCAACTTGCGGTTTGGGAAGGGGTGGCGGATTGGCCCGTGATCCTGCTGGTGGATTCCACAGCCGAGGCCACGGAAAGTATGCAGGAATTCATCTGGACCTTTTTCACCCGCTTTGAACCGGCGGCGGATATTCACGGTAAGGAGCAACAGGTCAAGCGTTTTCATGTCGGCCTCACCCCGCCCATCGTTTTTGACTGCCGGATGAAACCCTGGTACACCGAGGTGCTGGAGGTGGATCAGGCCACCAAGGAACTTGTCGATAGTAAATACAATAAGATTATTCCTGCACAGTGGCGTTAATATCTTCGCCTATCTATCAATCTATCAAAGGAGGACAACAATGCGGCTTGGTAATTTTTCGGTAGAAATTCCGAGAGGCAATTACTTGGATTCAGGATACGTGGCAATGAAGCATAATACAAAGTATACTATTCGACTTTGTAATTTCGGTGATCTTCGCTGTGATGCAGAAGTGGAAATTGACGGCAAACCGGTTGGAGCTTGGCGGGTTCCATCAAATCGCCGCATAGTTATTGAAAGACCGGCTCATGACACGGGCTGCTTTACGTTTTACAAAGCAGGAACAGGTGAAGCAAAAAAGGCAGAGTTAGTCTGTTCTGAAAAACTTGGCTTGATAACCGTCCTTTTTAAGCCGGAAAAAAAAGTTAAAGTTAATCGAAGCTCTCCACAAATACTCCGAATGTGTCGTCAAAGAATGAAAGCCGGTGGAACCGGTCTGACCGGAAAAAGCGAACAAGAGTTTCACACTGTCCAGCCGCTTGACTATGACGAAACAGGATTTGTGCAGATCAACCTTCGCCTTGTATGCGAGACAGATGAACCTCGCCCACTGACACCTGTTTCCACTCCAATCCCGCCGTCGTTGCTGTAGAATA
The DNA here is from genome assembly GCA_022766165.1 of Candidatus Electrothrix gigas. Classification (GTDB taxonomy): domain Bacteria; phylum Desulfobacterota; class Desulfobulbia; order Desulfobulbales; family Desulfobulbaceae; genus Electrothrix; species Electrothrix gigas. Next base: position 16,629 of record QYLO01000001.1, read on the forward strand.
TATGCGAAACATGGAACGAATACAAAAAGTCATCGCTCATGCCGGGATCTGTTCCCGGCGCAAGGCAGAAGAATATATCGCCCAAGGTCGGGTCAAGGTGGACGGCACAACAGTCACTCAGCCGGGTCTCAAGGTTGACCCTCAACAGGCTGTGATCACTGTGGACGGCAAGCCTTTGCAGGAAGAAAAAAAGGTCTACGTCCTCCTCCATAAGCCGAGAGGCTATGTCACCACCCTTTCCGATCCTCAAGGCCGCCCCATTGTTACAGATTTGCTCCCTGATATCAAGGAACGGCTCTTTCCTGTGGGCCGGCTTGATCTGGACAGCGAAGGTGCGCTCCTCTTAACCAATGACGGGGCCTTGACCAATCAGGTTCTTCACCCCCGATATGAGGTCAAAAAAACATATCAGGCAACGGTTCGAGGATTTCCGAAAAAAGCAGACCTGCAAAGGCTTGAGCAAGGTATTGTCCTTGACAATATAAAAACTTGGCCTGCCCAGCTTCGTATCCTGAAAAAAAAGAAAGATGCCACGGTGGTTGAGATCATACTTCATGAGGGCAAGAAACGACAGGTGCGAAAGATGTTTCAGGCAGTTGGATACCCGGTTATTCGTTTAAAACGAACTGCCTATGGCAGATTACACATAGGAAATCTTTCCGAGGGAACATACCGTTTTTTGGTTAAAAATGACCTTAAGAAACTTTTTTTGTAAAAAAATTAAATATCCTCTTTACATTCAGAACTATACCTGATTAACTAAGATTAATAGTAATGATATTTAATGGTTTCTACTCATTTAACATGAACTCTCGGCCTTGTAGCATGAGCTCTAGGCCCCGCTCTAAATAGGAGAAGGTATGAATAAATCGGAACTTATTGAGGCATTAGCCGAAAAAATTGATCTGCCCGTACGCGAAACAGCAGCTATCACCAAGACCATTATTGATGCAATGAGTAATGCCTTGGTTGAGGGCGACTCCATTGAAATACGTGGATTCGGAAGTTTTACAGTCAAACAGTACGGAGCCTACACAGGTCGTAACCCAAAATCAGGAGAAAAAATCAGCGTTGCCCCAAAGAAGTTGCCCTTTTTTAAAGTGGGTAAAGATCTACGGGAACGGGTGGATGCAGAGGCAAAGTTAAAAAAGAACAAAAAGAAGAGCAGGGCCAAGAAAAAGAAAAAGTAGGCGTTCCTCTTTTCTTTGGTCGGCAGATGTATGCTATGTATGCTATGTATGCTAGTGTATAATTCTACCAACCAGATCATAGGTATGGGTCTCGGTGATTTCCACTGTAAGGATATCACCGGGGCGTGCTGTTCCATCGTTAATCAAGACACAGCCATCAATATCCGGAGCCTGATACCTGGTACGTCCCTCCAAGAGTAAATCGGTTTCCTGACTCACACCTTCTACCAGCACAGGCTCTTTTTTGCCCACATACTGCTTGAGCTGCTGTGTACTTATCTCTGCCTGTAATGCCATAACCCGAGCAAAACGTTCCTCCCCTCTCTCCTTGTCCACCTGTCCAGCAAAGTCAGCGGCAACAGAACCCTGTTCAGCCTCATAGGGAAAAACGCCCAGATGATCTATTTGCCATCGTTGCAAACAGTCAAGCAGTTTGTGTACATCATCTTCTGTTTCACCGGGAAAACCGACCATCATCGTGGTACGCAAGGCACAGTTAGGTAAAATTTGACGAATCATGGAGATGAGTTGTTCCAGTTCCTGTTGTCCATAACGACGCCCCATGCGTTGGAGAACCGGATCACTGACATGCTGAAAAGGGATATCAAGGTAGGGCAGAATACGGGGTTGCTCTGCCATCAGTTCAAGCAGTTCCGCAGAGACCGAAGAAGGGTACAGATAGAGCAGACGGAACCAGGGAATATCTGTCTGCGCAAGGAGTTGGCGCAGTAAGGTAACAAGGTTATCTTTTTTATCTTTTGCTCCAGATTTAACAAGATGACCACTAAAATCATCACCGTAGGCGGTCAGATCCTGAGCAATCAGGGAGAGTTCCTTTACCCCTTTCTGCTCCAAACTCTTTGCCTCAACAAGCAGATCCTGAACAGACCGACTCCGTAAATCACCCCGAATCGCCGGAATCATGCAGTAGGTACAACGGTTATTACACCCCTCAGTTATCTTTAAATAACTGCGAAAAAAGGGTGTTGCCAATCTGCGCGGCGCATGGCTATCAGCAAGATAGGTAGACGGTTGATGCAAAAAGAGCAAGGGCGTGTCAGGTCTTTTCTCTGTACTTTCTATACTTTCTGTACGCTCTGTAAGAAGAGATGCAATGTTTTTTTCCTCATCAATCCCAACAAAAATATCTACTTCTGGGAGTTCTTTTTGCAGTTCTTTGCCATACCGCTGCACCATGCAGCCAGTAACCACTAACTTTTTAGTGGGATCATCCTGCGTATACTCTGCAAGCTCAAGGATCTTGTCCACAGCCTCTTCCACTGCTGGCCGAATAAAACCGCAAGTATTGATGAGCAACAACTCGGCCTCAGCCGGATCTTCCACTGTACTATAATTTTCAAGCTCAAGCAGGCCGAGCATTATCTCAGAATCGACCAAATTTTTGGGACAGCCAAGGCTGGTCAGGTGCATTTTTTTTTGAACAGTCATTATTTCTTGTATTCTCCGACAAAAAAGTTTGATCCCTCTTTTTCTTTCCACGACAGGGAAGGGCAATAACATATCAAAGAGAGTACTTTTCTGTAAACCTGTCAAGATTTTAATCGCATGCTTATCTCATCCTGATTGGCGAAAAAAATAATTTATGGAGTGTACAGCAGAATTACTTTGCAAAAGTGGTGTTTTTTTTATATCAATTATTTTTGGGCGCAAAAGCCTGTGTTCTGTTGTCCTGTTCGGCACAGGCAGAGGAGGACGTTCCTGCCAGCCTGCTTTTTGAACATCAAGATAAATATTACTATGAATACCCATTTACTCGCATTACAGGATTTTAGCCAAACGCAACTACAAGCCTTTCTTGACCGGGCAGCAGTACTTAAAAAAGAAGCTCAGAACGGTCTCCGGCATCAACAGCTTGCCGGAAAGAAGATATGCATGCTCTTTGAAAAACCCTCAACACGAACCAGGGTCTCCTTTGAAGCGGCTATGTACGAGATGGGCGGTCAAGTGATCTTTATGTCAGCCAAGGAAAGTCAACTGGGCCGTGGAGAACCGCTGAAAGATACAGCCCGGGTTTTAGCCCGTTATGTTGATGCGCTTGTTGTTCGGACCTTTGGTCAAGAGGTGGTAGAAGAACTGGCTCATTTTTCTGCTGTTCCAGTGATCAATGCCCTGACTGACCTTCATCATCCCTGTCAGATTCTCTCTGATATTATGACCGTGATTGAGCAAAAAGGCGATCCCAGCGAGTTAAAAATTACCTGGATCGGCGATGGTAACAACATGGCCAACTCTTGGATTCAGGCAGCCTCTGTGCTGGGTTTTTCTTTGACCCTTGCCTGCCCAACCGGATATGATCCTGATCCGACCATCCTCAAGGCTGCTCAACAACAGGGAAAACAGCCGATTACTCTGCTTCGAGATCCCCAAAAAGCCATACAGGATGCAGATGTTGTCAACGTTGATGTCTGGGCCTCTATGGGGCAGGAAGATGAGGCAAAAAAACGACTGGCTGTTTTTCAGCCCTATCAGCTCAATGCCTCTCTGCTCGCCCATGCAGCGGATAATGCCATTGTCCTGCACTGCCTGCCTGCCCATCGGGAGGAAGAAATAACCGAAGAAGTTTTAGAAGGCCCACACAGTGTGGCCTTTGATCAAGCAGAAAATAAAATGCACATCCATAAGGCTATCCTAGAATATACCATTAACGGGATGGTGTGATCCGGCGTGAATCTGAGGGAAAAATTCCTTGTAGGGACGAATAATCATTCGTCTTGCCCGATTCGATCACCAATGGTGATAAATATCAACCAAGGGCGATCACAAGGATCGCCCCTACACAATCCTACACAAAATAAACAACACATATTATGAGCGTAAACAAAATAGTACTTGCCTATTCTGGCGGATTAGACACCTCAGTCATTCTCAAATGGCTGGCTGAAGAATACGAATGCCCCATCATTGCATACTCTGCTGATGTTGGTCAAACAGAAGACTGGGAAGCAGTCCGAGAAAAGGGCATGGCCACGGGTGCGGAAAAGGTAATTATTTCCGATCTGCGGGAGGAGTTTGTCCGTGACTATATCTTTCCTGCCTTTCGTGCCAATGCAATCTACGAAGGGTCCTATCTTCTCGGCACCTCGCTGGCCCGTCCCATTATTGCCAAAGAACAGGTTCGTATTGCAGCGCAAGAAGGGGCAAACGCTGTCAGTCACGGAGCCACGGGCAAGGGCAACGATCAGGTGCGTTTTGAGCTGGGGTATCTGGCTCTGAATCCAAAGTTACAGATCATTGCGCCTTGGCGGTTCTGGGATCTCAACTCCCGGAAAAAGTTGGTTGCCTTTGCCAAGAAACACGATATTCCGATTCCCACAACCAAGAAAAATCCTTACAGTTCAGATGAGAACCTGCTCCATATCAGCTTTGAGGGGGGCATCCTGGAAGACCCTTGGAATGAGCCGGAAGAGGATATGTTCAAGCTTTCCGTGTCCCCGGAAAAGGCCCCGGACAAACCAACCTATATTGAGATGGATTTTGAGCAGGGTAATCCAGTCGCTATTAACGGGGAGCGGTTAGGGCCGGTGGAGCTGTTTACTGAGCTTAACCGGCTAGGCGGTGAAAACGGCATTGGACGGCTGGATATGGTGGAAAACCGTTTTGTGGGCATGAAATCACGCGGGGTCTATGAGACACCGGGCGGCACCATCCTGCGGGCAGCGCATCGGGATCTGGAAACCATTACCTTGGATCGGGAAGTCCTGCGCATCCGGGACAGCTTAATACCGGAATATGCCAAGCTGATCTATAACGGGTTCTGGTTTGCCCCGGAAATGGAGATGCTGCAAAAAACAATGGACGAGAGCCAGAAGACCGTCAACGGCACGGTTCGCCTCAAGCTCTATAAGGGCAACTGTATCCCAGTGGGTCGTAAATCCGACAACTCCCTGTACTCTGAGGCCCATGCCACCTTTGAAGAGGATGCTGTCTATGATCAGGCTGATGCGGGTGGTTTTATTCGCCTTAACTCCCTGCGTTTACAGATTCAGGCGTTGAATAGGCAGTAGGGGGCAGTAAGGGGCAGTCGACTCAGCATCGAAAGAACTTGCGTCTCCCACCTGCGCCGCCCATCGTTACAACGGTGGGCTATTATTGATCGCTCCTTCAGGGCGAGGATATCTGGATAGCCCGGTGTTGCAACACCGGGTACAGACTTACCAGCCTCCTGAAGCACCGCCGCCGCCAAACCTGCCGCCACCAAAACCTCCAAATGTATTGCTACTGCTCTCAATATCACTGGCATCTATCCCCCATTTGCTGGATACTTTGTCCAGAAAATAAATAAAAATACCGATCAAAAAAAGATAGAGAAGCAACGACAAAGGCTCATCACGTTGAGATGACCTTTGATCAGCCTTAAATTTGCCTCGGGTCACCTGGATCACAGCCCTTACCCCGGCCTCAATCCCTTGATCAAATTGACCGGACTTAAAATAGGGAGTGATTATATTATCAATAATTCTTTTGGCAAGCCGATCGGTTAGCACTCCTTCCAGACCATAACCGACTTCCAGCCGCACTTGATGTTCTTTTTTCGCCACCAGCAGCAGTACGCCATTATCTTTTTCCTTTTGGCCGATGCCCCATTTTTTTGCCACCCGGACACTCAAGTCTTCCAGAGAATCTCCCCCCAAGGATTCTACCGTGAGTATCGCTATTTGGGTTGAATCAGTGCGGTCAAAAGCTTTCAAGGTATGCTCAAGCTTCGCTTTGACTGGGCCGCTGATCATATTGGCATAGTCGTTGACATATCCCTTACATGTCGGAATTTTTCGATTTAAGACAGAAAGAGCAGTCAGGGCGATAAGGAACAGAGCCAGTAATAAGATCCCCTCGATCTGTACCGAAAACCCTGATGGCCGGTTGGTTGGGACAGGATGTTGCGTGTTGGACAGTTGCACAAGATTGTTTTATTCAGAATAAAATAGGCAGTAAGGAGTATCGCCTTCCTAACACCATCACAATAACTACCCAAAAGATCAATTAAATCAAAAGTGCGATTCGCACGAAACATCTGACTGATCGACAGAGAAAACCTGATTGGCAAAAAACGAGAAACAGCCTACTCATCTACTCATCTTGATCCCGTTTAAAAAAGGAAAGAAACCGGGAAAACACTCCCTTGCCTGCTGCCATGTCATACTCAATGACCTGCTCCTCAGCCTGTTCTACACAATCACGTAAGTGAGTATCGACCTTGAGGATGTGTTTGACCAGCCAGGATTGCAGAAAGATATGAATTTGGATCAATACTCCGCGGGTGAGTCGTTGCTGTTCTATCTTTGCCTGAAGTTTTTCTTGGTAATGCACGTATTTTTCAAGAAAGAGTTGATGTTCTTCTTTGTTGACATCCTTCATCGGGTGGTTGTATTTTTCAAAAATTGCCTCTTCATCCTGAAAGTGTTGCTGCGCATATTCAGCTAAAAAATCGAGCATTTCAAGAATCTTCTCAATATTTTCCCGATCTTTTTTTGGTGATGACTCTTTGAGAAAGAGGATCAGGCCGTTGACCCCTTCAAACAGCTCACTATGCTGTTGATCAATATGAGCAAAACCTGTGCTGTATTTTTGTTGATCCCATTGCAGTCTCATATCTTTTCCCTTAAAAAAAGTTTTTTACAGATTGAACTCGCTGAACTCTTAGTCAAAGAGGACCAAGTTATCTCGATGGATAATCTCGTCACTGTCGCAAAATCCAAGAATATCAAAAATTTCTGCGCTCTTTTTTCCTCGTATTTTCTTCAAATCTGCTGAGGTATAGTTGGTTAAGCCAGCCGCTACCACTTGTCCGCCAGGACAACGACACTGCACTGAGGCTCCAACCTCAAAATCCCCTTCAATCTGGGTGATTCCTGAAGGAAGCAGGCTCTTGCCCCGTTCAACAATGGCTCGGCAGGCTCCGCTATCCAGATACAGGGTGCCAGATGGTCGCAGCACATGGGCGATCCAATGTTTTTTCCCTTTAATCGTCTTGCCCTGCTCTGGCAGAAAAAAGGTGCCAACCATGTCGCCGGAAAACAGTTCGTTGAGTACGTTTTTATGGCGTCCTGGCCCAATAAACGAACTCCTGCCACAGGCAGCAACCATCTTGGCTGCTCTGATTTTTGATTGCATACCACCGGTTCCCAAGGTGCTGCTGGTGTTGCCTGCCATAGTTTCTATTTGGCTGTCAATAGCCGCAACAGTGTACACAGGTCGGGCTGTGGGATCTGTTGCCGGATTTGCCGTGTACAGACTGTTGACATCGGTCAGCATGATGTACATATCTGCTCCGATCATATTGGTAATCAAAGCACCCAAGGTGTCGTTGTCACCAAAACGCAGTTCTTGCACAGAAACTGTATCGTTTTCATTGATAATAGGAACAATCCCAAATTCAAACAGGGTCAGGATGGTGTTGCGGACGTTGAGATAGCGGTCACGTTGGGAAAGATCGGTATGGGTGAGGAGGATCTGGGCGACCTGCTGGTTATTATGGCGGGCAAAACGTTGTTCATACGCCTGCATCAGGAGTCCTTGCCCCACAGCGGCCAGGGCCTGCTTAACACGAAGTTGTTCTCCTGGCTGACGATGCACCTGAAGGCGTTTTCTGCCAGCAGCCACAGCGCCGGAGCTGACCAGGATAACCTCTCGGCCACTGTTGCGAAGAAAGGCAATATGATCACAGAGCGTATCAATAAAGTCAATGTTGAGGCCGTCTGCTGTGGTCAGGACAGCACTGCCCACCTTGAGGACCACGGTCTTGGCCTGATTAAACAGGGTTTGGCGGTAATAGAGACCATCATCCCGAGGAAGCTGGAACGTCATAGCCTTCCTTCCTCCTCTTTTTTCTCTTTTTTCTCTGTTTTTTCTGAGGCTGTGGCTCGTTGCTCTTCCAGAAGATCGCCAAGCAGTTCCTTGAGCCTCTGTATCCCGATGTTCTCTTGAGCGGAAAGGGCCAAAATCTCAATCCCGAGTTCCTGAAAGAGGAGCCGGAGTTCTTCGACCCTGTCCTCATCAAGGCAGTCGATTTTATTCAGAACCACAAGATGCGTGTACTTGAGCAAATCTTTATTATAGGCCGCAAGTTCTGCTGCCAAAACCTGATAATCCTGTACAGGCTGATCACCTTCGCTGGCAGCGTCAATAAGGTGGAGCAGAATACTGGTTCGTTCCACATGGCGAAGAAATTGATGCCCCAGTCCAACACCTTGGCTTGCCCCTTGAATCAGGCCGGGAATATCGGCAATAATACAGGGTTCCATAAATTTTAAATGGAGAACGCCGAGTTGCGGCGTCAGGGTGGTAAAGGGGTAGGGGGCAACCTTGGGATTGGCCGCAGACAGTCTGGACAGCAGGGTGGATTTTCCTGCATTGGGCAGTCCGATCAACCCCACATCAGCCAACAGCTTGAGTTCAATTTTGAGCCAGAACTCTTTACCAGGAACACCAGGGGTCGCCTTGCGTGGGGTTCGATTTGTTGAGGTGGCAAAACGGGCATTACCAAAACCGCCTTGGCCTCCCTGCGCAGCGATAAACTGTTGACCAGCTTGGGTGAGATCAGCTACCACTTGATCTGTTGCAGCATCTTTAACCACAGAACCAGGAGGGACGTAAATAATCGTATCCTTGCCACTCCGCCCGTGTTTATCACTGCCTTGCCCGTTGCCGCCCCGTTCTGCTTTAAAATGAGATCGATAGCGGAAGTCTATCAGGGAATGTTTGCGGGCATCAGCTTCAAGAAGGACTGAGCCGCCTCGTCCGCCATCGCCTCCATTTGGTCCTCCCTTGGGAATAAATTTTTCTCGCCGAAAACTGACGCAGCCATTGCCACCGTCACCGGCCTTTACGAAAAATTTTACTTCGTCAACAAAACCCATTATGTTCTCTTGTTTACAATATTATTCTAAAAATAGCCCCCTTTCAAGGGCAAGTCTGAGCAAAAAAAAACCCGACACCAAAAAGGCACCGGGTTGATACTTCTGGCATGTTTTGCTTCAAGGACAATCAGCAATCAGCTCCGCCCTGTTGTGCTTGTTGGGCCTGGGTACAGGAGCAGGAGTCAGAACATCCGTTAGTTACCGGATAAACAGAAACCCGCTTGCGGTTTTTGCCAAACTTTTCAAAGGTGACCACGCCATCCACCTTGGCAAACAGGGTGTAGTCACGTCCACATCCCACATTGCTACCAGGATGGATTTTGGTACCGAGCTGACGAACAATAATGCTGCCTGCTGTCACGCTCTGTCCGCCAAAGCGTTTGACTCCACGCCGCTGTCCTGCACTGTCGCGACCGTTTCTTGAACTACCGCCTGCCTTTTTATGTGACATGAGTTCTCTCCAGATAAAGTAAATAAAAATGAGGGGTCAGAATGCATGCCGAAGGCACCGTGTGGGTGACTTACTTACATGATCTCCTGAATGCTCAGAGCGGTGAAAAGCTGGCGATGACCACGAAGAACGCGATATCCCTTTCGTTTCTTTTTCTTAAAGACAAGTACTTTTTTTGCTTTGCCCTGCTCAACGATTTTTGCAACGACCTTGGCACCTTCAACTGCGGGAGTTCCAATGCGGATATTTTCTCCATCTGCAACCAGTAAAACATCAGAGAATTCTACTGTGTCACCGACCTCGCCTTGCAATTTTTCTACCCGTAAAGTATCACCGGCTGCGACCTGATACTGTTTTCCGCCGGTACGTACTATGGCATACATATTCTTCCTCCGATACTATTTTTCTTATAAATAGTTATAAGTTGCACCTCATTAAAGGTGGGTGTATCTACCATCTACCACAAGCGTTTTCAAAAAGAAATTGAAAGCGCCTACTATATCTCTGCAAGCTCTTGCCCCGTATACAAACAATGATAAATGATTATCAGATTATTCTAAAAAGATAGTAAATAGACTCTATGGCACCCTGTTTTGTCAAGGAGAAAAAAGGCGATTTTGGATAAAATACCGGTGTAAGCAGGTGCGGAAACGTTTTTTTTTGGGTCACAGAGAAAACAGAGGCTTTTTCTTGCGCAATACTGTCAGGTTCATTATACTCATCTTTTAATTGTACCAGGTATGATACAAAATATCGTACAACGTATTGTTCAAGTATTGTTGATGACTATTTCTATTCATTTTTTTAACAGGAGGAACAAAGAATGCAGAAGTATGAATGCCCGTGCGGTTATATCTATGATCCAGAAGAGGGAGATCCTGACAACGATATTGCTGAAGGAACCGCATTTCAAGATCTGCCCGATGACTGGGTCTGTCCTAAATGTCAGGCTGAAAAAGAATATTTCTTTGAAGCTGATTAAGCTGTACACAGATGGCCGGTCATTTCTTTTCAACCGGTCAGTTGCTCTTCAAGAGAAGAGGGCTTTAAAAACGATACCACGTTTTGTTTTTTTTAACCTTATTTTTTGCTCTCTTCTTTTCCTGCACGCTCCTGCTTGGGCATTATGCAACAATATATCGCAGTCGTCATACCAGTCGTCAGACTCACAGGACATGCTTGCAGCCAAGGAGTTGGTTGCGCAAAGCGATAAACTGCTCGTTGATTTTTTAGAAGACCCAAATATAAAGTTGTTTCAAAAATATATCAAGAAAGCGTGCGGTGTGTTCATTGTTCCCCAGCTCTTCAGGGGGGACTTTTTGATAGGAAGTTCTGGTGGCTCTGGCGTGTTGCTTGCCCAAGATCCCATAGCTGGGAAGTGGAGCTATCCTGGATTCTATACCATAGATTCCGTGTCAACAGGCTTGCAAATAGGGGCAGATGCCTCAGAGATCATCCTGTTGATTATGACAGAGCAGGGGATGCAGGCCATGCTCTTGTCTCAGTTTACAATTAACTCAAGCATTGTAGTGGCAGCAGGGACATTGAGTAACGTTCCGAACATGAAGAGTAAACCCTCACAACAGTCTCCATCTCCCCTGTCAGCTCGTTCCGCTGATATCTTGGCCTTTGCTCGATCTATGATGGGAATTATCAGTGGTGTATCTCTTACCGGATCGATCATCACTCCTCAGCGTGCATTAAATAATGCCTTTTATGGAAGACCAGTGAGCCTGGAAGATATCTTGGTGCGCCAAGTAGTGAATAACCATGATGCTGAATCGCTCCGCAAAAGAGTCATGACAGCAGGAGCAAGCAGCTTATAGAGCTTATAGAGCTTATAGTGTATTCAAGAGATGACTGTTCAAGCTACCTCAAGCTACCGCTTTATCGTTCTACCGCTCTAAGAGGATTTGGTATTCCAGCAGCTCAATCTCTTTTCCCTTCACCCTGATTATCCCTTCATTGCTCATCTTTGTAAAAATCCTGGACAGAGTTTCAGGGCTGGTCCCCAGCAGACTTGCAAGCTGGCCCTTGGGAATATCAAGCCTGACCATACTGGTATTATTCTGTTCCTCAGTAAGGTAAATAAGGTGTGCAGCCAAACGTGCTGGGACTTCTTTGAGGGAGAGGCTTTCTACCTGAGCGGCAAAACGGCGCAAACGCATGGAGAGGACCGCCAGCATGGAAAGGGCCAGCGATGGCGTGCTGTTGATCAGCTCAATAAATCTCTGCCGAGGAAAAAACAACATGGTTGACGCCTCAATACTGATGGCATTGGCAGGAAAGGGTCTGCCATGAAAAACCGGTACTTCACCAAAGGGTTCGCCAGGGCCAAAGATGTGGAGAATCTGCTCTTTGCCGTCCAGTGACATCTTGTAAATTTTTACCCTGCCTTGTCCGACCATGTAGAAACCAGTTGCCTTATCTCCTTCAAAAAAGATTGATTCACCCCGCTGAAATTTTTTAATTGATGCCAGATCGGCAATTTGTTCAAGCAGGGCTGGAGAGAGTCCTTTGAATAAGATAGATTGATTCAGGAGTTGTTTTTTGTTGAACACGTTTTTATTCCCTCAAAATAAGATTGTTTGTATTTTTTGATACAGGTCAAGGTAGAGAAAAAATATTCGTTATATAGTTCAGACAGACTAAAGGATTTAACACAATAAAAAAAGTAGCATAACCTATATATCATGGAGAGTAACTATGTATTGCAATCAATGCGAACAAACAGCCAAGGGAAGTGCCTGCACCACTGTGGGCGTTTGTGGCAAAAACGAAGAAGTTGCAGATCTCGAAGATGTCTTGATCTATGCTCTTTGCGGTATGTCGCTGTTTGCCCATGAAGCACGGCAACAGGGAATCATTGATGAGGCGATTGATCGTTTCACTATGGAGGCGATCTTTGCCACCTTGACCAATGTAAATTTTGATCCGGAACGTTTTGTTGTGCTGATCAATACGGTGGTTGAGCTGCGTGATTCTTTGAAGGCTCAAGTTGCCAAAGCAGGCGGAACAGTGGATTTTGCCCATCCGGCAGCAGCGTTTACCCCGGCAGACTCTGTAGCTGGTCTGGCGGAACAGGGAGCTGAACTCCAATTTATCCCCAATCTGGACAGCGATGAAAACATTCGTTCCCTCAAGCAGACTCTTTTGTATGGACTGAAAGGTATTGCCGCTTATACTGACCATGCTGCTCTTCTTGGTCAGAATGATCCTGCCATTGCTGGCTTTATGTACGAAGCCCTGTCTGCTCTGCTGGCTGAGGGCTTGACCATTCCTGACTGCGTACCTGTGGCCATGAAAGCCGGTGAAATGAATCTGCGGGCAATGGAGCTGCTTGATGCGGCCAATACCGGAACCTACGGTCATCCGGTACCCACTTCAGTACCGCTGGGGCATCGCAAGAATAAATGTATCCTGATTACAGGACATGATCTGTGCGACCTTGAACTGCTCCTCAAGCAGACCGAGGGCAAGGGCATTGATGTCTATACTCACGGTGAGATGCTGCCCTGTCATGGCTATCCTGAACTGAAAAAATACGAACATTTTTATGGACATTTTGGCACGGCCTGGCAGAATCAGCATAAGGAACTCCCACATTTTCCTGGACCGGTTCTTTTCACTACCAACTGTATCCAGAAGCCCAAAGATGAGTACAAAGATCGGATCTTTACTACTGGTCTGGTGGGCTGGCCCGGAGTCGCCCATATTGAGGAGAAAGATTTCAGCCCGGTGATCGACAAGGCCCTGGCTATGGACGGCTGGCAGGATGATGCAGATAACGGCTCGGTGATGGTTGGTTTTGCCCGCAATGCCGTGCTTGGAGTTGCTGACAAGGTGATTGAGGCGGTGAAGAATAAGGACATCCGGCATTTTTTCCTGGTCGGCGGTTGCGACGGTGCCAAGCCGGGACGGGATTATTTTACCAAATTTGTTGAGCAGGTGCCGAAAGACTGCATGGTCTTGACCTTGGCCTGTGGTAAATTTCGTTTCTTTGACAAGGATCTTGGAGATATTGGAGGGATTCCCCGTTTACTTGATATTGGTCAGTGTAATGATGCCTATTCTGCCATCCAGATTGCTGTGGCCTTGGCCGGGGCCTTTGAGTGCGAGGTCAATGATCTGCCTCTGTCCATGATTATTTCCTGGTACGAGCAGAAAGCCGTTGCTATCCTGCTGACCCTGCTCTATCTCGGTATCAAGGATATTCGCCTCGGACCTTCCTTGCCCGCCTTTATCAGCCCGGCGATTCTTGATTTTCTGGTGGCAACGTTTGACATTAAGCCGGTTGCGGCAACACCGGAAGAGGATTTACAGGCTATTTTGGGATAACGATCCGTAGGGGCAACGGCATGCCGTGTCCCTACAGAACGGGAAAAGGAGAATATCATGCAATGTCCGGGACAAGACAGCCGTTATTGGAGTGGCGAGGATGTATTTGAAAGCAACTGCCCCAAATGCGGTCAGGCAGTGGAATTTTTTAAGGACGACAGTCAGCAGACCTGTCGCAACTGTGGACACAGGGTGCTGAATCCAAAAATTGATTTTGGTTGTGCCTCCTACTGTCCCCATGCAGAACAATGCCTTGGCTCTTTATCGCCAGAAATAGTCCAAGTACAGGGTGAATTTTTCAGAGATCGGGTCGTCCTTGCCATGCGCAAATATTTTGGTGAAGATACCCGACGTATTCGTCATGCTGAGGCGGTGGCAGAACAGGCTGAGATCATTGCCAGAGCAGAAGGAAATGGAGACATGATGGTGATTATGGCTGCTGCCTATCTCCATGATATTGGCATACGGGAAGCGGAGCGAAAATTTAACTCCTCAGCAGCACGCTACCAGCACAGCGAAGGCCCGCCGGTGGCTCGGGAAATCCTGACGCAACTCAAGGCCGAGTCGGAACTGATAGATGAGGTCTGCGATATTATCGGCCATCATCATGCGCCCCGGAATGAGGAAACAGTGAATTTCAAGGTGCTGTATGATGCTGACCTGATCGTGAACAAGCTTGAGCAGTATCAGGATAAAGCACCGACTCAGGAACAGTTTGATCGGCTGTTGGCAATGTTCTTGACCAAAGCCGGAGCAGAGCAGGGCGAGAAGGTGCTGAAAACATATATCAGGTAAACCAATGCTTTGGTACCAGTTTTTCGCCATGACGCCATTTAATAACGAACATTGTGGGCAATGAGTGTTCCTCCGATCTTCTGGGCTGCTCGACTATGGCGTTGTAGAGCCAATCAAAAAAGGCGGTGAACTCGGCGTGCAATATCCGAGGAGATTTTGGAAAAATTTTAGCTGCGATATTGCATTTTATTGAATTATCTCTTGACAAATAGCCCGCCCGATTTAATATGGGGATAATATGAACAGTAACAAAATCAGGATACACAGCATAATGATATTAACAGAACTCCTTGGCACCCTAGTTCTTCTACGTGGGCTGCACAGCGCAACTGTGGTGAAAGGACGAGGTTTGTTCTGACTATCAGAAACAATATTTGATCCATCAGCCACGGTTCAGCGCATGAACCGTGGCTTTTTTTGTTTTTTCCAGAATCAATTCCAACCCAAGGATCGAACCCGGCAATTCCTTCCATTCATTGGGTCGTTAAAAATTGCAAAGAGGATACGAACATGCAGGCTGATAAATTAAAGAAGTATCGTCCCTACCCGAGGGTGCCGTTGAAAGATCGTACCTGGCCCGATAAGACCATCACCCAAGCACCGCTCTGGTGTTCTGTTGATCTCCGTGACGGCAATCAAGCCCTGCGTCAGCCCATGAATGTGGAGCAGAAGCTAGAGATTTTTCAACTACTTGTTGATATCGGTTTTAAGGAGATTGAAGTTGGCTTTCCCGCAGCCTCTAAGGTAGAGTTTGATTTTCTCCGGCTATTGATTAACGATAATCTGATCCCAGATGATGTCACTGTGCAGGTACTGACCCAGGCCCGTGAGCATTTAATTCGCAAGAGTTTTGATGCCTTGCAGGGCGCAAAAAGGGGAATAGTTCACCTGTACAACTCCACTTCTACATTACAGCGAGAGGTGGTGTTTAAAATGGAGCAAAAGGATATTATTGCGCTTGGTGTCCAAGGTGCTCAGATTATTCGAGAAGAGGCAGAACGCTTTGCCGGTGATATTCGTTATGAGTACTCACCTGAGAGTTTTACCGGTACCGAGCTGGACTTTGCCCTAGAGATCTGTGAAGCAGTCATGGATGTATGGGAACCCAGCCCAGAACGTCCAATGGTGGTGAATCTGCCTGCAACCGTGGAAATGGCCACGGCCAATATCTATGCCGATCAGATCGAGTGGTTTGGCCGGCATATAAAAAACCGTGATTGCGCCCTGATCAGTCTTCATGCCCATAACGATCGAGGCAGTGCTGTCGCTGCAACAGAACTCGCTCTGATGGCTGGAGCGGATCGTGTTGAGGGGACCTTATTCGGTAACGGTGAACGTACTGGTAATGTGGATATTATCACCTTAGCCCTGAATATGTTTAGTCAAGGCGTGAACCCGAAACTGGATTTTTCCAATATTAATCGGGTGACAAGTGTTTACAAACGCTGTACTGATTTGCCGGTCCATCCTCGTCATCCTTATGCCGGTGATCTGGTCTATACGGCCTTTTCCGGTTCCCATCAGGATGCCATCAGCAAGGGCATGGATGCCGTGGCCGAGGATGCAACCGGTATCTGGGCTGTGCCGTATCTGCCTATTGACCCGGAAGATGTGGGCCGTTCTTACGAATCAATTATCTGTATTAACAGTCAATCTGGCAAGGGTGGGGCAGCCTATATTATGGACCGGCAGTTCGGTTATAAGTTACCTAAGAATATGCAGCCTGGTTTTGGACGGGTGGTGCAGGCAGAATCAGAAAAGGTAGGGGATGAATTATCCAGCAAGGCAGTGTACGATGTGTTTGAACGTGAATATCTGCGTGAGGACGGTTATTACAGACTGAAAGCCTTTAATGTGGTAAAACGTCATATTGACCGGCACGAGGAAATCTCCTCAGCTGTTATTGAAGCTGTAATGATTATTGGCGACAAAGAACAGAATCTCCAGGGCAAGGGAAACGGACCTTTGGACGCTATGTGTGCAGCCCTGAACGAGCAAACAGCGCTGGATTTTACCCTGAACTCTTATGATGAGCATTCCCTGACCAAGGGAGCCTCTTCCAAAGCTGTCACCTATATTGAGCTGTTGGATAGGCGAGAGAATGGGAGTCGGGAAGGGTGGTGGGGAGCTGGCGAGGATACGGATATCATTGTCTCCTCAGTCAAGGCATTACTCAGTGCGGTGAATCGAATGCAGGCAGGCCGATAACCCAAAAAACATGCAAAGGAAAAAAGGAAAATATGCTGAGAACAGCGATAGGAAAAGGGGTTACACAGGGGGCTGTGTTGATGGTCCTCCTTATGACAACTATGGCAAGCGTTACAACAGTTGCGACAGTTGCGACCGTTGCTCACGCCGAAATTGTAGGCGAGGTTAGCACCACATTTAAGCTTATCGGGGCCAATGATAAAATCATCATTGAGGCGTTTAATGACCCAGATATCAAGGGAGCAACCTGCTATCTAAGCCGGGCCAAAACCGGTGGTATTCGAGGAACTGTAGGGCTGGCCGAAGACACCTCAGATGCCTCCATTGCCTGTCGTCAAACGGGTCCCATTGTCTTGCCCAAAGATGTGATGAATGGAAAAAGCGATGGGGATCGGGTGTTTCGTAAATCCACCTCTCTCCTGTTTAAAAAATTGCAGGTAGTGCGTTTTTATGATCCCCAACGCAACACCTTGGTTTACCTGACCTATTCAGATAAGATTATTGACGGATCACCGAAAAACTCCATTTCCACCATTGTGGTCAGGCCGTGGGGTCAGGAAAAAAAGCCACAGGAGAACAGGTAACAGCGTGAGACTGGTTATGGCGGAATATGTGAATAAAAATACAGAAGAACGGGCAGAGCTGCTAGACTATTGCGGTGATTGCTGAAAGGGTTTTAAGGACGTAAGGTTACGTCTGCAACAGATGCGGAGCGGACAGCGATTCAGTTTTCTTATTGAGCAGAAGATAGCCCAACGGATAGATCGGGTTGTTGCGATAAATGATGGACGTACTGTTTCAGTGCAGAAGCAGGGCGAGGTTCTGATGTATACAGTGGAGCGAACGTGATGGATTTATTACAGGAGCTTATGCGTAAAATGAATCATGCCTTTTCCGTGGTCACGGATTGGCTGTTGATTGGAATAGGCATTGTGCTGATGCTCATTGCCTTGGTTAAAATTGATGTGGTGCTGGCTCGCTATGTGGTCATTACTGGTGGGTTGATTTTGAGCAGTTTTGGTTTTTGGTTTCGCTGGCGAAGGTTACGCAGGACAGGCAAAGGGTAACCCCTTTGGGGTCGCAAACAATCTTATTCATCTTATGAATCTTATGGGCAAGATTATGGGCAAAAAGTTCATACAACAGGCCTGTCAACTCCTCAGTGCCGCAGACAGTTCAGATGAGGACTGGTCAGAGGACAATGTCCACATCACCCCCCTGACCCCGGACGGTTCTCTGCGTCGCTTTTGCCGGATTACACATACACATCAAAATGGCAAAAAGGCTGTGGCTATTGCCCCACCCCCTGATGACGCAATGGACGCAATAGGCCTGCGAGAAGCCATTTCCGGGTGGCATATTGGCAGACATCTTTTGACCTGCAAGGCTCCAGTCCCAAAGCTGTACGGATTTGATGAGCAAAGCGGCCTGCTGGTCTGTGAAGATCTGGGAAATCAACGATTGCACGATCTGGTGCAGCAACAGGGAAAGAGAACAGAACAGGTCATGGACCTGTATCGACAAACCGTGACAGAACTTGCCCGGATGCAGGTACAAGGCTGTGCAGGCTTTGATGTGGCGTGGTGCTGGGATACACCACAATACGACCGCCCTCTGATGCTGGAGCGGGAATCTGGGTATTTCCTCCAAGCCTTATGCCAGGACTTTCTTCAGCTAGATATTGACAAGGAAAAAATAACTCTGGATTTTCAGGCATTGGCGGACAAGGCATCCCAAGCGCAGGCCAGCTTCTTTCTTCACAGGGATTTCCAGAGCCGCAACATCATGGTTCACCAAGATCAAGTGTATTTTATTGATTATCAGGCAGGCCGCCTTGGTCCCTTGGCCTATGATTTGGCTTCCCTGCTCATTGATCCCTATGCTGCCCTGCCTGCCTCTGTGCAGGAGGACCTGCTGGACCATTATTTTACCGCCCTGACCAGCCTGCTGCCCTATGATCGTGAACAATTTCAGCAGGAATATTTGGTCTTGGCTTTGCAACGCAACCTACAGATTCTAGGAGCCTTTGCCTTTCTCAGTCAACAACGGAAAAAGCCCTTTTTTCGGCAATACCTTGCACCGGCCCTAAAGAGCCTGCAAACCCTGCTTGCCAAAACAGCTTCAGCCGAGTACGCTTATCTTAAAAGAATAAGCCATTGCTGCTCAAAACAGCTCAAACTACAGCTTGAAAGCTCAACAAGAACTTTGCCATGAACCGATATCGTATCTTCCTTTTTATCTTCTCTGTTATCTTCTCTTTTACCTTCTCTGTTATCTCCTTTGCGCAGGCAAATGCTCAACAGGATCAAAACCGCCTTACACCTTTACCGCCTTTACCTTCATCTATGGAGCAGGCACGACAAAAGATAATGCAGAAAAATATGGCTACTATGGCTACTATGGCTACATCTGCCCAGAATGCCCCAAATATTCAAGTTGGTCCCCCAAAGCTGAAAGGGGATGAACAGCACAGCAACTACGATTTTTTTGTTAAGATGCGCAAAATGATGGTAGAAAAAATGCGTCGATCTGGTGGGACAGGTTGGGAACCTACAGCATGGCAAAAGACCTTACCACCAATTGTGGTCCAAGAGGGAAATGCAATCAAGGAGTACAGTTTTACTGATCTTATCAATGCAGACGGGTATCTCTGCCTTGGCTCTGCCCGGGCCTATAAGGCACTCCAGCTTGCCCTGCCCATTCTGTACAAGAACAGTACACCGGTCAAGGGTGACTTTAAGATCACCTACGGTGCCTCAATCTGCACCTCTCTGGTGTATGATTTTTTTATGCAGGGCTATACAGATAAAAGATTTCTCGAACTGGATAAAAGCACTAAGCAAAAACTCATTACCCTTGAGCGACTTTCCACGGGTAAAAAAGTAACCGTGGTCTTTCCTTTTTCAACAATTCGAGGGCATACTCCTGAGGCTGCCCAAGCCGGAGATGTTATTCTCCATGCTCAGGACGGTGATGGGGTAAAGCTTTATGTTGAAGAGGGCAAAAACTGAAAAGGGCCTTTTTGTCACTCTTCTGCCACTCTTTTCAATATCACCGAAAACAGCATCTGGTGTTTTCTTTGTGTCTCCTGTCATCGCACCTCCTCCCTGCTGCTTCTCTCTTTAATAATCCTGCATCGTTTTCCAGCATAGAGCATAGCCAAGCCTACAAGCAAAGAATGTTTTTTTGCTTGCAGCGCAAGGTTATTCATGTTTATTGAGAATGTGAATCGTTATCAATTTGTTAATATTAGAATTTTTTATTGCTTTTTTGATGCAAACATGTTTTGTGTAAAAAATACACATCATACAAAGTGGGTATTTTTTTATTAACAGATTATTATTCTTATTTGAGCTTCGGATAGAATGAGGGAGAAATATCTATAAAGTTTCATATCGTAACCATCTTATTATCGTTTTTCGTTATACCCCTTGCTGTGGCACCGAGTTATGCGGCGACACCGCGCAGTATTAATGTACTTGCGTCCGATTCGGACTCCATCACAGTGCAATTTGATTGTCCGGATTGTACCGACTTGCAACCTTCCGAGGTCACACTGGAAGGTCGCAGCTACCAGAAAATTGAGATTGCGGATACCGGCATGACCCATGAAGTCGGGAAACCGCAGGTGCCGGTTCGTGGTGTTCTGTTTGCCGTGCCGGATCATACGGAGATCAAAGTGGAACTGCTTGACGCTGACGTTGAATCCCATACCGGCTTTCGTCTTGCGCCGACACTGCCACCGGCACCGTCCATAGAGGAACGGGGCGTTGCGGTCGTTGATGACAAAACCTACCAAACAGATGCTTTTTGGCCGGGGTCTCCTGTGACGATAGGGCTGGAGGGATATATTCGTGATCAACGGGTTGCGCAGCTTCAGTTTTTTCCAGTGCAATACAATCCGGTGCAGGACAGAATCACGGTGTATAAGCGGATGCTTGTGCGGGTGAATTTCCTGCGCAGTCCGAAGAGTGTCCAAAGCAGAACAGCAGAATCTGTCAGAGCACCCGCCGATACCAGTTTTGATCAGGTGCTATCGTCACTTGTTATCAACCCGAAAGACCTCAAACCTCCTGCTGCGAACGTTGCAAGCGCAAGCCGGGAAAACCGGGAACTTGCCTCGACAACCTGCCCTGAACCCGGCCCGGCAGCATGGAAAATCATGGTGGAACAGGACGGCATGTATGTCCTCACGTATCAGGATCTGTCAGCCGCAGGAATGAATCTGGCCAATCTCGACCCGCGCCGGCTGCGTATGACTAACCAAGGGCTTGATGTCGCCATAGAAGTCAGCGGCGAAGCCGATGGACGCTTTGACAGCACGGACACGATCACCTTTTATGGTCAAGCGATGATCGGACTGTTTACCCGCAGCAATGTGTACTGGTTATCTGTTGATCCTGACGGCGGGGCGCGGATGCCGACAAGGACATCTCTGCATAGCGATGAAACGTGGAGAGTGGGTGCTGCTCAATTAACGGCCTTTCGAGCCACTGTTCATGAGGAGAAAGAGAGTATCTATTGGTCATACATGCCCGATGGTGCGGGGCAGGATCACTGGTTTCAGGAACAGCTCAACGGCGGGCAATCTGTGGATATGCCCGTGTCTCTGGCTCATCCGACCGAATCCGCAGATGAATCGGCAACGGTCAGGGTCATGCTCCACGGCAAAACCGACGATTATAGCCACGATCTTGATCACCATACCAAGATTTTTCTGAACCACAACGAGATTGACGACCAGGTATGGAACGGACAAGGGACGTTTCTGCATGAAGTCAGCGTGCCCCAGGAGAGCTTAGTCGATGGAGAAAATCTCATTACCGTCACCTCGGCAGGAGATACCGGGGCCGGTGTTGATACCGTCTATGTAAACTATGCGGAAATAGACTTTACGGCCAAATATATTGCCGAGAATGACCGGTTGCGTTGTACAGCCACGGGAGACGGCAAGTATTTGATGGATACCAGCGGGTTTACCGGGAACGATATTGCATTATTCGACCTGAGCTATCCGTATAATGTGGTCAGGATTGAAAACCTCGGAGTTGAATCCGATGGTAACGGCGGTTTTACCCTCCAATTCGGGGAGCTATTAGAGGAACAATCAGACGGACAAAGAACCTACCTGGCCCTTCAGAGCGGCCAATTCCTGCAACCTGCCGGTATTGAAGAGGATGAACCATCCCTTCTGCAATCGTCCTGCCACAGTGCGGAATACATTATCCTTTCGCATGACAGCTTTGATGTCAGCGGATTGGAAAGCCTCGTGTCGGCGCGTGGTTTGCAGGTGATGTCGGTCAAGGTGTCGGATGTGTATGACGAGTTCAATCACGGGATTTTTAACCCGAAAGCGATCAGGGACTTTCTCGCGTATGCCTATGAAAACTATGCGCTGCGGCCAAAGTACGTTGTTTTTGTCGGTGATGCCAATCAGGACTACATGAACCGTTTGGGGTACGGTATCAATTACATACCGACGCACCTCTTTCAGACCTATACGCTTGGAGATACGGCCGGTGACAACTGGTTTGTCAGCGTCAGCGGCGATGATCCCTTTCCTGATATGTATGCAGGCAGAATTCCGGTCAGGACGCAGGCGGAACTGGATGCGGTTGTGGCGAAATTAGCCGGTTATGAACAGGATGTTCCGGCGGACGGGTGGGAGAAAAACGTCCTGATGGTGGCGGATGACGAGGCGAGCTTTGAGGGGGTGTCGGACAGATTGGTTGCGGGCTTTCTTGCGGGCTATAACGCAAAGAAAATCTATCTGAGCGGGTACGCTGCTGTGGATGATGCCACTGCGGATATTATCGGATCTATCAACTCCGGGGCTGTTCTCACAAGTTACTTCGGTCACGGCAATATAGATAAGTGGACGAATATGTTTCAGTCGTCTGATGTGGCGGCTCTGAACAATCCTGACAGATTGAGCTTTGTCATGGCCTTCAGCTGTCTCAATGGCTGGTTTTCTTTTTATAAACCGAGAAATATAATTGCTGAGGATTTTCTTCTGGCCGAACAAAAAGGGGCTGTGGGTGTGTGGGCATCCACAGGGCTGGGCTACACCTCGGAGCATGAGATGCTGGCGCGTGAGCTTTTTAAGAAGCTGTTTCAGGAAAAGGAAGCGGAATTGGGTATTCTGACCACTGCTGCCAAGATATCCGCAGTGGTGAATTACGGTGTTTCAAAAGATAATCTTGAAACATTTACGCTGATCGGTGAGCCGTCAATGAGGCTTCATTTGAGTCGGAGCCGAGGTTTCAAGGGCTTGCCCTTCCTCGTTCCTTTGCTTTTGAGGAGCACGAGAACGGATGTTATGCCGTAGCTGCGTTAACCAGTACGGGACAAAATCAAAAAGGAGGAGATGTTAATCATGAATAACCGACTATTTCAAAAAGCTATCCCTTTTGTCTTGCTTTTTCTCGTATTAAGCATCACAAAACCTCTGGCAGCTAACAGCAGCACTTGCTCAACGACTGTTCCATATAGTTGGTCGGTTGTTAGAGGGGAGTGGATGGGTAGCGACTCTCTTACTGTAGAAAACGATGGTGGTGACGGCCCTGCAACAAATAGCGTGGCAAAAACCTCTAATTTTAGTGGAGAATTTAAAATTAAAAGAAATTTTACTCCCCCTGGCGACAAATGGGTACTGGCTCCCGGAGAGGTAATTCCAAACACCACTAATTTCACCTGTCAAGCCGATTTAGGTAGCGGTTACATAAATAGTATGGATGGTGCGACTGATAGTCTTTTTGTCGGAGGAAGTTATGCTGATGTTAAAGCAAGTGTAACATGTCTAGACATGCCTGCATTTTCTAATGTATCATTTTATGGACCAATGGACTTGAATATTTGGGAAAAAAAGGCAAGCACCCCTTCATCGGTAAGTGACGGTCAAGTCATACCATTCAGCGGAATGTTGTACATTGAAACTGCATTTCCATATTTTAAAAGACTTTTTCTTATGACAGTTTGGGGATACATCGGGATGCGTGAAGGTATTGATGCTCAAGAGAAAAATATCACGTATTACAAGCCCAATGGCACAACCTGTGATGATGGCAATCCTAATACTGGGCCTGATACGTGTCAAGATGGGGTATGTACTGGCCCTACTTTGGTAGAATTACATTCCTTCACAGCCACTGCTTTAGAAAATAGTGTCCTCATAGAATGGAAAACCGACATGGAACTCGACAATGCCGGATTCAATATTTGGCGGAGCGAGTCAGAAACTGGTGAATACACCAAGATCAATGACAGCCTTATTCCGGCTGAAGGCAGCGAGTATCAATACAGTTTCACCGATGACACGGCGGTAAAGGGAAAAACCTATTACTATAAGCTGGAAGACATTGACCTCAATGGTACCGCTACCTTCCACGGCCCGGTTTCCACCAAAAGGACGCACAAGGGCTTGTTACCGGCAATTCAATTGCTGCTCGGACATTAAATGCGGTTTCGTCGGCTGAACCGATGCCGTGGCAGGGGCGAAAAATTTTTCGCCCTTACAGCAATATTTTTTTAATCCTTAACAGGAGATACATTATTATGACAGAACAATGCAGAGAGAAATCCGCCGCAGGCAGCACCGAGATTGAGCATGACAAGAGATTACCCAAGTATGAGTCACCGGAAATCAAGGTGTATACCGAAGAGGAACTGCTGCAGAATGTTGCTGTGCTGGGAATCTCCGGCGGTCTTCCGTAACTGTCAGTGACAGACTATACTGCCCATCGGGATACAGTACCCGGTGTTGAAACACCGGGCTATTTTCGGCAGTCCCTTCAGGACGCTATTTCTCGGCTATTCCCGCCCTGAAGGGGCGATTGATAATAGCCCACCGTTTTAACGGTGGGTACCGGAAATCCAACAGACAAAAAATCAAATAATAATTTGGAAACCCAAAGATACCGTTTTTTCAACCATCAGTTTGAGCTGCGTTCCGATCATCAGGAAACACTCTCCTTAATGGATACGATGTTCCGTTGCTTCGCAGTGACGGACAAGCGAAACGGCGGCGATATATCCCGATATGAGGTCGTCACTCATGCGGACGGACAAGCGGTGATCCACACCCCGGATCAGTCCTTTCCGCTTGAATCACCGTCCTTGCTGCCTTCACTGGCCCACGGCCTTATCCTGCGTCATACCCTGGCGCAGGTCAGTTCGCATGTCCTGTTTCATGCCGCCTCCCTGTCGTATCAGGAGAAAGGTATCATTCTGGCTGCTGATTCCGGGTGCGGCAAAACAACGCTCGCTCTGGCTCTTGTGCGGCAAGGTTTTCAATTCCTGTCCGATGAAGTGGCGGCATTGGCATTCCCTGCCGGAGAACTGGCTCCGTATCCCCGTTGTCTGTGGGTGCGGGCCGGTACCTATCAGCTGTTTGAGCAGCTGGGCTGGGAAATGCCGACACATTCTACAGCCGCCGAAATATCGAACAGAGCTGCGATCCATCTGTCCGCAGAATTACTGGGAGCAACCTGCCGACCGGAACACTTGATTCTTCTACAACGACCGGATGCCGGGGATGAGCGGATCTGCAAGGTTACCTTGAACAGTCTGCCGCAGAGGCTTTTGAGGAGTTTAGAGGAGATCGGGATTCAACCGGAGATACTCCCTGATGCAACAGACAAGTTTCCGTGCTTCAGGGTCAAAGAAAAACATATTACCAAAATACATGAAACCTGCGAAGGGCATGGGGTCTTCCTGTTGAATGTTGATGAAACAGCAGTGGATTCAGATTATTATAAAAATACGCCGAAATTACAGAAAATTTCCAAGCTGACTGCCGCCCTCGCCTTGTTACGCAATTTTGTCGGCAGTTACCGCTCCGAGTTCATTCAGCAGCATTGTCAAGGGACTGCGGTCGGTGTCATCGAGCCGCTGGTCAAAATATTGGCACCGGTACAATGTTATCAATTAACACCCGGTCGTCTGGATCATTCCGTGGAGATCATTCATGCGTTGTGTCAGCCCGAAAAGAAACGATGTGCTCAATATACCGGTAGATGACGAAGTCATGCTGCACGATAAAAAGCAGCAGAAAGTGTATACCTTAAACCCTGTCGCCGCCCTGGTCTGGTCGTTATGTGACGGGGCGCATACTGTTGAGCAAATCGTTGCCAGCGTCAAGTCGCAATTCAGCGGTTATGAGCCGTCGGAAATATCACCGGAAATCCAAAGCACTCTGGCACGATTCAACGAGTACGGCTTGCTGGATTCTGAGGGAATAGACTGAAGAAATGGCGATAGACCCAGAAAAATCAATTGCGTTCCTGGCGCATTGTCTTCTTCATCAAGAATCTGCATGGCTCAGGGTAACCTCCGGCAGCATGGCGCCGATGATTCCGACAGGAAGTCAGATTCTCATCACGTCGTTTGATGATACCAGAGCAATCAGATTCGGTGATATTGTTGTCTTCCGTGATGCTCACAGCAACTTGATTGTCCACCGCGTGCTGTTCATACAAGCCGCTCAAAAGAGATTTCTTCAATGCGGTGATAATGCGCAGTCTCCCGGTTTTGTTTCTCTGGATACTCTCTGCGGGGTGGTTCAGAAAGTAACGGCTTATGATAAGGAATTTGATTTCGATTCCTGCCCGGCAAAACTCTTGAATATGGTTATGGGAATGACGTCGCTGTGGATTTTAGGTCTAGGGAAATGCTGGCCTAAGGCAGGCTGGTTATTCAGGCGGTTGCGATGTAAGATCGTTGTTACAATGATGCGTTACGTATGAGACCGGTTATAAAAAGTGGATAATACCATAAATTATCACAGAATAAGCAAAGGATATGCCATGAACAGGAAAACCGGTAAGCGGAAAAAAATAAGTCACGCAAATGATCACAACCTCCTGCTCCGCTGCCTGTGCGATGCACCTGATGCCTCTGAACTCGAACAGCTCACAGAATCAAACTGGCATGATCTCATAAAGCAGGCCCGCAGCCATGCGGTGCTGTATCTCTTGTACCACCGTTTAAAGACCAGAAACCTTGATCACCTGATCCCAACGGACACCCTTAAAGCTGTACGAACAGAATATTTTGAGTGCGCTTGGAGAAACAACAGGTTATACGATGATCTGTTAAAAATCCTCAAGGCATTGCACCGGGAAAACATTCCGGTGATCGTACTCAAAGGAGCGCATCTTGCGCAGATTGTCTACGGCAACATCGCCCTCCGCCCGATGGGCGACATCGATATTCTGGTCAAAAAAGAAGACCTGCTGCAAGCAAAGGAACATCTGCTCGGATTAGGCTATACTCCGTTCAAAGAAACTGATATTGCAACGGCATGTGCCAACTCTCAGCATCTTCCGCCGATGCTCAAACAGGATGCCCCTCCGGTTGAGCTACACTGGACCATCGAAAATCCAACCCGTCCGTTCACAATAGATATTGAAGGACTGTGGCAACGCGCGCAACCGGCTTCTGTCGGCGGTGTTGACACATTGACTCTTTCCCCTGAAGACCTGCTTCTGCACCTGTGCCTGCATACGGCTGCGCATCATCTCTACTCAAACGGCCTGCGGGCCTTGTGCGACATCCGGGAAAGCATTCGGCATTATCGGGAGGAACTGGACTGGAAGACCGTACAGCTTCGTGCTGAGGAATGGGGTGTGAGCAATGCTATCTATCTTACGCTGTATCTTGCAAAATCGCTGCTGGGTGCAGAGGTGCCGGATACTCTGCTGAACAAACTTGAACCAGAGCAGGGAACGCCG
Organism: Candidatus Electrothrix gigas; assembly: GCA_022766165.1. Lineage (GTDB taxonomy): Bacteria > Desulfobacterota > Desulfobulbia > Desulfobulbales > Desulfobulbaceae > Electrothrix > Electrothrix gigas. Next base: position 44,218 of record QYLO01000001.1, read on the forward strand.
ATGCTTGCGGAAGCTGAACAGTTTCTCTTTAATTCTTCTGTTGACAGAAGGCTCTCTGCAAATCATCAGGCCCGTAAACTGTTTGCCTCAAACGCTCTACAAACAGCCAGATTGTTTCTGCAAAGAATATTCCTTCCGCATGAAACCATAGCACAGCTTTATAACCTCCCGGTTGATTCCCCACGTATCCTGCTCTACTACCCTGTCCGCCTGAAAGACCTGCTTGTCCGCCACACCCGTACCGTCTGGCGTATATGGCGCAGAGACAAGGCAACTGTGCGACAGTTTGAGCTGGTTGACTGGTTGTCTCACTGACAACCGCACAACACCCTTTAGGGCGAAAACTGAAAAGGGCCGCCCTTCCAAACCTCTTCTTGCCAATCACGAGTCTTCCACAGCGGACAAGATGTATAGACACATTCCTGATTTTTTTCATACTGCTGACAGTGCAGAACAGTCTCTATTGGCAGGTTGAGACCGAAAAATCTTTCAGCGTGCTGGGAAATGTATGTCAGAGCCACCCACGTCTCTCGCTGGCAACACCGCCCTCCTTTGATGCGGGAAATTTCTATCAGGATCTCCGCAGTAACGGTCAGGGCTTGCTGGCGTTCAGCTGCCTTTAACGGTGTTGATTCGAGAATCATGGCCGCAGCAATTCCAGCTCCAACAGCCGCACCACAACAGCCCCAAAAGCCACAGGACCCTCCAGGTATCTTGCTGCCTCTGTCAATACCAGTGCTGATAATATCCTGACAGATCTTGCCCCCGTTGTTGCGATAGGCAGCCAAAATCACGCCAGCCACCAAGGCATGATGCTCTGGCCCGTGGATGGGAACCGCAGGATGATTGCGAATACCCGTCATCAAGGCTATCATGTCTTTTTCCTTACTGTGCAGGCAAATGGAGCGAATAACCTCAATGCCCTCCTGCTGATGACAGCTATCACAGACATAATGACCATCAATGCAGGTACAGGGAGTGGTAGCCTTTTTGCCGCAGAAAAAACACTGGGCCTCTGTTTCTCTCTTTGCCTCATACACCAGTTCCTTCCCGCAAACTGTACAGCCACTGCTATGACGGCTATGGTTGCTATAGTGGGTAACTTTTTGTTCTGAAGCGGTTTCCTTTTTTTCCTTGTCCTCTGGGGGGACTGCACAGCAGCAGGCAGGCTGTTCAAGCTGGACATTGCTCACAGCTCCCTGTTGATCAAGCACAAAAATTTGTTCGCCAAGCTGCTCTGCTTCCTGGCAAGGTAACTGGGTGATGCGTCCACGCTCTAGGCATTTACCTGTTGAGGTGAGTAACATCGGCGCAGGCCCTCGAAAAAGACAGAACACTGTTTCCTCTTGTTCAGCAACCACCTTTGCCTTAGCTGCTTGATAGGTTAATGAGTAAAAAGAATGCCCATTCACCTGTCGATAGGGAAATCGTTTATGCAGATAGATGGAGGAGAACCCGCAATCCTCCAGCATAGCCACAAGATCATCCTGCTGCATGGCCCCACCCAGGCACTCGCCCCGATACTTGGCGCTGTTTTTGATTGCCGCAGCAACTGGCTCATCCGTGACCACATCGGCAACCACCAGCCGTCCACCCGGTTTAAGAACCCGCAGAATTTCCAGATAGGTTGTACGCTTATCCGGGCTGAGGTTGATCACACAGTTAGAGATAACCACGTCTGCTGTTGCATCGGCCAGAGGAATTGCCTCTAAATACCCCTTACGAAACTCAATGTTATTATAGCCCAGATTGTTGACAAGATGCTGTTTGGCTGCGTGGGCAAGCTTGAGCATGGCATCGGTCATATCAATGCCATATACCCGACCAGTGGGGCCAACTTCAGCGGCTGCCAGAAAACATTCAACCCCGCTTCCTGACCCCAAATCTACCAAGGTTTCTCCTGGTTGCGGTGCTGCATCCTTGATCGGACTGCCGCAACCATAAGACTTTTCCTTGACCTCTGCTGGGATACAGTTTCCCAGCTCCTGTGCCGGGTTAAAGGGATTAACTATTTCCGTCTTTGCCTGCTGGGCAGCAGCGCTGTAAAATTCCCGGACCGAGGAATGACCATCGTGATCAGCCAGCGAGACCAAACAGTTGCAATGGGTCAGGCCGACCGAGCCGTCAGAGCCGTTGTCCGTATCTGGGCAGTCGTGCCGCACATCGCCCATCCGTAAACGAAACAGACCTTGGTCAGGGTACAGGGCTGCCTGCTCCGTGATAAGCTGTAAAATGAGTTGTTCATACAGGGCTATATAGGGATCATGTCCAACCAGATGCTGCCCGTTTACCCAGGAATGATCTGGATCACCACCTCCGGTCAGAAAGGATAAGGGTCGACCCTCTTGAGTATCTATCCAGCTTAGGGAACGAATTTTTTGCAGCATCAGGTTGTCCTGCCAAACCTCTGCCAATCCCTGCCTGAGATGTCCACAGGCCAGTTCCTCCACCCGAATCAGAGCTGGCGAAGGATAGAGTGTACCATCTGGGGCCACGGCCAAGGATTCCCAGCCCATGTTGGTCAAATCAAAACGGGACCCAGGCACAGCAAAAACTTGCGACTTAAGAGCTTCCAGGTTATCAATCTTCATGCCAAGCTTTTTACAGACCTGCGCTGTCTTGACAATCTGAGAAAATAAACGCACCACTGGTACAAACTGGCTGCTGGTTCCCTTTCCTCGCACAAAATGATACATCAAGTGCAGTCCACCAGCACCTAGCTCATTGGCTTTTTGGGCAATTTGCTCCAGTTTTTCCACATTATCATTATTCACAGCCACTGAAATCGTAAAGGCCAAGCCAGCCTTTGCCACTTTCTCAAGATTTGCACAGAGCCTGTTATAGCTATTCTGGCCTCGAAGCAGGTCATGTTCTTTTTCTAAGCCATCCAAACTCACTTGCAGATGCATGCGCTCATAATCCATTGCCATGAGTTCATCCAGGTGCTGTGCAAGCAACAGACCATTGGTCAGGATCGCTACGTGATGAGCTGGGTTTTGTTGCAGAATATAGGCAATAATCTGGCAAAAATCAGGATAGACAAAGGGTTCACCCCCAGTGAAATAAAAGAGATGACAGCCCAGCGCAGTAGCCTGATCAATGGCATTGCGGAGCTGCTCTGGATTAATACTTTCCTTTTTCCTTGGAGAGGCTGCAAAGAGGCAGTGGTTACAGGCGAGGTTGCAGGTATCTGTGAGGTGAAACCAAATCTCCTGTAACGGCCCCAAGCGTAAATGGTGACGACGTCCCTGATATGGCTGCGCTGGTTCTTGATAAAGAAGATACTCTAAGCGACCAAGGTCGCGGCTTGCCTGTTCTGGATCTTCATAACCAGATTCGACCAGGACGGTTGCGGCTGCGGCAACAGCATGACCTGAAGTATGACCTGAAGAATCATGCTGACAGGCTCTGAGTAAGGCGTCAGTACGGGTGGAGGGAACAAACCAGCTTGGCTGTTCTGGGTCAATATAGACCGGTATCCCGGCATGTTCCATTCGCTGTAATCGTGTAAGCCATTGCATAGATTGTTGTTGCTGAGGTGAATTTTTTGTTATATTGGTATTATACTATCTTGTTAGGCCATGATAACCTCTGGCAAAGGATACCCAGGATCGCGTCCTCCCCAGTTTAACTTATTGCGCAAAATATCAAAATAGCCCTTATGCGGAGAACTGATAAGACGCAGTGGTTTACCTGCCGCCTCTATAGAAAGAAAATCATTGGCCCGCATAGTCCAGCCAAGGCGACCATCTACCATGATTTTGACATTGGTTGAGGGCGGAGCCAGTTGGGCTGTCACCCGTGTTCTTGGGGAGAGAAGAACTGGACGAGAATCCAGCATAAACGGACAGATAGGCGTGACAAGCAGGGTTTGCAATTCAGCATGGGCAATGGGGCCGCCAGCAGAGAGATTATAGGCTGTGGAGCCAGTGGGCGTGGACACAATCAGCCCATCTGCCTTATAGGTGGTGATGTATTCCCGATCTGCCCAGCAGCCCAGGCGCATCATCGGCTCAGTACTCCCCTTGACAATGACGACCTCATTCAGAGCAAACAGAGCTGGCCCGACAGCTGCACCCTGTTCATCCAGTAACTTTGCCCGGAGCATCATCCGCTCCTCAAGAGTTATCCCGCTATGCAGGATCTCATCCAGGGCCTGATACATCTCGTCAGCAGCCACCTCTGTCAAAAAGCCAAGATCGCCGAGATTAATACCCACCACTGGGATACCGTGTTGCGCTGCCTGATCTGCCACGTGCAACAGGGTCCCATCGCCGCCCAAGATTGTCAGCATATCCATTGCCGGATCAATCCGATCCAAGACAGCCTTTACTGAACGCTCTTGGTACCAACCCACCAACTCCTGACCCACCCGCAGGACATCAGGCGAGTCTTTACGGGTAATAATACCGGCATAACGAATGTGCATATCGTCTATATCGTATATTCTAATGAACGTGGTTACTGTCCCAAGGCTTTGGAACGTCCAGCTGCCGCTTCCACAGCAGTCATAACAGTCCCTCGCAGGCCGCCTTCTTCTAACGCCTGAATGCCGGTAATAGTGGTCCCAGCCGGTGACGTTACCTTGCCTTTGAGAACTGCTGCGGGTTCTTTCGTTTCCAGAGCAAGTTTGGCAGAACCGTACAGGGTCTGTACAGCCAACTGTTCAGCAATCGGTCGCGGAAGTCCAGCCAGAACTCCGCCGTCAATCATGGCCTCAAGAAAGGTAAACACATAGCCAGGGCCGGAACCGCTGAGTCCAGTGACCGCATCAAGGAGATTTTCAGGCACTTCAACGCAGGTACCAACAGCGGAAAAGATCTGCTGGGCCACCTCCATATCCTCCTGACGGATGTTCTGATTACCTGTCATAGCTGAGGCACCGGCCAACACCAAGGCTGGGGTATTGGGCATAACGCGAATAATACGCATGGTATCATCGACAAACTGTTCCATATAAACAAGAGGGATACCCGCAGCAATAGAGATAAGCAGATGGTCTTCTCTGAGATAGGAGCTGTATTGCCGCAAAACCGGCTCCATAATCTGCGGTTTTATTGCCAGAATGATAATTTGGCTCTTTGCTGTAAGTTCTGCTGGACTCTCTACTCCATTCACCTTATAGGTGCTTTCAAGATATTCTCTTCTCCGGATCATAGGTTCGGCAACTGCAATATTTTTCGCTGATATCAGGTTTGATTCTATCATGCCCCGAATCAAAGCTTCCCCCATCTGGCCGCCACCGACCATGCCTACTGATACTATTTCTTTCATTGCTTCTCCTTATTTTTCTTGTAGATACAAGGTGATAATCCATCCTCTCCTAGAGGGGAGGTTGTTTTGTAATGCACTTTTTTGGTCATCATACCAGTATCTGAAAAAAAATCATCTCCCAATTACAGAGACTCATGAAGAATGATGCAGCATGGGCAGGGAAGTTGGTCTTGAAGAAAAAAGTATTACTGTTATAATCCAAACGAGCCAAACAATCCAAAGTATTTCCCCGTTCCCCAGTTACATTGGAGAAAAAATATGAAGAAAGTTCGCAAAGCCGTTATTCCTGTTGCCGGACTTGGCACCAGATTTTTGCCAGCAACAAAGGCTATCCCTAAAGAGATGCTCACCATAGTTGATCGGCCAACAATTCAGTATATTGTTGAAGAGGTGGTGGCCTCTGGAATACAAGAGGTCATTCTGATCACCTCAGAGGGAAAATCAGCTATTGAGAATCATTTTGACTATAATTATGAACTTGATACGATTCTCAAGGAGAAAAAAAAGCATGCCTTACAGGAAGAGCTGGCCCTTACCTCGTCCCTTATTGACGTTGTCTCGGTTCGCCAGAAGAAACCCCTTGGCTTGGGACATGCTATATGGATGGCCCGCAAGGTGGTGGGAGACGAGCCTTTTTTGGTTCTGTTGGGAGATGACCTTGTCCGGAGCCAAACGCCCTGCTGTCAACAGATGATTGATCTCTATGAACAGGTCAACGAATCTATTGTGGCGATCCAACGTGTTCCCATGGATCAGACCTATCAATATGGTATTGTTGAGGGAAAAAAAACCAACTTTGACCGCACCTTCAAGGTAGAACAGATGGTGGAAAAACCAGCACAGGGAACCTCTCCATCTGACATGGCGATTATTGGACGCTACCTCCTGATGCCGGATATCTTTGATGCTTTGGGAAACACCGCTCCAGGTCATGGCGGTGAAATCCAACTGACGGATGCCCTTCAATTTCTTGCTGCGCAACGTGGTATGTATGCCTATGAATTTGAAGGAAAGCGATATGATGCCGGAGACAAGATGGGGTATCTTAAGGCAATTATTGATATTGCTCTGGAGCATCCCACGCTTGGAGAACCTCTACAGAAGCATCTCCGCTCTGTTTGTGGTTGCAAGAACCACACATAACACTACTTATAACACTTCCCTTCCGGCAACAGCTACTACGCCATTTACGTCAGTTGCACCATTTATACGTCATTACGATTCCCAAAGATGCCCCATAATGCTCTATAATGCTCTATGAAGTTGCTGTTGCCGCTCCTTTTTTTGGCACCCTGACCTACGAACAACCAGTTACCTGCACATCTCCCTTACCAATCGGTATTCGGGTACTGGTTCCCCTGCGAAACAGGTATGTTACAGGGTATATTCTTGCTCTTAGTGTTCTTAGCTCTGATTCTGCCTCTGATCTACCCTATGCAATAAAGCCTATCTTTGAACAACTTGATCCAAACCCTCTTTTTCCAGAACAACTCATCCCTGTTTTCCGATGGATTGCAGACTATTACCACTATCCCCTTGGAGAGGTTATTAAGACAGCCTTACCAACAGGTCTTCAAGTGTATTCTGGGCATGAAATTAAGTTGACCGAGTCTGGTCGTCAGTGCCTGCCAGCAGTTCTCGCCAACCTGCCTCAGCAGAAACGGACAGCCTGGATGGATCGTTTACTGAGTAAGGGTGAACTTTTACCAGGGACAGTGAAGACCATACGAACCAAACCAGCCATGCAGACTCTTTTGCAGAGATGGCAGACAGAAGGCTGGATTGAGATGAACAAGGTTATTGTGCGTTCTAAGACCAGAGAAAAAAGCGAAACCGTGGTCAGGATGAATAATATGTTTGAACAAGGACTTGAAAGAAATATTAAGGATAAGGGCTTAAAAAAATCTGAGCAGAAAACGTTGGAGCTGTTTTTTTGCCAGAGTCAGAGTAAAGGGCGTTCGGTTCTGCCTCGTGCCGAACTGACCCGACAGTATCCTGGGGCAGGCAAGGCATTAAACAGTCTTGCACAGCAGGGTATAGTCACCTTTGAAGAACAGCCTGTGTATCGTAATCCTTTTGGCAAGGTCCCGCCGTTCTTTCCAAAACCAGAAAATCTGACCTTGGAACAACAACAGGTTATTGATAAAATTATAGCTGCACTTGATACTGGCGGCTTTCAGCCCTTTCTCTTGCACGGAATAACCGGGTGCGGAAAAACTGAAGTCTATTTGCGAGCCACAGAACATTGTCTCAAGCAGAACAAGACTGTCCTCATCCTCGTGCCGGAAATAGCCCTGTCATCCCAGCTCGAAGGGCATTTTTATTCCCGCTTTGGTGCCATACTGGCTCTTCTCCACAGCGGTATTTCAATGGGCGAACGTTTTGATCAGTGGCAACAGATTCTGCAAAAAAAGGTACATATTGTTATCGGTGCCCGGTCGGCTGTCTTTGCCCCGCTTGCCCAGCCTGGCTTAATTATTGTTGATGAGGAGCATGAACCAGCCTATAAACAGGATGATGGGCTTCGTTATAATGGCAGAGATATGGCAGTCCTCCGAGCAAAGTTTGCTGACTGTCCGGTGTTGCTTGCCTCTGCAACCCCTTCTGTCACCAGTTTTTATCATGCAGAACAGGGAAAATACCACCTTCTCAGGATGAGCAAACGGATTCATGAACAGGTGATGCCAGAGGTCCGTATTGTTGATCTTCGGGAAAAACAGCAGAATCGAAAAAACGCCTTCTTTTCTGAGCAACTCTTTACAGCCTTACAACAGAATCTGGAAAAACAACAGCAAAGCCTACTTTTTGTCAACCGTCGTGGCTATGCGGCCTTTATGCTCTGTCGGGATTGCGGGCATATTATCCAGTGTCGCCACTGCAAGGTTTCTTTGACCCATCATCAGGCCAGTAATCGCTTACTCTGTCATTACTGCGGCTATACCACGGCAACAAATATTATCTGTCCCGATTGCGGATCTGGCTCTGTTGTGGGACTTGGTGTGGGATCAGAACGGATTGAACAGGAAGTTCGCCAGCTCTTTCCACAAGCCAGCGTTGCTCGCCTAGATAGCGACACCACAAAAAAACGTAAGGTCTATCTGGATATTTTAGAGCAAGTGCGGAACCATGAAGTAGACATTCTGGTCGGCACGCAGATGGTGGCCAAGGGACTTCATTTTCCCGCAATGACCTTGGTGGGCATTATATGGGCAGATAGTGGGCTGGGAATTCCAGACTATAAAGCGGCAGAGCGTTCCTATCAACTCCTGGCACAGGTAACCGGAAGAGCAGGCCGAGGACAACATCCAGGTAAGGTTATTATTCAGACCCATCAGCCCCAGCATTATGTCATTGAATTTGCTCAATCACACGCCTATAAAAAACTCTATGGTCAAGAAGTAGAACTTCGTCAAGCTCTGGCCTATCCTCCTTTTGGACGACTGATAAATATCCGCTTAAACGGCAAGCGGGAAAACGCTGTCCAAGAGACGGCAAAGGCAACAGCCAATTTTCTCCGTTCTGTACTGCATGCGCAAAAAAAGACCAAGGCCGTAGAAATTCTCGGACCAGCTCCGGCTCCCTTAACCATGATACGGCAACGTTTTCGCTGGCAAGTCTTATGTAAAAGCAGCTCACCAGAACTGTTACATCGTCTTTGCGACCAGCTCTTAACAGAGAAACCCCGTCTTTGCAAACACGGGGTCAGAATGGCAGTTGATGTTGATCCAGAAAATATGATGTGATTTTTTATTTTGCAAAAAAAAACACCCCAAAATGGGGTGTCCTGTTCAACAAAAAAAAATACCCTGGCAGGAAAAAAAAGGAGGAGTAAACCCGCCAGGGTATAGGGTTGAACCTTGATGTTTATATACATGCCCCGGTAGGAAAAAAAGGAGGAGTAAACCTACCGGGACATAGGGTTGAGCAAAATAAAAACTATAAAAGTTTTATACTGTAAAAAAATATATAAAGTAAGTAGAGCTAAATACCCCGGCAGGAAAAAAAAGGAGGAGTAAACCTGCCGGGGAAAGGGTTGCACACCCCATGCTATATATAAAAAAGGGGAAATAAAGAGTGTTTATTTAGAACCCTGTTGTCTCTCTGTTCAAGTACTCTACTTTTAGTATCTATTTTTCTTTATTTCTGTGCGTTATTTTACAACTACAGTTGCCATATTCATGCCACTTTTCTCTGCGCTTGAAAATAATTTATAATTTTCTGTGATTTCTTATAGTAAAATTTCTAAAATGAGAACGAGAACTCTTGCCAATAAAATATCCCTCCTCTGAGGGGTTTAAAATGCGTAAGTTTTATCCTTAATTCAAAAAGAAAAGGGTAAAAAGTATACATTATCAGTTTCCAAGTGAAATTCAGTCTGTTATAAGAAACGCTATAGATAAGATGCTGTTTTTTCAGGCTAACTTACTGGAAAAAGCTATACTTAATTCTTAATTCTTAATTAATGCCTAGCTGTACTAGGCTGTAAACATCTTCCGAACCTCCTTGAGATAATCAGAGTTGCAGATCACAATGGCCCGATAGCCCTCCTGAATATGCGTTGACCCGACAGCAGTATGCCAAGAACCGCTGTGAAAGACGCTGCCAATAATAATATGACCGGCAAAGGAGGCGTCCAATTTGCCTAAAGGTTTACGGGTAATTGGAGCATCGGGTGCCGCAATCAGATCAACCACCTCAGCGTCAAATCCGTGCATGTGCATGACAGACAGCAGCTCACTGCGGCTGATATAGGTCAGAATTTCATTCCCAGCCAAGATTTTTTTGTTCAGGACAATATCAGAACCACTGGTCGAGGCCAGGACCATATAATCCTTGTTGTTGACCATACAGATCGTTTTTTTCAGGTTGCGCAACGAGGTTTCTGTTTCCGGTTCCATAAGCTGTTTTGCCAGCAGGCAGCTCATAATATTGGTTTCGTTTTGCCCGGTCGTGGCAATAAAGGTGTCCATGTCTGGCAGACCTGCCTCTTCCAACACATTTTTATCTGAGCCATCCCCATGCAGGATTTCTGTTGAGGGAAGCAGGGAGGAGAGTTCTGTGGCCCGCTGTTCATTCTGCTCAATCAGGCGGACATGAATATCCTTGCCCAGAAGTTCAGCCAGTCGACAGCCAACTAAGCCGCCGCCAAGAATCATGATGCGGTTTCTCCGTTGCTGTTGCAGACCAGTCAGTTCAATAAGGCGAGGCAGATCGTCCTTGTTTGCCATAACCAGGATTTGATCATGGGGCAGGATCTCGTGATGACCTCCGGGAATAATCGTGGTAATCCCCCGTGAGATAGCAACAACCCGAAAGGGAAACTCATTATAGCTTGTTGCTATTTCAATCAGGGTTTTGTTGGCCAGTGGCGAATCATCGTGAATCCGGGCCGCCAAAACCTGCATCTCGCCGAGTGCAATATCAATAATTTCATCACCAGCAGTTCGTTTGAGCAGGCGGGCAATTTCTTGGGCTGCCAACTCTTCTGGATGAATAAACAGGTCAATTTTCAGGTCTTCACCCTGAAGAAGCGAGTCCTTATGACCAAAATCTAACGAGCGAACCCTGGCTATTTTACAGGCAATCCCGAACTTATCCGCAATCATGCAGGTCATCATATTCACGGCATCGTTATCTGTCACCGCAATCATGTAATCCATCTGATCAGCGCCGGCCTCTTGCCAACAGTCAATACTCATTGCGCTTCCGTTGATAATACGGGCATCCAAATTATCATCAGCATAACGGACCAGATCCGGGTCTGCTTCAATCACTGTAACCGAATACTCTTCGTCCAGGAGTCGTGTTGCCAGATGGTACCCAATGCCTCCTAGGCCAAGAATAAGAAATGTCTTTGATTCTTTTACGTTTTTTTTGAGCTTTTTCAGTGCATTTAGCATAGTAGGAAAGAAATGAAAGGGAAATGATTTGACAGCAAGGGGGCCTGTGATTAAAATACCTTGCTTTTGAAAATAAATGGTCAGCTTTCATTTATCTTTACTCTTTGTTTTGTCTGTAAGGGTACCCAAGGTACTGTCAGAGTCTTTCTGCTGTCTTGTGATTTTTTTTACTGTCATGTCTTGAATACCAGACAGAGGTGTATAAGCAAAGAGGAAATATTGATAATGTTATAGTTTAGCTGGTTTACAACAAAAATGATAAAGGAATTATACCATGAGCAAGAGAACATTTCAGCCCAGTAATCTCAAGCGTAAACGCACCCACGGATTTCGGGTACGTATGAAGACCCGTTCTGGACAGGCAATTATCAAACGTCGTCGGGCCAAAGGACGCAAGCGTCTTTCTGCTTAACTTGCCTGACTCGACTCGTATGGTACGGTCCGGGCAGCAGAATACAAAAGATCTCAGGAAGCCCAAAAAGCTCAGAAAAACCTGGGAGTTTAACAGGGTCTACCGAGACGGTGTGCGGTTGTACGGGAAAGGCTTCACCCTTGTGTATCTGCGTCATGAACACGCTAGTGAACATGCTAGTGAATATGCTAATGAACAACTGGCTAACTGTTGCACTGGGAGCCGATTAGGAATCTCTGTGCCACGTAAGGTCGGAAATGCTGTGCAGCGTAACAGGATCAAGCGAATTATTCGCGAGGCGTTTCGCCTGCACAGAGAGGTTTTTCCTGAACAGAGCGATATTGTTTTTGCTGTTCGACCGGGCATTTCTCTTGCTGGGATGCAGGCGGTTCGGGATGCAGTTGCCCGCCTAACGATGCCGTTACTGCTCAAGGTCAAGGTATGAGAGTGTTACGTGATGTCTAAATCTGTACCTCTGAGAAACCCACGCGAATCTCAAAAGAAACCCCAAAAAAAAACAGAGAAGGTAGAGCAGAAGATAACTCTCGTGGCGACGTTGTTGCTTATGCTGGTAAAAGGCTACCGCTATGGTATTTCGCCGCTTTTCCCTCCCTGTTGTCGATATGTACCAACCTGTTCGGAATATGCTGTTGAGGCCATTGCCCGGTACGGTGCGTTGCGCGGGGGATGGCTTGCTTTCTGTCGTATCCTGCGTTGCCATCCCTTTGCTGCTGGCGGCTATGACCCGGTTAAATAGTTTTTTCACACTCTCTTGTATGCGCTGTTTTCAACAGGTTAAACAGGTTTAAATAGGTTAGTTTCCTCTCGCAGGTACCCACCATTTCAAGGAAAAAATTTTCATGGACATGCAACGGGCCTTTTTGGCCATAATTATTTCATTTATTATCCTGATAGGGTATCAATCATATTTTATGCCCCAAGCTCCTCCTGTGGTTCCGGGACAGAGTGAGCAACAGGGAAGTCCAACAGGAAATGTAACAGGAAACGTTGTTGCACCGACGGAATCAACTCAGGGAGGGCAGATAAGCCAGGTACATCAGGCTGGACAAGCTGCTTCGACCCCACAGTCCGCTACACAGGCTGTCCAAGCGGTACAACCTGTTGCTGTTGATCCCAAGGCCTGTGATATTACCGTTGAAACCCCTCTGTATACAGCGGTTTTTTCTGAACAGGGTGGTGGTCTCAAGAGCTTTGTCTTAAAAAAATATCGGATTGCAAAGGAAGAAGATGCGCCATCTATGGAGATGATCAGCACGACAAATCCAGCAGAACTGCCCATGATCTTTTCCCTTGATAACGGTGCTGGCGGTGAACTGCCTTTTTTACAGGCTGAGACAACCTTTGTTCAGGTCAAAGAAGGGGAAATCGGTGAGTTGACCATGACAGCGGTACAGGCCGACGGAATACAGATTGAACGGCATCTTACCTTTACCTCAACAACCTATCTTATTGATAGCAAGTATGTGGTAACCAACACCGGTTCTGTTCCCTTACAGATCAGTCCGGCAATGGTCATGACCAATGGCCCTTTTGCCTCTGGCAGCACAAGCAGTCGCTATATGTTCAGTGGCCCAGCAGCCTATGTCAACGGAAAGCTTGAACAGATCAAACCTAAAAAAATGGTTGAGGGTTCTTACCCCTTGCAGGGACAGGTCGGATGGGCTGCCCATGTAGACAACTATTTCATGAATGTCCTTATTCCCGAAAAGGGAAATACTGGTAGTTTCAGTGTTGTGGGCGAGGACAAGGTTCGTACCGTGTTGTCTGGTGGTATCATGAAGCTGGAGCCTGGCAAAAGCAAGGAGTTTCGTTATGAAGGTTTTTTTGGTCCCAAAAAATTGGCCTATTTACGGGCAACCGGCTATGATCTGGCTGAAGCGGTCAACTTTGGCTGGTTCGATATTTTGGCCAAACCCATGCTGTACCTGCTAAACTTTTTTCACTCTGTTTTTGGTAACTATGGGATTGCCATTATTCTGCTGACCTGTCTGATTAAGGGGGCATTCTGGCCCATTACTCAGAAGGGTATGAAGTCCATGAAGAATATGCAGAAGCTACAACCCAAGGTCGCAAAACTCCGAGAAAGACATAAAGATGATCCGGCAAAGATGAATCAGGAGATGATGGCTCTGTATAAAACCTATAAGGTCAACCCGATAGGTGGTTGTTTGCCCATGCTGATCCAAATCCCCTTTTTCTTTGCCCTGTACCGGGTGCTGATGGCGGCTATTGAGCTGCGTCATGCCCCGTTTATGCTCTGGATTAACGATCTGTCTGCACCGGATCGTCTGATGATCGGTTTTGATATTCCTGTTCTGCACGGAATCCCGGTCCTGACGGTTTTGATGGGTGCCTCAATGTACTTACAGCAGAAAATGACTCCAACAACAGCAGATCCGACGCAGGCCAAGATTATGCAGTTTCTGCCAATTATTTTTACTGTGATGTTTATTAACTTTGCATCTGGGTTGGTTCTGTACTGGTTTGTCAACAACTTACTCTCTATTCTTCAGCAGCAAATGATCAACCGGCAGCAAAAGAGCAAAGAAGAAGCAACTGCCTAACACAGCCTACGAAGTTGACAGGTAACTTCGGATTATTTAGTCGGTCTTTCATATACATAGGAACCGTTTACATGGTAAAAGGAAAAGATTTTTACGGCAGCACTGTTACAGATGCCATTGCCGAGGCTTGTCAAGAATTCTCTACTTCTCAGGATGCGTTGAATATTGACATCTTGGAAACAGGATCGTCAGGGATTTTTGGATTGTGCCGGAAAAAAGCGCATATCCGAGTAGCAAAAAAGGTAGAAAAAGAATCTCCTGAACAGAAGATCGAGCGGGAAAAGGCTCCACAAAAAACAGCGCATAAGGGAAATAAGGGAAGTGGCAATCGTCGTCAAGACGGTAAAAAAAGCCTACAAAAAACAGCACAGAAATCAGTACAAGGCACTGAAGTTCATCAGGCATCTCAGACATCTCAGGCAACTCAGGCAACTCCTGAACTACCCGCAGATGAGGTACTGGCAGAGATTCAGGAAGATATCTCCACAATGCTTGATCTTATGGGATTTCCCTCAACAGTCACTGTGACATTAAAAAAATATACTGTTGCCTGCCATATCAGCGATGAATATGAGGAAGAACTTGTTGGCAGAGAGGGCAGAACCCTGGACAGCCTGCAATACCTGTTGCGCAAAATAACCTCCAGAAGGTTGCCAGACAGGATTATGCTTTCTCTTGATGTGGGTACCTATCGAGAACGCCGTGCTGAGGAGTTGAAAGAGTTGGCCCTCAACCTTGCCAGTCAGGTGAGAGAAGATGGTAAAACCCAAGCCATTCCAGCTCTGAACCCCTCAGAACGACGGGTAGTTCACATGGTTTTGCAGGAGGATAAAACCATACGGAGCAGGTCTGTTGGAGCAGGTCTGTTTAAAAAGATTTTAATCTATAAGCCAGGCAAAAAGAGACCCTCTTCTCGGAAAGGGAAGAGAACAGGGAAAAAGGGGCAACAGACTCCGCCTGCTTCTAATGGTTCAGCTTCTAATGGTTCAAATGGTTCATGATACCTCATGAAGAGACCATAGCAGCTCTTGCCACAGCTCCTGGGGTGGGCGGTATTGGGATTCTTCGGATCAGTGGTTCTCGTGCTGCTGCGGTTTTGCGTACGTTATTTGTACCGCATAGGCTGGCAAGTTTACAACCTGATGGTTCGCTTCCCAGCCATAAGCTTTGCTATGGGACTGTACGGGATCGGCACGGGACTGTTCTTGACGAGGTCATGGCAGTGTTTATGCAGGCCCCGCATACCTATACCCGGGAAGATGTGGCTGAGATTCAGTGTCATGGGAGCTACCTTGTTCAACAGGCTATCTTGGCAGAAATTTTCGCAACTGGGGTTCGAGCTGCTGAACCAGGTGAATTTACCAAACGGGCCTTTCTTGCCGGTCGTATTGATCTGACCCAGGCAGAGGCGGTTATTGACCTTCTTCAGGCCCAGAGTATGGGCGGGGTTAAGTTGGCCGTGGGACAGATGCAAGGGCAACTGCACGAGCGTATCTCACAGATTCGCAATGCGCTGGTTGAAATGTTGGCAACTGTTGAGCTGGCCCTTGA
Source organism: Candidatus Electrothrix gigas (assembly GCA_022766165.1). Lineage (GTDB taxonomy): Bacteria > Desulfobacterota > Desulfobulbia > Desulfobulbales > Desulfobulbaceae > Electrothrix > Electrothrix gigas. The sequence continues at coordinate 59,940 of QYLO01000001.1, forward strand.
CTTTCCCGAAGATGAAACAGATATTCTCAATACAGATCATTTGCTTGAACAACTAGACCAGCAGGTGGAACAGCCCCTTCAGTTCCTGCTTGCCTTGGCAGATCAGGGCAGGGTGATACGTGAGGGGATAAAGGCGGTGATTGCAGGCCGTCCTAATGTGGGCAAATCAAGCCTGTTAAACCAGTTACTTCAGGAGGAACGGGCCTTAGTTACCGAAATTCCTGGAACAACCAGGGATACCATTGAAGAGTTGATCTCTGTGCATGGAATTCCAGTGCATCTGGTTGACACTGCCGGTATTCGGGATCATGAAGATGTTGTTGAAGCATTGGGTATTGAGCGGGCTCGTCAAAAAATGCAGGAGGCAGATCTGATCCTCTTTGTTGTTGATGCAAGCCAAGGACTGACGCAGGTTGACCGGAGTCTTTACTCTTCTGTAGAGCAGAGCAACAGGGTTGTGGTTCTGAACAAGGTGGACAAGGTTGATATTGCTGACGCTACAGACATTACAGACACGCCCCTGGTCAAGGAACTGCGTAGCTTTTTTGGTACAGTCCCGCAAGTACAGACTGCGGCAAAGCACGGTGTTGGCATTACTGAACTGAGAGAAACGCTGTACCAGGTCATCATTGGCAGTGTTGGTAAGGATGATAACGATAGTAACGATGGTCATATTGGTGAAGAAAAAATAATAAATGAACGAATTGCCTGCGCTCCAAATCTCCGCCATACAGTGATTTTACAAAAAACCCAAAGAGCCTGCGACCAGGTCAAGCAGACCCTGTTATTTGGTGCGCCTGCGGATCTCCTGGCTGTTGACCTTCGAGCTTCTTTAGACTATCTTGCTGATATTGTCGGATTAACCACGCCAGATGATGTGCTTGATGTGCTGTTTAGTCGTTTTTGTATCGGCAAATAAATGAACAGAGAAGTGAACAGAGAACACGTTCAAAAACACGCAGAAGTAAAAAAAATTGAACTAATATGGGTAAAGAAATACTTTTCTGCTTGACATTTGTACCTAACACATTGTAGTAAGTATAATATATCAGATGTACAGCAGACGATAACTTCTTTGTAATTACAAGGGAAAGTGGGTTGGATTTTTTTACGATAAAACCATAAGTTTTTTGGAGGAGACATTATGGAAATCAGATTAAATGGAGAGTCTCGTTTTATTGATAAGGTAACAAAAATGAGCGTTGCTGGTTTACTTGAAATGGAACAAGTCACATCACCTGAGATGGTAGCTGTGCAACTGAACGGGGAGATCGTTGATCAGGGGACCTATCACAACACCATGATTGTGGACAGAAACGAGGTTGATTTTCTTTATTTTATGGCTGGTGGCTGATGTTTTGATGCCTGTTAGTTTGTTGCGTCTTTGCAGTGAATAATTGCTTCATTTTTTTGTATTTTTCTGCATTCTTCTGTATTATATCCCGTCCCTCTGGGGCGGGAGAATAAAATCTTTACGGAGTCATCGTGCCATTAACCGAAAAGCAGCAGGAACGCTACAGTCGTCATCTCATTCTTCAGGAGGTAGGTCCTGAAGGACAGGAAAAATTGCTCCATGCTAAGGTCTTGGTGATCGGTACAGGCGGACTGGGGTCTCCCAACTCTCTGTATTTAACTGCTGCTGGAGTGGGTACGGTTGGCATTGTTGATGCTGACGTGGTTGACTCCTCTAATCTGCAACGTCAGATCGCCCATTCAACAAAAGATCTGGATCGCCCTAAGGTTGAATCAGCTGCTGAAAAGATGCGTGCGCTCAACCCGGATGTTGAAGTTAAGCCCTATAAACTCTATATCAATGCAAAAAATATTAACGAGATTATTCGGGAATATGACTTTGTCATAGACGGCAGCGATAACTTTGAAACAAAGTTTCTGGTGAACGATGCCTGTGTGTTAGCAGGAATACCCTACTCACACGGTGGTATTCTTCGCTTTAAAGGGCAAACTATGACGGTCTTGCCTGGCCAGACAGCCTGTTACCGTTGTTCTTTTAGAGAACCGCCACCCAATCCAGTGGGATGTTCACGGGCCGGAATACTAGGCGCAGTGGCTGGAATGCTGGGAACCATCCAGGCGGCTGAAGCCCTTAAATTCATCACCGGAGCAGGAACATTACTCACCAATACCCTGCTGACCTTTGATGCCGCAACCATGGATTTTAGAAAGGTGCCTTTAAAAAAACGTTCAGATTGTCCTGTTTGCGGAGAAAATCCAACAATTTGTACTTTGGAGGTACATGCGAAGGCGGCTGGCGATTCGTTGCCCTGATATTGCGGGCTATCTACCAGTCACACCCTGCAACCTTGGCTTATCCTTCAGCGAAAGATATTCGTCACACCGTATTCGTCACACTGTTGATCCTCATATCAGTTATCTTATTCTTTCTCCTGTCTCTTGTCTCCTGTAAGCGAACTGGTTCGCTCTGTTGTATTGCATTCGTATTCCATTCGTATTGCATTCTTTTCCTCTTCATAGCAGGGAATTATTCAGTTCGCCTGTTCGGAGTACTTAAGTACTACTTAAGTAGTACTTGAATAGTACTTGATTACTTGAACAAAGAGAAAAAACAGACTACATCTTGAATGTCTTGCATGAGGGAATCATGATACATAATGTACTACCGCCATCTTTGGAAGAGGATATCTTTCGGTTTGAACAAGAAGTTGCTGAGTTCAGGGCTGGACGACTTCATGAAACTGCGTTCGTTGCCAAGCGGTTGAAAATGGGGTTGTATTTTGAAAGGAACCGTTTTACCTATATGTGCCGTATTCGCTGTAGCGGCAACATCATTACCCCAAAGCAGCTTGCCGGTGTGGCGTCGCTTGCTATGATATACGGTAACGGCAAGATTCATGTAACGACAAGAGGAGAAATACAGCTACACAGGCTGGAACAAGACGATCTTATTTCAATTCTACGCAAGCTGAAAAAGATCGGCCTGTCGTGTAAAGGCGGTGGCGGCAATACTGTCCGCAATATTATTGCCAACCATGACTCGGGTACCAGTGTGAAGGATGTCTTTGATGTGCAACCCTGCTTGCAGGCCTTGACCAAACGACTGCTGCATGAGTCTGATAGCTGGGAACTTCCACGAAAGATGAAGATATCTTTCAGCTCTTTAGCAAAGGAGACGGCCTTTTGTTTTATTCAGGATATCAGCTTTATCGCTCAACTTAATACAAAGGGACAACAGGGCTTTAGGGTTTACGTTGGCGGCGGCTTAGGTGTACATCCAAAGGTCGGGGTGCAACTCCATGAGTTCATCCAAAAGGACGAGGTGTATAATGTTGTTAAGGCCTTAAAAAATTTATTTCACCTCTATGGGAATCGAAAAAATAAGCACTGTAACAGAATAAAATTTCTTCTTCATGATGATTTTGGTATTGCAGCCTTTCGTACCTATTACCGCCAGGAGTTGAATAAGGTGCTTGAGCAGGGATATGCCAAATTGGATGTGACAGCTTTTGAGAGTAAAGACAACAAGGACAACAGCTCAAGAGAGATCACCCTCGCTGTTCAGGAAGAGGATTCTGATGATTTTCAAACCTGGAAAAAAAGGCATGTACGCAACCAATGGCAGGGGGATCTCTGCCGGGTTAAGATTCCCCTTTTGGGCGGTGACATGTTGACAGACGACTGTTCTGCCTTGGAAAAACTTCTTCGCCCTTTTGGTGAAAACTGTTTACGCTTAGGGCTGGATCAGAATATTTACCTGATTAATATCCCAAAGAAATATTTACCAAATATATACAAAGAGGTCATCAGATACAGCACCTTGAGTGATCGTCCTACGCTGTACAGCAATCTGGTCACCTGTGCTGGTAGTGAGGGCTGTCAGGTGGGATTAAATGCCCCTAAGGCCGCAACAAAGGCTATTTTTGCATATCTTGATAACGTGGCAACGGCAAATTTCTGCCCACCTCATGATATGATGATACGTATCAGTGGTTGCCCCAACGCATGTACCAAGCATTGGATAGCTGAACTTGGCCTGTACGGCAAGGTGCGGCGGGTGGACGGACATCTTGTTCCGACCTATAACGTGATTGGAAACGGTGGGATGTACGGCGGAGTGTTACGCATTGCCGAACAAGTGGGATGGGTTCATGCCTATGATCTGCCCCGCTTTGTCATTGAAGTTATGCGGCGGTATGCCACCTTTAAAGAGCTTTCCCAAGAAGCTGTTGACTTTGACGATTACTGGCGGAGCGGTGGTAAAGATATTATTACAGAACTCTGTCTTTCCGGTTATAATGATATCCCTACCTTTGCTGAAGATAAAAATTACTACTTTGATCACGGGGCAGAGCAACTCTTTTCCCTAAAGGATATTGGTCGGTTGGAATGCTCTGCTGGTATTTATGATCTTATTGATGTTGATCATAAAATTGTACAAAAAAATATTCGCCTGTTGGAAAAAAAGGAGATTGCAGAGAAGGAAACTTTGGACAGCTTGGATAGCCTGTTACATAACACGCTCTTTCATGCTGCTCGTATGCTGCTTGTTACCCGGGGGGAAGAGCCAACAACAACGGCTGAGGTCTACAGTTTATTTATAAAACATTTCCTTGATACCGGTCTTATTGCTGCAACCTTCCAGCCCCTTCTTACTACAGTCTGTCAAGTCCCAGACAAGTCACTTTGTAGACAAAAAGAGCAAGTTATCGCCTTTAGCAAAGAAGTTGCAACACTGTATACGAGTATGGATAACACTATGCGCTTTCCTGGTGAACGAGAAAACTTAGTTGTTAAGGCGATGAATCGTAAAGACCGTCAGGATGCCTTAGGTTTTTCCGCTGGTGATCACGGGAAAAAACCAGATAAGTTTCAAGATCTGACGGGAGTGCAATGTCCATTAAACTTTGCTCAAATTAAGGTGAAGCTTTTTTCTATGCGTTCTGGAGAGATATTAGAGGTTCTACTGGACGATGACGCATCTATTAAACAAGTTCCTGAATCCATTCAACTCGATGGACACAGCATCCTTTGGCAAGAAAAAAAAGGTGAGCAGTGGACAGTGCTGATTCAAAAGTTCTGAGTATCTGAGTATGTCACCAGCAGGGTTATCTGACAGATTAGCAAAGAGAAAAGATATACGTTTTTAATTTTGTTGTTCCTTGGGGGACCTATGAAGCTGCATGAGTATCAGGCAAAAGAACTTTTCAGTCGTTATGGCTTACCTATTCCAGAGGGATGGTTGGCAAAAACACCGGAAAAGGCAATGGAGCATGTGGGCAGGCGGGGATTTCCCATTGCCATTAAGGCCCAGGTCCATGCCGGTGGCCGAGGAAAATCCGGGGGGATCTTGCTTGCCTCAAATATGGAAGATGCTTACAAGGCTGTCTACTCCATTCATGGTATGCGGCTGAGGACTCCCCAGACTGTGGGAGAAGGTCCGACAGTGAATAAACTGCTCTTGGAAAAGGGTGTTGACATTGATCGTGAGTTTTATCTTTCCATTGTGCCGGATTCCTCAACTGGTTCTCTGCTCATTATCGCCTCAGCAGAAGGGGGGATGGATATTGAAGAGGTGGCTGCCACCCACCCTGAAAAGATTCTCCAGGTGCAGGTTGATCCTGTAATGGGACTTCAGGAGTATCAAAAGCGAAGAGTTGCCTATGCTCTTGGCCTGACCGGTGAACTCTTTGCCTCGTTTGCCACTCTTCTTGCTGGCCTGTATCAGGCAGTACTGGAAAACGATCTCTTGTTGGCAGAGATCAACCCCCTTGCCCTGACAGTGGATGGTGATTTTTTTTTGATTGATGCCAAGGCAAAGGTGGATTCCAATGCCCTATTTCGTCAAAGAAAAATTGCTGCTCAGTACGATAGTTCTGAGGAAGATCCACTGGAGCTGGAAGCACAAAGGCATGGGTTGAATTATATTCGGTTGCACGGCAATATTGGTACCATTGTCAACGGGGCTGGTTTGGCAATGGCAAGCATGGATATTATCCAACAGGCCGGGGCTGAACCTGCCAACTTTCTTGATGTGGGTGGCGGTGCCAATGAGGATATGATTGAACATGGCTTTCAGATCCTGCTCTCTGATCCCCATGTTAAAGCAATTCTGATCAATATTTTTGGCGGAATTTTGCGCTGTGATATTCTGGCAACCGGTGTTGTCAATGCCGCCCGAAAAACAGGATTGCAACTCCCTGTTGTAGTACGCATGGAGGGAACCAATGCCGAGCAGGGAAGAAAAATATTGGCCGAATCCGGACTGGATCTGATAACAGCGACAGATCTCAATGATGCGGCAACAAAGATTCAGGAATTATGTCTTACCTGAGAGTTGAGGATGTTGAGAGAGTTGAGGCAGCAAAAAAGAAAGGCGGAAAGGCAGGGGATGAAAGGATATATCAAGCCGGTTGCAACAGGGATAGGGGTATTCCTGTTCTTGTTGTCAGGAACGTTTTTAACAACAGGTGGGTTCAAAATAAACAATGCCGAAGCAGCAAAAAATTCCCAAGCTGCTGTGCAGAATGCTCTTTCTTTGCTCTTGCTCTTCAATGACTCATCAACAACAGAAATAACAATAAAGTCTTATCCGATTGTGGATACAGGCGTCAGTGATTATTACAGCAACAACCTTCTCCTAACCTCTGCCCCAACGACCGGTGAAGCCTTTGACGGCCAAGATGCCCATTACAACGGCAATCAGCCCTCGTATACAGATAACAACGATGGAACTGTGACCGATAACGTCACTGGCCTGGTGTGGCAAAAGAATGTGGGGGAGAAGATGACCTGGTCCGCCGCCAATGCCCTGGCTTCCACGTTGAATCTGGCCGGGTATAACGACTGGAGATTGCCCACGATCAAGGAACTGTATTCGCTGATTCTGTTCACCGGAGCAAAAGGAGACGGCACCAATCCAGAGACGTATACCCTGTTTATTGATACCGATTATTTTGTTCAGCCCTTTGGCGATACCACAGCTGGTGAACGGATTATGGATGCCCAGACCTGGTCAGCCACCGAGTATGTGGGGACAACAATGGATGGCAATGCAACCGTCTTCGGGGTCAACTTTATAGACGGCAGGATCAAGGGCTATCCGAAATATGATCCTCCTTTGAATACTGCCAGCCAAGGCACTGCGTATTTTCGTTTTGTACGCGGGAACAGCGACTACGGGGTAAATAATTTTGTTGATAATGAAGATGGAACCATCTCCGATCTGGCCACTGGGCTGATGTGGCAGCAGGCGGATGACGGAACAGCAAGGGATTGGGAAGATGCACTTGCCTATGCTGAAGCCCTTGAGTTGGCTGGTCATGATAACTGGCGGCTTCCCAATGCCAAGGAGTTGCAGAGCATTGTGGATTATACCCGTTCCCCAGATACGAGTAATTCCGCCGCCATTGATCCGCTCTTCTCCACAACGCAAATTTTGGACCCGGACGGCAAGGCGCAGTATCCGTATTTCTGGACCGGAACCACGCATCTTGACAGCTATGATGATCCTAACGATGGTAAACCTTCGGTCTACGATAAGGCGGTCTATATTGCTTTCGGTGAGGCGCAGGGCAAGATGAACGATGTGCTGTATGATGTCCACGGTGCTGGAGCGCAGCGCAGTGATCCTAAGTCCGGTGATCCTGATGCGTTTCCCGACTATCTCGGCCCGCAGGGAGATGTCCGTTATATGTTGAATTATGTGCGTTGCGTCCGCAATATAGATGAAGAAAAAGAAAACAGATACCTCCAAAAAAACCTATGAGTATTTTTGTCAATCAGGACACCCGTCTCCTTGTGCAAGGAATTACCGGGAAAGAAGGCCAGTTCCATACCCTGCAATGTTTGGAATACGGCACCCGGGTGGTAGCAGGAGTTACGCCGGGTAAGGCAGGTCAGGAGGTTGCTGGCATTTCGGTTTTTCATACAGTGCATGATGCTGTGCAAGAGACAGGAGCCAATGCTTCCATGATTTTTGTTCCGCCGCCTTTTGCAGCAGATGCAATCCTGGAGGCCGCAGACGCTGGGGTTGATTTGATTATCTGCATCACTGAAGGGATTCCTATTCATGATATGTTACGGGTGCGTAGAGCATTGCAAGGAAGTTCCAGCCGGTTGATTGGGCCAAATTGTCCAGGCATTATTACGCCAGGGGTCTGCAAGATCGGGATCATGCCTGCTCATATCCATAGGCCGGGTTCCATTGGGGTGATTTCCCGTTCCGGGACCCTGACCTACGAACTGGTTGATCAGCTCACCAAGGCGGGCTTGGGCCAGTCCACCTGCATCGGAATCGGTGGCGACCCTGTGAACGGAACAGGTTTTATTGACTGCCTTGCTGCCTTTGCCAAAGATGAACAGACCACTGGCATTGTGATGCTCGGTGAGATTGGTGGCACAGCAGAAGAAGCAGCAGCAGTCTTTATTCAGGAGAAAGTTGATAAACCTGTGGTGGGCTTTATTGCCGGGTTGACAGCACCTCCGGGACGACAGATGGGACATGCCGGAGCTATTATTTCCGGTTCACGGGGCAGCGCAACCGCAAAGATTGCCGCCTTAGAAAAGAGCGGTGTGCATGTCTATCAGGAGCTGGGACAACTGGGTGCGTTCTGTGCAAAGACCTTTGCAACATAATAAACACAGTAATGACAGGGCAAGCAGGCAGGAGACTGTACAAGAAGATGCATGGGTGCTTGTAGCCAAAGGAGGATTGAAGGACATCGAGGAGTGGTCTTTGGTCCTCAGTGCGGTTGGTATTGATCAGCAGATTGACCGACATGCAGGTATTCTGCTGACCCGCAAAAGAGATGCTGGTCAGGCAATGAGCCAACTCAGGGCCTTTCGCCAAGAAAATCTCTCCTGGCCTGTACCGCCCACAGTGGTTCGTCCTGTGGTTCGCACAGATAATCCACCCACTCTGCTCATGATTGGTGGGTTGATTATTTTTTACTGGCTGACCGGTCCTTGGCAAGCTGCCAATCCCTGGTTTGAGGCTGGTGCAGTCAACAGTTCAGCCATCTTGGACCAGGGAGAGTGGTGGCGTTTGCTCACTGCGCTTACCTTACATGCCGACCAGATGCACCTTGTTGGTAACTGTGTCATTGGCGGAGTGATTGTTCATCTGCTCTGCAAGGCAACAGGCTATGGCATGGGCTGGCTTACCCTGTTACTCTCTGCCATGACCGGCAACTTGTTGAATATTATTCTCAGGAATACTCCTCATTATTCTGTGGGATTTTCCACGGCAGTCTTTGCGGCTGTGGGTATCCTCTGTGGGCGTCAACTCAATAATCGAGCCTCTACAGTTGTCCGGCAGTTGATTCTTCCCCTAGGAGCTGGAGTTGGCCTGCTGGCTATGTTGGGCAGTGAAGGCGAACGAACAGATTTTGGTGCGCATGTATTTGGTCTGATCAGCGGGTTGCTCTATGGTATACTGCTTCAGCTCACAGACTTTGATCTGTTGGGTAAAAGGTCAAGACTCCAACTGGTCCTGTTTCTTCTTTCACTTCTTATAATTATTTTTTGCTGGTTTTTGGCTCTTGGTGATAACTGATGAGATATAAAGTAAAGGATAAAGGAGGGTACTTTCATATAAAAAAGAATAAAAATACTTGTAAGGCGGTTCATTACAGTCTTTAATACCTCAACATATTAGCAGGTGTTTAGCAGTTGTTTTAACTCTCATACATCGTTTATCCATCCATAATCCATAAAAGGTACAAGGTACATCTATGCCCATGAATGATCAATCCCCCTGGGGAAAAAAGAAAAAACCGGGAACCCCGGAAGATTTTCTGGCGGTCTTGATCCAGAAAATCAGAGACGCATTTAACCAAGAGGGCAATGAAGGTCCGCCCTCTCAAAAGAAAAAAGGAGAAGATCCAGATCCTGTCAACATTCTTGCAGGAATCAGCAAGGTGGCCCTGATCATCTTGGCAGTTATATGCTTCCAGGTTATTTACTCTTCTTTTTATACGATAGAGCCTGGAGAGCAGGGCATTGTCATGCGCTTTGGTCAATATCACCGCACCACAAAGCCTGGTTTGCGCTTTAAACTGCCCTATATTGAAGATATGGAAAAGGTGGATGTTAAGACAGTGCGTAAGGAGGAATTTGGCTTTCGCACCAGAATACCGGGTCAGAACAGCACCTTTAGCAAGGATGGGTTTGACCGGGAATCCCTGATGTTGACTGGTGACAAGAACGTTATTGATGTGGCCTGGATTGTCCAGTACACGGTCAGTGATCCAGTTCGTTTTCTCTTTAAAATACGAAATGTTCGGCAGGCGGTTCGTGATAATTCAGAAACCGTGATTCGTCGCATTGTGGGTAATATGGATTTTGACTATGTGTTGGGTAATCGTTCTGTTCTTGCCGGCATGGCAAAACAGGAGTTGCAGCATGATCTTGATAAGTTAGAAAGTGGCGTTCGTATCGGGACACTTCAGCTTTTAGACATCACTCCCACAGATGCTGTTAAACCGGCATTTAACGAGGTCAATGAGGCTGATCAGGACATGAAGCGGCTGGTCAACGAGGCAGAAGAAACCTATAACAAGGTTATTCCCAAGGCCCGAGGATCGGCAAAGCAGATCATTGAGGAGGCGCACGGCTATGCTGTCCAGCGAATCAACAATGCAAAAGGTGAAACCACCCGTTTTAACGCCATTGTAACTGAGTATCTCAAGGCAGAGGAGGTGACCAGAAGGCGTATGTATCTTGAAACTATGCAGGATGTTCTGCCCAAGGTAAAGCAGATCTATGTTATGGACGGGAAAGAGCAGACCGTGCTTCCCCTGTTGAATCTAACTGAAAAATAATTGATCCGTGAAGATCGGTGAAGATTACCCTCTTCAATAACAGCAGGATATATACATTATGAAACAGCTGATACAGATAGTGACCCTTGCGCTTGTTGTCGCATTTATCCTCAGTCTCTGGGATGGTTTTTATATTCTTAGAGAAGGGCAACAGGCCGTTATTACTCAATTCGGTGCGCCGGTGGGCGACTCAAAAACCAGTGCGGGTTTACAGTTTAAGCTCCCCTTTATTCAGCGGGTGCGCTTTTTTGAAAAACGCATTCTGATTTGGGACGGTGATCCTAATCAGATTGCTACCAATGATAAAACCTTTATCTTTATGGATAATACAGCTCGCTGGCGGATCACTGACGCCTTGCGTTTTCTTCAGGCTGTGGGAACAGAAATACGCGCGCAAACCCTGCTTGATGATATTATCAACGGTGCGGTTCGGGATCTGGTAAATCAAAATGATCTGATTGAAATTATTCGCTCTTCAGATTGGAATAAGGAGTACAGTTTTGCTCGGTCCCGAGATGCAGAGATGAACAGAGTGCCTGCAAAGGGGCGTGATAAGATCAGTGAGATGGTGCTGAAGCAGGCATCTCAAGATACTCTTAAGTATGGCATTGAGCTGATTGATGTTATGTTCAAACGGGTCAACTATATTCAAAGCGTTCGGGAAAAGGTCTACAGTCGGATGATCTCAGAGCGGAAGCGAATCGCAGCAGAGAAAAGATCACTGGGTGAGGGCCGCAAGGCTGAGATTCTCGGTAAGGTAGACCGTGAACTCAAGGAAATTACCTCTGAGGCCAAGCGAAAGGCTACCGAGATTCGTGGTCAGGCCGATGCAGAGGCAACTGCTCTCTACGGTAAGACCTATAATAAAAACGTAGAGTTTTATTTCTTTCAGAAAAGTCTGGAGAGCTACCATAATATCATTGGTGAGAATACTTCGCTGATTCTTTCACCGAAATCTGAATTATTTCACTATTTGGAGTCTACTCTGGATCGATAGAAAAGAAAGAAATCCTGAAGATGTTGTTGTATGCGAGAACCCTGTCACATTTTTTTGGCAGGGTTTTTTATTTTATTGTTATCTCTTAATTTATTTCCATTTCTATAATATTGCAACAGCTCTCCGTAAGAAGAGTTGCTACGCTACCTTTTGAACTCTTTATGATTTTAATGGTTTAAGAACGATGTATCCTTGTGTTTTTGCTGTTTCGGGAAGCTCCAGTATCTTCCGTTCAAATTCAGATGGCAGCATATTATGCTCATTGAACAACTTATACTGAACACAGTGTCCTTCATACACTTGATTTCTGGCAATTAATTTCTTGATAAACGGAACAATAGTTCCAATATCCTCATGAATACTTCCTTTCGATGGGGCATTTAAGAGTGAAGACCAATTTTTGACCGCATTTGCAGCATTTGCAGCCTTTCCAACAAGCGATTGTGAATACCACGGGGGCATTCTCTCACGCATTTCATCAATCCATGCATATCCACGAGTCTTGTTATGAGCAAAATCGAGCCACTCCGCAAGCATAGAAATAGGAATCTCTGGTGTGAAGTCGCCGTACAAAAACCGTTCAGGTGATTCCTTCAGTAAAAGGCTATTCACGATCCTGCGAGCCTGGTTTTTCCAGAAATCCGTCATCTCCTGAAATTCCTGATATGCAATTTCTCCCCACCCTAATTCTGCTGCACACCGTGTTTGCGCAAGTGCTGTCAGAGAAAAATATTCTTCGTATGTTTTGGCAGCTTCAATGGTATGCGCATTGATCAGCAGTTCTTTATACTTTTCATTAATCTCTGCTAAGGTAATTTTAGAATGCTGCAATAGATTTTTCCGATCAACAGGATCGGCAATTTTCTCGGCATTGAGGAGATTTTTGATGGCGACTTTTAAACTGGCGTTTTCCGAAAGCTGCAAAAAAGTCCGAATTTCCTTCACAGTCCGCTCAATACTTTGAAGGCGCCCTTCGATTTTGGTGATTTTCGCATTCAACACGGCAAACCCAATCGCGGCAACGGCTAAATTAAGGCCAGATAATACTGCCGTTGCCGACGCAACATGCAGTACATGCTGCGTCACTTGAGTTAACGAGGTCACTTGTCCCGACAATTGGTGCAGTTGATAGGTATTTATTAAGTTTGGAATGGCACGAAAAGGATCGGCTACTGCCGGGATAAGGTGACGAACGATTTGCCCGGCTCGTGCGGTGTTCGCAGCATATCGAATGACGCCCCCATGAAGCGTATATTGACCAGTAACCAACCCTGCCCATACATCAGTTGGAATTGAACGTGCTATTGCCCATCCCGGAATTAATGTCATCATATCCCTCCAGTATTTTATACTCGACTATCAAGTTTTTAAAAGTTGGCTATTAATTTTAATAATTTTAGCGCACTGAGTGCTTGGTTACAATGAGGTCGCTTTTTTTGTCTACCTCATAAGAAAAGCTAACTCATTGAAGTTATGAGATGGGACACACAGGGTAGCCTCAAAAAAAATCAATAAGTTCAGTCAAGAAGAAAAAACTTGATAGTCGAGTTATACCATGAACAACCTTCAAATAGAACCTGTAAAGCTCATCACATCACATTTCATAACATAAATTGGGCTAAATCAACTTTTTTTGTTCTGGTTACCTGCAAGCCTTGCGGTAACTGAGAAGAACAGTCAGGCAGAAGATTAAACCAAGCAAGGTGGCAATTTGACCGTTAAAGACCGGCCCTGCTGAAGAACTCCGCATCTGCCAGGTGACAACCGTTGCCGCTCCGATCACCATGCCAAAACAGGTAATCCCTGCATCAACATCCCCTTGTCCGGCTTTAATAACCTGCCGAAAGGGACAGCCATCAACAATAACCGCAGCAAGTCCAACTAAGACCATTGCCAAGAAACTCCAGAGATGGCTGTGATGTGCGCCGGGTTGCGTCTCCATACCGAGATGAAACTGACCTGTAACCAGAGAAACCAGCAGGGCTGAACCAAAGAGAGCAAGTACGCCACTGAACAGGGTCTTTTCTCGAAACATAAAAAAGTTACGGATTCCACCGGTAATGCAGAGTCCAGAACGCTGTGCCAATCCACCGATCAGTAGACCAACAGTCAAGGACATCCACAACGGTGCATGTTGGGCAGCTGGTCCTGAAAAACCCTGGCGAATAAATGAGGGTTGGATAAAAAGAAAGAGCAGTAAAAGAAAACCAATGCCTGGGAGAACATAGCCGTTTATGGTTGGCAGCTTCTGCGCACGCTCAAGTACTGAACCTGCCCTGATATATTTTCCTCCCAGCCAAATACCAAACAGCATACCAAGCAGGGCTGCAACCGCTGTCAGATCGCCAGCGCCTAAGCGCAACATCATCTTAATCGGACAGCCAATAAAGACCCCACAGCCCACAATCATAAAAAATCCGAGCAGAAAACGAATAAGCGGAGACGAGCCACCCGTGACGTGAAAGCGACGGCTCTGCTTTGCCATAACAAAGGCACCTAAGAGAAAACCCACCAACTCAGGACGGATATAACTCATGCGAAGGCTGTCCTGAAGCTGCAGCGCACCGGCTAGATTTTCTAAGAAACATGAAATACATATCCCGGAATTCACCGGATTGCCAAAAAGGGTCAGTATCACGGCTCCACCACCGAGTACGATCCCTGTTATAATTGAAATATCTGGTAATTTAAAACGACTCACTTATTCACACCCACCTGCTACTCTTCGTTGTAAATAGAGAAGCTCATCAAGAGCTTTTCTGACCTCTTTATCATCAGGTTTTGCCTTGAGTTCCTGTAGAAAGGTCTCTTTTGCTGCCATCAGATCATCCATTATTGCCTTTCCAAGAAAGAGAGGTGTCTGGTCATCAACAAAATCAGGCTCCTTTTCTATTGCCTGACGATAGCTGAAAATAGCTTTCACCAGTTGCCCGGTATTATAGTGCAACCGGGCCTGATAGATAAAGGAACGAGGATTATCAGGATGCTCTTTTTGGACCTTGAGCAGCACCTCCTGCGCAGCAGTATACTGTCTCATCCCAAAGAGTCGTTGCACCTCTTTGTAGATCTTCTTATCCTGCTCTAAGCGTTTCTGGTACATTTCTTCGACCAGTTCTTTCTTGGTAACACCAGTCTCCTCTTGCTGTTGCGCTGCTATCTCATGCTGAATCAACATCACCGCTGTGCTAATGATCAAGAGCGTAAGGCTGATTGTTGTAAACTTATCAAGAAAACTGCTGAAAAGCCTATCTTTTATACCCATAACTGTATGCAATGAACTCCCTGCCTCAAGAGACTGGGAAGTAAATTAGTATATTATAAAAAAATATCCGGTTGAAAACACGCCTTGCCTCAGCGATTCTCAACCGGATGCCTGATGACTTTTGCTAACCTAGTACTCTGTATGGTACTCTGTCTATTAAAGAATACCAGTGCCAACAACTGGAGCAGTGTAAAAATCCGTCAGATCAACCTTGCCAAGGCTTTGATCCCTGCCTTTGTCCATCACCTTTTCTTGCATCTTCTTTTCATCAGTGGTACCCCACCAGTTATTCCGAGCCACTATATCATAAGGTTGTCCTTCCAGCATAGAGATATTGTAATTCTCATTATCCGCAATATTATTATCCCGTAACAGCGCCTCTTTGGTCGCATAGAAAATCACGCCTTTGCCGTTGTTGTTGATATTATTGAAACGAACAGCAGCCCGGCCACCTTTTTTCAGGTACACGCCAAAGAACTTATTGCCGCTGATTTCATTATGCGCAACAGGTGAGGCTGTTCCTCCACCAATAATAATGCCGCCCCCGTTTTCGGTTATCAGATTATAGAGAACCGGCATAACGCAGCTTACAGGCACATCAGGCAGATTTTTACTCCCAACAGCGGTGCCGTTATACTTGAACGTATTATGCAGCACAGCAACTTGGGAAGCGTGGCAATGCACTGCTGTCTGTGCATACATAACCTCACAGTACTCAAGCAGATTATCCACAGAGCCATTAAAGTTAATAGCGCCCCAGTCTCCAGGAGCAGGAGATTCCTCGGCACTGGTAAAGATGATTGGATTATCCTTGGTTCCTTGGGCATAGAGCCTTCCCAGTACAAAGATCTCAGCACGGGAAAAATGATTATCCTTATCTGAGTACATCTTGTTCGGACCAAAATCCTTAATTTTGGCAAAACGAACCGTGGTGCCTGGCATGATCAGCAGGGTAACGCCCCGGGCAACCTCTACATCTCCTTGGATCAAAACTTCTCCTGACCAGATTGTATCCTTATCAAGAACGCCTTTGTTGACAACCAGTTCTTTGGCAAATCCTGACTGCTGCGTCAAAAGTGTGAAGGCAACTGCTGCTGTAAGACCGATAAGGAGTGCCTGGAATATCTTTTTCTTTATCATGAGCTTTTTTATCTCTGTTGTTATTGATTGTATATCAGATGCAGCAATTAGTACGTATTGTACGGAGGCATATTGCATTTCTTGAGATCTTCCCGGATAGCATCATACTCACTGTCAATAACCGGAGCAAAACCTTCAATAAGCATCCGCTTGAGGACCTTGAGCGTTTCTCCATCCACTGTTGCAACTTCATCATCTTTCAGATTCAGCGCAATATTCTTGACCTGTTCCTTTAATGCCGGATCAACCTCGGCCCGAGCACCAATGGTACAGTAGGGCATAGGATCACTTTCAGCAACGATATTATAGTCGTTAAGATTAATGATATTCTCCTCCACAAGACGATCCAGATCAATCCGAGGAGCAGCGCCAACATCATATTTTCCAAACTCTACCCCGTAAATTACCTTGTCATGCTTGGCTGAACCGGAAGGGATGGTGTATGAGGAAAAACCAGTTTCTGGATCAAAATTATTATCCAACAGCAGGGCATACTGCGCCATGTAGCCAAAGGGTGCCAGAGCCGGACCAAAGACCATTGATTTACCGTGCAGGTCTTCAATGGTTTTAATACCGCTGTCTTTCCGGGCGATGATGGTTCCGCTTGCCTTGTATCCGTATCTTCCGCGAATATCAATACCCAGCAAATCGGCTTTATACTTTTCTTTTAACAAGACCGCAATAATAGAGTTGACGTGAAAAAAGTCAACCTCGTTGTTTTTTATCAATTTCTCAAACTCAAAGGTATTTTTGAGAATCATCTCCACTCTACGGCCCAACTTTTTCTCAAGGTAGGCGGTAAAAGGAGCAAAGCGTTCTTCGGATAACTTGCGACTGTCACAGATCATGTAGCCAAAACGAATCGGCTTTTCATTGCTAACAGTGCTGATCGAACGAGACTGATCGTTCTTTTCCGAAACAGCCGCAGGTGTATCACCTGCTTTATCCGTCTGCTCATTCTTACATGCCTGGAGAGTAAAAACGCCAGCAACAAGAAGGATACATAAAGCTATTTTTTTCATATCGTTATGTTTGAAATATAATGGTAGATTTATTTGTGCAGGAAACAGCCTTTATATACAAATCCCCTTGTTCATACCTTATTCTCCCTCCTCAACGAGGAAACGAGGAGGGATGGAGGTATCTGCATCGGCTGCAATATATAGTCTGGAAAGGTCTTGAAAAAACAGGTGGATCGGTTAGGATTTACTGATTAATTCAATTTCCTTTTGAATCTCCGCAGCAGCCTCGGGTGTTGCAGCGAGTTTTTCTGCGGTTTCCAACGCCTTTTTTGCAAGGTCAGGTTGATGAAGCTGCTGATGAGCTAACGACAGATGGACGTGGACCATCATATCTTTCTCGTTCAGTGCCAAAGCCTGCTTTAAAAACGTAATCGCTTCTTGCCCCTTTTTTTGTCGTAACGACACAATCCCCATGCCGTCAAGTGCGTTGAAATTCTTGGGGTCTAACTTCAAAACTTCTGTAAGCTGCTCTCTTGCCTCTTGCAGCTTGTTGGTTCGGAAATACGCCATAGCCAAACTGTTGCGAGTGGCAATATCATCGGAATCCATATAGAGCAGCATTTTATACTGCATAATCTGGACTGTATCAGGCAACGTAGAGATTCCACCATGCGCAGCTGCTGAACTAGCCAAAGCCAAGAGGATGAGTAGGGTTAAAAACAGATTTCGCATTTTTTCCTCTTCTTGTCTAAAAGTGGCTAGCGACTTCGTGGATTTCTTGAAACCACCAAACCAACTTTCATTGTTTATTGTCCCTTGTCCTTATAAGAACGAGTACTTCTCAATCAAATAAGATTTTTGGCCTTTAAGAAATCTTTGGCAACAGTCTCAACATCTCCACCCGCTGTCTGCTGAAGCAGCGTTTGTAAAGATGCGTCATCAATCAAGCTGCCAAGTTTATTGATAACCCGATGAAGAATAGGGAATTTAACCAAGGACTCCCGATTGGCAACCGGCACAGCCATAGAGGCATTCTGCTGTTGTACCGGTCCACGATATCCCAAGGGCTTGAGCCAAACCAAGTCTTCATTGTCATTATAGTATTCTTTGACAAGGCTGTAATTTTCTTGTGCATTACTGCCGTGCGCTTGAGTACTCATACCGGACAGGCCCGTATTCACATAGTTGATACAGATATCTGTGGGGCATTCTGCACCCATAGTGTTTGGACTGTTGACGATATTCACTGTCGTGCCGGTTCGCTCTGTGATATAGGTCGCCATGATATGGGCAACAACCTGCTGTTCCGCAGAATTATTAACGGTCAGATTTAAAATACGGCCAACACAACTGTGGCTGGTGGAAGTCAGGGTCAGCAGCAAAAAGAAAGATGCTGCAAACAAAAGGGCTGTTTTTTGTCGCATTGTTAGCATTGTTAGATAACTCCTTTTTTTTATTGTCTTGATAAAGCACTCCAGAGAGGAACACTTTGTCTTCTGAACAAGTTGATGGGGACTACGAAAATATAAGGTGTATATAAAATATCCAAGTACCACTCTAAAGTACTTTATCAATATTGATATGTTATCGTATAACTTCAGATAAAGTAGGATAACAGGTTATATGCTGCAGAGCAGCTATACTCAGCTATACTCTATACTATAAAAAAAATAGCATATTCATTACAGCCAGTCCAGCAGTTTCCACCAAAAAAAATTCAACGGCAGAAGAAGAAAAATCGTTATACATGCCAAAACCAGACATATTTTTGCCGCATCAACAAGCTTCTCTCCAGAGAGCTGCATCCCCACAACAATCGGCGGTGCCTGATAGGGAAGCATGATCGTGGAAAAGCCCACTACCTGCATCATTAACAGCGTTTGAATTGGTAAGCCTGTTACTTGAGACAAGCTCTCTGAAAGCGGGGTCAATACAGCAGGCACTGCTGGCAGAGTTGTCAACATACCTGTTACGGCTGAGGCCACACTGATCGACATATAATTGATAAAACTTTGATCCTCAGCCAAAGGCAACAGGTCAATGATTCCAGAGGCGATGATACGGCCTAAACCGGTAGAGTTAATCATACCGCCCACACCTAGGATACCAGCAACAAAAATGATTGCTCCCCAATTCACCTTTTGGTTAAACTCCTTGGTACCAACAATATTGACGCTGGGCATTAAAAGGATTAAGGCCCCTCCCAAGGCAACCCAGGCTGGTGAAACATGATGCAGGAAATCTGTTATCCACAGCCCGAGCATACCAACAACAACGAGGGAGAGAATGACCTCATTGCGAGAGAATGTTAGTTCCTCTGATTTTTTCTGATCAGGAGCTACAACCGGCTTATCTGGAAAAAAGAAAAGAATCAAGGCGATAATCAGCACAGCTTTCACAAGGCTCAACAGAGGAAAATGAAGAAAGAGGTAGCTTCCGTAGAGAATCGAAAGGTTGTACTGCGTTTCTGCCATCCCCACAAGCACCATATTCGGCACATTGGCAGGTAAAATACCAAAGGCAGGGATATAGGTGCCAAGAATAAGAGCCAGCAGTACACCGGTTCTGCCCTGAGATCCTTTTGTAAAACTAAAATGGTCAGCAACGGATAAGGCTATAGGCGTTAACAGAACCACGCGGCCCATAGCAGAGGGCATAAGAAAGCTGAACAGGACACCCGCAATCACAAGGCCGCTGATAATCTTGAAATAACTGCCGTGGAGCCAGACAGCTACGTAGCGAGCAATCCGAGCACCTAAGCCAGTTGATGAGATCGCTATACCAACGACCAAGCCACCAAATATCAACCAAATCGCAGCAGAACCAAAGCCTGCAAAGATCACTTCCGGTCCGGCCAGGGAAAAGACCATAGCCAGAAGAAAAAAGAGTAAGGCCGTAAGATACTCTGGGAGTAATGCAGTTGCCCACAAAAGAAGGGTAAACAGGGCCAGCACCCCGGCTTTTGCAGGTACTGATGTGCAATACGAAGAAAATTTGAGCAAGGCAACAACTCCGACAAGAGCAAGGGAAACCAAGAGAGGCCGGAAGGATATTTTATTTATATCAGAGGGCATAAGGGCATAAGGGCATAAGGGCATAGGGGCATAGGGGCATAGGGTTTAAAAAATATTATTTTTAACGAAAAGTGTAAAAATAATTACTACCCTGTTCCAAAGGGAAGGTCAAGAAAATAACGATCAGGCAGATGGTGTACATAAAAATGAGTTGCATAAAAAACTGCTTGTGCCTATTAATAATCAATAGGCTTGTATACGCTTGCATACCTTTCCTTTGCGAAAATGAAAATGTATACGACGAAAGCATTGAACAAAGAGAAATATGCCTACGCCTACCTGCACCTCATTATCTTTCTCGCTCCTCGCCGTTGAGTCGTCGGAGTCGTCGGGATAGTAGGTTGTATATAAAATAAATAAAATACAATAAATAAAATACATACATCATATACATAACATGATATCTTTCATTTCTTATTTTTTCGCCTCGTTAAAACAACATCTTGTCGGGATGATTATCATCTTTTTCCTTGTTGCCTGTACAGTGGGGGCTATCGCCTTAAAGCATTCTCCTGTGATGTTTCAGGCTGAAGCTCGTATTAATATACCTGAAAATTCGAGAAATATGGAAAAGCAGGCTGAGAAAGAGCGGTTAGAAAAAACTTCCTCTAATGTACCAGAACAGCAAATGCTCACCTTACAAACAGCCATTGAAATACTTCAGGGGAATGTATTAGCAGAGCGGGTTATACAAACCATAGGCCAAAAAAAAATATTTTCTCATGCTTCTCTTCATCTTGAGCAGAAGATCCAAGGGGAGGAACGTTTATCCCATGTCCTTGCAGTCTTTCAGAAAAGGCTCAAAGTTACCTCAATCAAAGGTACCCGCATTGTCAATATCACTTTTCAGCATAAAAACGCCGAGATGTCTGCTCAGGTTGTTAGCACGATAATTCAATTATTTCAAGACAAGTACCTCTCATTACAGTCCCACCAAGCGTCATTGCATAACGAACTATTCGGACAACTTCTCTCTGCTCGTCAAGAAATGCACCAGGCAAAGCGAACCGTATCCATGTTTAAGCAACGAAATCAAATTCTCTTGGTTGGAGAACCCCCAGAAAAACTCACAGAGCGATACAATACAATGAAAACCCAACTCTCTGTTGCTCTGGAAAATGGATACAAGAGCTTGGACCAGTTACATAAGCTTGAAGAGCAGTTTACAGATGCTCTCAGACCTGATCATCTGGCAAACCAGCAGGTCACACCGGAAAAGCTGAACGAGTTGAACGAGTTCAATGAGGCGAGAAAAGATCTTGTTCAGTTAAAACTCTATGAACAGACGCTACGAGATAAATACGGAGAGGGCAGCTCTGGAGAGCGACTTATTGCCAATGTTGGCCTCCAGATTGCCGCCTTAGAAAAACACCTCTATGCACAGGCTCAGGTTCCAGAAGCAGAGCAACAGGCGTTACATAACCAGTTGCATGACCGGATCAAGCAAATTGTTGCTGCCCAAAAATCCTATAATAACCAACAGGTAACGATAGAACGCCTACAGCGCCAGATCCGACAGACAGAAAATGCGTTACAGCGTGTTGCAGAGCAGAATGAGGTGCTAAAACAACTTGAGCAAGAGGTAACAGTAGCGCAACAACAGTATGCCAGCATTATTGAGCAATTTGAGCAAGAAAAAAAGAGCAAAAAAATATCTGAACATGTTCAAATTATTGAAAAACCTGTGGTGCCGCTTGCACCGATCAAGCCGAAACAGAAAACAGCTCTTTTGCTGGCTCTTTTTTCCGGCCTGATCGGAAGCATACTGTACGTTATGCTGAATATGCTGAACATGCTGCGCAAGGGACAGGACTAACAAACATCATAGTACCAAGTGCCAAGCGAGTTTCTGCCCTCTTATTTTCCGCTTGAATTCGTAGAACCCTGCACGGAGGGCTTGCTGCCGCCCTGAGAGGAACCCATTGGCATTGGCATACTATCTGACATAACCTTTTTTTGCATATTTGCCATCATGGATGTATTACTAAACATCCCCTGCATAATGCTTTTCATCATCTCGTTTCTTGTTTCGCTTATAATCTTTGTCATTTCTGAATCCATCTGAATGCCCATTATACCAGCAGAGGGTGTATTTCCAGAAGTATTTTTAGAGGTACTTTTAGAAGAGGTACTTGGGGTAGCGCCTGTCATCGCAGGAGCCATAGAACCTGCCATTGAACTTGCCATAGCATTTGCCATACCTGTCATTCCTCCCATAGTATTTGACGTAGTAGTTGTCCGAGTCGTTGACCGATTGCTTGACGGCGTACTTGCCTCTTCCAGTGCCTTGTTAATTTTTGTAAAATCAAGCTTTACCCTTATCTTACCTGGTTCAGCTGCACTGGCAGTTCCTACCATCAGGCAGATCATGAGGCACATCATACAACAAACCGTTAAGCAACCTATACCTCTGCCGAGTCTTGCAGCTCCAGCAACTCTACCTGCTATCATACCATTTTCGCTCTTTTTCTTCCGATTTACGTGCATTTTTTTCTCCTTGTCAGCAAAACTCTTACTCTTATCTTTCCATCTCCAGTGGTGAGTCAATACATTCACCGGATGTTCCTTATGATACATACATACCCATCCTGAGTCTGAGCTGTCAACGCATTTCCTCCTTTCTACTCTCTTTTATACGGAGAGCGTTCAGTTTTTCAGGTGTAAATAATATCAATATTATCAGGTCATCCCGATAACCACCTCGTAATACCCTGTAAACACTAAAATTGACAAATATTGACAGCTCAGTATTTATGGGATGTTATAAGGTGTTCCCAAAAGGGGATCTTCGGTCATTTGCAATTTTTTCAGAATTTGCATCAAAACCTTATTAATTTGTTCAATAATTTGCTTGGAAAATGTCAAGTTTTCAGATAACCTGCTAAAATTAAACGACTTTGTGCCTTGCAACTTTTTTGTAAAATTTGAAAAACTAAAACCTTTATTAATAGCTAGTTAGGCCAGATGGCTATCGAACGCTCTCTTATACGACACATCAAGCTCTCCTGCCAATTTCTCAAAATTTGAGTCCAGGATTTACAAAACCTTTACAATTTATCTTCTCATCAACAAATTTCCTTTACATTGATTGTTTATAGTGCAGACATAAGCAAGGGAATGACACATCATTACTCATAAAAAAAACTGGAGTAAACTATGAAAACCATGAAAACACGTTTTAACAAAAAAATTGCAACTGCTGTACTGGCCGGACTGCTCACGGTCTCTTTTCTTCCTATGACGGCAAATGCCTGTCGTAAAGGCGGCGGTCAGGGTGGTGGTTGCGCCATGAAGGGCGGACAAAATGGAAAACATCTTAATGGACTTTTGGGGATCTGGAGAAACACTCAACTCACTCAAGAACTAGGCCTGACTGATGAGCAAACCAACAAGCTTAAAAATACTGACTTTGCCACCCGGGAAAAACACCAAGCTCTGCGGGCAGAGATGAATAGCCTGCGTCTTAAAATGGAACAGGCCTTCTCGCAAGAAAAGGTTGATGAAGATGCTGTGCGGAACCTGACAAAAAAGATTGCTGAACTCAAGGGGAAGATGATTGAACAGCGTACAGAAACCCGCCTGTTCGTTAAAAATCTGCTCACCCCAGAGCAACTGGATAAGGCAATGAACTTGCGAGGTTCGGGGAAAAACATGCAGAAACCCTGTCGAATGAATGGACAGGGCAAAGGAAACGGCATGAGAAAAGGTATGGGGAATATGTAACTGTTGAAGTTGTTGTATTTTTTTCGATCCTTTTGCCACGCTCGTATCCTGCTAGATTATCCTCCTTTTTCCTGGCTAGGCGGCATCTGGATCGAATTTTTCACCAAGAAAGGGTTTTCGCCTTGGCATCTTGGCCGCCCTCTTTTTCTCAATCTCCAGCTTACACTTTGGCATATTTGCCTTTGTCTTGTTCAGATCGGCAACTTTTCTTCTGCCAGGAACCCAGATAATACAGTCTGAATCTCTTGGCCACCACGCTGGTTTGTCTTCAGAAGCGTTAAATATCCCCTGTTCATCTTTCCAAAGATACATTTTTGCATGTACATAACCACTGATCGTTATCAGGTTCAACAAAACAACAACAAGAAAGATGCTCCTCTGGAAACAGTAATTTCTGATATTTTGTTTTTTATACATTCTTTCAGTTGGATAGAGATGAGCAGCAAACATCTATGATTATATCACAGAAAAAAAGTAATAAAAAGAAGAAAGAAGGTCAACTTCTGCAAGGTTCTGTCCAGTTCTGTCACCGGGTATCCAGGTTCTTTAAATGATTCTCTACATCCCTGCGGCATGTCGGCGAGACCAGGCAGTCTCCTTATCGCTGGTATTTCCCCTTGACTTTTTCAACGCAAACTGTTTGTTTTTCCTGTTGAAAGATTTTCGTATATTTTACAATTAAACAGGAGGAACAAGATCATGGCTCAAGTAACATTTCAAGGAACACCGGTAACCATCGCAGGTGAATTACCCTCTGTAGGTCAAGCTGCACCTGATTTCGTCTTAACAATGACAGATTTACATGATATTTCCCTAAAGGATTACAAGGGGAAAAAATTGGTGCTTAATATTTTCCCCAGTGTGGACACCCCGGTATGCGCAGCCAGTGTTCGGCGTTTTAACAAGGAGGCGGGGAAGCTTGACAACACAAAAGTACTCTGTATCTCACGGGATCTGCCCTTTGCCTTTGCTCGTTTTTGCGGGGCAGAGGGGTTAGAACATGTTATTTCTGTGTCAGCGATGCGGACAGATAATTTTGGTACGGATTATGGTGTTCGGATTGTTGACACTGCGCTGGCTGGCCTCTTTACCAGGGCTTTGGTTGTGATTGATACGGAGGGAAAGGTTATCTACAGGCAGTTGGTTTCTGAAATTATCGAAGAACCAGATTACGAGGCCGCACTTGCTGCACTTGCTGCATTGGCTTAACCGCAGACTGCATGGCTGGGCGAACATCTGTTCTCTGTTCGCCCTATACGTCCCGTCCTCCCGATTGTTTTCGGGAAGATTTATACACCGACAACGACGATTGCTGAAGACATTTCCGCCTGTGTACGGAACCAGTGCCGCAGGGAGATCTGTTTGTTTTATGCAAACCGAGTTGATCATTTGCCGATCAAACCGCCTTCCCCATTGTTTACAATCCACTGCTGTATCAGCGGCACCCGGAATGACCAGCCGCTGTTCTCTTGGGAAAGGATTTCTTTCCGTACCAACATGGAGGCCGCAGTCCTGTGTCTCTCTGGCACGACAGTTTCCCCTTGGGCCAAGGCAGTCAGCAACGTCCGTTGTTCCTCGCTTAAAGCGCACCAGAACTCATTAAAGCAGTAATAACCATTTATAAAGACCGCTGGCAGAACCGTTTGCAGATCATTCATCCGCACGATTTTTACCTTATCTCGGTTCAGTTGCTCCACCAATTCATGACAGAGAAGCTGGGTAAAGTAGGGCTGACCTCCAGTGAGATCCCGGATGGCCTGCGCCACCGCAGCTGGATAGATATCCGGGAAGTCCTCCACTGGCTGCTGAATCAGTTCCAGGCAATCGGCCTCGGTCAGATAGCTGATCCGCAGAGGCTGGCTGTTGATCAGGTAATCGCTCCAATAGGCAGGCAGTTCTTCCGGGGTGAGGGCGCCAGTAAAGAGCAGGGTCCAGTTGTCCCGGTGCTGAATAAGGTGGCGGAGGAAGTTGAGCGGGACACGACTGCCTGTAGTCTGGACGATTTCATCCAGCCGTTCAAACTCATCTAGGCAGAGGAGCAGGGTTTTATTCGGGATATTTTGCTCTATGGCGTCCAACCAGCGGCGCAGGCGGATAAAGGAATCGTCGGACTGTTTGATGCTCTCCAGTGTAGGGAGCTGCAAAGCGTGTACTTTGTGAGCGGAACGGGTGAGCTGTTCTGCAAAGTCCTCGGCAAAGCCGGCTAGGGTGCTGGTTGAGGCCAGGGATTGTCCGTCAATGAGCAGAGGCAGGATGTCCGAAGGCAGCAATTTGGGCAGGTAGTTGAGGGTGGAGGTCTTGCCGCTACGCCTGCCCCCGTGCATGACCAGGGTTGGATGCTGGGCAGACAGGGTCAGGGTTTCGATCTGGCGGAACAGGTCGCGACGGCCTTTGAACAGAGGGCCTGCTCTGTTTGGGTCAAGGGCTGGGCCGACAAGGTAGACCTGGGGGATTTCATTGCTTTGAGCGGCTTGCTCGTGCAGAGTACGGCGGGCGGTTTCCAGAATGCGCTGCCAGCTATCCAGTACAGAGCCAAAGGAGGTGGCTTCACGGGCCGAAACCGCAGCAAGCGCATTCCGCTGTCGGTCGATCTTGGGGATAACTTTGTCCAGTTGCTGTGCCTTCCGGTACAGAGAACTGGCCTTCAAAGCAGCGGTCACGTCCTGACTGATGTCCAGACAGACGGTCAGTCCGGCAGCCTCCTGATCGGATATCCAGTTTAACTGGTCCCGAATGGCGGCAATATCCTTTGCTGTCCGGCAGTGGCTGCACTCCTCAACGGCAATAAGGCCCATCGCTTTCTGCGCAGCCTTCTGCTGATTGGTAGAGGTAATCAGGTAGTCGATGGTCTGACGGGCGGCTGCTTGGTTCTCCTGATAGGCTTGGGCGATGAAGGTGGGTATGAAAGGCAGAGGGAGGATGATCAGTTGATCGTAATAGAAGGGGAGATAGGATAGGCGGTGAGCGGGGAGAATTGGGGCGAACTTGAGAAAGGTTGTCCACAGCAGTTCTGGAAGCCAGAAGTAGCCCCGTAGTATGCCGAAGAGCAAGGAAATACCTAATACCACTCCTACCTTCGTGCTGAACGCAAAGCCGACTATCATGCCGACGATCCCAACAAGTATCACGCTGGTCACCACAAATGCTGCCATATCAACACCTGACGCCAAGTTTGGCGTGGTAACCATCGCACCGAACGCCAAGCCAAATGCCACTAATCCTGCTGCCACCATGCCTATCACCGTCCCTCCTGCCGCCATCACGCCAAATGTCACGCCAACTGTCACGCTGTATATCACGTTAAATGATAAACTGTACAGCAAGGAAAATTTCCCCCTGAATCTTTTGCGCATGATTTGGAATATCATCTGTACTAGCAGCCAAGCGGAAAGAGAAAGTCCGCCGGACATCCAGTTGAACTGGAACGCCGCAGTTTCAAGAAAGAGGCGTAAGACACCAGCGACCAATGGTGTACAGAAGAAAACGACAACTATCGGCACGAGCACAGTCAGCCACCAGCCTTGGTCATCGTAGCGTTCAAGACGGGGATTGGCCTTGGCCTCTGCCGAACGGCGGTAAGTATAGTCGTTGTAAGGATCGGTGATCTCCGGACAGATGGCCTGCACATGCCGCTTTAAGGTGTAGGGCTTGAAGTAGATCCAGTACAGCAGTTGCAGGCATTCTTTGATGTATTGCATAAGGAGAGGCTTCAGTTGATGTGATATTCTCAGACAAACCTGCCCAGCGTTAAAACACAGGGCTATTTTCGTGCTGTCCCTACGGGACGCTTTGTTCCCAGAAAGCCCCAGAGGGGCGACAGAACATAGCCTGGTGTTTCAACACTGGGGCTTCTTTAACAAGCAGTTGCAGGCATTCTTTGATGTATTGCATGGAAAATCCCTTGTGACCAGCAAGTATACAGTGTACACTATGATAGTGTTAATAATTAATCAGGAGATAGCCAATGTTAAAAAACATAACCCTCAGTGCCGACGAGCGTTTGATCTTCAAGGCCAGAAAAAAAGCGCAGTCTGAACATACAACCCTAAATGCCCGTTTCCGTCAATGGCTTGACAGATACACCGCTTCCAATATTGACAAGGAATACAGCAGTCTCATGGATCAATTGAGTTATGCAAAACCTAGCGGACGCTACAGTAGAGATGAGCTGAATGAACGATAAATATTTTATCGACACCAATATCTTTGTCTATTCCTTTCAATCGAATGAACCGGTAAAACAGGGTATTTCCCAAGAACTTATCCAAAATGCCCTACAAGAACAAACTGGCTGCATCAGCTCTCAAGTCATACAGGAATTTCTTAACGTTGCCACAAAAAAATTCAATCCTCCTCTGTCGCATCAAGACAGTCTCAAGTATCTGAATATGGTGCTGGCACCACTATGCGAGGTTTTCAACTCTCTTGACCTGCTTCGTAAAGCCTTGGAGGTCTCGGAACGTTGGCAATATTCCCTGTATGACTCAATGATTATTACAGCAGCCCTTCAGACGAAGTGTGCCACCTTATACTCGGAGGATATGCAGCATGGGCAGCAGATAGAATCTCTTGTTATTGAGAATCCTTTCCATGTCAAATTATGATAAGAGAGTCTATCATCTTCTATTTCATTAACTTACTTAAGTTAAGAATATCCTTTAACAAGCAGTTGCAGGCATTCTTTGATGTATTGCATAAGGAGAGGCTTCAGTCACGGCGTACGCATGACTTGCCCATAAGAAATCAGCTACTTACAATCTTGAGCTTTTGGGGCTGAAATTGGGAGATACTGGGCCATGCTATTTTTTCGACACTTTTTATGTTGTTCATTACACAAATAGGCCAGCGCACCCCGAAACGATAACGAGGAAGCAATATTCTGCTGAATTTATAGCAAAAGTCATGCGTTTGCCGTGAGGCTTCAGTTGATGTGATATTCTCAGACAAACCTGCCCAGCGTTAAAACACAGGGCTATTTTCGTGCTGTCCCTACGGGACGCTTTGTTCCCAGAAAGCCCCAGAGGGGCGACAGAACATAGCCTGGTGTTTCAACACTGGGGCTTCTTTAACGAGCAGTTGCAGGCATTCTTTGATGTATTGCATAAGGGTACTCTGTAGTGGGCAAGCAGGCATGATCGGCAGCGGAAAAAAACATAGCTCTATCTCGTACTACGGCCTAGCTCTATCTCAAAAAAAACATAGAGGCATCTCATTTATGCGATAGAGGCATCTCGTCTTACGACATAGCGGTATCTCGTTTATGAGATAGAGGTATCTTTTTTACGACATAGAGGCATGAAAAGAAACAGTCTACCTCAATGCTGTTTGACACGGACAGGAGATGCGCTATTTTCCTATCAGTTTCAGAAGCCACTCTCCTGCGGCAGTCCATGTGAGCTGCCCGGTCAACAGCCCGTAAACCACCCCGACAAGCAGGGCTAAGAGAAGAAGAACCGATAGTATTTTCCCGATGTATCCCGCTGCCTCAGCTATTTTCTTCAGCGCACCAAGGCCGCTGTCCAGCAGAGTCTTCAAGGACCGGGGCTTTGTCAGCACGCCTTCCTTTTTCAGCCGAGTATGCTCCTTGGCAAAGCGTTTTTTCGCCCATGCAGTATTTTTCCTAAACTGCCGGGCCTCGACCAAGGCGGTTGCAGCCAGTTGGAGCAGATAGGGATGCCTGTTGCCCCATTGCCGGGCCAGCTTTTGATCTCCTGGACTCAAGGCCGGGAAATTTTCACGCCCCGGTAAGGGCAGGTGTAACAGTTCCTCCACCTCCTCCTCACTGAACTCCCCTAACTCGACAACTTGACCCAGATTGAAAAAGTCCGAGGTCAGGTTCTGCTTGCCAGCATACACATCCAGGGGCTGACGACTGGAGAGAATGAACATCAACTGGCTGGCATTCATGCAGCCGCGCAACTGGTCAAAAAAGCTGTCTGTAAACTGCTCGTTGTTCTTGAGCAGCACCTCAAACTCATCCAGACAAAAGACCGGCAGCAGGTTCTGAGCAAACAAGGTATCCAGTGCTGTTCTGAATTCCTTATAGCTTGTGGGCAGAGGAGAGCGTGCCAAGGCCCTGCCCAGAGCCTGATAAAAGTCGATCTCGTTGGACGGCATTTCGTCCTGCAGATCCAGATAGACCACAACAAAACGGTTCGGGCTGTCCACCCGCTGTTCCCAGGTCTGCAAGAAATGATAGAGCAAGGAAGACTTACCAATGCGCCGTTCCCCGATCACATTCACGCTCACCGGCTGAACCCCACTCATTCGCCCGGCAAGTATGCGTAGTTCCTCTTTTCGTCCGACAAATAAGCTGGGGTCTTTGATCATTGGCCCGGCAACAAAAGGGCTGAGGACACTGGACAAACTCATTGCAACCTCTTTCCGGCTAGCCAGATCAGGACCAGCACTGGTATGCCCATCACAGCGGTGAGCAGAAAGAACTGCTGGTAGCCCCAGTTGCTGACCATCGTGCCAGAGTAACCACCGATGAGTTTAGGTAACAGGGTCATCAGGGAACTGAAGATGGCGTACTGCACAGCAGTAAAGGAGATATTGGTCAGGCTGGCTAAAAAGGCAACAAAGGCGGTGGTGGCAATGCCGCCGCTCAGGTTGTCTGCCGATATAACCAAATAGAGGAGTGGAACATTATTCCCTGCATTAGCCAGCAGCATAAAGAGCAGGTTGGTGGCACTGGAGAGCAGGGCGCCAAGAAAGAGAATCTTCATCACCCCGTAACGAACTGTCAGGGTGCCGCCAAGAAAGCCGCCCAGCAGGGTCATGAACAGGCCAAAGGTTTTGATCACGCTGGCAATGGTTGCCTTGGAAAAGCCCATGTCCTGATAAAAGACATTGGCAATTACTCCAAGGACAATATCGGAAATCCGGTAAAACCCCACCAAGACCAGGAGAAGCAGGGCTGTCTCTAGGCCGTAGCGTTTAAAGAAGTCAAGCACCGGGTTGATATAGGTCTGGGTGACCATGCTGCCGTCAACAAGGTTGTTCCTCATCAGGAGAATAGCGGTCAAAAGCGCGCAAAAAAGGGCGGCGATCAGGCGGGCTGCTTCTGCGAGAAAAGAGAGCAAAGGCCCTGAAGGCCCTGGAGTCTCAGGAGCGGTTGAGGTCAGTCCCCGGGCCATGCCGTTGAACATGTTTACTGTATCACTGGTCAGGAAAAAAACCGTTATAAAAGCTGCAACCGTGCAGGCAAAGAGCAAGAGAAAGCGGAGATAATAGCTGGCCGGATAATCGTAATTTTTAACATTGGTTGCAGGCTCTGGAATGAGCAGAGTGGTTGCCACGCCAACAAGCATAACAGCGGCCATACAGAGATAGCTGTACTGCCAGGCTGCATAGCTATACACCTCTTTGCTGGTTCCGAACCAGGAGGCCAGATACAGAGCGCCTGCCCCGGCAACCAGCATACCTATCCGATAACCGGCAATATAGGTTGAGGAGAGCAGAGCCTGCATCTCTTCTGGTGCGCATTCGATGCGATAGGCGTCAATGACTATATCCTGAGTGGCTGAAGAAAACCCGAGCATGACCGCTGCTAAGGCCATGTAGACCAAGCTGCTGTGTCCGGCTGCCGGGTTGGTCAGGGCCATCAGGCAAATAGCAGTAATAACTGCTCCCTGGGCTAACAGCAGCCAGCCCCGCCTTCGCCCCAATCTTTTGGTAAGAAAGGGCAGAGGCAGGGTATCTACCAACGGGGCCCAGACAAATTTAAAGGAATAGCCCAGAGCGGCCCAGCTAAAAAAGGTGACAGCGGAACGACTCACCCCGGCCTCCCGCAGCCAAAGAGAGAGACTGGAGAAGATCAGTAGGATGGGGATTCCAGCGGAAAAGCCAAAAAAGAGCATGGTAATGACTCTGGGATGGAACCAAGCTCGTATGGTTTGTTGCCAGTTTTTTTCAGTATCTTCTGTTGGTGGGGAAAGGGTTGTCTCTTGATTCATCATATCATCTCATTTATTTTGATACCATCTTGGTATTGAGTCTGGTATTGAGTCAGGGTGTAGTCAGCAAGCAGACTGTTTTGCCAATAGGAATATTTTTGGAAGAACTCCCCAAACAGGCGTAAGCTTTCCCAACGCAGGACATCTGGAACGAGTTCAACCTCAGCCTGCATATCCTGATACAGCGGGGCAAGTTGGTTGAAAGGAAGACTGGTTCCGCCACCCATCACGTCCTCATAAGCCCAGACAATACGGCGCACCCCGGAAAGGAGCAAGGTTGTATAGCACATCAGGCAGGGTTCCATAGTGGAATAGACTGTGATGTTTCGGCAGTCCGTTGCAGGATACTCGGCCAGCAAGGCACGCAACGTCACCATCTCGGCATGATCGATCTCATTGCCTCCAGCCCCTTCGCTGTTGCGCCGACGCCCGCTTTGGATGATTGTACTGTTCCGAACCAGCACACAGCCCACGGGGAACTCTCCGTCTTCCAAAGCCAACCGGGCTTGATCCAGGGCATGGCGCATAAAGTGTTCATCAGTTTCTGTTATTTGCATATTGTTTTGTAGTACTCTGGTACGCTATTTGATATCAAAGGGATCTCCCAAAATACAGCACAGACTTAGGAATCACCGTACCGCCTGGTATCTGGACCCAGTCATGCTGCCGATCCTTAAAGGGTAAAAAGACTAAAGATGACGAGAGAACTTGCGGTTGCAGAGCAGGCAGGTAGGGATAAATCTTTCGTTTATTTGTTGCTGACTCAGCCAAAACTACCTTGAGCGACTGTTTGGCTTCACTCAGGGGCAGGGTGACCGGATACATATTGGGTAGAACCTGCATCTCCTTTTCCTGCTGTTCCTGGGTCAGACGCCATTGGCTGACTGTTGCCTGTTTTGCCGTGCGAAGAAAGATCTTAGGACGAAGCTTAAAGGCTGGTATCCAGAACTGCATGGTTTGTTTTTCCCATGCCTTGCGGGGAACTAAGGGTTGATTGGTTCGGCGGATAAAGTCGGCAAAACTCTGAATTTCAACAGCAGCAAGATGAACGTTGAGCCGCCAAAAAGGCAGGTAAAGGGCTGTCTCAGGGGGGCCAAGAAACACTGTACAGGCTGTTTGCCTCAGTCCGTTTTTGCCGATTCTCCAGGCGGTGTTACAGTTGGAACAGGTTAAAACCAGACAGTCACCTTCTCCGTCCAGATTCCAGCCACAGCGAGGGCAAAGCGTGGCAAGAAATTTCATCTGCCAGCTTGGGTTGAACTGGATACTGTGCAGGGCCTCAAGAGCAGCAGCATCAGCATTGACCAGTGGTTTGCCAAGAACAGCATCAAAGACCCTATCCTCACGAGGAAATAGGGGGAGGTAAATATAACTGAGCGTTTCTCCAATATAGGCACGATGATACAGTGCAGCGTGTTCTTTCCGAGAGAGCGACTGAATCATAGCTGCTTTTTTCAGAATATGTTGTATGTTGACTGCAAGAGGAAGAAAACGGCCCCTGGTTTGCCTGTGGATACGAGTCAGTTTCATTACCTGGGGACGAAGCCCGAGAGAGGGGGGCAGCCCCGGATGCGGGCAACCGTCTTGGGTGGTGTCCAGCACCTTATAGGAAATACCGAATTCACTCACTGTAAAGATGTTGCCCTTAAAGCGAAGATAGGGGACGTACAGCATTCGATCCTGTTTATCTGGTGTCACCCGGTTGGGAAGGGCATAGCGGAAGGCCCCGGCAACTTGAAGAAAACTCTTTACCTTGCAATAGGGACAGGTGAGCAGGCGGTCTTCCACTGACAGGGTGACAGAACCGCCGCATTGGGGGCAGGGTTGTTCAACTTGAATATTCATGCTTATGGCCTTATAGAAAGATAACGTATCTTGACCTATCGTTACTGACCTTTAGTTACACCTATCCCTGCTCATTTTCTGTTTTGAGATACTGCGACAGAACAGTAAACATTTCCTTTTCATTAAATGGCTTGCCAATATGTTCATTCATGCCTGCGGCCTTGCTTTTTTCCTGATCAGTGGACAGAACATTTGCCGTTAAAGCAATAATCGGGAGGTTCTGATGCTGCGGAAGTTTGCGAATCTCCTGACTGGCTGTGTAGCCATCCATAACCGGCATCTGGATATCCATGAGAACCCAGTCAAAACTCGAAACACTGGAGTTACGCAGTATCTCCACGGCTTCAGCGCCGTTATGTGCCACTGTCACAGTGATTCCCTTCCGAACAAGAAGGAGTTTTGCCAACTCCTGGTTGAGTTCATTATCTTCTACAAGCAAGATCTTGCTTCCTTCAAAGTTGATTACTTCTGACTTATTACCATCTTTTTCCTTTTTCAGTTGTTCTCTTGAGCAGGCAACAAAGGGCAGCGTGAAATAAAAACGTGAGCCTTGACCAATATCACTTTCAAGCCAGATGGTGCCGCCCATCATTTCCACTAACCGTTTACTGATAGAGAGACCAAGGCCGGTTCCTCCAAACTTTCGGGTTGTGGAGCTATCAGCCTGACAAAATGAGCGAAAAAGTTTGCTTTGCTGTTGGGACGTCATACCAATGCCGGTATCTGCAATGCAGAACTCTAAGAAAACGATTTCATCTTGCTGATGACGCAGTCGTTTCACGCTTACCTTTACACTGCCCCTGCTGGTGAATTTTACCGCATTATTCCCCAGATTAATCAGGATTTGTCCCAGCCGTAACGGGTCACCTTTGAGCTTTTCAGGTACATTTTTTGCAATATCAACCTCAAGTTTTAATCCTTTTTCTGTGGCCTTGAGTTCAATAATATTTGTAAAATTTTCAAAAACCTTTTCAAGACGAAAGACAATGCTCTCAACTTCAAGTTTTCCTGCCTCTATTTTAGAGAAATCAAGAATGTCATTAATAATGCCAAGAAGCGATTCAGCAGAACTGTAGACCTTTTCAATGTAGTTTTTCTGTTCTGCATCAAGCGATGTTTCTAAGGCCAAGCTCGACATGCCAAGAATTGCATTCATTGGCGTTCGGATTTCATGGCTCATATTGGCAAGAAATTCTGATTTTGCCTGATTGGCTGCTTCAGCACGCTGTTGAGCCTCTGCCAGCTTTTCGGTAATATACTCATATTCAGTGATATCTTCCAAAATACCGTTGATAGCAAACAGGGTTCCATCCTTATTATACACCGGATGAGAGGAGAGCCGGATAGTGCGGAGTTCTCCATCAGGATGGCGAAACTGCATATCATGTTGAATAAACTTGACCTTACCCTCTTTTATTCTGGAAATATGAAAGCGTCGTTGATCCAGGGATTCTGGAAGCCAGTCAATAATTTCGCTCCAAGGTATCTCTGCTACCTCTGTTTTGTCCTCTTGGTTGTGTTCTGAAACGCAACCAAAAACCGAACAGAGACTGTCGCTGGCATAGGTCCACACCTCTTTTTCTGGATCTTGACTAAAGACGACAAATTTATCCCCGATGTTCTCAACAAGCCTTTGGTATTTTTCCTGATTTTCTTTGAGTTGCCGTTCTTTTCTCTGTCGATCCGTAATATCATGAACGACTTGGAGTATGACAGGGCCTGCGTCATCTTCTGTGAATTTTGTCGAAGTAATTTCAAGGATTCTCTCATCATCGCTCGTTGGAAGAGAGCAAACAGCTTTTTCTTGGGCAATGGCATCCTTGACATACACACAGTTCCAAGGAATTTGTTGTCTATCTGTCCTCTCTGTAAAAAAATCGCAGTGCCTGCCTGTCATGTCGCCAAACCAGTCAATCAGCACCTGATTCATGTAGCTTATCTTCTGCTCAGAGTCTATGATAATAAGCCCTTCGCCGACCTGAGAAAGGGCATTGATAATGGCTGAGGATCGGGCCTGAGCAGCATCAAGGTCGCTGTTTGCTTTTTTTAGCGCAGTGAGTTGATCGTTGAGCAGAGCAGTACGCTCACGGACTTGTTGCTCAAGGCTTGTATTGGCCA
This sequence comes from Candidatus Electrothrix gigas, assembly GCA_022766165.1. Lineage (GTDB taxonomy): Bacteria > Desulfobacterota > Desulfobulbia > Desulfobulbales > Desulfobulbaceae > Electrothrix > Electrothrix gigas. The sequence continues at coordinate 95,815 of QYLO01000001.1, forward strand.
CCCGGAGCCGCTCTTCGGTCTTGAACAGCATGTATAAGGCAAGGCAACCAGCAAGAAAAAGAAAGAACGTGACCGTAAAAATTTTTATGCGGATATTGAGGATGATATTGGAAAGTTCCTGGCTGTCCATATAGGAGACTACCTTCCAGAGATAGTTGTCTGCTGTGTGATGTAATACATGGGTACCACCAGCCCCGCCACCTGTATAGATGCCGTCTAGGGGATACACCGTACTCCAGACCCATAATCCGTCGTTATTGCGTAAGGTTCCTTTTTCCTTTTGTTCGATTTCTTGCCATGCTGTTGGAAAAAGATTTTTTAATCTCATATTCTTGAGGTTGAACATGAAACCCCATTCTTGGGCAGCATTTGGACTGACAAGCCAATAGCCCTCTCTATTTAAAAGAGAGATATGGCTTTTTATTGCAGAAGTCGTTGCAAGAAAGTTGTTCAGCATATATCTTGCAGTATAGTTAAGTATCAAGATACCGTTTTGTTCTCCTGTACGCTTGGCAAGCGGGGTGGCAATGCGAATTGTTGGTTTAAAGGGATATTCAACCTGTCCTCGTTCGATATTGAGGTCAAGGGGTGAGATAAAAATTTCTCCTAAAGAGAGCTGAAGAGTATCCTTTACATAATAACGGTCCCGTTTATTCTGCAAACGATCTGTTGCTGTCTTGTAAGGTCCGTCAGACCCAAAATCAACCCGGACACGTTCCATCCCTGTTGTATCAATCCAGCGGATCTGATCATAAACGCCTTTGATCCTGGAAAAATGGATAAAATTTTCAGCAAGTTTTTCCAGATTCTCTGGAGAAGGATCTGTTATTTGATCAATCAAACTTTTTTGACCAGCAAGGTAGAGAAGATCCCTTGAAATTTGATTCAGGTTATAGGAGAGGATACCTATCCCTTGCCCAACATAAAAGGTATCCTGATTAATTAGTTGGTTCATCTTATTTCTTTCTGTAACGTTGCCGTAAAAAAATGCCCCTGTAAGCAGGAGAAGAGTCAGCGGAATAAGACGTTTAAGCAGGAGGAAGTGTTGCCTTTTAGATGGTATTTTTTCGAGTCTTTTCTGCATTACGTTTTTTGAAGAGCATCTGTGCTGAGGATCATTTTTATGAAAGATATTCTTTTCGATTTTTCAAAGAATGACAAAATAAGATAAGACACCGGAGTATGTCATGCTTTTGTCTTACTCGTCAATAGAATTTTTGATTCTTCTGCAAGTTGTTGCAGGTGTTGCCTACCTTAAAGCCCAAAGGAGGGTTAGCCAGGTTAAAAATCGGGCTGCTCAATGACAACTGGAAGGCCGAGACCCTGACTGGGGTCATGACAGTCTACAAGGGTCTAAAACATTGAGGCTTGGATCAACAGGGTCATTTCTGATTTGCTGCTGTGATGAAATATTTCTTGAAGTATTTTTTCGCTTTTTTTAAAAAAAACTATAACTTAAATTTAAGTTAGCTCTAAAAGGATAAATAACCTTCTTGAATTTCTTTCTCTATGTTAATATGTTAAAAGTAACCTGTAACTATTAATTCACTGTAATTCACATTAACAAGTTCTGTTTCAGCCTGTAGCCGGGATAACAAGACATGAAAGTTGACTGATCGACTTGATCAACTTGAGCGAGTTATCGGCCATCTTCCATTAACACCCACTCCGTCATCCTCGTAGGAGTAAAATACAACTTGAAAATTGTCGGTTGACTCAAGAGGTCATCAGTCATTTTCATACCAAAAGGAGAAATATTATGAAGTCGTATGTATTCGGCATCGGAATAACTGTTCTGCTGCTCTGTTTCACCAGTTCTGTATCAGCTGAGTTGCTTGGTATGTCCTCAATTAGGGAAATCGAAACTGTACGGGTAACAACCCAAACAGTAGTAAAAAGCTGGACAAGTCAGTATAAAATTTCTGTTCGAGTTAAAAATAAAACCCGGATTAAGCTTTCCTCCAGGATGCTCAGGCAGGCTATGCTCAACAACGCTGTTGCGGGCGATTTCGTTACCACCGTAAGAGGGGGCGGTAGGATCGAGAGGAAACATCTCAGAGGTTGTCGTAATATTTCTTCTGAGCTTTCAGGGTCTATAAGATATTTTAGAACAGGACAGTTTCAAAGGGTTAGGACGGTTCTTGTCAGGGTGCAAGAGATAACCAGGGTTCAACCTCGACCGCTAAGATTAGCCGTTGTTCTTAAGAGATTTCAAAAGATTAAGACAGAGCTTCCGGCAACTGTAAAGCTCAAGGGAAGCATGAAGGAAGTTACTGAGAAGGTTGACAAGGCAGGATCAAAAGGAAAGGGTTCGGTTAAAGGATCCGTTAAGGGTTCAGTTAAAGGATCCGTTAAGGGTTCCGTTAAAGGATCTGTCAAGGGATCAAGCGGAACAACACCCACCCCACCACCTACTCCTCCACAGCCACCCATAGTCAACCCCTGTATGGATAATCCAGAATTATGTGCAAGTACACTTGGAATTGATGTAACGCAACTAACCAACATAACAAACGTGAATCAAATTAATTGGTCTGTTATAAGTCAGACAACCGTTAATTGGAGCGTTATTAAGGTGGTAGAAAATATCAATTGGGATATACGAATTGATTCAAGTGGAATAATTGACTTCAAAGGAATGGGATGCACAGGAGATCCTGGTATGTCCTGTTATACTTGTTACAATGGAATATTGGCCTCTTTAGCAGGTATACCCTGTGACGATGGTCGGTCAAACACAGAAAATGATACCTGTAGTAGTTCTGGTATCTGTGTAGGTCAACCAGTTCTTAGTCCGATAGTTCCTCCCAATCCTCCCTACTAAATAAAAGCTCTGGATTTAATATCGGCTATTTATCAATCCTCCTGCTCTTCAGGCGGGGGGATATAACTCTTTTCTTTCCTGCCAAGTAACGAACCTGCCTCATAGTTTTTCTATATTGCATCTCATCATCACGTCATTAAAAAAGCTGCTACACTGTAACTAATTATAACTATTAGTAACTTTTATAAAATTGTTTGCCATACATGAGGGAGGGGCAGACTTGAGCCAAGTCAATCTGTAAAAAACAACCTTGCATGATGCTGATAAATATGGCAGTTTGATGCAAGGATATTATATTATAAACAGGTTCATCAGGAGGGTTCCATGCGTCGTCAACCCATAGTCGCTGACAGGTTTTATGAGGGCGACCCAGGCAAGCTGTATCAAACGTTGCGTCAGCTGATTCCAAAGACCTCTGATAGAGTAAAGGCAAAGGCTGTGCTTTCACCCCATGCTGGTTATGTCTATTCAGGAGGCGTTGCCGGGGAAACCTTTGCCCGGATTACTATCCCGGAAACAGTCATTCTTCTTGGACCAAATCACCAAGGGTCGGGCATGCCTCTTGCAGTGGGAAGTCAGGACTGGGATATGCCGCTGGGTCAGGTACCGTTGGCAAGAGATCTTGCTGAATCGCTGACTAATGCCTCTTCCATGTTTACCTTTGATGATACGGCGCATTGTTTTGAACATTCTCTGGAAGTACAGGTTCCCTTTGTGCAATTTTTTCAAAAGAATCTGCAGATCCTGCCCATCGTGATTGCCCACCTCTCTTTGCAAGAGTGTTGTCAGGCTGCTCATGAGCTTGCGCAGACTATCCAAGCTTCTCGTCGTTCTGTTCTTCTGGTTGCCAGTACGGATATGACGCATTATCTCTCTCGGCAACAGGCAGCAAAGCAGGACCGTCTTGCCTTGACTCATATTTTGGCTCTTGATGCAACTGGTCTGTATGAAACAGTATTTTCTCGTAGGATATCAATGTGCGGTATCATTCCCACGACCATCACCCTCCTGACTGTTGCCGAACTCGGGGCAAGGACAGCAGAGCTTGTTCGTTATATGGATTCTGGAGAAGCCAGCGGTGATACGGATAAAGTTGTTGGGTATGCTGGAGTGATTATTCGTTAAAAGTTGTTGCCTAGGTGTAGTCGCCTCGAGCTAAGACTTCTCTGGGCCGAGAGCCGTCTGAAGGCCCGATAATTCCGTCCCGTTCCATCATTTCAATCATTCGGGCAGCCCGATTATAGCCCACCCGTAATCGCCGTTGAACCATAGAGATAGAGGCTTGACCGGTCTCAGTGACCACGGCCACTGCCTCATCATATTTTTCATCATACTCAGCCTCTTCACCCTCAGCACCTGCTGCATCCTCCTCCACCATTTTGAGAACACTTTCATCATACTCAGCAGCACCCTGTTGCTTGAGAAAGGCAATAATGCGCTCTGTTTCCTCTTCAGAGATAAAGGCCCCGTGGATACGTTGCAGCTTGGCAGCTCCTGGCGGCAGAAAGAGCATATCACCAAGTCCCAGAAGATGTTCAGCCCCAGAGTTGTCAAGAATGGTTCGTGAATCGACCTTAGAGGAAACTTTAAAGGAAATCCTGGTGGGGAAATTGGCCTTGATCAACCCGGTGAGTACATCCACTGAAGGACGTTGCGTCGCCAGAATAATATGCATACCCGCAGCCCGAGCCATCTGCGCCAAGCGGGCAATAGAGGTCTCAACATCCTTGGATGCCACCATCATTAAATCAGCCAGCTCGTCAACAACTATAACGATATACGGGAGTTTTTCTTCGGCCTGTTCATTATAGGATGTAAAGGACTTGACTCGATGCTCTTCTAACAACTTGTAACGTCGCTCCATCTCTCGAACAGCCCAGATCAAGGCCCGGCTGGCCATTTTGGGTTCAACAACCACGGGATGAAGAAGATGGGGAATTCCCTCATACACTGATAATTCAATTCGTTTTGGATCAATCATCAGCAGGCGAACCGTGTCTGGAGTTGCCTTATAGAGAATGGAACAGATAAAGGCGTTGATCGCCACTGATTTACCTGCACCCGTGGCTCCGGCAATCAGGAGATGGGGCATCTTTGCCAGATCCGCTACAGCAGATTTGCCAATGACATCAGATCCTAGGGCAACGGTTAAAAATGAGGCTGATGTATCGTACACCTTACTGAGAAGGATATCGCGAAAAAACACGGTCCTTCGTTCAGGGTTGGGGATTTCAATGCCAATGGCGGCCTTACCTGGAATAGATCCCACCACCCTGACTCGGTCTACCTTGAGAACCATAGCCAGATCATCGGCAAGGTTGACGACCTTGTTAATCTTAACGCCAGCAGCCGGGGCAAACTCATAGGTTGTGACTACTGGGCCTGGAGAAACACCAACAACCTCTCCCTTCACAGAAAAATCAAGGAGTTTGGCTATTAATTTCTCGCTGACATTATAATAATGCTGTTGATCAACCTCCAGATCTCCCTGCGTATTCTTCTCAAGCAGAGATATTGGTGGTAGCTTAAATTTTTCTTTTTGCAGAGCTGATCCTGCCTTGTCTCTTTTTGCAGCCTGTATGACTTGTGTGACCTTTGTCGTAAACTTTGTAGCCTTTGTGGTCTTTGCCATCTTTGCCGTTACCACAGGCTCTTGTTTGCCCTGCGCGTGAACAGCAGGAGACTTTTTGATATCTTGGCTCTTTTCCTTAGAACTGAATACTTTTTTTGCTGATCGTAGCCCTGGGAGTAGTGCCGGGCGGGCTGCTTTCGGAGGAGAAAGCTTGAGAGAAGCTGATTGATTTTCCAACCGTTTTTGTCGCTCTTTTTTCCAGGTGATAACTTTCTCCCGACCCCAGTCCTTACCAGCAGATATCTTCTCCATAACCAAAGGTATTTGTTCCCAAAACCAGAGAGCAGAGGCAAGGGGCGAAAAACGGATTGCGGCCATAAGGGAAAAGATCAAGAGTAAGACCAAGATCAGGATTGAACCAACAGAACCCACAACGCTTTCAAGGCTTCCTTGAAGCAGATCTCCTAAATAACCGCCTGGAAGGATGAACTCTGGTGGGAAAAAAATCTGTTCAGCCCCGGCAAGAAGTCCAGAAGCGGCAAACAAAATACCTGTGCCACCGGCAAAAAGACAGGGAAAGCGTTCAAGGGTTGTTGAGACTGTAAAGACAGCTACAGCTACATAAAAAAGAAGAAAAACAGGTAAAAAAGAGATAACGCCAACAAAGGAAAAAAGGTAAAAGGATGTATAAAAGCCTACACCACCGCACCAGTTTTCTTCAAGAGTGGGAAATCTGGGCTGCTCTGAAAAAATCGGAAGAACATAGCTGATCAGGCTGAGGAGGAGAAAAAATCCGATAAAAGAGCAGGTGAGAGCTATGGCCTCTTTGTACAGTTCTGTTCTTTGCGTGATTTTTTTAGGTATATTTTTAGTATTTTTAGGCATACGGCACAACGCTTTTATGTGAAAAAATACAGTTTTACTCAAAAGTATCTGCAAGACGGAGCAGGGCATTTACAGCGGCAACAGCAACAGGAGTACCGCCTTTTCGTCCCAATGAGGTGATAAAGGGGTAGGGCTTACTTGCCAAGATGGCTTTAGATTCCAGAGCATTAACAAAGCCTACAGGTACGCCAATAACGAGATCAGGGGCAAATATATCCTGTTCTATCAACTCCATCGTTTTGAGCAGGGCTGTTGGTGCGTTGCCTACGGCCACAATACCGATATTATCTCTTGCTGCTCGTTCAATAGCCGCCTCAGAACGTGTCATCTGCGCCAAGGCTGCTCTCTCTACAGTAGCTTGTTCTGCAACCCGGCAGATAACTTTGCTTCCAAATTTTGTCAGTAAGGCCCTTGAAATACCACTGGCCGCCATGTTGACATCAACCAAAATATTTTTACCGGCAGTAAGAGATTTCAGAGCCGCTTTGATTGCCTGGGGATGAAAACGCATATTTTCAGCAAAAGAAAAATCACCGGTCGCATGGATGCAACGCTGAACCACAGCAAATTGTTCTGAGGTAAACTGGGTAGGGCCAATCTCGGATGCAATAATCCGGAAGCTCTCTGCCTCAATTTCCAGTGGGCCTATTTTTTGTATTTTTGGCAAATCCATAAAGATGCTTCCTTAGATGCTTCCTTGTTAGGTGATTTTTTCTGTGGAGAATTGCGTCCTTTGCGATCAGTTGTGGTTACTTTTTACTGGCAAAAGGCATAGCATAGGTGTAGGTGTAAATTCGATGAAATCAGAGATGATGATAGCAGAATGCGCTCAGTAATTCACCCGAAAAAAATATCGCTTTTTTTAGCTTGATTTGTTAAGTAAAGAAATATTCTGCATTTTATGCAGGATAAAATACCTGTTGATGAAACGATGCAAACATAACCCGCTGCTTGAGCGAAGGGTAGAGATGTTCAGAAAAAGTACGGAGATCGACTGTATTATACTAATATTCCCAAACAATACCTCAAATCATCGGCTGTCGAGGATGACATTCGTACCGACATTTATCAGATGACCATGCGTCACAAGAAGTTTGCAAATCAACTGAACATAGTTATCATTTTCAAAACCAACCTAAAAACCCTGAAAACTGCCCATGCCGTATTATTCAGTTCCGACCTGGAGTTGGCCTATGATAAGCTGAGCTTCCAGATTGAGTTCAACTTCCGTGATGCTAAACAGTACTGGGGGCTTGATGATTTTATGAACATCAAAGAGCAGCAATTGCTTCCGCAAATTCCAGAAGATATTTCTATTCAATCCATCGCTAACCAAGTTGCCGTTCTTGGGTGGGTTAATACGCCAGAAGAGGTGGTTTATTACCGCACCTTCAGCTCTAAAGCAAGCCCGCAACAATGCGGCCCAACCAAACCAGAAATACCCCCAAGATCACTTGGCCGCCTGCATTGAGTAAGGCCAGTTCTATTCTATTGGCCCTGATCAAACTGAGCGTTTCATTGCCAAAAGTAGAAAACGTCGTAAAGGCCCCCAAAAAGCCGATAAAAATAAAGCTACGGGTCTCGGCTGAAAGCATGATTTTCAGCTCCACTACGGCACTCAGGAAACCTATCAACAGGCAACCGATCATATTCACGGTTAAGGTACCAAAGGGGAAAATGAGAGAACCTGTACAGCCTTGCGCCCAAGAGCTGACCAGAAATCGGAGAACAGCCCCGGTAAAACCACCAGCACCGATAAGGGAAAGTTTGAACAAGGAATCCATCGCTCGTATTTTGTGATAGGGAAGAGGTTGCTGAAACCACCTGACCACCTGCTCTGACTTGTTGCCCCTCCCACTGGAGAGAGGGGCTGAGGAGGTTTTAATTACCAAACAGATTATTCAAGAGATCAGGTACAACCTTATTGTTCAGGATTTCAGGCACAACCTTATTATCCATAAGCTCAGGCATAACCTTATCAACCTGTTCCCTCAGAACATTTTTGGTCGCCTGACGAGCTGCCTGTTTAAGCAGGTCAGAAGATGCCTGCATTAATGCCCTGCGGCTGTAGACTGGTTTATCTTTTGTCCCTCTAATCGGAACCTTAAGTGTAGTTCCCTTGAGTAACTCATACCCCTTTTTTCCCAGTAGTCTCTTTGTTACTGGAACGTCTAGAACATAGTCGAGCCTGCCGTCCATGCCCACAGAACCGCTGAGGCGCATTTCTGAATCTGCAATCGTGATCTTGATCGGTGAACAGCTGATCTGTCCTTGCACGCCCTGGCAGGTCATGCTTTTATTTTTCATGGCCAATCGTTGATCGACATAGCCTGCTATATCCAAAATACTCTTTAATACGCCCTTGGATTGTAAGGCCACTCCGGTGAGGTCAAAAAAGACCTTAAAGTTGATTTTTTCTATTCCCTTTTCTCCCAGAGGAAGAGAAAAATGGTCCAGCCGGACATTAATATTTCCTGCTGGTCTGGCAAGTGAACCAAAGAGCGGATGGATTCCCTTTAAAAGTCCATCGGTCAGCGCCTGTTCAAGATGCACATCTGTCAGCACCTGCTCTCCTGGGGGAATCGTCAGCAGCGGCGGGTTTTTCCTGTAATCAATGCGTGGAGAAAGCCGCACCCAACCGTCATTCAGCACTCCTTTGAGATGATTGGTTATAACTCCTTTTTTCATATTGGAATCCAAGGTAAGCCTGCTCATATCAACACCAGATTTAGAAAAGTAATCTGCTGAGACCTTGGTGGCAAAGCGCAGGTTGATCTTGGCATTTTCTTTCTCTTTCTCGTTGGCAGCAGACAAGGGGTAATAGAGAGTAAAGTTCTCTTTCTTCTTCCCTTTGAGCTTCATGTCAAGAGGGTATATTCCCTCTATGATAGCAACCAAGGAGGCCAGATCAGGCGTTGCCTGTCCATTTAAAGAAAAATGCGGCTTTTTGCCACTCAGTTGTAGATCGCCACCAGCCTCAAGACTGAGCGGCGCAGATTCAATATCAAAGGTGGTGAACTGGACATCACCGGTCATAAGATCCCCATGCAGACGGCTCCTAAAGACCAGTTTTTGTCGCTCAATAAGGCGTTCTTCTTTGGCCCTTCTTCGTCTATCTTTTTTGATTTTACTGTAGGTAAAGGCATCAATATCAAGCTTCACTGTACCTGCATTGCCCCTGCCTGTTGTGCCGGCAACTTTAATATCTTGCTTTTTTTCTATCAAATCAAGAGAGAAGATTGCATCACCAGCAAACTTTTGCTCTGGCGGCATAATGCCCAGTTGCTGCAACAGAGTGGTCACCTTCTTGAGATCAGATCGACCGTTTACCTGCAGTGCCTTGATTGCCGGAGCTGGCTTCTGCTGCCAGTTGTCAAGAAAGATTTTGTCAACCCTGATATCGGCAAAACCAGAGTTCAAAGAGAGGTTACGAAGAACCAGGCGATGATTCTTGGTATCAATCAGATTATAGCCACCACCCTGTGCAAAAAAAGTATCCTTACTGTCTGCCTGTTCAAGTGGTCGTACTGCTTCTTCCATCGTAGGGGTGGGTTCAGGCTTGGTGGTGAACAGTGCAATATGAGGATCTTGCAAAACCTTTTTTTGGCGATACAGGATAAAATCTTTAATGCGAGAGTCCAAGGAACTGACAACCAGCCTGTCTTTTTCTGTGTAGCCGGAAGTTCGGAACTTCATCTCACCGGCAACACTGGTTTCTTGTTCCAAGGCATCAAAACGATGCAGTAGTTCTGTCACCCTGGCCAAGGGGAAATCTGAAGTAAGCTGATAATGCGCCATGATCTGCTCCTGATCCTGATATACGCCAGTGAGTGAACCGTTGAACTTCCCAGCCCAGCAGGAGACATCAAAAGTCAGATCTGCGGCCTCTGCCCTTGTCTTGGGAAAATATCCAGGTGCTATGAGTTGACTGTTCAAATGCAGGTCATGAGTAGGCAAGACTTTTTTGTTGTTCAATGACAGCTGATAATCGGCAATATCAACCTGAGCCTGTACTGTATAACGATCCTCCTTTTTTGTCGTTTCCAGGTCTAGCTTGAGGCGACCTCTGGCATCCCAGTCCAGCTGGATAATTCGGCTGATCTCCTGCATTGCCTTGTCAAGATCTGCCGAACCCTTGAGGCTGAAATGCTGGAGATTGCCTTGCCCCTCTATATTGAGGAAGTCAGCCTTGAGAGCGAGCTGTTCTATTTCCGGCTTTTTGTCAATCATGCTCCCGTTGACGCTCAATGTCAGAGGGCTTTTCCAGACAAAGGACTGCTTATTTTGTCGTCCTGCAAGATCTTTGACCGTTGCATCCGCCTGAAGATGTATGGTCTTGTCTTTCTCTGCCAACTCAAAGGCGAGTGTGGCCTGTCCGTCCTCTAACCGGAGATTTTCCTGTGCCTTGAGCAGACCAGGGAGTTGAGTGAGCAGAATCGGCAGGTCAAAGGTACCCTTGCCTGCTGCCTGTAATCCCTGCTTACCATAGGTGGATTGCAGATCCAGACTGCCTATATCAGAAAGCATTTTCAGTTCTGGCAGCCGCCATTCCCCTTGTTCATCACGTTGCAGATGCAGTTCAAAGGCAAGCTGGTCCAGTCGAGGATGATCTTCCTGTAAAAAACCGCCTGTCAGGTCAACCTGCGTCAGGGTGATTGGGCCACGCAAGACCACGTTTCCACCCTCGGTATTTTGTATGGTCAGGTCTGAGTTGAGGACTGCCTGCCCTTGAGGAACAGTGGTTTTATCAGGAATCAAGGCCAGAAGAGGCGCAAGCTGGATATCTGTCAAGGTGATCTGCATATCAGCGGTGATACGATCCAGCAGGTTCCCTTTTTCTGATGGGAGTTGCGCTGTGCCAACAGCCTTGAGTTGTCCGGTAGCTTTTTCGGTAGTTTGTTCGCTACTCTGTTCGACAGACCCACCATCGGTTACTAAAGAAAGGTTCAGACTGAGGATGTCAGCGTCCAAACTGAGGTCTAAGCTGCCATCATGCAGTACGGGTTGAGGTTGTTGCTCACCCTGCTGCAACTGCACCACTGCTCGGTTCAGCACGATTTTCCCGCTCATCTTATGCCAGAACCATGTTCCAGAAGGATCTGTTGCAGGAGGTTCAGTCTCATCCTGTGCAGCCGTTGTTGGTGTTGCAGCAATGCCTTCAGCACCTTCTTCCTCCTTGCTTGTATTGTTGCTTATATCGTTTATATCGTCTTTTATATTGTCTTGGGGCTGCCTGATAATCACCAGAGGATCATCCACTGTGATGGTTCCAAGATCTTTGGGCGCCATGAGGAGAGCAAACATGCCTTGGCTTCCAGAGAGTTGGGCGGCATGGACCTGATAGCCTTGGTCTTGATAGGAAATATCTGAACATTGGAGTCCTTTAGTCCAGCCGATTGCACAGTCACCAAGGGCAAGTGTACCTGGCGAACTCGTATTCACCTTGCTGACAAGAATGTCTTTTGCCCAGTCTGAGGAAAGCACAAGGGGGATTACAGCGACTGTTATGCCGAACAGCACGACTGTAAAGAGCAGGGTTGCTCCTACAAAAAGTTTTATATTTTTCATGAACTACACTCCAAATATTTTTTACATGAAAATACGGCCTTCATATTCTGTTGTCCCGGCCACGGGCTGGGGATATATAAAGGTATAATGTCTGTACTTTTAAAGCATAGGATAACTTCCTTTTTAAATTAAACGGTACATTACCATTTTGATATCAAAAAGTAAACAGTACCTCAACAGACAGACAACAGACTCTGACAACAGACTATTATGCTTGGCACTTGTTGTAACAGACGTTTGAACGAACAGAATCAAGGAAGCCCTTGACGCATCAGGCTACAGTCTTTAATATGGGCGGATTATCGTAATACAATAATAAAAAGAGAGGCCCCCATGACCGCTGATTTGACAGCAAGGACAGTTGACTTTAAGGCCGGTGAACGAAATGTCTTTTTGCATCTCCTCACAGCCTGCAATCTTTCCTGTCAGCATTGCTATATTAATCCCCCACAGCATGGCACAGAGACCTTGCCCCTTGCAACGGTCCTCCAATGGCTAGAGCTTTTTGCCCGACCTGAACAGCAAGGCAACTTGATTTTGCTTGGTGGCGAACCGACCCTGCATCCTGATGTAGGGCAAATTATCCGCACGGCAAAGTCTATGGGCTACAGTGTTACAGTCGATTCCAATGGCTATCTCTTTCATGACTTTTTAGAGCGAGTCTCCCCTGCGGAACTGGATTATCTGAGCTTCAGCCTAGACGGTCCTGATGCAACAGTGAATGATCCTCTGCGAGGGGAGGGTGTTTTTGCCGTTTGCACAGAGAATTTACGTCAGGCTGTTCAGCTTGGCTTTCGTACCAGTCTTATTTATACTGTCTCTGCACGAAATATTGACCAGCTACATAGGATGCCTGCCCTGTTAAACGATTTGGGTGTACAACGCTTTTTTATTCAGGTTATTGGTCTGCGGGGAAAATCAGCTCGTACTGTATCGGTTGAAGAACAGTGGCAGGTTGAGCCAGCACATTGGCTGCAAGTGGTTCCCCAGGTCGCACAAGAGGCGGCCCGAGCCGGTATCCATGTCACCTATCCCAAGGTGTTTCTTGAGCCAGACGAGTCCTTTGCCTGTGCTGGTCAAGTTGCTGAGAATTATTTTATTTTTCCCAATGGCAGGGTCTATCAATGTCCGCTCTGCGAGGATTACCCGCTGCATCATCTCTGTATTGAGGAGAATCAGTTGGTGAAGCGGAACGGGTTATTTGAGGATCGTTTTTTTGCCCTGGATATTGCCGAGGGCTGCGTGATGAACAAGCTCTTGCAGCCTGATACGCTTGAATACACGGCTGAGGGAAAGCCCAAGCATCGCATTTCCTGCTGTATGCTGAAACAGGAGATCCTGCCTCAAATATAGCCTCATGTCAGAAATGTCAAAGAATTCAGAAAAAGAACAAACCAGCACTGATGCTGAGTATATGCAGATGCTCTACAGTCAGGCTGTTGCGGCTCATGAAAACGGAGATGCTGCTTTGGCTGTAGAACGTTACGGAGAAATTCTTACCCATTTCCCAGATGCAGACGTGGTTCTCTATAATCAGGGATTAGCCCTGCTGGATCTCAAACGATTTGCCGAGGCCGTAGCGGTTTTTACCCAGGCTGCTACGTTTCGCCAGGATGATGCAGATACTTGGTATAACTTGGCCTTTGCCCTGAAAAAAGAGCAGCGATATACAGAGGCCATAACAACATATAGGCGAGCCTTATCTCTGCAACCTCATGATCTGGACACACTGTTTAACCTTGCCAACTGTTGCCGGGAAAGTGGAGAGGATGAGGAGGCTGCAATGTACTATGCTCAGGTGCTGGAAATAGAACCAAATCATGTCTCGGCCCTGAATAATTTTGCCTACCTCTGCCACCTGCGCCATGACTATGTTCAGGCAGAGCAGTTGTATGAGCGGTTGCTGCAGATTCAGCCTGAGCATCCCGGTACCCGGCATATGCTGGCCGCTCTCACAGGGAAGGCCACTGGTACACCGGAGAATGCTTATGTACGTGATCTTTTTGATCAGTACAGTGACACTTTTGAGCAGAGTCTTGTGGGCAAGCTGGGATATCGTGTTCCTGAGCTGCTCTTTGACCTTGTCCTGCGTACCCAGGCAGCGCAGAAGGCAGAGGGAGAACAGTTCTCTACCCATTGTCTGGATCTCGGTTGCGGCACAGGGCTTGTTGGGAAGTTGTTCAGCAATGGTTGTCAGCAGTTGAGTGGTGTGGATCTTTCCGAAAAGATGATCAGCCGGGCTGCTGATAAGGGGATTTATGATCGGCTTGTTGCCGATGATGTGGTTCATTATCTTTGTGAAGATGAACACCAGTATGATTTGCTGGTTGCTGCTGACCTGTTCACCTATCTCGCTGATCTGGAGCCGTTGCTCCTTGCAGCGTTTCAGCGCACTACACCGGGTGGTCTTTTTGTTTTTTCCACTGAGCATGGGGAGAAAGACAACTGGCAGGTCCGCCAAACCGGTCGCTTTGCTCATAAATCTGAGTATGTGGTTGGGGTTGCGCAGCGTTGCGGCTGGCAGCTTGTCACCTCTCAAGAGGCAAACTTACGCCGAGAAGCAGATACCTGGGTGCGGGGAGATCTGTTTGTTTTGGTGAAAAAGTAGCAGGTCTCCAAGGAACACCACCGAAAAGCAAGAGAGAGTGTATACATGTCATTCAGCCAATTTAAAAACGTTGCGGATGTTCAGAAGGCATATAAGATTAGATATGCTGAGGGTTCATTTATATCAGCAATGAAGGTGACGGTTCCTCGGGTGCTGATAGAAGAGTTTGCGTTTAATAAAGAAAAGATGTATCCTCTCCAAATGTCAGGGTAGATTCCGTTAATAAAAAAACTCATAATCGGAAACTGGGTAAGTTGCGCCCTCAAGCTCTGGCGGACTTTTTTACCTAGCCATCAATCATGGAGAAACGTTCTGGATTACGAGAGCGTAAGCCAGTTTCTGAATGCGCATGATTCAGCAGGTTCCTGCGCCTCGCTGACTCTTATCCTTTCTTTTATTTTATTTGCTTTTCTTGAACAGAACAGGTAACGTTTATTTCTCACTAAAAAAAGGAGGTAAACTATGAAGCTGGTCATTTTATTTATTTTGATACTATCAAACTTTTCGCAGGCTTATGCTGCTATAAAACCCTGCGAAGAACTGAAGGCTGAGATTGCTGTAAAACTAGATGCTAAGGGAGTAAAATCATACGAGCTGATCGTTGTCACAAACAAGAAGAAAGAACTTGATACAGCGGAGGTTCGTGGTGAGATTGTTGGGAGCTGTGACGGGGGATTAAAGAAAATTATCTATACCAAAAAAGGTTCTTCTGCTTCAACACATTGATATGTAGCTGATATGTAGCACGGAGAACAACAAGAACAGGCGGGATGCAGTATACCGTACCCCGCCTCTTTTTTGAGTTTTGAGAATTTCTAGGGCTGAACTGTCTCAAGTTCCCCTGATTTCTCCGCACCCCCACTACTGCCTACATTTTTTCAAGCTCCTGAACAAAGGCAACCATGAATTCATCCACCATACCCGGATGCTTGCCGGTAATACAGATATAGTAAACGACCCACCAAAACCCCATATTTTTTGGACAGTTCAATTTACCGTGGATCTTCACCGACCTCAATAACCATCAACTTTCCTGACGGTAATCTGGTTGCCAGGTATGTCAACTTACGGCATAGTTGTTCTTGAGCAAAACGCCGACTGGGTTGCTCAAGTGGTTCAAGCCGTACACGCACCTCGTGCTTGTCACTACGTATCCAGCCATGACATTGTGTGATGGCATAAAACAGATCGACTATTTCATTTTCCAAATTCCAATGAGGTCGAAGCCAGTCAACCATGTCTTTGCGGGCGTTCCACACGCTGGAAGTTATAAGGTCAAAGAGTTTTTTGCCCTCGTTATCAACACGTTTAAATTTTTGATAATTTTCAATATCTGAGGTTTCAACTCGTTCAGGTTCCTGTTTCGCCTCATCTTGAGTTTGATCAAGAACAAGTTCGTGTTCGGCAATCTGTTCGCCTTCCTTGAGCTAAAATTGTGCATCAAGATAAAAATTCGCAAGTTGCTGCACCTGATTTGTCCACCAATCCTGATGCTCAAAGCGTAAAGAGTCACCCTTAACACTAAAAATATTCAATAATATTATGATGTTTCCCACATTCCGCATCTTGACACGCCAAAAAAATATTTATAACTTAGTGCCGTAGCCAATATATTTAACAAATCATTCGGGCAGCATATATGAAAAATAACACGTCGATTTTACCACAGAAATCATCAGGAAAACTCCTCAATCACTTGGGCTTGGTTGCAGGTATGTATGACGAACTCGGACTTGGGGAATTGATCGACAGCCTGATTCCTCAAGACGAGGAGCAGCGCATTGTCTCAATTGGTCAGGCAGTGAAGGCAATGGTTGTTAACGGGTTGGGCTTTGCAAATCGGGCACTCTATCTGACACCGCATTTTTTTCAGGATAAACCGGTAGATCGACTCATCGGAGAAGGCATTGAAGCTCATCACTTGAACGATACTACGTTGGGCCGGGCTTTGGATGATATTTATGATTATAATCCCGAAGTGTTATATCGTAACCTTGCATCCAGAGCTGTTGGTCGTCTTGGGCTGCTAACACGTTTTGCTCACTTGGATTCAACAAGTTTTCATACAGATGGTCGCTATCCAGATAATGGATCAGAAGAGGAAGAAGGTGTTGTTCAAATCACAAAAGGCTACAGCCGTGACCATCGTCCAGATTTGAACCAGGTCGTGTTGCAGCTCATTTGCGAACGACAGGCTGGCATCCCGCTTCTGATGAAGTCGTTAAGTGGTAACAGTAGCGACAAAACAGATTTTCGGAAAACAGTGCAAGCGCATATTGATCAGATGAAAAACGATTTTAGCATGGAATATCTGGTTGCGGACAGTGCGCTCTATACAGCGGAAACATTAAGGGAACTGAGTAAAATTTTGTGGATTTCCCGTGTTCCCGAGATATTGAGCCTGTCTCAGGAAATCATCCATGCAGTAGCTCCAGATTTGATGAAGGACCCAGAAAGAGCAGCATTTAGCAGTCTTGGGACAGAGTATGGCGATGTCAGGCAGCGTTGGTTGGTTGTCTATTCTCCTGAAGCATATCAACGAGGTATCAAGAGCGTGAATAAAAAATGCCTGAAACTGAGCACAAAAGAATCCAAGCAATTCGAAAAGTTATGTAAACAGGATTTTGCCTGCGAGGCCGATGCGTTGAAGGTACTGTCCCGTTTTGAAAGCAGGCTGAAAATGCTCTCAATCCATGACGCTCAAGTTGTTGCGTTACCTCGCCATAAGGGAAAAGGGCGACCAGCCAAGGGCAAAAAGCCAGATTTTTATGTTTATCGCATTGAAGGCAACTCAGCTATCTTACTTCAGGAGAGAATCCGATTATTGGAGAGAAAAAGCTGTTTTATTCTTGCGACTAATCAGTTGGACTGTGAGGAGTTATCTGACACGGAACTCCTTGAAGTGTACAAAGATCAGCAAAAAGTTGAACGCGGTTTTCGTTTCCTCAAAGATCCTATGTTCATGGCTTCAACGCTTTTTTTGAAATCCCCAAAACGTATCATGGCTCTGATGATGGTTATGACGCTTTGCCTCTTGGTGTACGCCGCACTGGAACACCGTATCAGAAAAGCACTTGATATAAATAATGAAACTTTTCCAAACCAGAAAGGGAAACCTGTCTCTAACCCTACTGCTCGTTGGATTTTTCAATTTTTTTCAGGAATTTACCTCTTGATTATCGGGAGTACACAACAAGTAGTCTTGAATTTAAATGAGCATCATATGCGCCTGCTCAAGCTTTTGGGTAGGAGATATGAAAAATTATATTCTGGAAATGGGTAGGAGGGTGCGGAATGTGGGATGTTTTCAGATATGTCATATTTCTGCTCCTCTCATGGCATTAACACTATTTTCAAGTACCTTTTTTAAATTTTCGGCAGCTTGTTTTACCATAAATTTCATAAGCATAGTTTTAACGCTGTAAATACTGGATGTTTTCAAATAGCTGTAAAGTTTATTGCTATTAATCCCCAAATAATCAGCAATTTCTTTGGGGTTGTAAAACCCAAAAAAATGGGCGAGTGCCAGAAAAATAAGCGTCTGGAAAGCCTCTATACTGTTTAGGCGAAAATCTTTACTGAATACAAAGAAAAACCAACCAAGTTCGTTCTGCAACATAACTGTTTCCTCCAAGATTCTGATTAAAAAGCATTTTCATAGAGTATAACACGGTTAGATATAAAAAACAGCCCATTGAAGGTCAGGAGAAATTACCAGGTATTTTTGAGGCAATCAGAGACGACTTAAACGGCAACCCTTTTATTTCCCAACTATTCTCGACGCTGCAACATAAAAAAAGGTTTTCATCACTTCTGAAAGCGGCCTTTTCTATATTCTCTAATTTTTTCTTGCCTTCTTCAGTTCTTCCCCTATATACTTTAGCTTATTCTTTATATTCTTTATCAAACCGGATGGCACCTTGAAATCAACAGAACAGGAACTCTTCTATGAAACCTCTTGCACAGCTTTCCAGACAACTCCCAGACCCTGCTACTCTTGAGGAACTGGCAAACAAACTGAAACAAAAATATACTGTTCAGGATACTCCTACACAAACCACAAATCTCAACTTTTACGATAGCTTTGATTGGCGTCTTTACTCCAAGGATATCCTCTGCTTTGAGCAACACAACAGACTGTATCTGACAGATCTGATTGGTTGCGAGCTGACTCCTTCTCTGCCTCTTGCTGGCAAGAAGATAAGATTTCACCAAGAACTCCCTGTGTCAGCATTGCAAGAGAAGATTAAACCTCTTTTGGAGATGCGAGCCTTGCTCCTACAAAGCAGTTTTTCTCAAACTACATGGCAACTTCGTATTTTAAATAAGGATGAAAAAACCGTTGTCATGATAACCTGTTCTGAACGATATGAAGCAGGTCAACAGGATAAGCAGAATGAGCAACAGGATGAGCAGCCGATCTGCTCTGTTCGATTGCAGGAGGTGCGTGGCTATGAAAAATGGTTTCAACGAGTGGAACAGGATCTGCAAGAGTTTGGCATCCCCATGCCCTGTACCAAAGAACAGGAGCTAAAAATTGCGCTGGCAGGCAAGGGACGTACTCCCAAGGACTACACCTCAAAGTTCTCTGTTATGCTCAAGCCAGAGATGGATGGACTAACAGCGACAAAGGCTATATATCGTGATCTCTTGACCACTATGCAGGCAAATGAACAGGGTATTCTGGATGATTTGGACAGCGAATTTCTGCATGATTTTCGGGTAGCTATCCGACGAACCCGCTCCGGTCTGAGCATGTTAAAAAAGGTGATGGAACCAGACATCACGGCTCGTTTTGCACAGGATTTTCGTCATCTCGGTAAGATCACTGGGCCAGTACGGGATCTTGATGTGTATCTGCTCATGGAAGAGGATTACAAGGCCCGCCTGCCTGAGCATCTGCAAAAGGGACTTCGCTATTTTTTTGATGATTTGGCAGCACAGCGAACAGAGGAACAGGCAAAACTGGTCAAAGCTCTGCGCTCTTCAGAGTATACAACCATCATCAATGACTGGGAAGAATATCTCAAAAAAGAGAATAATACAGAGGATACTGAGGGCGCTGAAAAGGCTACACAGCCTACAGAAAAGCCTCCAAAGGCTGCCAAGCGTATTGACAAGATAGCAAACACCATTATCCAGAAACGCTTTCAACGGGTTCTCAGAGATGGCCAGGCCATTACTCCTGACTCACCAGATGAGAGTCTGCATCGTCTCCGCATTCAGGGAAAAAAGTTGCGCTACAGCCTAGAATTTTTCAGCTCCCTCTATCCTTCCAAGGAGATGAAGTATCTTATCAAACAGCTAAAGAATCTGCAAAATAATCTTGGGCTGTTCAATGACCTCTCTGTGCAACAGGACATGCTAAACGCCTATCTTGACGAACTCAAGCCGAATTCTACTAAGTCCCAACAAATAAGTGCTGCTATTGGTGGCTTACTGACCAATCTCTATCATGAACAGCAACAGGTTCGCTGTGAATTTGAAGAAACGTTTCGCTGCTTTTCCTCGGGAGAAAACATCTCCTTGTATGAAAAAATTATATGAACGTATCAACTTGTATTTTTTGCGGTCTTTTCAGTTATTGACATCAGAGGACATCTTGGTTCAATAACCTCTTCCTTTCCCCATTTCTGAGGAATTATCATGGCAATCATTGCTATTTATAATATCAAAGGCGGTGTTGGCAAAACCGCTACATCGGTTAATCTCTCCTATATGTCGGCTGCAACAGGCAACAACACCTTGCTCTGTGATCTTGATCCCCAGGGATCGTCGAGTTATTACTTCCGGGTCAAATCGAAAAAAAAGTTCACAGCCGAGCTTTTTCTTGAGGGAGGCAACAGTTTGGAACGAAGTATTCGTGGGACGGATTATGAAAAATTAGATATCCTGCCAGCGGATTTTTCCTATCGTAATCTGGATATAACCCTTAACCACATGAAAAAATCAAAAAAACGGCTGAAACAGATTGTTGATCCCTTAAAAAAGGACTATGAACATATCTTTCTTGATTGCCCGCCTAATATCACCCTGCTTTCAGAAAATATTTTTTACGCAGCAGATATGGTACTGATTCCCTTTATTCCCACGACGCTCTCCAGGCTGTCCTTTGCCAAGCTCTTAGATTTTTTCAAAGAAACTAATATCAAAAAAGAAAAACTCTTTGTTGTCTTTTCCATGGTTGAAAGTAGAAAGAATATTCATCGGGACACGATGCAGCGTTTTCAGGGCAGGAAACGGATTCTCAACACCTTTATTCCCTATGTGACAGATATTGAAAAGATGGGCATCTATCGCCAACCAGTTCCAGCCCATCAGCCTAATTCAAGAGCCGGGAAAATTTATGCCAATCTTTGGCAGGAAATTGAGGCCGAGCTGCTTGGACTGCAATAAGAGCATGATTATATCCATCAGGGTGATCTTATAATTGCCCTGATGGTTTCCCTTCTCGCCTTCTTCTTGATATTTCTCCCTATTTTACCCCTGATCCGGCATTGGTGGTGATTGCGCATCCGTGATGCACGACGGTCATTTCCGAACCTGACCATACCGCATCCGAAGTCTTTGCCGTCCAGATGGGACAGAAACAACTTGACAAGCTCTGCGGGGGGTAGGTTAATTCTTGTAATTAAGGAGATCGTTTCTGCCCAATGCAACACCCATAAAAGGACATCAAATCAAATAAAAATAAATCGGTTTCCTTTTTTGTTTTCCAAAAAACTCTTTGAAAAAAAGGGAAAAGATACATATAATATAATATTTATAAAATTATTTTCCTCCTTCGTGGTGAAGGGTGGGGATACATATTCTTTTTTATATTGTGCAATCAACACAATCTTATAATTTTCCGTCGTCAGATGGTAACCTAATAGTAACTAATGGTAACTAATATACAGAACTCTATGAAAGCAAATCGTTGTCAAGGAATCGCTGCCCCTGCAAGCTGGCTCGGAGATCTGGACAAATACCTGTTCGGCGAAGGCACCCATGAACGTGCCTATGAAAAACTCGGTGCCCATCTGATCACCTTTGACGGACAAGAGGGTGTGGTGTTTTCTGTCTGGGCCCCCAATGCCCAACAGGTTGCTCTTATCGGTGATTTTAATGCATGGGATGATACAGTCTGCCCCATGCACCCCAGCAGTGGCGGAATATGGTCTCTCTTTCTGCCAGGGTTGACAGAACATGCAGTGTATAAATATCGCATCACCACACAGCGTAACGAGCAGTTTGACAAGTCTGATCCCTACGGCTTTGCAATGGAGCTTCGCCCCAACACAGGTTCTGTGGTCAGTGATCTGGACAGCTACCAGTGGCAGGATGAAGAATGGCTCAATGAACGAGCGCAACGCCAGTCTTTAAACAGCCCCATTTCTATTTATGAGCTTCATCTTGGATCTTGGCGCAGAGAGCCGGACAAAAAATGGGGAAGCCGGTATCTCACCTACCAAGAGCTTGCTGAACAGCTTATTCCTTACATTTTGAAGATGGGCTATACGCATATTGAACTCCTGCCCATTGCTGAATACCCCTTTGATGGCTCTTGGGGCTATCAGGTGCTGGGCTTTTTTGCCCCGACCAGTCGCTACGGCACACCCCAGGATTTCATGTATTTTATAGATCAATGCCATCAGCATAATATTGGTGTGATCCTGGATTGGGTTCCAGCTCATTTTCCCAAGGACGGCTCTGGACTAAATTACTTTGATGGCACCCATCTCTATGCTCATGCAGATCCCCGCCAAGGTGAGCATCAGGATTGGGGGACGATGATTTTTAACTACGGTCGCAACGAGGTTCGCTCCTTTCTCATCTCTAATGCGCTGTTTTGGATTGATAAATATCATATTGATGGGCTGCGAGTTGATGCAGTGGCCTCTATGCTCTATCTTGATTACTCTCGGGAAGCAGGGCAATGGCTGCCCAATAAATACGGGGGCCGAGAAAATCTTGATGCAATCAGTTTTCTCCGCAAAACCAACGAGGTGGTTCATGGGATTTATCCGGGAGTCCTAACCATTGCTGAGGAGTCCACCTCTTGGCCTATGGTTTCCCGTCCAACCTGGTTGGGCGGCTTAGGCTTTAGCCTGAAATGGAACATGGGCTGGATGCATGATACCCTGAGCTATATGCAGCATGATCCCATTCATCGCCGTTTTCATCATCAGGAGATGACCTTTGGTATGCTCTACGCCTTTCAGGAAAACTTTACCCTGCCCATTTCCCATGACGAGGTCGTGCATGGAAAGGGTTCTCTGATAAATAAGATGGCTGGTGATGAATGGCAGAAGTTTGCCAACCTTCGAGCATACCTTGGCTTTATGTGGGGATATTCAGGGAAAAAACTTCTCTTTATGGGC
This sequence comes from Candidatus Electrothrix gigas, assembly GCA_022766165.1. Taxonomy (GTDB): domain Bacteria; phylum Desulfobacterota; class Desulfobulbia; order Desulfobulbales; family Desulfobulbaceae; genus Electrothrix; species Electrothrix gigas. Next base: position 118,635 of record QYLO01000001.1, read on the forward strand.
TGTGAATTTGGGCAATGGCAGGAGTGGAATCACGACAAAGCACTTGAATGGGATTCTCTTAAGGCAAGCTCTCACAAAGGGGTACAACAGTATGTTGCTGATCTGAACAAAGTCTATACAAGCGAGCCAGCACTGTATGAAAACGACAATGAATGGTCTGGTTTTTCTTGGATAAATGCCAATGACTCAGACAACTCTATTTTTTCATTTATCCGCAAGGCAAAAAAAACTGATGACTTTCTTGTTGTAATCTGTAATTTTACCCCGGTAATACGTGAAAAATACCGTATCGGTGTACCGCAGGGCGGTCAATACCAAGAAATTATCAACAGCGACCTGACAGTTTACCAAGGTAGCGGTGTGTGCAACAACGAGCTGCATACAGTCCCCGAGCAAGCCTACAGCATGGAACACTCCCTTCTGCTGACCTTGCCTCCTCTGGCAACCCTGATTATAAAACCGGTCTAATAATAACCAGATACTTTTCTCATCTTCAACCAATTGAACGTATAGGCTCTGCTATGAAATTCATGCAAAAAATAACACCGCGTATGGCGCTTTTTATCTCGCTCGCTATCCTGCTTTATATTGCTCTTGCAAGTTACTCTGCCCAGGGTGGACAACAACATCAAGATGAAATACAAGGCATTAAAAGTGTTGAAGATGTTGAGTGTAGTAAACATCAGCAGCATGAGAACCAGCAACATGCAGAGTTGCAAAGAGTAGAGGCGGATGCCCCTGTCCAGCACCAGCAGATAGCTTTTACTGGTGCTGTTACTGATAATGCTGTTGCTGATAAGGTTGCTGATAAGGAAAGTGAAAAACCAGAGGAAACGGTTACTCTTCAGAAGCTGAAAAAAGCTGAATCCCATATTCAGCAGCTTGAGGAGCAGTTGACCGATGCCAATAACAAGCTCATAACCAGTGAACAAGAGCTGCAACAACAAAAAAAGCTACTTACTGAGATACAGGAACAACGCGCAGTTGATCTGCATAAAATTGCCCAATTAGAAAAGAGGCAGCAACAGAAGATTGAACAGATTGAGAAAAAAGAGCAAAAGATTAATGAGATCAAGGGACAGCTCTTTCGATCCAGAGTTCAGCTTGCTGAGGCCACTACCAAACTTTCTATTGCCAACAATGCTGTAGAAAAAGCGCAAATAAAAGCGGAGGTTATGCTGCAATATGGCAAAGAAAAAGACCGTCTGCTGGCACCTTCTCAGCAAAAGGCAGCAACCTTAGAGCAACAGTTCAAAAGCCAACAGGCCCAGGTGAAAAAACTTTCTCTTGCACTTGTAGCTGCTCGTCAAGAGATTACAACAGCCAGACAAGAGAGTCAACAACTGGCACAGCAGGTTACTGCTTTAAAGACAGCCGAAAAGGCTGGACAAAAAAAAATTGCCGAACTAAAAGATCGGTTGCAGCAAAGCAAGCAGGAGATTACAACAACCAGACAAGAGAGTCAACAACTGGCACAGCAGGTTACTGCTTTAAAGACAGCCGAAAAGGCTGGACAAGAAAAAATTGCAACGCTGTACGACCAGTTGCAAAAGAGTGAACGCGAACAACAGGCGCAACAGATTGCCTTTTATGCGCAGACAGATGTCCTGATACAACTTCAGGATCAGTTAAAACAACTGTTAAAAGAACGAAAGAAGCTTATTGGCAAGATCAGTATCCTCGACAAGGCCCTTGAAGAACAACAGGATCGTAAAGTTGCGCATTTTGAACAAGAAAAACAAAGTCTCAGTAAAAAAATAATCAAGCTTACCGAGTTAATTACAGAAAAAGGGCAGAAGCTCAAACAGCAGAAAACACTTTTACAAGAGGCTGCTGACCAAATTACTACGCTGCAAAAAAATGAGAAAAAGCTTCAGTTCAAGACCCAAGCCTTATTACAGTATGGCAAAGAACAAGAAGAGCAGTTAGCTCCTTTTCAACAGAAGCTTGTAACCCTGCAAAAACAGCTTGAGGAAAAACAACAGTATCTTGTTGCCACACAACAGAAACTCAAGAACCATACAGTTAATAAAGAAAAACTGGTTAACCAAATTGCCAGCCTGAAAGAATCCGTAACTGTTCAGACTCAAAAGACGGAAAAATTGGCCCAAGAACTTGCTCTGGCAAAATCCTCTATCAGGAAACTGACAAAGGCAAAAAAAGCCAACAGGGCAACACTGGCAGATGCGCAGACCCAGCTTAATCAGTTGACAGCAGAACGAAATAAACTTGCTCACGAAATCAAAGTCTTGCATAAAACATTTAAAGAGCAAGAGAATCGTAATCTTGTAACTGCTGGAAAAGAGAAGCGAAATTTTGTCGATAAAATAGCCAACCTTACCGAGTTAATCACAGGAAAAGGGCAAAAGCTCAGAAAAAAGAAAACGCTCTTACAGGAGGCCAATGTCCAGATTGCGGCTCTGCAAGAGGCTGAAAAAAAGTTGCAACTCAAAACCGAGGCATTGCTGAAATACGGGAATGAAAAAGAAGAGCAGTTGGCTGCTGCGCAACAACAGATTGTTTTCCTGCAACAACAGCTTGAAGAAAAAGCTCATAAGGCACTGTTGGCAAACACGCAGGTTCAGCTCAACCAGTTGACAGCAGAGCGCAATGAACTTGCTCAAGAGGTCAAATTCTTGCAAACTGCTCTTGAAAAACAGGCAAAACAAGATCTCACAGGCAAGATAGTCAAACTAACCGAGTTGATGACAGATAAGCAAAAGAAACTCGAACAAAAGGAAACACTTTTACAGGAGGCCAATACCCACATCACTACCCTGCAAGAGTCTGAGAAAAAACTTCAGCTTAAAATTCAGGCATTGCAGGAATACGGTAAAGAAAAAGAAAAGATGCTAGTCCCTTCTCAAAAACAGATTGCGACCCTGCAGATGCAGATGCAGGAACAACAAGAAAATTTTGCAGCCACGCAACAGGAACTTGAACAGAGTACTACCAAGGGAAAAGAGCTGGTTCAACAGGTTGCCAGCCAAAAAAAAGAAGCGCAAAGGTTGAGCAAGGAACTTGCTGAGGCAACAGCCTCAGTTGACAAGCTTACCGCTGAACTGACGCAAACGCAGGCATCTTTAGAGATGGCCAAAACAGAGCTGGCAGCTATCCAAAAGAAGAAACAGGCTGTCCAACAGCGTCTTACAGGCAAAGATGAAGAGCTGACCGTTATCAGAGCTGAGGTTAAGCGATTAACAGCAGAACTTGCCGATCAAAAAACAAAAAATAACGAGCTAACACAACAGCAGGCAAACCTGGCCACGGAACTGCAAGCTGCCAAGACAAAAGAGACGAAACTGAGCCAGCAGCTCGAAACAACAAAAAAAGAGTTGACCGTAGCCACAACATCCGCTGATGAGGCAAAGACATCTGTTCTTACTGCTCAGGAAAAGATTGCAGCCTTAGAAGCACAACTTACTGAAAAGGAGACAGCCCAGACTGCTGCTCAGAAAAAATCTGCTGCCCTAGAGGCACAGGTTGCTGAACTCCTGCCCTTACAAGAGCAACTGCACACCTCTCAAGAGGAGGTTGCCGTCCTAGAGGCCGAACTGGCAAACACCGAGGGGTTGCAAAGCCAACTGACAGCCAATCAGGAAAAAATAACTGCTTTGGAAGGTCAACTTGCTGCCCTGCCTGGCACGGCTGAGGAATTTAAAGCTATGCAGGAAAAGGTTACAGCTCTAGAGGCAGATCTTGTGCAGGCACAAAATCAGGCAAATCAGTTAGCTGTTGCACAGAAAAAGGCTACTGCCCTAGAGGCACAGGTTGCTGAACTCCAGAAGGAGATGGAGACACTTGAGCAGCACAAAGAAAGAGTGGCCTCTTTAACAGAAGAGCTGAAACAATCCAAACGTAAGGTGGAAGAACTTACTGCTGCTGGTAAAGAAAAAGAAAAATTAGCAACCGAACTTGCCAAGACGCAGGAAAAACTCACTGCTGTAACAGCGGCCAACAAGACCAACAAGACCACAGAGCTTGAAAAACAGCTCAAGACCTTACAGGAAAGTCTGCAAGAAAAAGAACAGGCACTGACCGCCAAGAGCCAAGCCCTTGCAGAGAGCCAAGCCCTTGCAGAGAGCCAGGCTGCTTTGGAACAACAGGCCAATACAGCGGTACAGGCAGAAGAGGCACAAAAAAATGCTGAACAGTTATCGGTTGAGTTGGCAACCTCACAAGAGCAGTTGACCGGTTTACAGACAAAGATCAAAGAGTTGGAGCAAGAAGTAGCCACGTTAAAAGAACAGCTCAAGCAACAGGTTGTACAGAGTACAGAGGATACACAAGAACCTAGTACTGGTACTCCGATTGCGGTTCAACAGGTTCAACAGGACTTGGCAGATCAGGATAATGAGGACAATCAGGATATAGCTGGATTGGATACTGACCGTGATGGTCAGGTTGACGACACGATCATTCTCTCTGGTGTCAACTTTACCGTAGGTACAGCTCGACTGACTCAAGAGGCAAGGGATAGCCTAACAGTAACCGCAGAACTCCTCAAACGACATGCGATAAATCGACGTTTTGAGGTTGCTGGTTATACCGACAGTAGAGGTCGCCCAAGTAGGAATCAGGAAATATCTGAGCAACGGGCTGAGGCTGTCCGGAACTTTTTGATTACGCAAGGAGTTGCAGCAGATATGTTGATAAGCAGGGGATATGGTGAGGATAACCCCATTGCAAGCAATAGTACCCAAACAGGACGTGCTATGAATCGGCGGGTGGAGCTGCATCAAATAGTGACAGAGTAGCAAATAGTTACGCAAGAGGCAATTTATTACACCAGATTGTTGCGCCGGATTTTTTTTAAACAGCCTGCTTGCCGGTCCGATACTCATGACAAAATTCTGCGTCATAGAGCTTAGAAGTCGCTGTGGAATCATCAGACAAGGCCCGTCCCACCACAATCATGGCGGTCTTACGAATGGCTGATGCCTTCACCCGATCTGCAATATTTGCCAGAGTTCCTTGAACAATATGCTGATCCGGCCAGGATGCCTTTTTCACCACGGCAATGGGAGTCTCTTGAGGATACCCGCCTGCTATCAGCTCATCCACTACTGTGTCGATCATGGAGACTGAGAGAAAGATACACAGAGATGCCTGGATTGCAGCCAACTTGCGCAGGGACTCCTGCTCTGGTACTGGAGTACGACCGGCCTGCCGGGTGAAAATCACGGTCTGCGTGACCTCTGGCACAGTCAGTTCCGTCTGGAGGGCTGCTGCTGCTGCTAAGGCCGAGCTCACACCAGGCACCACCTCATAGGGAATGTTTTGAGCAGTGAGCCGCTGCATCTGTTCCCGAATTGCCCCGTACAGAGCCGGATCTCCGGTATGAAGGCGTACAGCTTTTTTCCCTGCCTGCGCAGTCGCAATCAAGACAGCAAGCACCTCATCCAGCGTCATGCCAGCGGAATCATACATCTCAGCCTCTACCCCTTGAAGCAGAGCTGGGTTGACCAAGCTGCCTGCATAGACAATCACATCGGCTTCATCCAATAAACGTCGTCCCTTGAGGGTGATCAGCTCGGGATCACCGGGACCGGCTCCAAGAAAGACAACTGGTGTGGGTGTGTTCATGATTGGGATCGGCATTATACAACCTTACTTATTTGTTTTTTACGGATCAGAAGCGTGGAAAAATAATGAAGTTCCTTATCTGCGGCTTTGCGAATATCAGTATAGACACGCTGGCCGTCCATCCCGCAACGTTCGAGCAACACAGCCTTATCGGTCAGGCCCAACTCATCCAGCAGGGCAATCACCGCAGGCAAACGACGAAAGACCTTCATCAACACCACAGCATCTGATTGCAATAAAATATCACGCAAACGCACATCATCAAAGGCTGCTGGCACTACCGACAACACGTCATCCCCCAACCCCAGAGGATCGTGTAGCTGGGCAGAACAGGCTGACATAGCCGTAACACCGGGAATGATCGCAACCGGTATCCTTTGCTGCCTTTGCTGCTTGTGTTGCGACTGTACAAGCATTTCCTCAAGCGTGTTGAGCAGGTAAAACGAAGTCGAATACAGCCCGGGATCGCCCAAGGTGGGAAAGGCCACATCCTCACCCTGTGCAAGACGAGCCAGCACAATCTTGGCTGCTTCTTGCCAGCCCTGCTGCACTTCAGGATCATGATCCTGCCCCAGACGAATCTTTTTCATGGGAAAGCGGACCTCCAGCACCTCCTTAGCAACAGCGTCCACCATAGCTGAAGCAATCTCAAGGGCAGAACTGGCTCCGTTTGCCTTTGCCTTGGGAACCACCCAAACCTGTGTTTGTTCCAGCACCCGCACAGCCTTATAGGTCATGAGTTCCGGGTCTCCAGGGCCAACGCCAACAAGATAAAGATGCCCCTGCTGTTTTCCTTGTTTCATTTTCTTCCGGTTATGATGGTAATGGGGTTGAGCAGGATTCCTGGTTCCCCATAGTTGGTATAGCGTATTTCTTCACGGGTAACAGCTACAGTCCGTGAGTCAACTTGTAAGCCGTTCGAGGCCATCAGTAACGGGGCCTGCTCTGCTGTATCTTTTAGAATCGCACTGGCTACCATTCTACCTGTAGCTGTGAGGCGTTGCGCACAACGGGGAATAATTTCAGCCAATAACCCCTTGCTGCCACCAATGAAGACCCGATCTGGATCAGGAAGGTCTGTTAAGGCATCTGGGGCCATTCCGCAAATTAACTTAATATTATACAGGTTGTAATGAAGAATATTGGCCCGAATGTTCTTCTGGGCTTCGGCTTTTTGTTCAATAATATAGATAGTCAACCCAGGACAGAGTCGGGCCGCTTCCACAGAAACAGAGCCAGCTCCCCCGCCCACATCCCAGAGGATACCGTTTTGGGGGAGACGCAACCGGTGAAGAATCACAGCTCGAATTTCATCCTTTGTGATTAACCCCCGTGAATGTTCAATTTCGTTCTCTTGCAGCCCAAAAATACTCTGGTCCCTCTGTTCCCCCTTCCACTCGTCCTCTCTCTGCTCTATCAGCATCATGTTGAGCTGGGAAAATTCCTGACCAGCAATATCAGCTAAGGTTCCTCTGGACAGACGTTCGTCTTTACAACCGAGATTTTCTGCCACCCGTATCCGTATCCCCTTTATTCGAGCAGTATCGTTATGTTCTTCCAAGATTGCAAGGAGTTCCTTGGCTATATGATTCGGGCTGTTGCGATGATCGGTAAACAGCATTACCTTGGGTTTTGTTAGGATTCTTCCGGCAAGATCACCAGGAGAACGGCCATGGAGACTGATTAAGGGCAGATCGTCCCAAGGCAGTTTAAAACGGGTACAGGCCAACTGCACAGCAGACAGGGCAGGCGTGATATGAACTCGTTCAGGCCCAAAACGTTCCAACAGGGTGCGACCAATCCCAAAAAAAAGCGGATCACCAGAGGCCAGTACGGCAACATCCCCCTGATTCAGAGCCACTGCCAGCTCAAAGACCATCTCCTCTACCGGGGCAATAGGAATTCGATGAATTTGTATTCCCTTGAGCAATGCCTTATGCCGAGTTGAAATCACTACAGCATAGCATGTTGTAATCTTGCGTCGCTGCTCCTTGGGCAGCTTGTCACCGCTAACACCGAATATGAAAACTTCCGACATCCTTTCTCACTCCTTCGAGGTTCGTGATCCTTGCACTCCACACTTTATCCCTTTCAAAGGGGCAGTATAGAGGAAAAGCAGTCTTTTGTCATTAAGTTCTGCTGAATCTGTCCTGCTCTTTTGCGCAGAAAACGCTCTGAAACCGAACAATAAAACAAAAAATATCAACTGTTCTCACATTGAGCGGGTTGCCTTTTTTGAAAAATAGATTAAAATTCACTATAATTCCATATTTTTACCATAAATATATTGCAATAATGACAAAATTCTTCCGAAAAAAAGACCGGTTAGTCCCGATACTCGGTATAACCCAGGTGATAAGTCAGCTTCATTCGTACCGTTATCTTGTTGCCACTGATATGAGCTGGCGAACAGAGGATATTATTCGAGCCTATACTTTGAGATGGTTTGAGATGGCTTGTTGAGGTTTTCTTTGAGGACTGGAAGCTCTGATAGCGTTATAGCGAGAAAACTTCAGCCCTGAGTTTACCCAGATTCAGGGCTAAATACTACATAACCTGCCGAGACTTTCCCAGGCTGCAACTACCGTTGTTTTTTCCGGGCAAACATGGCCGCTTCCATACCTGCCACGCATCCCTCACCCACAGCCTTGGCCATTTGATACGGAGGACCAACAATATCTCCAGCAGCATAAATACCGGGAATATTGGTTTCCTGCTTGCGGTTGACCGCAATATATTTAAAGTATTCAGTATCCAGCATCACTCCGACCTGGGTAGCCAGTTCCAAGGCGCCCTTAGAGCCAAGTTCAATAAATATGCCGTTCACTGTAATTTTTGAGCCGCTTTTCAGGAGAATTTCCTCGACCTTCCCGTTACCGGTAATTTCCTGCACCCAATCGTCGGTATGCAGTTCAACCGTGCTGTCATGGAGCTTATTGAGCATTGCCTCAGAGCCTTGCAGTTCTTCTGCCACCAGATAGACCTTGGCAGCATAGTCCAGCAAGGTCAAGGCTCCGTCAATGGCTGCGCTCTGATTGCCCACCACCATCACCGTATCGCCTCGATAAAAGTTGGCATCGCAGTCAACACAGTAGCTCACCCCCATACCACTGAGTTCTTTTTCACCAGGCACGGAAAGTTTATTTTTGGAAACGCCCATTGCAAAAATAATGGTTCGACTGGTGACCGTCTCACCGCTTTCCAATTCCAAGGCGAACAACTCCTCCTCTTTTTCTTGAACTATCTGAGAAATCTGAGCGATTTTAAGTACATCATAGGGCTGTATCTCTGCGCCAAAGTGTTCAAGTTGGCTTATGCCCGCTTCCAGCAGATCTTTCCCGTCAGCCACGCCCCTGATACAGGCATAGTTTTCTACATGTGCCCAATAGATTGCGCTGTTTTCAATCCGTCCCAGTACAAGGACATTGGTTTTTTTTCTGGTTGCATGAATGGCTGCCTGGATACCTGCTGGTCCTGCGCCGATAATAACAACATCATAGATTGTCGCCGACATGAAGACCTCCTCTTGTCGTTATGGATGTTTTTCTTAGTTTTTTTAGGGAGAGATTTAACTCTCTGAAAAAAGATGGAAATAATTTACTTGATTTTATTCTGGCTTATGTACACTATATTCAGTTCAGGGTCGACATAATTATCAGAACCCGTTATACTCTTTTTACGTTTTTTGAGATAAAAAATGGATAAAGTTGCTCTGATTTTATTCTCTTGAGTTCCTGTATAATCACGCATTGCCGAGTTATTTCAACGTAGTAAAAAAGAAATACTTTGGAATCGGTAGCGTCATTGATCAAAACTGCTGAGACTGCTGATATTGATTGCAGCTGAATAATCTGATCAATCTGATCAAGTAGGGGGAAATTTGTGAATCTTTCTGTGTTGAGCATGATGGCACATGCCGGTTTAATAGTAAAGCTGGTTATGCTTGTTCTGCTTATTTTTTCCGTGCTTTCTTGGTGGATTATTATTTCCAAGTATATTTTATTTTCACGAGCTCGTTATGCTTCAGAAGATTTTTTAGAAGATTTCTGGGAGTCTAAAACGCTTAACAATGCATACGAGGCAGCACAGAGTTTTACCCTCAGCCCAGAGGCGTCTGTTTTTATTTCAGGCTTTAATGAGCTACGCAAGATCAGTACAGCACGTAGTGAGCGGGCACACACAGAAACCCTGCAAAGCAAGTTAGCCTCTATGGAAAATCTCAAACGGGCGGTTCGTAAGGCCCAACTGGTAGAGACTGATCGGCTGGAGCATTCACTTTCCTTTTTAGCGACAACAGGAAGTGCGACCCCCTTTATCGGACTTTTTGGGACAGTCTGGGGGATTTTAACCTCATTTCAGGAAATAGGAACTCACGGTTCAGCCTCTTTGACGGTTGTTGCTCCGGGTATTGCCGAGGCCCTCGTGGCTACTGCTGCAGGCTTGGCTGTGGCGATTCCAGCAGTTATTTTTTATAATTTTTATGCCAATAAGTTGGCTGCGTTTGAATCGGATATTGAGAATTTTTCTTTTGATTTTTTAAATCTGGTTGAACGTGATATGCTGTCAAGAGACTGATGAAAAATTTTTTATTGCCTTTATTGCCTTGCCGCTTGTTGACATGAGTGAACAGGTGCCTTTATTATTTACTTATACTTGTTGTTATGGGACCTTCCGGGAGAGGCCGTAAAGGCTTGGTAGCAGAGATCAACGTGACCCCGCTTGTCGATGTCATGTTGGTGTTGCTGATTATTTTTATGGTAACCGCTCCGATGATGACCGAAGGAGTAGATATTGATCTTCCAAAAACTACCTCCAGAGCTTTACGCCAGCAGGAAGAACCTCTTATAGTTCAAATAGATAAAAGTGGTGTAATTTATCTTGGAAAAGATAAAACCAGAGTCAATCTCGCACTGGTTTGGCAGGAGCTGGAAAAAAAACCGCTGGCAATGAAAAAACAGTCGATTTACTTGCGGGCAGATAAAAACGTTCCTTACGGTCTGGTCGTGCAGGTAATGGCCCAAATTAAACGGGCTGGCTTTGAAAAGTTAGGTATGATCACTGAACCGGATGATAAGGAGAACTAACACAGACAGAAGGCAGGCAACAGTGAAGAAGCAGTGAAAAAAATAAACAGTGGCGTGTACATCAATGATACTTGGGAGGCGTTTCTGGCGCAGCGGGATGGGCTGTCCAACTGGAAAATTCCCCTTATTATAGCAATGGCTCTTCATGTTATTGTTTTTACAGGTGTTGCTATTTTTCCTGATGTGAGTAAAAAGTTTGAGTTAGATAGTGTTGTCACGATTGATCTGTTGTCCCTGCCTGCAAATGAGTTGGCTGGTGGTTCTCAGGCTTCTCAGCAGCTAAAGAAGCTAAAGACTGTCCGGCAAGTTGTTCGGAAAACTGTTCCTGCTCCTGCGAAGATGAAAGGGCAGAGGACAACGCAGGCTGCTGTCCTTCCTGTTGTTACACCGAAAAAAAAAATAAAGATTGCTTCGAGGGGTACTCCAAAGAGTACTCCTAAAAATATTCCAACGATTGTACCGGAAGGCGTTGCAGAGGTTGTCGAAAAAACAGTGTCTACACCTCAGTCAGTTCCAGAGGTTACCGAGGTTGAGCCGATAACAAGGCCGGTAAAGCAGGTTTCACTGCGTCCTCTCAAGCGAAAGAAAAAGCTTGCTCAGGATGTCCGGTTGGCTGAGGTCAAAGAACAAGAGGAGAAAAAACGGCAAGAACAGTTGGAGCAACGTGCTGCATTAGAAAAGGAAAAGAAACGCCTTGCTGTCCAAAAACAAAAAGAGGCGGCTGAGAAGGCAAAAAAACTCGCTGCTCGAAAAAAAAAGCAAGAAAAAGCAGCGGCAAGAAAAAGATTGGTTGAACAGCAGCGCAGAGAAAGAGAGATTGCCCAGGCAAAACGTTTGGCGCAACAGGCAGAACAGGCTGCAGAAGAGGCTCAGTTAGAGGCTGAACAGTTGAGACAGGAATACACCTCTGTGGCCCAGATTGCCTCTGAGCTGAAGATGCCGTTGACATCTGGTAACCCGGGAAGGGGAGGGGATGGTGGTTCCGGTGGTGAGCAGATAAATCCGGAGGTACTTAACCAGTATGCGGCCTCATTAAAAGGCAGGATAAGTAGTCACTGGAAACTTCCTGAAATAGTCAAAAAAAAATCTAATCTGAGAACGGTGATTGCTCTAACGGTTCGTCGGAATGGGACTATCAAGGATATGTGGATTGAGCAGAAATCCGGGGATAACTTTTTTGATCAATCCGTGAAAAAGGCCCTGCGAAGTGCAGAACCCCTTCCGCGTTTTCCAGATTTGATGGATAAATCGACCTTGGAATTTGCGCTGAATTTTACTCCCCAGGGATTGGCCTTTTAAAGGCTTTGTACGTCTTAAGGCGTCTCAAAGCACAACAGAAGAACGAAATACAAAAAAAATATCCGGTGTGTTACCACAGGTTTTAACTCATTTCTTTTTGGCATGACTCTCATGAAGCTTTTTCGACCCCTATTTGGTAGTAACTTGCGTAGTAACGTAAGTAACGTAATCTTTTCACTCCTTGCTGTGCATCTGTTGGTCAGCTTGTTGGCCAACTTTTTTTTTGTCGTTCCTTGCGCCTTAGCTGAACGGATTAACCTGGATATTGCCAACTCTGGAATACGGAAACTTGTTGTTGCTGTGCCGTCTTTTGTGGATGAAGAGGGTGATCATAATACCGCAACAGGTCGTGATATTGCCAGTTTGATGAAACAGGGATTGCAGTTTCATGGTTTTGTCAAAATTTTAGATGCTCGTCGCTATGAAGGAGAGGATAACCCGGATTGGCATGCACTTGGTGCAGATTATGTTGTTAGGGGCAGTTACGCATTAGTAGGAAACAGGATGAGTATTACTGGCAGCCTGCTTGACATCATGAGCAACAACGTGCTGACAGAAAAAAATTATACGGGAAAGGGTCGACAGCAAGAAAAGATAACCTTGCGCCTTGTTGATGCAATGGTTAAAGCCTTTACAGGTGAGCCAGGAATCGCTCAAAGCTCCATAGCCTTTGTTTCCGATAAAACCGGACGTAAAGAAATTTACATTGCAGATATATTTGGACGAAAGGTTCGTCAGGTAACGCGGCATCGTCACCTCTGTGTTTCCCCGCGTTTCACTGCCGATGGAAGTCAGCTGGCCTATACCTCATATCATCGGGGGAATCAGGACCTCTATATAACAAGGCTGAATCAAAATAAAACAACCCGTAGCCTGTCCCGACGAAGGGGTATGAACTTAGCCCCAGCATTTTCACCAGATAATCGAACAGCGGTTGTGACGTTGAGTAAAGACGGAAATCCAGATCTGTACCTTATTGATATGGAAGGAGACATTATCAAGCGTTTAACAAGGCAATCAGGGATTAATGTTTCCCCGTCCTTTTCTCCTGATGGACGATCAATCTGTTTTGTCTCTGACCGAAGCGGTTCTCCTCAAGTGTATATTATGGATCTTCAAACTATGGAGGTGCGTCGTTTGACCTTTAAGGGCAAAGAAAATGTGGAACCCTCATGGTCACCTCGGGGGGATAAAGTTGTCTACACCCATCTTACGCAAGGCCATTATCATATCTATACTCTTCCTGTGAACGGCGGACAACCCACCAGAATAACGTCAGGTAGTGGAAGCTGTGAGTCTCCTACCTGGTCTCCTGACGGAAGACAGATAGCCTTTTCTCGCAAGGTGAATGGCAAAAAAATGCAAATCTACGTTGTGCAGGCGAATGGGGAGGGAATGCACCGCATGTTTACCTTTAAGGGAAATCAATCCTATCCGCGTTGGTCACCTCCTGTATATAAATAAACTTCCCTTTCTTACCGCTTGGGAGGGATAACAAAATATGCAAGTTGCTTGCTACTTGCATGTAAAAAATACGAAAAAAACTTTTAACTCAGCTCTACATATAAGGAAAGGATATGAGGAAAACACAAATAATACAAACTGTTGCATATTCCTGTTGCTCAGTTCTCCTGCTCTGTCAGTGTGCCAGCGTGAATGATGTGCGAAGATTGAATTATCAACTCCGTAGCATCAATCAAAAAGTTCAGGCTGTTGAGTCAAATACAAAAAATCAGGTGTTGCAAAAAACTGCTGAGTCTTCCAATCAGTTGGATAACGTGGCCGAGGAAACTCGTGAGTTACGTACCATAACAGAGGAGAATTTGGAAGCCATCAATAAGATGAGAGAGCGGGATGCGCAAAAGATTGTTAAACTGGAAAAGGCATTACAACAGTTGCGTCGGGAAAATCGAAAGATTCGCTCTGAAAGTGAGCAGATTCGTTCTGAAGGCAGTCAGATACGACAGGAAAACGAGCAGCTTATTCAGTCATTAGAATCAAAAATTAATAAGTTATCTGGCAATATACAGCGGCTCAGTCAGGCACGGGTGTATGCGGCAGAAAAAAAGGCTCGGCAGGCAGCAGAGAGAGCAGAAAGGGCCAAGCAACAGGCTGCAATGGCTGCAGTGGCTGCAAAAAGCCGAAACAATACGACCTTGCTCCCAGACAACAGAAAGGTACGGAAAAATTACGGCTCTGTGGTGGATGTTATGCCGCAACAACAAACCCAGCTCAGAATAAATCAGCCGATTGTTGAGACCTCAACCTCATCGCATCCTAGGATTACTCCGCAACGACAAAAAAAGGCGATGACTAGAGCTAGGGAACAACCTCATCAGCAGGCACAGTCGATTCACCAGGTGCAGCAAATACAGCCAGTACAGCAAATAAAGCAGGTACAGCATGCACAGCAACCGACTTCAGTTGTAGAACATCCACCTCAGAGTCAAGGGCCAACGATGGAAGATGGTTTGCTTGCCCAAGGAGTTTCTCAGTTTAAAGCAAAAGAGTACAAGGCTGCGTATAAGATCTTTGAGGAGGTTCTTGCAGGTCATCCAGAAGATGATCAAGCCGCAAAAACACTGTATTTTATGGGAGAATGCCTCTTTAATATGGGGGAGTATGATCTGGCCATTCTTGATTATCAAAAGGTGATTTCCAATTACCGAAGGAATCCCCAGAGTGCTGCGGCCTTATTACGGCAGGGTATGTCGTTTGAGAAGTTGACAGATCATGAAACTGCTAAGATTATCTATACAAAGCTGGCTGCTGATTATCCCAAGAGCAGAGAGGCTGGGGTGGCTCGTCAGCGTTTAGAAGGGTTGTAAAGAAAGAAGATGTCTCCTTGTCAAAAAAAAAACGTTTGGATCAGTTGCTCACAGAATGCGGTTTGGCGGTTGATCTAAAAAAAGCGCAGGCCCTTATCGGGGCAGGGCAGGTCATTGTCAACACCAGGACGGATTATAAGGCAGGCAGCCTTGTTGCAGAGGAGAGTGAAATCCGGCTCCGAAAAAAAAAATCTGCCTTTGTTAGCCGGGGTGGAGAAAAGCTGGCTGGAGGTCTTGCCCAGCTCAATATTTCGCCAAAAAACTGGATATGTGCTGATATTGGCTGTTCAACAGGTGGGTTTACTGATTGCCTGTTGTCGAGCGGAGCAGTCCGGGTGTATGCTGTGGATGTAGGATATGGCCTGTTGGCTTGGAAGTTGCGACAGGATAAACGGGTTATTCTGCACGAACGAACAAATGCCCGTTATCTGACGCATCAACATATACCAGAGCCTTTGGATTTAGCTGTATTAGATGCTTCATTTATCTCTTTGCAGTTTTTACTGCCGCCGCTTCTTCCGCTTTTTGGATCAACGGTTCGTCTGTTGGCCTTGGTCAAACCACAGTTTGAGCTTGCTAGAGAGAAAGTTGGAACCGGAGGAGTTGTACGAGAAAAAGGGTTGCATCAGGAGGCAATTGCATCGGTGAGGGAATTTGCTGAGGGGATAGGGTTGAGCTGCCAAGGAGAGGTTGCCTCTCCGGTCTGCGGAGCAAAGGGGAATCAAGAATTCCTGCTGTACTTTACAGCTCTTGATCATATCAAGAAAGAAGTCTGAAAAAAGAAAATTGGTAAAACAAGGAGAATATAATGCGATACCGAACTGTTAAGGAGGGAGTGAGAATCTGTATTCTAACAGCGGTTCTGGCAATAATGATGACCGGAGCGCTTGAAGCTGCTGAATTTGTCTCTGTTGTAAAAGATGGGGTGAATCTCCGTTCTGGGCCAACAACCAGCCATGAGATCCTGTTTCAGCTACCTGCTGGTTATCCGCTCAAGGTGCTAGAACGGGAGAAGAAGTGGATTAAGGTCAGTGATTATGAGAATGATAAGGGCTGGATATATGCAAGCCTTGTCTCGCAAACACCTTATGTTATTGTCAGAGTCGATGAGGGCAATGTTCGATCTGGTCCAGGAACAAACTACGATAAAATAGGAAAAGTGGTTCGCGATGTCATTCTCAAAAAAGTGTCGACCAAAGGGGATTGGTTTAAGGTGCGGCACCCTGAGCTGACCGGTTGGATATACCATACCCTTGTCTGGCCTAAAGAGACGAGTTAAGTACGACCGATGAACAGGGCAACAACGGTTTGGATAAGATCTTTTTTGGAGGGATGATGAAAAAAAATAAGTATATATCTCCTTACGTCTTTTTGTTGCCCTGCGACAGAGTTGCTTTCGTTATATTATTTATCTTTATCCTAGTCGCTCTTTTAGTTCTTCCAGTTACTTCAACAGAATCTTTGGCTTCTTCTCAAGAGGAGAGTCAGAAAAATTTGAATCAACTGATAGCGACTAAAAAATGCCCAGGTTGCAATCTGCGCAAGGCTGTTTTAATTAGAATGGACTTGCAGGGAGCGGATCTGCAAGGGGCTAATCTTTCTCAAGCCAAGCTCAACTTGACCAATTTATCTCAGGCAAACCTGCGAAACGCTATTCTGCGAGGTGCTGTGCTTGGAGGCGCTGATTTTTCTGGGGCTGATCTGCGAGGTGCTGACCTGACCAATGCAAAACTGGCTGGGGCCTACCTCAAAGAGGCTATTAGAGAGTAGTATCGTGAAGTAAAAGAAGGATAACTCGAAAAAAAAGACAAACTCAAGCAGTTTCGGAACAGAGAAATACGACTGTTTTTGTAGAAAAAAAGTTTGACAAGAGGAATTTATTCAGCTATACGGTATAGTTTATTATACCCACCTTTAATTAGGTGCAACTTATAACTATTTATAAGAAAAAAGTATCGGAACTCTCTACGAGAGATAGTTTTCATAATCATATTTTATATTTATAGACAGAGCAACAAGGAGTTTTCATGGCTAATCATACGTCAGCGATCAAGAGGCACAGGCAATCCCAGGTACGTCGGATGCGTAACCGAATCAACAAATCAAAAATGAATACAGCAGTCCGCCGTGTTGAAGAGGCGTTGGTGGCTGGTGCTGAGGATGTTGCTCAGGAAGCCCTTAAAACTGCCATACCAATTATTCAGAAGACCGCTGGAAAGGGGACTATTCATAAGAAAACAGCATCCCGCAAGATTTCTAGGCTGACCGGTCGAGTCAATCGTATGATGCCTATTGCTTAATGCCTGATTGATTCGCACAAGGAATCTTATGAGCCATGGAAGCTGGACTTCCGTGGCTTTTTTTGTTTGAGGCTGCGTTCATTGTACAACAGCGAACGCTTTTTATGCTCATCATATTTGTTGATAGGTAAGATAGGTAATCATGTACTCTCCTGACGTGAAAGCTTTTTCCGAAATGCTGGAACAGGCCGGACTGGTTCCGCTTCATCGGACAATTGTCGCAGATCTTGATACTCCCCTGACCATTTTTGCTAAGGTGGCAGAAAAGGAAAGGCACGCTTTTCTCTTTGAATCAATGGAGGGCGGAGAAAAGTGGGGGCGTTATTCTTTTATCGGGCTGGACCCCTTGCTCTCTTTTTCCTCTGTTGGCGATACCGTCACCCTTTGCTCAGAAGATACCTCAGAAGATACCTCAGAAGATACTGAGGCAGAGGTGGTAGAGCAGGTCAAAAAAGGAGTGAACCCCTTACAGGAACTCCGGGAGTTGCTGGCCTCTTTTCGTGCCAGTACTGCACCTGGTTTGCCTCGCTTTTACGGGGGGGCAGTGGGGTTTCTTGGCTATGATATGGTCCGTTTTATTGAGGATATCCCAAATCAGCATCCCCCTCATGATATTTCGGATTCCTCCTTTATTGTGCCTCGGCTGGTACTGATTCACGATGCAGTGGATCAAACATTGACAGTAGTTTGCAATATGGTGCCAGCAAAGGATGGGAAACCTTGGGAATCTTCTGATGCACAAAAACTTTATCAGGATGGTTGTCAGCGCATTGATACAATTATTCAGCTGATCAGAGGCCCTTTGCCGACCTCGCTTACAGCGCATGCAGCAGGCTGTCCTCAACATTGCTTTACCTCGAATATGGATGAGGCAACGTATGCTGGTATGGTTGAGCGGGCCAAGGACTATATTCTCTCTGGTGACATTATTCAGGTGGTGTTATCCCAGCGTTTTCATGCCAAGACAGAGGTTGATCCCTTTCTCCTGTATCGCTCCCTCCGTCATATCAATCCCAGTCCCTATCTGTTCTATCTTCGCCTAGATGATGTTATTCTGATCGGCTCATCACCAGAAATCTTGGTTCGTTTAGAAGATGGAGAGATTGAGCTGCGACCCATTGCTGGAACCCGAAAACGAGGGGCAACAGAGCAGCAGGATAAGGAGCTGGAAGAAGAGCTGTTGACTGATCCCAAAGAACGGGCAGAGCATCTGATGCTGGTGGACCTGGGCCGGAACGATGTAGGCCGAGTGGCAGCAGGCGGCTCAGTGATGACCGGTGACCTGCTGGTTATTGAACATTATAGCCATGTCATGCATATTGTGTCTGGTGTGCATGGTCAACTGGCTGAGGAAAAGGACCAGTTTGATGTGCTGGAAGCCTGTTTTCCGGCTGGCACAGTGAGCGGAGCCCCTAAAATTCGGGCAATGGAAATTATTGACGAGCTGGAGCCGAGTCGGCGCGGACCCTATGCCGGGGCAGTGGGCTATTTTGGATTTTCCGGTAATATGGATTTTTGTATCACCATCCGTACCTTTATTATGAAGGAGAACGATCTCTGGATTCAGGCCGGAGCCGGGATTGTATCTGACTCTGTGCCGGAAAAAGAATTTGAGGAAACGGTCAACAAGGCCCGTGGTTTACGTCGGGCTGTCGAACTTGCTGAACAGGGGTTATAGCTGTGATTGTTCTTATTGATAACTACGATTCGTTTACCTTTAACATTGTCCAGACCTTGGCAGCGGCTCCTCCGGGTGCGCCTGCGGACTGGCAGCAGCCTGATATCCGGGTCTTTCGCAATGACAAGATTTCGGTGCAGGAGATCGCTGATATGGCGCCGGATCGCCTGTTGATCTCTCCTGGTCCTTGCACACCCACAGAGGCTGGAATCTCGGTAGAGGCGATTCAGTATTTCAGCGGCAAGATCCCCATTCTTGGCGTTTGCCTTGGTCATCAGTCGATTGGTGAGGCATTTGGCGGCAGGGTCATCCGGGCGGGCAGGGTGATGCACGGCAAGACCAGCCCTATGCATCATGATGGGCGTGGAGTCTTTACTGGACTAGAAAATCCCTTTGCCGGGATGCGTTACCATTCTCTGATTGTTGAGGAAGCCACTTTACCTGATTGTTTTGAGGCCACAGCTCATACAGATCAGGGTGAGCTGATGGGCATCCGCCATAAAACCCTTGCAGTGGAGGGTGTGCAGTTTCATCCAGAATCCATCATGACCAACGTGGGCTTGGTACTGCTTCATAATTTCCTGCGAGAGGATTATCCGGCCTTAATGCGGAGATAAGGGATTATCTTTTGAGAATACAACTTGGTGAACAGCAATGAAGAAAGTAGCGTCCCTGAAGTACGGAGTTGTTTTTAAAAAGGCATTTTGCGATCCAGAGATTTTTACGGCCTTTGCTCAGGCTATAATTGGTCGGCCTGTCAGCATTGATTATGTGGAGACGGAAAAAGAATTTGATCCGCCCATCGGCTACATCAAGCCTCTTTTCAACCTTTTTGCTGAAGATACTGGAAACCGGCTGGTTGTCGATATTCAGCATGCCCGGACTCATGATCATTATGATCGTTTTCTCTACTATCACTGTGCAGCACTGCTGGAACAGATAACCAGTTCTCAAGATTATCGCCCTCTCTTGGCTGTGTACACTGTGGTCGTCCTCACTTCGGGCGACCGTCACCAGTGTGACATTGCTGTGACTGATTTTGATCCTCGTAACTTGGCTGGAAAACCTCTTTTGGAGATTCCTCATAAGGTAATCTATCTCTGCCCTAAATATGTGTCAGAAGCAACGCCGGAGCCGTACCGGGAATGGTTGCGTGCTATTGACGATACTCTGGATGAAGAGGTGGATGAAAGCCAGTATTCTGAAGGGATTATTCAAAAGATGTTCGAGGCCATCCGGCGGGATCATCTCTCACCGGAGGAACGGGCCAGGATGATTGAGGAGTATCATCAGGAGGAGCTGCAGCAGGCGAAGTTTGAGGAGGGGGTCAGGGAAGCAAAGCGACTCGTTGCAAAGAATTTGCTGAGGAAAGGGGTTGCTTCCGAGCTTGTGGCTGAGGCTACTGGGTTGTCGGTGGCGGAGATTTCGAGATTGAAAGAACACCGCAGGAATATTTCACCTAAAATTTAAGAGACATGGTCGGTTTGCAATGGACTTAAAAACTCTAAGAAAATCCATCAAAAATATTATTTCAGATCTGACGCATCATGGAAAATATCCAAAAGAAAATGATAGTGTTGATTACAAAAAAGAGTTGAAGTTGGTTCAAGGTGCAAACCCGCTCGAAATTTTTTTAGTCAACTTTGCAAAGGATATTGTGTCATTTGCAAATGGGGATGGAGGAGTAATCTTCATTGGAATTAAGGAGAATAAAACAACAGGACTGCATGATGATATTGGGCTGAGCCAGGGACAACTTGATATTTTGAGTAAACTTGATCTAAATGATATTAGTCAACAATTTGAAAAAATAACTAAAATTGGTGTTTCTATAGATTTACAGCAGTTTCAGATTAGCACAAGGAAGTATTACTATCTCGCTATTCCAAAAAGCAATAATACGCTTGTTCCGATAAATGACTTTCCTAATTATAAAATAGTAAAAGGAAATATTTATTATCGCGCCTCGGGAAAAACTGAACAAGCAAACAGCTCGACTTCTGAATTCAATCGTTTTTTGCAGATTAAAGCGAATGAGAAGAGTAAAGAATTTATGGAAATCTGGTCGAAGTTACTTCCAGAGATGGTGGATATAAATCCAAGAGAGGTTCTGATTCTTAATCCTTTGCAAAATAAAGTATATGGATTTAACGGCAAGGAAAAAAAACTTTCTGGAAGCAATGTTGAGATCGAAAAGTCACAGAAAGGAATTTTCAATATTATTTTAAATGCAATCAGTGCCGGAGAAATTGGTAGAATAACAGATAATGAAGGAAAGCCCATTTACAAAATAGTTGGTGAATTATATCACCAAGATCGAGAACATATCTTATTGACTAATTTACAAAAAGCTGTACAGGAAAAATCTGAATATAAATTTACATCTGTTCAATTGAAAGCAGCAATTCATTATATGCGTTGGGTTGATAGACCTAATTTTATTGTTGATAATCCAACTGATGGAACCGTTAAAAATAAATATAATAAATATATTTGGATTGAAACTGTTGATAAGTTTTCGAAGCGTACTAAGATTTATTTTTCTCCTATAGCTGTCGAAGAAATCGTAAAAGTAATAGATGATGAAAATTTGCATGAAGTAATCTTTAAGAAAAGGTTAATTCGTAAAAAGGGCGAGCAATGAGTCCTCTGATCATTAATCCATTTCAAACACTACGCCTCCGAATCAAAGAACATATTGCCACGTTCAAAAGCATGAAGCCCTAACAACACAAAAAATCACCATGCCAACCCGAAAACTCGTCAGTTTTGACTGGGCCATGAAAAAGCTCCTGCGGAGCAAGGCCAACTTTGATATCCTGGAAGGGTTCCTCAGCGAACTTTTGAAAGAGGATATTCATATCCTAGAAATTCTGGAAAGCGAGAGTAATAAAGAAGAACAGCAGGACAAGTTCAACCGGGTGGATCTGAAGGTCAGAAATCAAGACAATGAGCTGGTTATCATTGAAGTGCAGTATGACCGAGAGCTTGATTACCTCCAACGTATTCTCTTCAGCACCGCCAAGGTCATTACTGAGCATCTCAGAGAGGGTGATCCGTATTCCTCTGTGTCCAAGGTGATTTCTGTCAATATTCTCTACTTTGATCTTGGTCAGGGAATCGATTACGTCTATCATGGTTCAACCTCTTTTCAGGGAATTCATAATCAGGATATCCTTCAGCTCTCAGAAAGTCAGAAAACTCTGTACCGGAAGAAAGAGGTGCATCAGGTCTTCCCGGAATACTATCTTATCAAGATCAACAGCTTTGATGATATTGCCAAGGATAGTCTGGACGAGTGGATCTATTTTCTCAAAAATGAGGAAATTAAAGAGGGTTTCCGGGCCAAGGGACTGGAAAAGGCCAAGCATGCATTGGATATCATGAAACTTCCGGAACATGAACGCCAAGCCTATGAGCGATACCGGGATAACCTTCATTATCAGGCCAGTATCTTTGAAACATCCTATACCGCTGCAGTCTTAGAAGGACGAAAAGAGGGACTGCTTGAGGGAAAATTGGAAGGGATCAGGGTTGGAAAAAAGGAAGGTATCAAGGAAGGCGAGAAAAAAAAGGCTGTGCAGATTGCCCGTAAACTTCTTGCTGCTGGTGGGTTAGATAGCCAGAGTATTGCAGCTATGACAGATTTGAGTGTAGAAGAGATCAATCTATTGAAAAATAAAGAGGAAAATATATGAGGGCCATTATTTATGTCCTTTGAACGATTTGTCAGCTTCCGCTATTTGCGGGCCAAGCGAAAACAAAAATTTATCTCTCTGATTTCAGTTATCTCTGTCCTTGGAGTAGCTGTCGGAGTTATGGCGCTGATTGTGGTGCTTTCGGTTTATACCGGTTTTACCGAAGGGCTACGGGATCAGATTATCGGCATTAATGCCCATATTATGATCCATCGGCCAGGTATCGGGATTGCCGATCCAGATCAGCTCAAACAGGAGGTGGAATCCTTCTCAGGGGTGGAGGCCGCAACGCCGAATATCTTTGGTCAGGCTCTGGTTACCTCGGGCAAGTATTCATCAGGGATTGCGATTCGTGGCCTTGATCCTGTTACGGCAGGTAAGGTACTGAACCTGGAATCCAAGATGGTCAGCGGCAAGCTCATTGATTTGGCTGATGACTCGGGTCTGCCCTTGATTTTTCTTGGTCGAGAACTGGCATCCCAGTTGCGGGTCGATATGGGCTGGAAGGTTCGACTGTTGTCTCCCAACGGCACCCTGACCCCAGTGGGAGTGCTGCCCAAGGTACAGACCTGCGTGGTAGGTGGAATTTTTGCCACTGGCATGTACGAGTACGATTCCACCATTGGATTTGTCAACCTGGAGACGGCACGACGCCTTGTTGGGCTTGATGGTAACGAGGTGCAGAGTCTTGAGTTGCGGGTACGCAATATTGATAAGGCAGATGATGTGGCTGTAACGGTGCGACAGCATATTGGCCCTTCCTATTTGGTCAGGGACTGGAAACAGGTTAATCAGAACCTCTTTGCTGCGCTAAAGCTGGAAAAAATCGGTATCTTCATAGCCTTGGCCCTTATTATTCTGGTGGCTTCTCTAAACATTATCAGCACCTTGGTCATGGTGGTCATGGAGAAAAATAAGGATATTGCCATTCTCAAATCTATGGGAGCCAGAACTGGTTCTATTATGCGTATTTTTTTCTATCAGGGAGCTATGATCGGCTTGACCGGCACTGCCTTGGGTGTGGGTGCGGGCTTGGGCCTTTGCTCTCTGCTGAAACGCTATAAGATTATTGAACTGCCCAGTAATGTGTATCCTATGTCCACCCTGCCGGTCAAGGTGATGCCCGATGACATACTGATCATTGCCATTGTTGCCGTTCTGATTACTCTCCTTGCAACCCTTTATCCCTCTTGGAAGGCGTCAAGGGTTCGGCCTGCGGATGCCTTGACCTATGAGTAAACGAGTAAACCTGCTATGAAAAAACAAGAAGGAAATGTGCTTCTGCAAGCTGTTAATATTCATAAAAGCTATGGAGCAAAGGAAAACCCGATACCTGTCTTGAGCCGAGTAAATCTGGAAATTACACCCGGTGAAATGCTGGCCATTGTCGGGGCTTCTGGTTCTGGCAAAACCACCTTGCTGCAAATTCTTGGCTGTCTGGATATCCCGGATAAGGGCGGGCTTTGGTTTGATGGTCAGGGCCTGACCGAGCTTTCTGATAAACGATTAGCAGCGCATCGAAACAAAAACATAGGGTTTATCTTTCAGTTTCATTATCTGCTCCCAGAGTTTTCAGCCTTGGAAAACGTGATGATGCCGGGACGCATTGCTGGTTTGGCCCGGAAAAAATTACAAGAGGATGCCCATCAGTTACTTAAGCAGGTTGGGCTAGGGCATCGGGTCAGCCATCGCAGCGGTGAGTTATCTGGTGGGGAACAGCAGCGGGTTGCTCTGGCCCGGGCCCTTATTATGCGACCTGCTCTGTTATTGGCTGATGAACCTACAGGCAACCTGGATTCAGCCAGTGGTCAGCATATCTTTGAACTCCTGACCACGCTCTGTCAGACCCGATCCATGTCACTGGCTATGGTGACCCATAATATGCAACTTGCCCAGGCAATGGATCGCTGTTTAACCCTAAAAGACGGGCGGTTGGAATGAGGTTGCACTGGCTGAAAACCAAGGGTGTTTACCAGAGGTGTTCGGTTATTTGTTGTTTTTGTTGTTTTTGTTGATTTATTCGTTTGAGTAGCAGTATACTGTCAACGTGCAACAAAGGCGAGACTCAGATGAACACAGTGAACCTATCACAAGGTTTGCGTACGATGTCTTTTAAAATAAAAAAAGGTGAATTTCCGGAGAACACATGGACGATCAATCACAAAATAAGCA
Organism: Candidatus Electrothrix gigas; assembly: GCA_022766165.1. GTDB lineage: Bacteria > Desulfobacterota > Desulfobulbia > Desulfobulbales > Desulfobulbaceae > Electrothrix > Electrothrix gigas. Next base: position 143,280 of record QYLO01000001.1, read on the forward strand.
AAAGAATAAACCGCAAGATCCAACCTTACTTCCCATACCCAAAGAAGTCCCCATTCTGCCCCTGCATGGATTTGTTTTTTTTCCAGGTATGGGGTTTCCACTCCAAATTGCCAGCTCGACCTCAAAGCAGTTGGTTGATGAGGCAATGCAAGGTGACCGAATGGTCGGGCTGGTGCTTTGCCATAAAAAACAGGTTGCAGAGGATGAGACGATCAGCAGTGCAGATCTGCATCGAGTCGGTGCTGTTGGTTACATTCATAAGGTCTCCAAAACGGAAGAGGGCTATTATCAAGTTTTGGTGAGTGGTATTCATAAACTCACAGTGAATGCCTTTACTCGAGAAGTCCCGTATATTAAAGGTGAGATCAGCATTCTCCCTATGGAACTCAATGAGCAGGACAGTGAGACCGAGGCGCTGGTTTTAGGGATTCGTAAAGAGTTTAGAAAACTCGGCGATCTGATCAACCTGCCTGCGGAAATTATGGCCACTATGGATGCGATCAATGATCCCTTTCATGTTGGCTATCTGGTGACCTCACAGTTGAGTCTGCGGGTGAACAAAGAGCAGGAAATTTTAGAGATCGTTGAGGTCAACCTGATGCTGCATCGGGTGGCCCGTGAGTTGAACAGGCGGGTCAACACGGCTGAGATGAGCAATAAGCTGCAAGAGGATATCAAAAAGGATATTGACGGCAAGCAACGGGAGTTTTTTCTCCGCCAGCAGATGCAGGCCATTCGCAAGGAGTTGGGCGAGGAATCTGATGGCAAGGTGGAACTGGAAGAACTGCGGGAACGAGCTGCTGAGGTTGGTTTAAGCGAAGAGGCCAACAAGGCCGTAGAAAAAGAGCTGACCCGTTTGGACCGAATACCGCCTTCTTCCCCGGAATACTCTGTTTCCCGTAACTATATTGACTGGATTCTTGATCTGCCCTGGAGTGTTTCTACCGAGGATACCTTGGATTTTACCAAGGCAGAACATGATCTGGAAGAAGAGCATTACGGTCTGGAAAAGATCAAAAAACGGATTTTAGAGTTCCTTGCTGTTCGTAAGCTGAAAAAGGATATACATGGCCCGATTCTCTGTTTAGCAGGCCCTCCAGGGGTGGGAAAAACATCTCTGGGTCAGTCCATTGCCCGCACCATGAACCGCAAGTTTTGCCGGATCGCCTTGGGCGGTATGCGGGATGAGGCCGAAATTCGTGGTCACCGACGAACCTATATTGGTGCCTTGCCCGGTCGTATTATTCAGAATCTGAAAAAGGTGGGTGCCAATAATCCGGTTATCCTTTTAGATGAGATTGATAAACTGGGCAATGATTTCCGCGGTGATCCAGCCTCAGCCCTGCTGGAGGTTCTTGATCCAGAGCAGAACTCTACCTTTACAGATCACTATCTGGATATAGAGTTTGATCTGTCCAAGGTTATGTTTATTGCTACCGCCAATATGCTGGATACCATTCCTGGTCCGCTGCGGGACAGAATGGAGGTGGTGGAGCTGTCCAGTTACACGGAAAATGAAAAGCTGGCCATTGCCCGCAAATATCTGCTGAAAAAACAGCTTACAGAACATGCCCTGACAGAAGAGAATCTGGAAATGGATGATGAGGCCCTGCTGGCTGTGATTCGTTCCTACACCAGAGAGGCAGGTGTGCGTAATCTGGAGCGTCAGTTGGCTGCGATCTGTCGTGGTGTTGCTGCAAACCTTGCCCGGGGCTGGAGTGATAAAACCGTGGTGACAGCGGATAATCTCTATGACTTCCTTGGAGTGGTAAACTATACATCAGAGATGAAGGCTCGAACCTGGGGACCTGGACTGTCCACAGGGCTGGCTTGGACACCAGTGGGCGGTCAGATCCTCTTTATTGAGACCTCAAAGATGAAGGGCAAGGGCAGTCTGGCCCTCACCGGTAAGCTGGGCGATGTGATGAAGGAGTCTGCTTCTGCAGCCCTGACCTATATTCGCTCGAATGCTGATGCATTGGGTGTTGATGAGGATATCTTTTCTCAGATTGATCTTCATGTTCATGTACCGGACGGAGCAACCCCTAAGGATGGCCCGTCTGCTGGTGTGGCAATGGTCAGCTCCCTGATCTCTGTGATCAGTGAGCAAACAGTGCGGCAGGATGTGGCTATGACTGGCGAGATCACCCTGCGCGGTGATGTGTTGCCTGTGGGCGGTATTGCGGAAAAGGTTCTGGCTGCCTTACGGGCTGGTATTCATGAGCTGGTTCTGCCGGTTCTCAATGAAAAAGACGTGTTGGAGATCCCGGAAGAGGTACGCAAAGGCGTTACATTCCATTATCCGCACACTATTGAAGAAGCTCTGGAATTTGTTCTGGAAAAAAAGGATAATGCGTAATGCTTGGTTGGTTTAAGAAGAAAATCTCGGGAAAAGACAGGGAAGAGCAGGGAGCGGATACAGGGGATACAGCGGCTGTAGCTGCTCCAGAGGCTCCAGAGGCTCCAGAAGTTCTAGAGCCTTTAGGAACTGTAGAACCCCCTGTTCAGGTCAATGCTGCTGAGGAGCTTGAACAACCACCGGAGTCGGCATCGGACACGCCTGCTTCAGTTGTTGAACCTGCTGGAAAAACTCCTGCAACAGGGGAGGGTGCAGAGCAGGAAAAACCGCAGCGTCCCTCCATGTTTCAGCGGTTGCAAAAGCGGTTAGGGAAAAGTCGCAACCACTTTGTTCATCGCCTTGATACGCTCTTTCGCGGTCGGAAAGAAATTGATCAGGAGTTGTTTGACGAATTAGAAGAGATTCTGATTACAGCTGATCTTGGCGTAGGCACGGCAATGGAGTTGCTGGATGCAACCAAAGACAGCGTAAAGCGGCAGCAGCTCAGTGATCCCCAGGCATTGAAAGAAGTCTTGCGTGATAAGATTCTTTCTTTTCTCTGCGAATCTGACCAACCAGCAGAACTGGTCCTGCCAGCGTCTGGCCCCTTTGTTATTATGGTGGTTGGGGTGAACGGGGTGGGTAAAACCACCTCTATTGGCAAGATTGCCTCAAAGTTTGTCAAGGCTGGACAGTCTGTGCTGTTGGTGGCCGGTGATACCTTTCGGGCCGCAGCCATTGATCAACTCAAGATCTGGGGGGATCGGATCGGGGTGGAGGTGGTTGCTGGACTACCCAAATCCGACCCCTCATCCGTGGTGTTTGACGGTGTTGCCAAGGGTGTTGCCAAGGACTATGATGTGGTTATCATAGACACTGCTGGCCGCCTGCACACCTCGGTCAACCTGATGGAGGAACTAAAAAAAATTAAGCGGGTCATTGGCAAAAACCTGTCAACTGCTCCTCATGAGGTCATGTTGGTGGTGGATGCTACCACAGGTCAAAATGCGGTTTCCCAGGCCCAGATGTTTCACGAGGCTGTGGGCATTACTGGCCTGACCCTGACCAAACTCGATGGTACGGCCAAAGGCGGTATTGTCACAAATATCTGTCATGAACTCAAGATCCCGGTTCGTTTTATCGGCATCGGCGAACAGGTGGATGATTTGCGGGATTTTGCTCCTGAAGAATTTGTTGATGCCCTGTTCAGCGGAGGGGAGGAGAGTGCATCCTGAGTACAGGAGCCATCCGTTGGATTAAACTCCTCTCCCAATCCCTGCAACCCTTTTCCCTTGCTTGCCCATGCAACGCCAGTACACCTATAACAACAACCAGCCCGGCTGCGGTGGTTGTCTTCTGATTATTATCCTTCTCCTGCTGGCCACTGGTGGCTGGCAGGCTGTGGGCAGTTTTGTCTCTACGCTTATCTATATTGTCCTGTTCGGCGGTATTACTCTGTTTGCGGCCTTTTTTGGTTTTACCAAATATGTTCAGAGTCGGGCAACGGCTTATGCGCAATCGCAGACTGAAAGCCATAACCGCTTTGTCTCTCTTTTAGTCAACATTCTGGTCTGTGTTGCCAAGGCCGATGGTCATTTCACCAAGTCTGAATTACGGACCATGCTGAATTTTTTTCAGCATTCGCTCTATTATAATCAGGAGCAGATGTACTGGGTCAAGCAACTGATCAAAGAGGCTTGTGATACTGATCAGGATCTGGAAGAACTTCTTACCGAATTTCGTAACAACTTTGCCTATGAGCCCCGCCTGATTCTCTTAGAGCTGGTTTACCAGATAGTTTTTACCAAGAAACCGGTCAATGAAGAGGAGCTGCATCTTGCCCGCAAAATTGGTCAATTTCTCAGGGTGAGTGATTATGAGCGGCAAACTATAGAGAATAAGTACCGCTATGGACATCAGCATCACAGTACCTCTGGCGGTGTGCCTTCTGAACAGCGGTATTATGCTGTACTTGGGGTTGAAAAGGGGGCTAATTTTGCTGCTATTAAAAAATCTTATCGTAAGCTTTCTATGCAGTACCACCCGGATAAGGTGGCGCATCTTGGGGAGGAGTTTAAGGGGGTAGCTGAGGAGAAGATGAAGGAGATTAATGCGGCCTATGATTACTTTCGGAAGAAGTTTGGGGAGAGTTAGTTGAGGACTAAAAAGGTCTATTCCGACTGTTTTGAGGTGTATTTTTTTGATAAAAAGATCTGATTTTTGGATTTAAAAGTCCACTGGATAGATTAAGAAATCTAAAGTTTGGATTAGGTTGTCTGAAAATTTGATCTGGAGAGAGGGGTTTTTGATTAATGCAATTTCTTCAAAAGGAAAGCCGCCGCACAAAGGTACTTCGCCTCACATTTCAGATGATCCTCACCGAGCTTCAAAGGGAACCTTTTTGCTCTGCACACTCTGTATAATATCTTCCTGTATCCTTTCAGTATATTAAATTTCCTTTACGAGTAAAATAATGCCCAGATATCTCCTTGTAGTCATCACCCTTCTTTGCTCTCTCTTTCCTTTGGTCACGCAGCAGTCCCTAGCAAAGGATTTTCCCCAGCGTATCGTCTCCCTTGGCCCGATCAACACGGAAAATATCTATCTGCTGGGAGCCGAAGATCGGCTGGTCGGGAATACCAACTATTGCGTTCGCCCGGAAGCAGCCAAGAGCAAAGAAAAAATCGGCTCAGTCATGCAGATCTCCATTGAAAAGATCCTCAGTCTGCGGCCAGACCTTATCCTTGCCACAGGTCTGACCTCGCCGACCCAACTGAAAAAGCTTAAGGAGCTGGGACTACGGGTGGTGCAATTTCAACAGCCCAAGTCCTTTGCTGAAATTTGCATTCAATTCCGTCGTATCGGTACACTGCTTGGTTTAGAAGAACGGGCTAAAGAGGTCATTCGCAAGGCTGAAAAAAAGGTTGCAGCAGTTCAAGCAGCAACAGCGGCTTTGCCCCGATCCAAGGTCTTTCTTCAGATTGGCTCTCGACCGCTTTTTGGGGCAGCACCTGACTCCTTTACCCATGACTTTATTGCCCTAAGTAATGGAATCAACATTATCGGTGAACAGAAGCACGGCATAGTCAGTTATGAAAAGGTGTTGCTCAAAAATCCTGATGTGATCATTATCGCAATGATGGGCAGTGAAAGTGGTATTGCCCAAGAGGAAAAAAAGAGATGGCTCGGTTTTCCAATGCTTACCGCTGTGCAGAACCAACAGGTATATGTAGTCAGTCCAGATATTGCCTGTAGTCCCTCACCAGCTACCTTTGCAGAAACTCTTGCCATTATGGCAGGTCTTATTCATCCTGAGCTGAAATAGCTGCAACAGGAATCTTCAAAATCATTCAATCATTCAACACTGGAAAAGTTAGAAGTTATGGCTAAATGTTCAATATGTAATGTAAAAAAAGGGAAGCGTAAGTGCAAGGCTGACAACACGTTAGTTTGCAGTTTATGCTGTGGTCAATCTCGTCATCAGGAAAAATGTACAGGCTGTTCGTTTTACGATAATGCAGAAGTGAGTCGGAACTATCGCAAGGTTCCCTTTTATGGAACGCAGCAAATGGCTGATTCTATCGAACTCGAACATATCGCTAATGTGATTGAATCAGTCTTTCGTTTTCTTGATGTTGACAGTGACAAACTGTTTCAGGATAGCGAGGCAAGTAAACTGCTCGAATTGTTTTTTGATAAACATCATTTTAAAGATGAGACACTGCAATTTGCAGATGCCGTTCAGGAAGATCATTACCAGATGCTGTTAGAAGCGTGTGAGCAAGACTTAAGCACGGTCTCTGTGGAAAAGTTGATACGAGTGATGGCAGCGGTTTATCGATCTATTCAAAGAAGGACCGATGGACGCAGAAGATACTTGCAGTTTATTGAGCAATATATACCCGTAAGAAGGCAAAGCTAAATTGGATGCGGCTAGAGTGATCGAAAACGTAACTGTGTCTGACTTTCACAAATCCGATCTTCTCTCACATCCTTATTGATTCGCTGCACATTGCAATATAATACCACTGCATAAGTCTATGTGCCAAAAGGAAAATACCAAGGCGACTGCTCACTGCTCATTTCCCTTGCAGCTTAGGAACAGACCGGGTAAAGTAAGCACCTCTCATCAACAGAAAAGAGAGATCATGTACTACACGTAGAATGATAAAACTGCACAGGCGCCTGCAAAGGCCGAACAGGGAACCCGGTGAAAATCCGGGGCGGACCCCGCCGCTGTAATCGCTGACAAACACCGAAACGCCACTGACCAGAAACGGTCGGGAAGGCCGGTAAGTAGAAGGATGCGAGAGCCAGAAGACCTGCCCGTGCAACAACGCAATCATCCACGAGGATTTTGGATACAGCGTCACATTTTAAGGGTATATAAACGGATATCCCTCTGTTTTACCATGTATTAACTTGGCGAGACAGAGGGATTTTTTTTGCCCTAGCTGCCTCCTGCACGACCTGCCCACTTGTCTACCCACTTGTGGACAGGTTGGCAATCCTCATTTTCCCTTTTGCAATCAACCTGATCTGTCATCTGACAGGTCGCATCCGCTCAATATATGAGGAGAACATCATGAAAATTATCGGCGAAGCAATGCACATTCTCAACCAGGACTTTGTCCAGGCTCTGGAGTCTCTTAACAGGGAGGCTGTAACCCGTATGGCACAAGAACAGGTCAAGGCAGGTGCTGAGGCCCTGGATGTAAACTTGGGGCAGGTACGCCAGTTGAGTGAACTTACGCCTTGGCTGGTAGAGACAGTGCAAGAGGCAGCAGATGTTCCCTTGCTGTTGTCCAGCCATGTATTGCAGCAGCAACGAGCCTTGGAAGTGCATAAGGGCCGAGCCACTATCAATGCAGTCACGGCTGACCCGGACGATTTGCGTCGGGCCATGGAAATAGCCGGACGTTTTCAGGCGGATCTGGTGGTGTTGCTGGTCTCGTCACAACTCACTCCGTCGGATGTTGAGGGACGGCTGCTGCTGGCTACCCAGGTACTGGATATAGCGACTGAGGTCGGCTTTCCTTTGCAACAGCTTGCGCTTGATCCAGTGATTGCCTGCCGAACAGATCCTCATACCTGGACCCTGAGTGCTGGCCTGCCAGATATTGACACCTTACTCCACTCTATTCAGCTCTTGGGTGAACTTGCCGAACCACGACTCAGTACCTTAACTGGACTCAGCAATGCCTCAATCTGTTTACCCAAGGGCCAGCGTTCTGCATTCCACTGCCGACTGCTTCCTCTACTGGCCGAGGCTGGTCTGGATGCAGTGATCATGAACTGCCGTGACAGGAAACTCATGGAGGTGGCTAAAAAACAGGAGTATCCCCAGGCAATGGCGGCATAAGCAGGCCCTTTCTGTTCTTCTGCTCTTTTTGCAAGACAGTGTAGGGGCGAATCTCTGTGTTCGCCCTTGCTCTGACACAATCTCTATGTTCGCCCTTGAGCAAAAAAAGGGGACAGATTTCTAAAACCTATCCCCTTTCCCTATAACTTCCAGTCGTTAAGACGGAAAAATTTTTCTACACACGTTGATTTACTGATTCAACAGCTCACGCAGGCGTTTGGACGGACGGAAAGAAACCATTTTCCGTTTGGTGATCATCATGGCCTCACCAGTGCGGGGATTACGTCCACGGCGAGGCGATTTATCACGCACAGTTAAGGTGCCAAACTGAACTAACTTTAACGACTCACCGCTGACCAAGGTCTCTTTCATAGAGGCAAAAATCGTATCAACAAGCTCTGCTGAGTTGCGCTGAGACAGGTCAAGCTCTTTATTTATCGCAACAGCCAGCTCTTTTCGAGTGACGTTGGCCTTTTTTCCGTTTTCCTTTTTTGCTTTACTACTTGTTCCTTTTTTCATTTTACTCATTTCCTTGCCGATATCGACCGCCGAAGCGGGTCATCAATGCATTTACTATTTTTTTATGAAAGCCGTCAACTGTTGCATCATCCAGCGTTTTTTCATCAGAACGATAGGTAACAGTCAAGGCAACGCTTTTCATACCCTCTTCAATGGGCTTACCACTGTAGACATCAAAAATATCAGCATAAACAACCTGCTGTTTTTTATGGGACCGTATCTCCTCCAACAACTCTCCAGCCCTCACGCTTTCCGGCACCAGCAAGGCGATATCACGCTTAACAGATGGATAGCGGGACAACGGGGTAAATGACTTTTCTTTTTTCGATACTTCGAGTAAGCCATCCAGTGCAAGCTCAACAAAAAAGACATCCTGTTTAATAGAGAATCCCTGCGCTGCTTTATTACTCAGTTTGCCAATCAAACCAAGTTGCTCTTCACCGTCCATAATGCCAAGAGAAAAGCCTGTTTCTGCATACGCTACAGTACCCTCACCCTCAAGAGCCTGAAACTGAATATCTCCGGTTTTTCCTTGCAGTCGCAAGTCCTGCAAAAGACGCTGAATAGCCCCTTTTATATCATAGATATCAGTCTGTTCTTCAGAAAAATACAGGGGCGAGGAGGCAGGATACCGTGTCCCGCTGATAACAGCACAGAGCTGATAACGCTCTTGAGGTTGTTGGGACTGTTGCGTTGCATCCTGCAAGATAAACACTTTGCCGATCTCAAAAAGGCGAATATCAGACTGTTGAAAGTTGATATTCCGACGAATATTCTCCAAAAGACCAGGCAACAGCATGGTCCGCATCACAGCCTGTTCTTCGGTCAGAGGATTGAGCAGGCGCACGCAGTTCCTGCGGGAATCATCTGTACGCAGTCCCAGCAGATCATAATGCTTTTCCGCAACAAAGGAGTAATTAATGGCCTCGTAAAAGCCTGCTCCGGTAAACACGGATGCTGTCTCCTGCCGGAGTTGACGCATTGCACCCTTTTGCGGATAATCCATTGCAATATGTGGGCGGGCTGTGGGGATCTCGTTATAACCCACCAAGCGGGCCAGCTCTTCCACCAGATCAACCTCACGCTCAATATCTACCCGAAAGGCAGGAACCGTCACAGCGAGAACCGAATTTCCTGCATCAGACACAGTAAAATCAATACCCCGCAGATACTCTGCAATCTGTTGACTGGTCAGGGTAATGCCGAGCAGGGCGTTGACCCGTTGAACCCGCAAATCAAGTTGCAGTACTTCTTTTTTTCCAGGATAGAGATCTACACCATCGGCTGCCTGGGCATCAGCCAGTTCACAGATCAACTGCACTGCCCGCTCCATTGCCTCGGTGACTCCATCTGGATTCACACCACGTTCAAAACGGTAGGATGCCTCTGTGGAGAGATTGAGGTTTCGAGCAGTACGCCGCACAGACACCGAATCAAAACAGGCAGATTCCAGCAGGATCTCTGTGGTTCCTTCGGTCACCTCGGAATGCAAACCACCCATGACACCGGCTACAGCAACAGGCTTTTCTGCATCACAGATCATGAGCATCTCTGGATTTATTGCGCGCTCTGTATCATCCAGCGTTGTAAAGGTGGTCTCGTTGTCCTTGGGGCAACGTACTTCAATGGTGTTGCCGGCAAGCTCCTGAAAGTCAAAGGCATGGAGTGGTTGACCATACTCCAGCATCACAAAGTTGGTAATATCAACAATATTATTGATCGGACGCATCCCCACGGCCAAGAGCTGTCGTTGCAGCCACCAGGGAGAGGGTTTGATCGTAACATTGGTTAACTGACGGGCAGCATAGCGTGGGCAGCGTTTGGGTTCGCTGATGTTCACGGTGAACGCAGAAGTTGTCTTGCCAAGCTCTGGTAACGATGCGATAGGAGGTTTCACCTTCTGCCCGGTAAAGCCAGCAACCTCACGGGCAATGCCAAGGACTGCGGTACAGTCTGGACGATTGGGCGTGAGATCAATCTCAATCATGGTATCAGACAGTTCCAGCACCTCAGCCAAGGACTGACCCGAGGCCAGTGTGGAATCCAGCTCAATAATACCAGCATGATCTTCGCCTATTCCCAGTTCTTGCCAAGAACAGAGCATACCCATTGAGACCTCGCCTCGAACCTTGGCCTTTTTGATCTTCATGCCACTGGGTAATTTGATGCCAGGACGGGCAATGGCTGTTATTAAACCGGGCCGGACATTGGAGGCACCACAGACAATGGGTACTGTTTCCTCACCGATTTCAACCTTGCAGAGACTGAGTCGATCAGCATTGGGATGTTTCTGCACAGAAAGGACTTTAGCCGTCTGGATGGCATCAAGACCAACATAGAGTTCCTCTACCGCATCAACTTCTAAACCCAGCATGGTCAGGCGTTCTGCCAGTTGTTCAGGGGTCAGACCGTTAAGAGAGATATACTTGCCAAGCCAGCTAAGGGTAAATTTCATGGGTTACTTATGATCCTGTTGTACGAAGTTCTTTTTGTATAAAATTTTTCCGACTCGTTGAATATGATCTTTTAAGTCTGTGTTGCTTATATGATCGTAAAGAGAAAGATCAAATGTGTATGGTAAAAAAAGTTCATCCAGATCAAGATCAATTTTATTGAGTAGTCGTAAATTGAGTTTTTCCCCTTTCAAGGCGATGTCGATATCTGATCCTGGTTTATAATTTCCTTTTGCACGAGAACCGTACAACACAGCTTCTTTCACTTCCTCGAATTTTTCTAATACCTTTCTAATGTTAGATATATTTTTTCGTGAAAGCCCACATTCCATTGTATCGTTATGCGTAATTACTGATCATCATTTTTAAATATATCAAGTCGATCATTCATTTTTTGAAAGGCATTATAATATAGCGAAATAATCGTTCTGCTTATTTCATTCGCTGTTTCTTCATTATAGGTATGCGATGTTCTGTTTCTGCTCTTAATCATATCCATCCAAACTTCGCCGTCTTCTATAATACCGACTTGAAATGCTTTGCGAAGAGCGTCCCTAGAACCGAAAATATCGGAATGGCCTTGGAACTCAAGAAAATCCTTTAACGTATTCCAAGCCAGTTCATAGGTATATTCAAAGGATTTGATCAAACCTTGCTCTTCAAGTTCGGAGAGTTCGCCTTTGTCTACAAATTTTTGCAGTTGACGTAGCACCTTCTGATAATTGGAGAAGCGTTGTTTCCAGCGTATATCTTGGGTCATATCTCAATATTTGACGTAACCAAGCCTCAGATATAGGCACAGCAATAAAATAATTTATGTAAAAAGACAGGATAGCGGCTTATTTTGCAGGCAGGAAAAAATCAGAACTGCCTGAGAAAGCGCAGGTCATTTTCGTAATACAGGCGAATATCATCAATACCGTATTTCAACATAGCGATACGCTCCACCCCGAGGCCAAAGGCAAACCCGGAAAATTCGTCCGGATCATATCCAACCATCTTCATAACCTCGGGATCAATCAGGCCTGCTCCAAGTATTTCAAGCCATCCTGTTCGCTTACATACTCGGCAACCTTCACCCTGACAGATAACACAGGCAATGTCCACCTCTGCACTGGGTTCGGTAAACGGAAAAAAACTGGGACGAAAACGAAGCGGCAAATCCCCTTTGAAAATACGGCGGGTAAAGGTGGTCAGTACCCCTTTCAAATCAGCAAAGGAAACCGCATGATCAACCAGAAAGCCCTCCACCTGATGGAACATGGGGGTATGGGTGATATCAGAGTCACAACGATAGACCTTACCCGGAGCAATATAACGGAGAGGCGGGTCCTGATTTTCCATAATCCTGGCCTGCATAGGCGAGGTATGGGTTCGGAGCAGCAGGGAATCAGACACGTAAAAGGTGTCGTGCATATCCCTCGCCGGGTGATGTTTGGGAATATTCAGGGCCTCAAAGTTATAATAGTCCGTCTCAACATCTGGCCCCTCAGCAACAGCAAAGCCCATTCCTTCAAAAACCGAGCAGATTTCTTCCATTACCTGCGTAACAGGATGCAACTTGCCCGCAGGCAGAAAGCGACCAGGCAGGCTGAGATCAATAGCCTCAGCCCCAGTTGCTCCATTGGCCTGCTCTCCTGCTGCGATCTCTTCCTTTTTCTCAAGAAAGAGTTCTTCCACCTCTTTTTTGACAGCGTTTGCAAGCTGACCAAGACGAGGTCGGTCTTCCTTAGGGGCTTTGCTTAACTCCTTCATCTCTGATGAGAGAAGACCTTTGCGACCAAGGAATATTACCCGAAACTCTTCTAAGCCTTGCTGACCGTTAATAGCAGACAGTGCCTCAACAGCTTGGGCTTTCAGGCTTTGCAGTCTGTTTTCCATTGTATGCGTTGTCTATGCGTTGTCTCTTAAATATCAGGCAGTAGCCTCAGCCTCAAGCGCAATGCCAGCAGCTTTAACAACTTCGGTGAATGCGTTGGGATCTACAATGGCCAGATGGGACAGCACCTTTCGGTCAAGCTCAATGCCTGCTTTATTTAAACCGTGGACCAACTTGCTGTAGTTGGTGTTGTTCATCTGAGCAGCCGCATTAATACGGGTAATCCAGAGACGACGAAAGTTCCGCTTATTGGTTCTTCGATCCCGGTAGGCAAAACACAGTGCCCGATCAACAGCTTCTGTGGCGGTGCGATACAAACGGCTCTTACCGCCCCGATATCCCTTGGCTAATTTTAAGACTTTATTTCTTCTGCGGCGGGCCTTAAACCCGCGTGTGACGCGTGGCATCCTTACACTCCATGTATTACAAAATTACAGAATAATTCTTTGCTATTACCAGATTATCTTTGACCAGAAAAGGTCATCCTTCCTCTTGATGAAAGCTTAGAGGTAAGGCAACATACGCTTAACCGCCTTGGTATCAGCGGCATCAATCAATCCGCTCTGGCGTAGATTACGTTTCCGCTTGGTGGATTTACTGGTCAGGATGTGTGAGGTAAAGGCCTTACTTCGCCGAATCTTACCAGAACCGGTTGCTTTAAAACGCTTGGCCGCTCCCCGGTTAGTTTTCATCTTTGGCATGATACATTCCTTGTTCTTCAAGAGCCTGAAAAGATATCAGAACTCATTATTCTTATGTTTACTCTTCTTTTGCCTGTTTTGCGATGAATCAGATCGTTCGTCAGGTTATACTCAGATTATATACTCAGATTATATACTCAGGTTATTTCAGGTTTTGGGTCCAACAAACATAATAAGCTGCCGTCCTTCCATTTTCGGCTCCTGAAGAATAACACCATCCTCACGCAGGGCATCGGCAATCTTACGTATCGCTGTAAGACCAACAGATTGAGCATAGATAATTTCCCGACCGCGAAACTGCATGGTCACTTTGACCTTGTTTTTCTTTTCAAGAAATTTTTTTATCTTCTTGATCTTAAAATTCAGATCATGCTCTTCGGTCTTGGGACGAAACTTGATCTCTTTTGTCTCAATAACCGTCTGTTTTTTCTTTGCTTCCTGTTGCTTTTTCTTCAGCTCATACCGGTATTTGTCATAGTTCATCACACGACAAACCGGAGGTTTGGCCTTATCTGAGACTTCAACCAGATCAAGTCCTGCCTGGTCTGCAATATGACGAGCTTTTGCTGTGGAAACAATACCGATTTGTTCGCCCTCAGCCCCGATCAAACGCACCTCGGGATAACGAATTGCTCCGTTAACCTTAACCTTAATCTCTTGCTTCTGCGGAAGTTTTCTGCCTCTTCGTTTAATGTTCGGATCCTCCTGATTAATCCAATACCAATACAGCCTGTCAGGCCGTCCCCTGTTCGCACTCCTGACTCACCAAATCCGCAAACTCTTGCAGCGTCATGGGGGGCAGGTTTTCACCGTTACGCTTGCGCACGGTTACGGTACCCTCTTCCATCTCCCGATCACCAATAATCAACATATATGGTGTTTTCATCATTTGGGCTTCTCGGATCTTGTAATTGAGTTTTTCATTCCGCAAATCCTGCTCAACCCGGACTCCGGCCTTGCGCAACTCTGCATGAACTTGCACACAATAATCAACTTGGGTGTCGGTTATATTTAAGATCCTTGCCTGCTCCGGTGCCATCCACAGTGGAAAGGCGCCGGCGTAATGTTCTATTAAGACGCCAATAAAACGCTCAAGAGAACCCATCAAAGCCCGGTGAATCATAATCGGTTGATGTTCGGCTCCGTCCTGACCAGTATAGGTCATACCAAAACGTTCAGGCAAGTTAAAATCAACCTGAATTGTGGAACATTGCCAAGATCGGCCTAGCTGATCCTTGATTTTAATATCAATTTTTGGTCCATAAAAAACGCCTTCCCCAGGGTCTACTGCATAGGCAAGACCTTTTTTGTCCATTGCCTGTTGCAATGCCTTGGTGGAAAGCTCCCAATGTTCATCACTGCCTACGTATTTCTCCGGTCGAGTGGATAAATATACATCATACTCAGCAAAACCAAAGGTCTTCAGCACCTGGAGATTGAGGTCAATAATATTAAAGATCTCTTCTTCAAGTTGATCAGGACGACAAAAGATATGGGCATCATCTTGGGTAAAGCCACGAACCCGCATCAGGCCATGCAGAGCGCCGGTACGTTCATAACGATACACCGTACCCAGCTCACACCAACGCACAGGAAATTCTCGATAACTATGCTTTGTTGCGTTATACACCCCAATATGAAAGGGGCAGTTCATGGGTTTAAGCTGGTAGGCAACCTCGTCAATCTCCATAGCAGAATACATATTCTCACCATAGAAATCAAGATGTCCAGATGTTTTCCAGAGATCTTGCCGGGCAATATGGGGGGTGTACAGCAAATCATACCCATGCTTATAATGGGCATCCTTCCAATAATCTTCAATCAGCTTACGAAGTAAAGAACCACGGGGCTGCCAAAGGATCAGACCCGGGCCAACTTCATCCTGAATGGTGAAGAGACCAAGCTGTTTTCCCAGTTTACGGTGATCCCGTTTCTTGGCTTCTTCAAGGCGATTGAGATATTTTTTCAGATCTTTTTTATCAAAAAAGGCTGTGCCATAGATTCTGGTCAACATGGGTTTATGTTCATCCCCACGCCAATACGAGCCAGCCACCCGCAACAGTTTAAAACTTTTGAGCCAAGAGGTATCTGGGATATGTGGCCCTCGACAGAGATCAATAAAATCACCCTGCTGATACAGAGAAACCGAGTTTTCCCCCTTTTGTTCCAGATCCTTGAGCAACTCGACCTTGTACTCTTCACCCTGCTCACTAAAAAAGGTGATAGCCTCAGTCATTGGTAACGTGCGCCGTTCAAAGGGCAGGCGAGCCTTCACGATCTCAGCCATCCGTTCTTCAATAGCAGCAAAATCATCTGGGGTAAAGGCGGTGTCACGGTCAAAATCATAGTAATATCCATCTTCAATAGCAGGACCAATAGCAACTTTCACATCCTGACCAAAGAGTTCCTTTACAGCCTGTGCCATAATATGGGCTGAGGAGTGGCGGAGAATATGCATACCTTCATCAGAGCTGGCAAGAATAGGCTCAATCACCGTGTCCGTTTGCAGAGGAGCAGAAAGATCTGTGCGTTCTCCGTTACACAACGCTGCAATGGCCTGTTTGCGCTGTTTCTTGGAGAGCAGTTCTTTTAATGCCTCCTGCGCTGAAATGCCTGCTTCAACTGTTTTGGCTTCTTCTCCGGGTACGGATATGGATATCTCAGTCATGCTCTCTGCCAAAGAAAATCTGTTGAATAACTTCCATCCCGCCTCTTAGGCCGGGACAACAAAATATAAAAAAGGAAAGGCTAATAAGTCAGTGAATACCTCATCGACCCTTAGCCTTTCTATAAATTGGTAGGCACGGGCGGTTTCGAACCGCCGACTTCTACCATGTCAAGGTAGCGCTCTCCCACTGAGCTACGCGCCTGCAAATTTTATGCATGCTGTTTTAATCTTCTGACGGTCCTCCAACCGCATGAATATTGAAAACGTTATGTCAAATACCAAGGAATGGATTTGATGTCAAGCAAAATGAAGAATTCTTCTCTCTGTACAGGTGAAAAAGTGCATTTTTTTTCAATTCGTCCTCAAAAAAGGAAATCAGCTCCGCTTTCCCCACCTCTTTCAGATGTCTTTCAGATGTCTTCCTGAATATGTTTTCTGCGTGCATTTCATGACTGTCTTGAGTATATCGTTCTGATAACCGAAGCAAATATCACCAATACCAAGAATACCAAGATTACCTTACAGACCATGCCAACAATATCTCTATCATCTTCATCACCCTCTTTATCGCCCCTGAGTAACGCTACCATCTACGTTGCAGGACACCGAGGTCTGGTCGGTTCTGCGCTTTGCCGCACCCTGACAGAGCAAGGCTGCACCAAAATCCTTACCCGCACTCACACTGAATTGGACCTGACCAATCAAGCCGCTGTCCGCACCTTCTTTGCTGATAACCAGCCAGAATATGTGTTTCTTGCAGCGGCTAAGGTAGGTGGCATTCATGCCAATGATAGCTTTCCTGCTGACTTTATCCGTGATAATCTTTTGATCCAGACCAATATCATTGATGCGGCCCATACATCGGGAAGTAAGAAATTGCTCTTTCTGGGGTCATCCTGCATTTATCCCAAATTTGCACCGCAGCCCATGCAGGAAGCACATCTGCTCACTGGTGAGCTGGAGCCGACCAATGAGTGGTATGCTATTGCCAAAATTGCAGGTATTAAAATGTGTCAGGCCTATCATAAGCAATATGGCTTTAATGCGATCAGTTTGATGCCCACTAACCTGTACGGCCCAGGCGATAACTTTGATCTGAACAATTCCCATGTCCTGCCTGCCCTGATTCGTAAGTTTCACGAGGCAAAAATTCAAGGTATGTCAGAGGTAGAAATCTGGGGGACAGGTACACCAAAGCGCGAGTTCCTCCATGTGGATGATTTGGCCGCAGCCAGTCTTTTTCTGATGGAAAAGTATAACGATCCTGATATTGTTAATGTGGGTTCTGGCGAAGAGGTCAGTATAGCTGAACTGGCCAGCCTTGTAGCTCAGGTAGTTAATTTTCAAGGGACTATTCGCTACAATAAGGGCATGCCAGACGGAACGCCGAGAAAACTTCTTGATGTCTCCCGACTGACAGACCTAGGCTGGACTAGCCAAATTACCCTTGAGCAGGGTATTGCTGATACTTATGCCTGGTTGTTAGCGCATGAAGATGGTGTGAGGAAGTAACGTCGCTCTATTAATGTAAAAGCGGAGAAAAATCTGATCGACTCAATTACGGAGTAGCATAGAGATGCCGCAATCACCTGAACTTGCCGGTGGCGAAGGCTTTACCTTTGAAGGGGATGTAGCTGCGTTTTATCTCACCGCGTTGCTTGCCGAAGACTCTGCACGCGGCATTGACGACCGAACCGTTGGCCGTGTGTCGGTTCAGCAGCGCGACTTTGGAGAACCGCTTGATGACGTGATCGTCGATTTTGAAGATACCGCAAAGAATCCTGCCCGCCTTAGCCTTCAAGTGAAGCGTTCACTTACGATCAGTGCCGCGAAAACGAACACCGACTTTCGTGACATCGTCCGCGACAGTTGGAAAACTCTTAAAAAGCCGGACTTCCGTATCAACACTGACCGCTACGGGGCGGCAGTTGGCACGATTAGCGCTGACAAGGCACGAGCACTCTGTACCCTTTGTGAATTGGCACGGGCAAGTATCACGACTGAGCATTTTAATGCTCGTTTTGTAGAAGAAGGGAATGCCAGTCAAGACATCAAGACGATCAAAAATGATATTGTTGCTCTGTTGGAGAAAGAACAGCGATTCAGAGCGTAATTTTTTTTCAACTCACATTGAGCGGGTGCAGTTTTATGAAATTTGATATATATTAGCCACAGCATCACCAAAGAGTAATAGTATTCGTCTTTTCAGCTTGGTAATACCGTCAAAGACATACTTAACCCGGTTTCCGACAGTGATTTTGATACGACTGATTCCGCCCATTAACTGAAA
>QYLO01000020.1 GCA_022766165.1 Candidatus Electrothrix gigas
AGAAGTAAATTGTTGTTTTTAGCCTTTTTTAGACTAAACTGTTAGAATAAAAGAAATAGTTATAAAAACTTGTTTTCTCAGATGATTTAATTGATAAAATATGATGTCAAGCCGCTCAATGTGAGATTAACTATCCGTTTTGTTGATAACCGTTCTGTTGTCCCGCACTAGAGGACAACCCAAGAAAAATGGCAAAGATTGCTGTTCTTGGCCCTTTCTTGGCAGTATGATTTTTTCTGCACTCTGATATTCATAATGAAAAATCGACAAGTTTATGTTTAGTTCAATTTTGAATATGAGAGAATACTCTTGGTGGCGACACTCTCTGAGTTATTACCTCTATTACCTTTTCGAGAGTACAGATTATACAGATTTTCAATATGATTACGTTAATATATAACCTCTTTTTATGAAAGTATCCTGCGGTTTTCATCTTGTGTTATTGCGGTCAACGGGCCGAGATGGGGATTATTACCTGAGTATTACCTGAGTTATTGCGTAAAAAATATATGAGCCGACCAAGTCACAAACAACAGTATCTGCAGTATCTGCAATATCTCCATTATGCAGACATCTCAGCAGATATAGAGTTTACTTCCAGAGCAGCTACAACCAAACTTCAGTCGCAATTACCATGTTGAGTACGTTACACATAAACGAACTGATTGACACCAGATATCTCATCCTGAAAAAAATCGGGAAGGGAGGAATGTCTGTTGTGTACCAAGCATTGGATAAAGAAACTGATAAAAAAGTTGCCCTCAAATTTCTCAATCCAGTCAATACCCTTCCGTACCTTGAATTAGTTGTCAAATTCAGAAACGAAGTCAAAGTAATCAGCAAACTTGATCATCCTAATATTATTAAATTTCATACAACAGGAGATTATAACGGTGTACCCTATTTGGTCACAGAGCTGTTACAAGGAGACAGCCTAGCTGGTATTTTAAAAAAAGGCGTAAAGCTCAGTATCAAGGAGGCTCTTACCCTGATAGGAGAAGTTGCAGAAGCCCTGCACTGTGTTCACTCGCATAATATTATTCATCGGGATGTAAAGCCGAGTAATATTTTTGTAGTCAACAGCGCAATAACAAATCCTAAAGTCAAATTATTAGATTTTGGGTTAGCTCATATTATGGAGTTAAGCAACTTTGAAAAAAATGAAAACATGTCGGGTACATTTTCATATATGTCTCCTGAAGCTACCGGCATTATTCGCAAACAGCTTGATGAACGCAGTGACCTTTACTCGGTCGGCGTTATTCTCTATTACTTGCTCACAGGTCAGCTTCCCTTCCAGTCCTCAACAGCAGCAGAGCTACTCCATCAGATTGCTGCCATGCGAGCGACCCCTCTGAACAGTCTGAATCCACATCTTCCCGATGTAATTGTCCATATTGTCAATCGCCTTTTAGCAAAAGATCAGGATGAGCGATATCAAAGTGCTAACGGGCTGCTTCATGATATCAAAAAATATTTAAAGAATGAGCGTCACTTCACTATAGGCGAGGGAGATAAAAACGAGATACGCCTTTCCTACCAGACAAAATTTGTTGGCAGAGAAGAGGAGCTAACCAAGCTCAAAGGGCTGATCAATAAAGCTGCCCGCAGACAGGGAGGGATCTGCCTCATTGGCGGCGAACCAGGGGTTGGAAAGACCAGACTGGTTAAGGCGATTAAGGAATATGTCTATATACGTGGCTATAATAAAGGAGAAATTTTCATTGAAAGCCACTGTATGGCCCAAGAAAACAAGGTACCCTATCAGGCATTTAAACATGCACTTGATGAGTTTATTCAAAAAATAACAAAAGCTGGCCTAGAAGAAAGAACTCAGGAGACCAAAAGAATCAGGGGGTTGGCTGGAGAGTTAGGCGCCGTACTTATGCGGCTTAATCCAAACCTGAGAGAGCTGTTAGGTTCTGTGCCCGAGCTTCCTTCTTTAGAACCAGAAAAGGAAAATATCCGATTTACCATTACTGCGGCCCATTTTATCTGCAACCTTATCCGAGAAGACCAAGTGGGCATTCTTTTTCTGGATGACCTGCAATGGGCAGATGAGGGCAGTCTTCGTTTGCTTGAGCATATTGGTAATCATATCGGCACATCAAATCTTCTTATCTTAGGTACATATAGAAGCAACGAAGTTGATGAACATCATCCTCTCAATCGGATCAAAAAAAATGCAAAAAGCCGAGGGGATAATATTACCGATATCCTGATCGCCCCATTGTCCCGTGATAGGGTTATGAATATGGTGGCCAACCTGCTAAAGTCAAAAAGCGAATATGTTCAAAAGCTTGCACGGTATATTTCTGATAAAACAGCAGGGAATCCTTTTTTCACTATTACCCTTCTCAAGGAAATTGTTGAACAAAAAGCCATTACTTGGGAACAGGGCAACTGTACAATTGATCAAGATAAAATTAACAGTTTAGATCTTCCAAACAATATTTTGGATATGATGTTGGTGCGAACAAAAAATATCCCAGCAGATTTAGAAGATCTCCTTGAAATAAGTGCTGTTGTTGGTAAGGAATTCAGAGTCTATCTGTTATACAACCTGATTGATAAAAAAAACCACACTGAAGTGATGCAACTTATTGATCAAGCCGTAGCAAGAAATTTATTGGAACACTCACTGAGCGATAAAGGGAAGATTCGATTTGCCCATGATCGTATACGTGAATCTTTTCTTGCAAAAATTTCCAAGCAGAAATATGTAACATACCATCTGCAAATAGCATCTTTTTTTCTAAAAAATTACAAAGTAGAAGAAGAAAAAAATCTTTTTCAATTAACCTACCATCTCATGGAAGGGAAAGACGAAAAGAATGGTCTTCAATATGCATTATTAGCCGGAGCTAAGGCAAAGAAAAATTATGCCAGCAATGATGCTATTACATATTATGTGTATGCAAAGAAAATATTAGAAAAGAATAATACAAAAAATAAAGAATATATAAATTTATTAGAAAAATTAGGAGAATGTTATAAGATAACAGGAAATTTTAACAGTGCATTGGAAACCCTTGAACTATGCAATACTCTTGTACCTAATAAAAACTCAATTCATAAAAGCAGAATTCTTGCCAAAATAGGAGATACTTTGTTTGAAAAAGGAGAGGTTGAACGAAGTTTTTATGTCCTAGAACATGCGTTAAATTTATCAGGAATAAAAATTCCAAATGGAAATATAGCTATTACATTAAGATTACTTTCCGAACTTCTTCTCCAAATTAATCCCTTTCGCACTTTTTTTTCTCGTATATCTATAAAAAATAATAATGTCATGTCAAATGCGGATATTATTCCGCTTCGCCTACTTAATATACTGTATAAGTGGTACTTTTTCAAAGACATGAAAAAAAGTTTATACTGTCATCTTAAATGTCTTAACTTGGCCGAAAAAATGCCTCCAAGTTCAGAGCTAGCTCATTGCTATGTACTTGGCTGTGTTATTTGGGCTTCTATTCCCTTAGAATCTAAGTCTGAGAGATATGCAAAGTTGGCAATAGATACTGCTCAGATGACAGGGGATAGACTACGGGAAGGTACAGCTTATGCTGGTTTTAGCCTTGCACTACTGATCCTCAATAAGCCTTGTGAGGGATTAAAGTATGCCCAAAAAGGTATACAGCTACTCAAAGGGTTAGGTGAATATCTTGATCTTGGAGTGGCCTATGCTTTTCGAGTCCAAAATGGTCTATTGATAGGTAAATTAAATAGTTCACTTGCTATTAGCGAAGAATTTATTGCGTTATCATCTGAAGCAAAGGTACTTCAAAATTTAGGTTGGGCCTTAATAACAAAGGGAAAAAGCCAGTTTTTACTTGGCAATGTAAGCGATTCTACAGTTTCCGAACTTAAAAGAGCTTATGAACTTATGAAGGAGACAAGAGATAATGCCAACATGCTTTTTTCTCTCTCAACGTTAGCTTCTCTTTATCTCAGACAAAAAAAATATCTCCTTGCTATCAAGACAATAGAAAAAGTAGTTGCGTTATTTCCTACACATTACAGTAATGGTGCTTGGACTCTTGACTTATTTCCATTAGGAGCACAAATTTATCTTGATAGTATTATTAGTACGTTAAAACTTTCTAACAAGGATAGGAAAAAATTTTTCAAAAGAGCTTATTGGTTTTGCAAAAAATCTTTAAAATGGAGCAAAAAATTTAAGTTTATCAAAGGATGGGCCTGCCAAGTCAACGGTACGTATCTTTGGCTCATAGGAAAAAAAAAGGCGGGAATTCGCTGCTGGCAGCAGGGAATAACATTTCTTAAAGAAGAAACACAGGATAAATATCGCATTGCATACATTCAGCAAGAAATGGGTTCTATCCTTCTTGAGGAAAAGGATGCAAAATTAAAGAAAAAGGCAAAAGACTGTCTTGCTGAGGCTCAAAATATTTTTAAAGATATTGGTGCTGAAAAAGATCACAAGAACACATTGCTTTTGTTAGGTATTAAAGAAACTCTACCTTCGCCGCAACAAATTTTTAACGAACAGGAAACAACCCCACAGCAAAAATTCAGTTCTGAAAGAAAAATTATAACTGCCTTAGAAACAAGTCGTTATCTTAGTTCTATTCTTGATCTTGATGAACTGTTAGAAAAAATTATGGACAAGGCGATTGAATTACTTGGAGCTGAGAAAGGGATATTGTTTCTCTATCCTGAAAATAAAAATATTCCCAAAGAATTAAAAGTAAGAGTTGCAAGGAATATTGAATACATAGAGGCAGAAGAAGATACTTTTTTTACGAGCCGGAGTGTTATTAAAAAGGTTGAAAAAGAAAAGAAACCGTTAATTATAGAGGATGCCGTCACAGATAATGCCTTTAAAGAACAAATAAGTGTGATAAATTACAGTCTTCGTTCCGTACTCTGTGTACCTATCCAGCACAGAAATACTCTGTTAGGAGTAATATATCTTGATAATCGCATGATCACTGGTCTGTTTAATAAAGAGGATCTTTGGGTCTTAGAATTGATTTCAAGCCAAGCAGGAGTATCTATAGAAAATGCACGGCTATTTAAAAAATCTGTTATGGATGCTTTAACAGAGATCTACAATAGAGCATACTTTGATAATTTTTTATTAGAAAGTTCTGAAAAATCTTGGAGAGAAAAGACTACATTAAGTTTAATACTTATTGACGTTGATAACTTCAAGATATTTAATGATAGTTATGGACATCAAGTAGGTGACACTGTTTTACAAACTGTAGCGCAAATAATCAGCAGCAAAGTACGCAAGCATGATGTAGCAGCACGTTACGGTGGTGATGAATTTGCAGTCATTCTTCCTGATACAGATAAACAACAGGCTGGCTTGATAGGCAAAGAAATCAACACAGCAGTGCGTGATCATAAAATGATGCATCAAACTGATAACGGACCAGTAGCACTAAATATAACCGTCAGTATAGGAGTAGCTGAAATGAGCGAAAATGATAGAACTGCTCTTATTAAAGATGCTGATAACGCATTATATGAAGTAAAAAAACTTGGAAGGAATTGCGTAGTTATATGGGGTAACAATTACTCATTAATTTCTAATTCCATCCCAACGGTATCCTGAGAAAGCCGTAAATTTTTCAGCCGCAACCGGCTCAAATAGATAAAGGAAAATAACAGATGCGTACGCAACAAACTGTCTTATTTGACGGCTCACAGCCTAACGATACACAGGCAACCCCGATCTTTTCTCTTCTTCATGAAGTGTTATTGCAAAAAACAAATAAGGTAAAAGTTATTAAGCTGTACAATATCAACCTCACGCTCTGTACTAGCTGTTTTCACTGCTTCTTTAAGACACCGGGTCAGTGCCGCAACAGGAACGACATGGGGGCTGAACTCCTCAAGATAATATTAAATAGCAGCACAATAGTTCTGTTTACACCTGTTGTTTTTGGTGGCTACTCATCAGATCTGAAAAAACTTATTGACCGTTTTTTACCCATCGTACTCCCTTTTTTTAAGAAGGTTGATAAGGAGACTCATCATCCACTGCGCTATTCAACCTTTCCGCACATTATAGGTATCGGAGTTCATCCTCATCCAACAAAAGAACTTTCCAATTGTTTTAAAACACTTGTTGGTCGTAATGCCTTAAACCTTCCACCTTCACACTACAGTACTGAGGTGATTAATAGTACTAGCTATTTTCCCCAAGAAGTCCGTAAAAAATTTCAAGACGTACTTGCTAGAACAGAGAAACTTCCGCTATATAAAGATATCAACTTATTACTTCAAGAAAATAATCCTTCATTCAAAAAAGTTACAAAAAAAAACAAGCTCTGCTGATTATTGGTAGCCAAAAAGACAAAAAGAGTACATCAAATGTCTTGGCAGCCTGTTTGGCAGGGCATCTTAAGAACAATAAAATAGGAACTGAATTTTTTAAAATTACTGATATCCTACATCACAGTGAAGGTCTTCAGAACCTTTGCGCAGCAATAGATCGTGCGGACACAATCATACTCGCCTGCCCGCTTTACTTTGACTCATTACCCTTTTTAGTAACCAAGGCATTTGAAACAATAGCAACACACAGAAAGAAGACTATCAATATGGAACCAAAAATATTTCTCGCTATTATCAACAATGCCTTTCCTGAATCACACCAGAATGCTGTAGCACTTGCCATTTGCAAAAATTTTGCTTTAGAGGCAAATATGCTTTGGGCTGGAGGACTTACTCTTGGAACAGGAGAAGGACTGATTAGCGGAAAATCTCTCATAGGGATTCATGGTTTTGCAGGCTTTAAACGTCCACCACTTTTTTATATTTCCAGATCATTGAAGCTCACAGCGAGATCCTTGGCAAAAGGCCATCCGGTGCCAGAAAAAGCTGCTCAAATCATGGCAAAAATCCCTTACCCCTTTATGTCTTCTGCGAGATGGCGTACCTTTATTATACAATCAGCAAAGAGATTAATTGAACAAGAAGCCCAAAAAAATGGGCTAAATGTTATAGAACTACAACGTAAACCATACGCTCAATAGATAACATCATAAAACCTCTATCGCAAATTAAATATTTGAAATGATGAGTGAAAAAATAGTTATTTTAGACGGGACAAGGTACGAAGATCAACACCTTAACGTCGTACTGACTCTGTTGATAAACGTGATACGCAGATATTATGGTGATCGTATACAAATATTTAAATTACGGGAGATTACGATCAATCCTTGTATTGGCTGTTTTAACTGCTGGATCAAAACACCTGGTACATGCTTTCATCAAGATGCAGTGGCTGATATCCTGCGTGCCATTTTGAGTAGTCATACGGTCATCTTTTTTACCCCTGTTATTTTCGGAGGCTATTCATCAGAGTTAAAAAAAATTATTGATCGCTGGCTGCTTATTACTCTCCCTTTTTTAGAAAAAACATTTGGAGAATTTCACCATCCTCGACGCTACACCAGTTTTCCTCATATAGTTGGCATTGGAACACACTTAGCCACGAACAAAAAAGTAACGCAATGCTTTAAAACACTCGTTGGAAGAAATGCTATCAATGCCCATACAACGTATCGTGCCAATGTGATTTGTCCCTCTGATTCTCAGCAAAAAATCCAGCAGCAACTTGTAGATCTCCTCCAGGGAACTGATAAGCTCCCCAGATTTGAAGAACTCAACAAGTTGATGATAGAAAACAAACCTTTTTCTCAAAAAAACAAAAATATTAAACCAAAAGCCCTACTTATTGTAGGCAGCCAAAAAACTAAGGCCCCTTCTACATCAGCAGTACTTGGAGGATGCCTACTGGAAAAATTGAAACTATTTGGTATGCAAACCGAACATTATTCTCTCAAAGCACACGTATTGCACAGTCAAAAAGAACAAAGGACACTTTGCCAAGCAGTTGACCAGGCAGGTGTTGTCATCTTTTCATTTCCCATCTATGCTGATTCACCACCTTTTTTGGCGACAAGTGCCTTAGAAATTATAGCCCATCATAAAAAACACGGAGAGATAAATAAGAGATCAACGTTATTTACAGGAATCAGCAATTCTGGCTTACCTGAATCATCTCAAAATATTGTGGCACTTTCAATCTGTCGTAACTTTGCTCTAGAATGCGGAATGATATGGGCAGGGGGACTCATCTTCGGATCAGGAGAAATGCTGATTAGCGGGAACCCGTTAACTGGATTCAGGGCCTTTAAAGGGGCAAAAAGACCACCACTTTTCTATGTAGCTCACGCCTTAGAGATTGCAGCCTCCTCGCTTGTACAAGGTTCTCCTATTCCTGAGCAGGCTGTTCAGATGTTAGCTAAAAAACCTCTCCCATTGTTTTCTGTTCATTTTTGGCATTGGTTTCTTATGAGAAAAGCAAACCGTATATTAATAAAAGAGGCGAAAAAGAACGGAATAACAAAAGAGGCTATGTACAGTACTCCTTACGAAAGTTCCCCTCATAAAGAAGAGATCAACGCGAAGAACCTAGAAAGAGATCAGAGCGGTTTTTAAGACAAGGAGCTTTCCACGGTCGCAAAGGTGGAACAACCATCAGCAAGATTTTCCATCTCCACCCGAAACCAACTGATCTCTGAGGTGGCCTGTAAGGCGTCACCAAGTTGCCCACATAAGGACTCAACAGAGGCAGACTCTGCGCCTGCTCGAATAGCCTGCTGCACCCTGCTGATCAGGTCTTCCAACCAAATGAATTCATTAAAGCGAACAGAGACCTGGGCATATCCCCAGCGTCCCAGCGATTTTGGCAGTGTTATTGGTACAGTCAACTCCATGACCAAGTCAACACATTCTTGGAGCGAGCCATGCATCCGGCATTCATAGCGTTCCATTCCTGCATCGTTTGAGGTAGAGCGTTCAAGAAAATAGGGAAACCGCACTTCAAGATGCGCTGCTTCAGCATCAAGCTGCTCTTTCATCTCCTGAAGAATGAGATGGATTTTTTGCAGGTCAAATTTGCCGTGAAATCTGTTCAGAATCTCGACAAAACGACTCATGTGCGTGCCTTTGAAATGGTGGGGAAGATTGACATACATGTCCACTGTGGCCACGGTATGTTGCAGTTTCTTCTGCCGATCAAGAACAGTGATGGGGTAAGGGATAGTTTTGACACCGACTTTACGAATACTGATTCGGCGATCATCCTGAAGATTTTGAATATCTTTCATGACAGAGGAGGGAAATTACCTGGCAAGGACGATCAAATAATAGATAGAAAACAAAAACGAGGAACCCGCAGAGCAGTATAGGCGTAAGGCCAAACGGTCTTAAACCGCCCGTCTTCAACCTTTGTCCTGGCCTAGTCAAGGTACTTATGAACAGCAGCTTTCAGCTCATCTGTATTGGCAGACTTCACAATATACTCATCTGAGGCCCAGGCACCCAAATTTTCTTTATACTCTGGATAGGCAGAACTGAGAATTATCGGTAAATCAGCGTTGATATCCTTCATTTGGCGAAGCACTTCAATACCGTTCATTCCTGGCATATTGATATCAAGAATCACCAAGTCTGGTGGAGAAGTCTTAAACACCCCTAATGCCTGATCACCGTTATGGGCTACCTCAACAGCAAAGCCTTCTTCCTCTATTTCCTCGCTGTATAACAAGAGGATACTCTCCTCATCATCAACAAGTAACACCTTTTTTTTCTCCATGATCTTCCTCTCCTACAGTTCAACCTGACGTAAATATCGACACGCATCCTCTGGAGGCATCGGGTTAATATAAAACCCGGTTCCCCACTCAAATCCGGCAATATTGGTTAGTTTAGGAACAATCTCAAAATGCCAATGATAATGATCCAACGCACCCGACTGAAGGGGCTGGGTATGCAAGACAAAGTTATAGGGAATCCCTGGAATACAGGCATCAAGACGCCGCAATGTCTCGGAAAAAATACGAGTCAAATCTGCTAATGATGCCTCATTCTGGCTTACATAAGACGAGTTATGCTTTTTCGGCAAAATCCACATCTCAAAAGGTGTGCGAGGGGCAAAGGGAGCCAAGGTCACAAACCGTTCATTCTCGCAGACCAAACGAATATTCTGTTGAATTTCTTGACGAATAATATCACAGAAGACACAACGATCCTTATATGTGTAATAGGATTTACTTCCCTCAAGTTCAGCAGCCAACATCCGGGGCATGACCGGCAGGGCCACGAGCTGAGAATGGGTATGTTCAAGAGAGGCACCAGCAGCTTTGCCGTTATTCTTAAACACCATCACATAGACAAAACGGTCATCATGGGATAGATCTCGAATGCGCTCCTGAAAAGCCCTAAAGGTAAGCATCATCTGCTCATGGGGAAGAAAGGCAAACTGATCAGCATGATTGGGACTTTCAATAACCACCTCATGGGCACCTATCCCGTTCATGCGGTCATATAATCCCTCACCCTGCTTATCAAGTTCCCCTTCAATGACTAAGGCCGGATATTTATTCGGTACAACTCGGAGTTTCCAACCTGATGAATTTGCCGGTTGATGCGGTTCACGGCCATAGACCAACACCTCGTTGGGCGTAGTTTTTTCGTTTTCTGGACAGAGAGGACAAAATCCCCCTCCAGTTACCGAGGTATCAACAGGAAAATCCGTTGGTCGCTTACTGCGTTCTCTGGCAATAATTATCCAACGCCCAAGAATAGGGTCCTTTCGTAATTCAGGCATTTATTTCCCTAAGTTTTTTTCCCGACGTTCTTGTTCAAGCTTGCAGTCAATGCAATAGGTTGCTACTGGTCGGGCCTGCAGGCGTTTAATCCCTATAGGCTCTTCGCAAGAGGCACAAATACCATAGCTGCCCTTATCAATCCTGCCAATAGCCAGTTCTATCTTATCCAAGAGCTTACGTTCTCTGCTCCGCAAGCGCAGTTCAAACTCACGATCCGACTCAATAGTGGCCCGATCATTGGGATCAGGGATGTTTCCCTGTTGACTGACCATCTCGGTGAGCGTCTGTTCAACGTCTGTGATGATCTCTTTTTTCATCCCCTCAAGCTGTTCTCTAAACTTCTGTAGCTGTTCATTTTCCATGAGTTACTCCTCCAGTCACCGACCCTGCCGGCTATAATCACCGCTTTTGCCGCCGCTTTTTTTCCTCAAACAGATGTCAGAAATCTCCATACCCTTGTCCACGGCCTTGCACATATCATAGATCGTCAACGCTGCAACAGAGACCGCTGTCAATGCCTCCATTTCCACACCAGTTCTGCCAACAATGCCAACGGTGGCCTCAATGCCAACCGCATACTTGTCATCATCAAAGGTAAAGACTATATCTGCCTGGGTAATCGCCAAGGGATGACAGAGAGGTATCAGCGTGTCAACTTTTTTTGCCGCCATGATACCAGCTATTCGGGCAACACCTAAGACATCGCCTTTTTTCATCGTCCCTGCTCGTACCATTGCATAGGCAGTGGATTTCATGCTAATACGCCCTTGAGCAACAGCAATCCGTTTGGTCTCATCTTTACGACCAACATCTACCATGCAGGCATTTCCAGCATCATCAAAATGGGTTAGCTTGTCTGACACGCTCATTCTATATCAAATAAAAGTATTCGGACAGATAAAAAATCATGCCTTATTCTTTTCCTTCCCTTTAAAATGTCCGTGCAGTATTTTGGAGAAAAAGCTCTCTTCTTCTTGCTCGCAGTGTTCATCAAACTCGCAAAGCAACTCTTTTTGTCTCTTGGTCAAACCGGTTGGTGTCTGAACCTGTACCTCGACAACCATGTCTCCTGATCGACCGCCCCGTAGACCAACAACGCCCTCTCCGTGTAAGGTGAGCCGTTCACCAGACTGCGTTCCAGCCTTAATCTTTAACTTGCTGGTTCCGTTAATAGTCGGAACATCAACCTCGCAGCCCAATGCGGCCTTGACCATTGACACAGGATAACGAAGATAAATAGTGCGGCCGTCTCGGATAAAATATTCGTGTTCCTGGACATGAATAATCACATATAAGTCACCAGCCTGTCCACCTCGACGCCCGCCTTCGCCTTCGCCACTCAAGCGCATTCTGGCCCCGGTGTCAACGCCAGCGGGAATCTTGAGCATAACCTTTTTCTTTTTACTGACAAGCCCTTCACCGTTACAGTCAGAGCAAGGTTCAACCACTATCTGCCCAGCACCTCGACACTGCGGACAGGTGGAGCTGACTTGGAAAAAGCCCTGTGAGCGGATAACCTGCCCACGTCCCTGACAGCTTGGGCAGGTCTGCGGCTGATGACCTGGACGAGCACCTGATCCCTCGCAGGTCCAACAGGTCTCAGGTTTACTGATTTCAACCTCTTTCTCAACCCCATGCACTGCATCCATGAAGGAGATCTCCAGGTCATAACGCAGGTCATTGCCCTGAATGGGTCCGTTAGGATCTCGCTGCCGTGACCGTCCGCCACCACTGCCGCCGAATCCGAACATATCACCGAACATCTCGTTGATATGAGAAAAAATATCACTGGCATTCCCCGGTCCAGAGTAGCCGCTGTTTTTTAAGCCGTCATGACCGTATGTATCATAGACCTGTCGTTTCTGGGCATCACTGAGTACTTCATACGCCTCAGCAGCCTCCTTAAAACGATTTTCTGCCTCTTTATCATCCGGATTACGATCAGGATGATACTTCATCGCAAGTTTACGATACGCTTTTTTGATGGTATCACCGTTTGCATCCCGTGATACGTTCAGAATTTCGTAATAATCTCTACTCATGGCTGGCTCTACTTTCTGAAGTTATTCCTGCTCTGCTTCATTACTTTTGTCAGCATCTCCGGCCTGCTTCTCTGCTTCATTGGCCCGACGTTGCGCTGGAAGATCTTTAATATTATCAAAAGTTACATGTCCGTTGGCAATCTCACGCAGGGTCATTACGACTTCTTTATTTTTTCCATTTAAAAGGAAGGGTTCGCCTCTTCGATGCTGTCGAATTCGCTCAACAGCAAGATGCACAAGGGCAAAGCGGTTATCATCACCAACCTGAGAAAGGCAGTCTTCCACTGTAATACGAGCCATACTCCAACTCTCCTGAACAGAAAGAACCTGACAAATACATTCGCCAGGCACTTTCTCTGTAAAATATAAACACCCATCCCAATTATACCGATTATGCAGAAATTCTGCGGTACTTTTTCGGGAGAGGATAATAAGAAAAATTATTTTTCAAACGGGTTGCGCAAGAGTACAGTTTCTGCTCGGTCTGGTCCCACAGAAATAATCATAGGCGCAACACCTGACATATCTTCAATCCGCTTAACATAGTCTTGAGCCTGTTGCGGCAGCTCATCATACGCCCGGACTGTGCTGATCTCCTCATCCCAGCCTGCCATTTCATCATAACAGGGCTGTGCCAAGGCTGTTTGACGAATATTGCCGGGCATACAGTCGTAGCGTTTGCCTTCAACCTCATAATGGGTACCGATCTTTAAGGTCGATTGCCCTGACAGGACATCCAACTTGGTGATCGCCAAACCAGTCAGGCCGTTCAAGCGCACAGCATCATTGGCAACAACCATATCCAACCAGCCACAACGACGACGACGGCCTGTTGTGGCACCAAACTCGCCGCCCTTTTTCTGCAGTGCATCCCCCACAGCATCCCCCTCAGGCAGTTCTGAGGGAAACGGTCCTTCACCCACCCGGGTGGTGTAGGCTTTGAGGATACCAACAACTTCATCAATATGGGCAGGCCCAAAACCTGAACCAATACAGGCATTGCCAGCAACTGTATTTGAAGAGGTGACAAAGGGATAGGTGCCGTGATCAATATCAAGCTGGGTTCCCTGGGCACCTTCAAAGAGAATATTTTTATCCGCCTTTCGAGCCTTATCTAGGACCATAGAGACGTTATGGACAAAGGGAGAGAGCTTTTCGGCAAACGATTCAAACTGTTCCTGAATCTTGTCAAAAGAGGCTGGTTGGGCATTGTACTGCTTGGTCAAAAAGAAGTTCTTTTCTTCCACATTACTGCACAACTTTTCCAGAAGCTGCTGCCCATCAAGCAGATCACCAGCTTTGATACCAACCCGCCCGACTTTATCCATATAACAGGGACCAATACCACGCCCGGTGGTCCCGATTTTCTTTCCTTGCGACAGAGCCGCTTCACGGGCCTGATCCAGCATCTGATGATAGGGCATGATAAGGTGCGCATTTTCGCTGATCATCAGGCGATCCGGGGTTACAGGCAACCCTTGACTGCTCAGTTCCGCCATCTCAGCAAGCAGGACACCAGGATCAATAATGACCCCGTTACCGATCATGCACATCTTCTCCTCATACAGGATACCAGAGGGAATAATATGGAAAACGTATTTTTTTCCTTCAACAACAAGGGTATGTCCGGCATTATTGCCGCCCTGAAATCGAACAATATAATCTGCATGTTGTGTCAACAGATCAACAATCTTTCCCTTTCCCTCGTCACCCCATTGGGTTCCAACCACCACGACACTGGCCACGGTCAACTCCTCATCGCTCTTCTGATAACTGATAACACAAGAAAAAGGTCTGCACTCTTCACAACGAAAAACAGCAGACCGCAAACAGGTTTGGTACTATAGCCGAGAGCAAAAGAAAAGTCAAATAAGGTAGGCTTTTTTCTGTATCGTTCGGTAAAAGGGGAAGAGATGAAGGGACTTTGCCCTGAAAATATATCTTGACAAAACAACGTTACAGCTTTAATACGGCTTTAAGCATGTTCAAAAAACACCAATATTATTAATACGGACCTCCATTTGCCTCTTTTTATGAACTCAAAACTGAAAAATTTTTTCCTTGATGTCCCCTTAGACATAAGCTTTGTCAACTTTCTCGGCAGGATACTTCTGCTGATTGTGCTGGTGCTGTGGAGCTGGAAGTTTATCTTTGCCTCTGTCGCCTCAAACACTGCTGGCAGCAGTTTTTTGCATCTTGTCAACACACCCTTTCATGAGGCAGGTCATGTTGTTTTTCGACCTTTTGGCAGATTTATCACCTCTCTCGGCGGAACCCTGGGGCAGCTTCTCATGCCGCTGATCTGCATAGTTGTCTTTCTCATGCAAACACGAGACACCTTTGCCGCTGCTGTGGGTTTATGGTGGTTTGGAGAAAATTTTCTTGATATTGCACCGTATATCGCAGATGCCAGAGCCGGGGTGTTGCCCCTACTGGGCGGTAATACCGGACGTTTCTCTCCCTATGGATTTCATGACTGGGAGTTCATTCTCACGGAAACTGGACTACTTGACTATGATAAAATATTTGCCCGGATGGCGCATGGGATCGGAAGTGCATTGATGCTTTTGGCCCTTACCTGGGCTGGTTATATTCTCTGGAAAACCTATAATGAATCAATGTGATAACCGGGCTGGGCTTTTCTGACCAAGGATTCCTTTCTTTGCCAAAAATTTACAACGGGTTCTTCAGCTTGATATTGTCAATCTCCCTGCCCGGCAATGGCCGGTCTTTTCGGATTTCCCGCTGCCAAGCTGCCGGGTCATCAATATGCGACAAGGCGTTTCTGTCCGCCATCCGTTGCAAAACAGCCGCCATGCGCCTGCCCTGGCTGCTCTTCGGTTTAGATTGCGCCTGTAGAGCAAGCCCCTGCTCCCAGGCAAGCTGAGTAAGCAGAGATTGCATGAGCTGGAATTTATCCGCCTGCGGTAAGGATTCAACAAGCGGAAGAATTGTTGCCAGCGATGTTTTATGGTGTTCTTTGCTTTTCTTCATTTATTTCATTATGTAAAGCGGGAGTTCCACGCTCAGGAGTTGGGCGATTTGTTCGGTGAGGTTGTTTTGCGGCATGGTGATGGTGATTCTCCTGCAAGGTTCTATGTCAGATGAGTTTTATGCCCGTTTTTAGGATTTCCTTCACAAAGGGATTTTTGCTGTTAAAATCAAACGGTGCAAACGGCAACACCTCAATATCATAGCTGACAGATAAGGTGATGTCCCGTATTTTGTCCTTGTCATCCATTCTGTTGCCGACAAACAGGTCAGAAACCAAGGCGATATCTATATCACTCCATTCATGATTTTTTCCGGTCGCATAACTGCCGAACAGAACAGCTTCCTTGATAGGAATATTATTTTGTTGCAATGTACTCAGGTAGGAACGGATTGTCTTTTTTATTTTATCAGGGATTTCAGCCATACGACAGGCACCAGTCATATTTGCCGGACTGAAACATGCTTTCCGCAGTTTCCAGATCATGTCCGGCACTTTCAAGCCAGTATTTGATGTGTTCTTTTTTTGTCATTGTATCCGGTTATGGTGGAGGATGGCAACGGCTTGATAGCCGGGCCGGGCTTTTATTTCCGAGGAATCAAAGGGCATCGGGAATTCCACGCCCGGGTGCCGGACGATTTGTTCGGTGACTCCTCCTTCCTGTTGATTATATTTAACGGGACAAATTGGTAGGATATAGCTGCCCAATTGAAGTATGTCTGCTGGCATTTTTATTTCTAAGCTCTTGCACATAGCTATAAGGCATTATGGCATGTTGCGGAATTTCTAAAGGAAGATCCCAAGAGCGTGCTACATGATTTTGTGGCATGTTATAGGCTTTGCTGATGATAACCTCTGATATTCTATTCTTTACCGTATAATTTGATGGATTCATAGATGATGGATACGCTTTGCTTCCGATAGCCTTTGCTATTGTATCTGCGAAAACGAGACAATTACGTAGAACTAAATTGTATTTATCAGAAGGAACTTTTTTCGATCCAAATTTTGCCCCATATTGGGTTTTCCAATTCTTCAAAATTTTTTGTGTTCGTCGATAGTCATCTTCATTTACTCTAACTCGCAAGATAGTATCTCCAGCGATCCCATCATGTTGCAAATATTCATTTTGTAATCTTCCAGGGACATCGTCTCCTATTTTTAGGACGACTATAGTTCGATAATCAAAACCAATAGAAACTTGGGACGCAGCTGGATCTGGATAAAAACCAAAAGCATCTACTTTCGTAAAACGTGAGTTATCATCAACTTTAATCCATTGAACAAAAGCATGGCCAGCATTATGTCCTCCTCTAAACAGGTCTTTACGAGCAATAAAAGTAATATAATATCTGACAGGATCAACAGGGTCTTCAATTTCCTGCTTGATATTATCAACCCCACCAACCCCAAGCCGCTGCGTTTTCCTCTTGGATTCAAGCGCAAACTGCGCCGGTTGAAAAACAACAGGATGATCAGTCGTATTTCTGATCGTCAACTCACTGCTTCTTGCTCCGCCCCGATGCGTAGCTTTGACCGCAACACCGTCCGTCAATAACGAATAATCGCTGTTATCATTTGGAATTAAACCGCTGACAGGCATTGACTCCAATGATCTCAATATGCTGTTAACCTGCCTGTTGGATTGTGATAGGGAGTGAAGCGCAGTAGATACTAAATTTTGCTGATTAAGAAGGTTCTTTCCCAAGCCGTGCTGGTTAAGGAATTTTCCGGCTGTATCGGAAAGAAAGTCTGTTGCCATGCCAGTCAACTTCTTGGTATTAAAATACGAATGAACAATCTGCGAGGCACCAGGATGTATTGTGTCAAGGAGCGCATAATCTTCGTTACGTATTTCTGAAGGATTCTTTGTGCTTCTAAGATTCCAGATAATCCGCTGTATCTGCGTATGCTTTTCAGGGTGACTGTGTGAATATTTCATTAAGCTGCTGTAGATCGGAAAAATTTGGCTATCAATCATTTTTCCAACAGGAACCAAATACAGTTTTTCATTTCTTTTCGGAGCAGGATCGCTTTTATCCAAGCAGTATGTTCTCAGCTTCAACGTGTTAAGACTGTTCGGCGGCAAAACGATTTGATCGAATTTGATCTGGTGACGGCTGTATGTACGTCCTCTGCCTTTAGCGTTAAAAGGCCGTGAAAATATAGCCTTGGCCTGTGCCGCCTCTTGTATCTGTGTATATCCCCAAGTACGGCCATCTTGCCCTGTCAAGGAATTCCACGTATTCTGGGAAGGTAGGTTTGCACACCCTGCTAAAAGAAAGAGAACAGCGATGATGCCTAAAAATTGTAATTTCATGTAATCGTCCTCTTGCAAGAGATTAACAGCAGTGATGTTATTTTTTCATATCAATACAACAAGTAAACAAACCTATTCTGTTGGATTGTTTCTGTCAAGCAAAAAATAATCCAAAAGACATTATATCGGTTTTCGCTAACCAACTAATTTTGTGTTATTATCAAAATAACGACTTTCAGTTAAATCGACAGGTTGGAAAAGATCGGTATAATGTCTAAAAAATTTACGTCGTATCGTCGTGTTGACAAAAAAGAGGGAGGGGAAGAATCATCAGAGAACCACCAAAGTGATTCCGCGATTTCCTTTGTTTAAATCACGGTGCTGCCGAAGAAAGGGAAAGCGACGCAGTAGATTACGCCCAGGCCCATTGCTTACGCTAAAGTGTTCGCCAGTAATAACATCGTTAATCTCTTTGCGATACTTGAGATATTGCAATTTTTCTCGGATTTCCTCTCTGATGACTCCGCCACGACCCGAGGAACCGTAGCCATGAATCAAGGTAAGAACCCGACATCTCTCTTGTTGGGCCTGCTCTAGCCTCCGTTCAAATCGGCCTAATGCCTGCTCCACCGTGGGCATACCTTGCTTGAGATTGATCTCTCGGTGCATTATTTTGGGGCCAGGAGAGGTAAAGTGCAGCTTAGATTCGCAAAAAGGGCAGCGGCTCATATCCACGTTTACCTCGTTACCGCAGACCTCACAGTCACGGAAAAAGTGCATAAATTTACCGTCTGCGTACTTCGATTATATCTGGCATCTGTTGCAAATGGATCAGGAGTTTTTGCAGATGCCCTTTATCAGTAACCTCCAACACTACACGAAATTCTGCGATATTTTCCGCTGTTGTCCGAGAGCTAAATTCAATAATATCAGCGTTATCACTGGAAATAAGTGCGCTGATATCAGCAAGAAGATTTTTTCTGTCGTCAGCCCGCAAAAACAGCTCGGTTCGATGTTTTCCCTGCATCTCAACAGACCAGTTGACCTCAACCCAACGGACCGGGTCTGTGGCCAGCAGGCTGGGGCAGTTGGCCTTGTGTACAGAGATACCTGCGCCAGTGGTGATAAACCCGATAACCTCATCCCCTGGAACTGGCTTACAGCATTGACTGATCTTGATCAGCATATCATCAACACCGTCAATCTGCACAGCACCTCGGGTGCTTGGTCTTGGTGTTGGTTTTTGCGATCCAACCTCTACAGGCTGTTCCAGGGACTCTTCTTGCTGGCTTTCTTCCTGCTGGAGCAGTTCCTTGGGTTGCAGGACACGTTCAAGATGGCGGGCCGTGAACGCCCCTGTTCCTACCTTGGCTAAAAGGTCATCCAGTGAGTTGCAACGCAACTCTTTGAGTAAGTGACGAATATGGCCGCTCTTGATCAGTTTTTTCAGACTGGTGTTGAGGCGTTTTAGCTCACGTTCACAGATCTCCCGACCTTGCAGAAGTATTTCTTCTTTCTCCTCTTTGCGGAGCCATTGCCGGATCTTTGCTCTGGCCCGACTGGTCTTGACCAACTGCAACCAGGCCTGCTTAGGGTGCTGTTTTTTTGAGGTGATGATTTCGACAATATCACCATTTTGCACTTCATATTTTAGTTGCACCAAACGACCGTTTACCCTGGCCCCTGTGCAGCGATCACCGACTGCCGTATGGATGGCATAGGCAAAGTCAATAGGAGTCGAACCTCTTGGCATTTCCCGAACTTCGCCAGTCGGGGTGAGAGCGTACACATCTGGATCAAAGAGTTCACCACGTACCGAGTCAAGGAATTCACCGGGATCTTCAACCTCTTGAAGATTTTGAACCAATTTTTTCAACTCCTTAAAGAGACGAGCATCCCGTGAGTTAATCTTTTGTCCTTCTTTATAGGCCCAATGGGCTGCAACACCTTCCTGGGCCACCCGATCCATTTCTTCTGTACGGATCTGAATCTCAATAAAATGATCACCAGGACCGGCCACTGTGGTGTGTAATGACTGGTAGTTATTGGATTTTGGTGCGGAAATAAAGTCCTTGATTCGACCAGGAACCGGGGTCCAACTTCCGTGAATGGTCCCCAATGCCTCATAGCATTCTTTGACCGTATTGACGATAATGCGAAAGGCCACCTTGTCGTAGACCTGTTCAATCGGGATATTTTGAACAACTAATTTTTTATAGATCGAATACAGGTGCTTGGGTCGCCCTATGACCCGTACTGGGAGGACATGATTTTTTTTGAGTTTTTCCCTAAGAATGCCAATAACTTCATCAACGTATTTTTCCCGTTCTCCCAAGGTGCTGACCAGATGGCCCATCAGCTCCTTGTACTCTGCTGGAAAGAGATATTGAAACGAGAGATCTTCAAGCTCACGCTTGAGCCAGTCTATACCGAGTCGACTGGCCAAAGGGGCGTAGAGATCCATAGTCTCCCGTGACAACTGTCGTTGCTTTTCTTCGCTCTTCTCCCGGCGGAGGAGGAGCATGTCGTGCAAACGGTCAGCAAGTTTGACAAGCAGAACCCGGATATCTGATCCCATTGCCAGGAACAGTTTCCGGATGTTTTCCGCTTGATAGGCCATTTTTGAGTCGTAGCGGACATTGGTTATTTTGGTTGTGCCGTTGACGATATTGGCAACATCTGCCCCGAATTCCTTGTGCAGATCCTCAAGGCTTGCCACACCTTCTTTGAGAACACCGTGCAGCAGCGCGGCAATGATCGTATGCAAATCCAAGTGCATAGAGGCCACAGTGTTGGCAACATCCAGCAGATGGTTGATATATGCTCCTCCCAAGGTGTGGAAAATATTTTCATGCCGTTCTAAGGCAAAGGTATATGCCTCCTCAAGCCTATCCAGTTCATCCTGAGAAAGATATTCGCCTGCTGTCTTTTTTAGCTCGTCAAAATCAGCCATTCTTCCTCATTCTTCCTTTTGTCCATTTGATGAGTTAAGAGCTTGCAGTTCATCCCGAATCATGGCAGCGAGAGTTGATGATGCCTGTTCGTATGCAAGGAGTGTTGTTGCGCCATCATGTCGGGTTCGCAACTCCACCTTTCCCTCTTTTTCCCAGGTCTTGCCAACGGTCACTCGGTACGGAATACCAATCAGATCAGCATCCTTGAATTTTGAGCCTGGACGCTCATCCCGATCATCCAACAGAACTTCTACGCCAGCAGCTTGCAGATCCTGATAAAGCTTTTCAGCGGCTGCGCAGGTCTCTTTATTTTTCATGCCCAAATTTAAGATAATCACCTGAAACGGAGCCAAAGGCAGGGGAAAGATGATGCCGTTTTTATCATGATTTTGCTCAATAGCAGCAGCTACCACCCGGCTCACTCCAATACCATAGCAGCCCATAACCATTGTCTGTTCCTTTCCCTCTTTATCTTGGTAGACCGCATGCATAGCCTCGGAATAGTTAGTGCCCAACTTAAAGATATGGCCGACTTCAATACCCTCAGTCAGTTCCAAAGCCCCCTGGCAGACCGGACAGCGATCCTGCTCCGCGATCTGTCGAAGATCACCTACTGCAACCGGAGTAAAATCACGGCCTGGATGTACCCCGGTCAGATGATGCCCCTTTTCATTGGCCCCTGCAACCGCATTGGTCATCGTCATAATCTCCTGATCTGCAACCAGTTTGATAGGGATTCCAACTGGTCCGATATAGCCTACAGGTAACTTGGTGCGTTTCCAAACCGTATCATCTTCTGCCAGTTCAACCTCGTTGACATGCAGCAGGTTTTTCAGTTTGACTGGTTGCACCTCACGGTCGCCACGTACCAACACCGCCACCGGTTCATCATCGGCAAGGTAGATCATCGTCTTGATAATTTGCTGCGGGCTGACCTTGAGAAAGTCGGCTACCCGTTCCACCTTTTTCATGCCCGGTGTTTCCACCTTGACGCAGTCGTGCAGGTCGTCGTGCAGGTCGGTTGGTGCTATTTTTTCTGAAGCAGCAGCAAGAACCACTTTGGCTTTTTCTACATTGGCTGCATACTCGCACTCTTGGCAGATAACCAGAGTATCCTCTCCTGTATCTGCTAATACCATAAATTCATGAGAAAAGGAGCCTCCAATACTGCCGGAGTCCGCCTCCACAGCACGGAATTCAAGTCCGCAACGTTGAAAAATATGGGTATACGCATTGTGCATGTTTTGGTAACTTTGATTAGCTGCCTCATCGCTGACATCAAAGGAGTAGGCATCCTTCATGACAAACTCGCGCCCGCGCATCAGACCAAAGCGGGGACGAATTTCATCGCGGAACTTGGTCTGTATCTGATAGAGGTTGACAGGAAGCTGGCGATAGGAGTGGAATTCACGGCGGGCAATGTCTGTAATAACCTCTTCATGGGTAGGGCCGAGGCAGTAGTCTCGATTATGTCGGTCCTGAAAACGAAGGAGTTCAGGGCCGTACTTTAGCCAGCGTCCTGACTCTTCCCAGAGGTCAGCAGGCTGAACCATAGGCATAAGCAGTTCCTGAGCACCAAAACGGTTCATCTCTTCCCGGACAATAGCCTCTACTTTTTTCAGTACTGCTAAACCAAGGGGAAGATACGTGTAGAGTCCCGAGGTCAGTTTGCGGATGCAACCGGCCCGCAGCAAGAGTTGATGACTGATAACTTCGGCCTCGGCTGGCACTTCTTTGGCCGTGGGAAGGAGCATTTGAGAGTAACGCATAATAATAGATAAATATAATATAAAAAGGTTAGATCAAGCCTGTTGTATTCTGCTGGCAAGAATTTGAAAACTTCATTCAACTGAGCAGGTTAGATTTTCTTGCTCAAAATACCATAGAACCTCTTGAATGACAATGGGGTCAATGGAATCAGCTAGAATCAGCATAAGGAGTACAAGGAGTACAAGGATTTGTTCTTCTTGTTCTTCTGTTTGACTTCGTTTTATGAGTTTTGCTATTATAAAGAAAATACGTTTCCAATTGTATTTTCTAAAAAAATAATCCCTTCCTCTGGAATGGGACAAAAAAATATGATTGTCGATTTGATCAAACGATACGGAATTTCTCAATGAATCACCAGACAAAAAGTACTCTTCTGATCGTAGATGATCAGCCTGCTAATCTTAACGTTCTTCTTTCCTTTTTAAAGGAGCAGGATCTTGAACTTCGTATACTGCAAAGCGGTGTGCAGGCCCTTGCCTTTTTAGAGGAAACTGTTCCTGATATTATCCTGCTTGACGTACTTATGCCAGATCTCGACGGCTTTGAAACCTGCCGCAGGATTAAAGCAGATGAGCGGTTTGTTGATATCCCAATTATTTTTATGACAGCCCTTGATACGATCAAAGATAAGGTGACAGGTTTTAAAGCAGGTGGAGTTGATTATATTACCAAGCCTTTTCAGCAGACAGAGGTACTGATTCGGATCAATACGCATATCAATCTGCGTAAAAAGGCACAAAAACTCAAAGAGACACAGGAAGAACTCCTTATTCAGAAAAATAAACTGGAAGCCCTGATTAATTCAATCCCTGATCCTATCTATATTAAGGATATAAAAAATAAATACATAGGATGCAACCAGGCCTTTGAAAAAGTAGCAGGTCGGTCAAAACAGGATATTGTTGGTAAAGAAGATATGGCTGTTTTGCCTTCAGAAGTTGCTGCTTCTTTTAAGAAAAAGGATCAGCGAATGCTCTCCTGTGGTCAGGCGCAACGGACTGAGGAGCAGATCCTTACTCCTCATGGAAAAAGTTTATTTTTTGATATTTGGAAGACACCCTATATCGGCCCTAACGGTCATCTGCTTGGCTTGATAGGGATTTGTCGGGATATTAACGAACTCAAGCAGGTGCAACAGGAGGCTGAAGAGGAGCGAGAACGACTCAGTGTCACCTTGCAATCTATTGGTGATGGCGTCATCGCCACAGATGTAGATGGGAAAATAGTGTTTATCAACAGGGCTGCCGAGCAGTTAACTGGCTGGGATAATGCTGATGCTGTGGGAAAACCTTCAGAAAAGATTTTTAGAATCTTTGACGAAGAAGCAGGTGAGGAATCTCCAAACCCAGTGAAAAAAATTTTACAGTCCGGAAAGCGGTTGGCCCTGTTTCGGGGCGCTGTCTTGCAAAATAAGAATAACGTGAAGCTGAACATTGTGGACAGCGGCGCTCCTATCCGGGATCGCAAGAATCAGATCATTGGGGTTGTGATTATCTTTCAGGACATCACCCGTGAGAAAAAAATGGAGCAGGAACAGATGAAGATCCGAAAGTTAGAATCATTAGGCATTCTTGCTGGGGGAATTGCGCATGATTTTAATAATCTTCTCTCAGCCATTCTCGGTAATATTGAGTTGGCCGCCTTTGGGATTGCAGGGAACAGCAAAATATCTACCCTGCTTGCTGATGCGCAAAAGGCCACAGAGCGGGCAACCAAACTCACCTATCAGTTGCTGACTTTTTCTAAAGGAGGGGAGCCAATTAAAGAGAGAACATCGTTACCTGATCTGATCAGTGAGTCGGCAAACTTTGTCCTGCACGGCTCCTTAGTATCTTGTCAGTTTTGCTTTGCTGATGATCTGTGGGCAATTCATGCGGACAGCGGCCAAATCAGTCAAGTTATTCAAAATATTATTCTCAATGCCAAAGACGCTATGCCGCATGGTGGCCGGATCACTGTTGAATGCCGTAATGTGAAAGATTTAGCCTCGGGCTTGCTGTTGCAGCGACATAAGGGGAACTTTGTCCAAATTACGATTAAGGATAACGGGGTTGGGATTCCCCAGGATATCGTGGAGAACATCTTTGATCCCTATTTTACTACTAAAAAAGAGGGCAATGGCTTGGGACTGGCTATCTGTCACTCTATTGTGAAAAAACATGATGGACATATTACGGTGCATTCGGAACTACAACAGGGAACGGTGTTTTCCATCTACTTACCTGCTCTGCCTGCACTTGTTCATACTGATACCGAACCACAGGATCAGAAAAAAACTGTTTCCTCAACCAAAATAATGGTTATGGATGATGACTTGATGCTCCGTAATTTGGCCCGCTCCCAACTGACTGCCTTGGGACATGATGCAGTGCTTGTCAAGGACGGGGCAGCCGCAATCAGCACCTATCAGGAAATGCTGGAAACCGATAACCCGATTGATCTTGTTATTCTGGATCTCACCATTCCAGGTGGTATGGGAGGCAAGGAGGCAGCACAAAAAATTCTGCAGCTGGACCCAGAGGCAAAACTGATTGTGGCCAGTGGGTATTCTAACGATCAGGTTATGGCGGAGTACAGCGAGTACGGATTTCGGGCCGCCGTGGCTAAACCCTTTACGCTTAATGAGTTGCGTGAGGCCATTGTTGCTGCGCATTAAAAGGGCAGCCGGCAGCCTGGGTTATTTTGATTCCTCTGCATCTTTCCTGTGCATCTCTTGACTCAGTAAGGCATCCAGTTTTTTGGGTGATGACAGACATTCTCGCTCTAAACCGCATTGAGCCATAATGGTACAAAAATGTAAAAATTCACCCATGAGCCGGGTGGTGGTCTTATTTTTATGTTGAATGATTGAGATCTGCCGTTGCATATTACTATCCTTAATGGATAAGCCTTTGAGCCAACCATGCTCTTCTTCCCGGCAAATGGTCAGTTCAGAGAGACAGGCCGCACCTACTCCGGCTTCTACGGCTTTTTTGATGGCTTCAGTATGGCCGATTCTGGTGACAACGTTGAGTAATGCCGCATGTTCACCCAGTTTGTTTTTAAAGATCTCTGCTGTACCAGAACCATCTTCTCGGAGAACCCAGGCTGTTTTCACTAGGTCCTCTGGCAGGGTAAAGAGCTCCTGTTCAGCCAGGGGATGCGAGGTGCTGACAATAATCCGCAGTTCATCTTCAAACCAAGGGGTCATGCGAATTGCTTCGTCAGTAATACCGCCTTCCACAAAGCCGAGATCCATGACTCCTTGGGCCACGAGTCGCTCTGCCTGTTTTGTGTTCGCCACCATCATGTTAATATGCGTCTCAGGGTGCATCCGCATAAAAAGAGCAAGAGGATAGGGTAGCACATAGTTGCCCACTGTTGAACTGGCTATAATTTCTAAGGAGCCAGCAATACCCTCTTTTTCTTCCGTTAATAATGCCTCAACATTATGAACCTGATAGGTGATATTCTTGGCCATAGGCAGTAAATACCGGCCCCGATCATTGAGCAGGAGGCTGCGACCGTGGCGATCAAACAGCGGGCCGCTCAGTTGGTTTTCTAACTCAGCCAAGGCCATACTGACCGCAGACTGGGTAAGAAAGAGTTTTTTACTGGCTCTGGTAACCTGTTTGGTTTCAGCTAC
Organism: Candidatus Electrothrix gigas; assembly: GCA_022766165.1. Lineage (GTDB taxonomy): Bacteria > Desulfobacterota > Desulfobulbia > Desulfobulbales > Desulfobulbaceae > Electrothrix > Electrothrix gigas. The sequence continues at coordinate 26,305 of QYLO01000020.1, forward strand.
AGCTATAAATATTTGGAATTGCCTGAGCGTGATAGCCATTATCGTTCCTTGGCCGAGGTGAAGAAATTTGCCTGTATATCTTTTGTGCTTATACTGCGTTTCATGATATTCGTCTAAGTATTTTATGTGATTTTCAAAGAAACGTTGCTCCGTGGCTATATTTTCTTTGAATATTCAAGCAGGCTTCCCTTTGCAATAACTTGTTTTTACCTAGATAATATAAAGATATCGTGATAGATAGCCGCCTCTTTTAGGCAGTATCTTTCTGCCTCTGAGCAGCGTTTTGCCCTTGTTTTTCCTGTATACATACAGTAAGACTTGCCACAGAAGCTCGTTCAACTTTGCACATACTCGTACAATCGTTCTTAATAGCTTGTTTTACGGTTGTATTGAATTTATATCATGTAATTAACCCTTTTTCATCTGCACAGGAATGAACTGTACGGCATCTTTATCTCTTGAGCAACAAGAAGACAAAAGAGTTCTTGGTTTTCCTGTCAACGTTGAGGAATAGCATCCACCTTGCCATTATGTTGAATAATAAAAAGATATTTTGTTTGTTAATCGTTGCGGTATTGCTTTTGTTTGTATCGGATCAAGACTGTCAAGCCAGCCAGCTAGATATCTCTTCAGCCGGAGGAGCAGTCAATGTCCGAACTGCCTGGTCTGTCAATGCAGCACATCCAGGCGATCAAGTGGTTCTTGCCGTTGTTCTTCAGGTCAATCAAGGCTATCATATAAACGCAGATGATCGACAGCTCATTCCATTAAAAAGTATTAAACTTTTTCCGACCAAGGTGACTGTGATTGAGGCTGATGAGGGCCTCCTGATTGAAGCACCTCTTTATCCGCTCGCTGCCCCCTATGAGGTGCCGTATATTGATGGGAAGGTGATGTCTTTTAAGGGCAGGACGGTTGTTTACCTGCCTGTTCGGCTCGAAAAATCTCTGGCTGGCAGGAAGTCGTTAAAACTGACCGTGCAGGTAAAGTATCAGCCCTGTTCTGAAGAGTACTGTCTGCTTCCGGTAAGGACGGAGCTTGAGGCCAGTCTGCCTATTGTCCCTCCTGACAGCGTTGTTGAAAAGACACACCAGGAGCTGTTCGCAGACTATGCCCATGGAGCCAGCTCAGAAAGTTCTGACGAGGTTGCCTTTGGTCTGTTTGGTTGGAATTTCTCTGTTGACAGCTCTTCTTTTGGTGGGGTGATCTTATTGCTGATCATTGCGGCCTTTGGTGGTATGTTGCTTAACTTTACCCCCTGTGTACTCCCTCTGATTCCTATCAAAATAATCAGTCTCTCCTATGCAGCCAAGAATAGACGACAGTGCATTTTGCTGGGTGTGTCCATGTCTATGGGAGTCTTGATGTTTTGGCTTGCTTTAGGTACGCTCATTGCCTTGGTGAGCGGCTTTAGTGCGACGAACCAACTGTTTCAATACCCGATCTTTACCATCTCGGTTGGTCTTATTATTGCCGTGATGGCAGGCGGTATGTTTGACTTCTTCTCTCTGCAACTCCCTGCCTTTGTGTATATGATTCACCCAGAGCAGGACACCCTCAAAGGCTCCTTTGGCCTAGGAGTTCTTGCTGCTGTTCTTTCCACTCCTTGCACAGCACCTTTTATGGGAGCTGCCGCAGCCTGGGCTGCCACGCAGCCGCCTCTCTCTACCCTTGCTGTTTTTGCCTCCATAGGTATTGGCATGGCCTTGCCCTATTTCTTTCTCTCAGTTTCTCCCCATTTAGTCAGTAAAATGCCCAAAACTGGCCCAGCCAGTGTGTTGGTAAAGCAGGTTATGGGCCTGTTCATGCTCTCTGCTGCTGCCTACTTTATCGGCATTGGCCTAGAGGTGCTGTTGTCATCCCCTGTAGACCCACCAGGGAAACTGTACTGGTGGCCGGTTATGTTCTTTTTGTTCTGTGCAGGTGGCTGGACAGTGTGGCGTACGCTCCAGATTGCTGTCCAGAAAAAGATGCAATATCTTTTTACCGGGCTGGGCTTGGCCATTATGTTGGTTTCTGGGATTGGGGCCTATCGTCTGACCCATACCGGCCCGATTGCTTGGACATATTATACACCTGAGCGGCTTGCAGTAGCCCAGCAAGAGCAGCAAACCGTTGTGATGGTGTTCACGGCTGAGTGGTGCATCAACTGTAAGGCTTTAGAGCGGGGAATTTTAGATAACCCCAAAATTATCGAGCTGTTCAAGGATGAACGGGTTCTGCCCATGAAGGTGGATATCACAGGCAACAATCCCGATGGTAAGGCCAAACTCAAGGAGGTGGGCAGTCTGACCATTCCCCTGTTGATCGTTGTGGATGCACAGGGAAAGGAGGTGTATAAAAGTGACTACTACTCAGTGGACCAGGTCTACCAGGCTGTACAGAAGACCTTGGAGAAGAAGTAATCCGGCATATCTACGAGTTAGGGGGGAGGCAATATTCTGTACCCGGTGTTGAAACACCGGGCTATTTTCGATAGTCCCTTCGGGACACTCTTTCCTCTCTTTTCCGTATATCCTCGCCCTGGAGGGGCGTTCCATAATAGCCCACCGTTTTAACGATGGGCAACAGAATTTTCCTTTTCCTCTCTATTCCTTTACAACTTTTACAACTCAGGAAATACCTATGTCTTACCTGTCTGTTATCTTGGCGCTGCTATTTCTGCCTGGTTCTGTTATTGCGGCAGAATCAGTGGGGCAACTCAGCCCGCATGATCCCTTTGTCGCTGTGCTCTATCTCAGCCTGTTCCTCTTTCTTGGCTATGTTGTTAAGGCAATCTTCCTACGAGGCATCATGGTTCCCAGTTCTTTGCTGGGCGGCTTGTTTGCCCTGGCCTTTGGCCCAGAACTCCTTGGCTCTGTGATTGGCAGCTTGATTGACGGTTCCAGTACTAGCTTTCTCAGTCCTGAGACCTTGGCCTTTTGGAAAAAATCACCAACTTTTCTGATCACCATTGTCTTTGCCGGTCTTTTTCTTGGCAACAAGATTCCCTCCTTGAAACAGGTACTCAAGCAGGGCGCACCAAACCTCTTTTTTGGCTACTCTCTCGCCTTTGGACAGTATACCGTCGGACTGGCCCTGGTTGTCTTTCTGCTTGGGCCAATGTTTGGGGTACATGACCTTGCCGGGGCCTTAATCGCCATTGGCTTTCAGGGAGGACACGGAACCGCTGCCGGTATGGGAGGCACCTTTGCCAAGCTCGGCTTTGCAGAAGGCATGGACCTGGGACTGGCCTTGGCAACCATTGGGCTTGCCTGTTCCATTATTATTGGCACCCTGATTCTCAATCTCTCTGGTTTAGCCAAACATGCCGAGCGAGTGAGCATACAAGACGAGGAAGCAGTCAGTTCAAAGGATGAGCCGCTGCATGATGGCGGTGCAGACCAACCGGATATTGCCAACTCGCTGCCCTTTCACATTGGTATTTTCGGTTTTGTCATTGCAACAGGCTGGCTGATGCAGCAGTTATTCATCCGCATTGATCAACTGCTCTCTGGCGGTGAAGCCACTATTATGGGCTATGTGCCGCTCTTTCCCATTGCCATGATTGCTGGCTTGATCTTTCAATTCTTTGTGGTGAAATTTGGCTTTCGTCGCTATGTCAACTCGTTTCAGGTACAGGTGGTGTCAAACATTGCCCTGGATTTCCTGATCGTGGCTGCTTTGGGCAGTCTCAGTATTGGTGCCTTGACAGCCAACCTTACCCTTGTGCTGATCCTGTCCGGAGCCGGAATTGCCTGGAATATGGCAGCCTACTATATTATTGCCCGCAAACTCTTTGGCAGCCGCTGGAAGGTGCGCGGACTGGGGGAACTGGGGCAGTCTATGGGAACCACGGCCATTGGCCTGATGCTGCTCAAGCAGGCAGAAAAGGTGGATCCAACAGCCATGAAGGCGTTCAGTTATAAACAGCCCCTGTATGAGCCGCTGGTTGGCGGTGGTCTGGTGACGGCCCTTGCCCTGCCCATGATTGCAAGTTTGGGGGCCAAGGGATTTCTTATGGTCACTGGCAGCATACTGGCTGTTGTGCTTGTTGTTGGACTGGTGGTTATTCGACCGGAAAGGTAAGGCAACTGTGTCTGAAGTGGTTGAGTTGTAAGCGAGGTAAAAAAAGACAGGAGATATGGTTATGCTTACTTGGATCAAAAAGAATAAGGACTGGTTGTTCAGCGGAGTGGCGATTGCGATTCTTGTACCGCTTATCAGTCATTTCTGGCCCAGCGGGGGAGATCCGCCTCCACCACAGCCTGACAACTCCCGCCACCAGAGGCACAGCGGCACAGGCGATATTGTGGGCAGGGATAAGAACGTCACAGTTGACAACTCCCAGCACCAGAGGCATAGCGGCACAGGTGATAATATCGGGCGGGACAAGATCATCCATCAGCATCTGCTCGGTTCTGTGGACTATAAGGAGCTTTTGCAGGAGATCAAGGATGCGCAGGAGCTGCTGGCAGGCATTGCCCCGGAGAAGACTGCCCTGCGTCTCAAGCAGTCTGCCAAGGTGGAGGAGCTGAAGCAGCGGCTGGAGGACTTTAAGGAGAATGTCTTTCGCCTGCATGAGATATTCACTCGGATTCCCCTTGACAATGAACGCTTGCGTAAGGCCAAGGAGCATTTTGACAAGGGTGAGTTTCGGGAAGCCGATGCCGTGCTCAAGGCTGAGGAGATTCAAGAGGACGTTGAGCGGCTCAAGCTGGAGGAACAGGCCGCAGAGGAGAGGCTGTCTGCGGTGCGCAAGGGCTTAGAGGACAGGGCCAACGAGTACCTGCTCAAGGCCCGGCTCTCCTTGCTCAATCCAGTGGCAGAAGGTGAGGACAGGTTTAGCCGCACAGAGCAGTGGTTTAAACAGGCCCTTGCTACGGCCCGGACAGCAGAGGTTCTACACGGGTACGCTGTCTTTCTTCAGAAACAGAATGTCTTTAGCAGGGCAAAACCCCTGTATGAGGAAGCCTTGACAGAGTTTCGCAACAAGGCTGCGGCAGATCCCAAGGCATTTCTCCCAGACGTAGCCATGACCCTGAACAATCTGGCTGCCCTGCATTATAAAACGGGCGAGTACGGCCTGGCCCTGAAGGAGTATGAGGAAGCCTTAAAGATCTGGCGTGAACTGGCAGCAGACCAGCCCAAGGCATTTCTCCCTTATGTTGCAACCGCCCTGAACAATCTGGCTGTCCTGCACCAGAAAACTGGCGAGTACGGCCCGGCCCTGAAGGAGTATGAGGAAGCTCTGAAGATCAAGCGCAGACTGGCAGTAGACCAGCCCAAGGCATTTCTCCCAGACGTAGCCATGACCCTGAACAATCTGGGTTTACTGCACAGTGATACGGGCGAGTACGACCTGGCCCTGAAGGAGTATGAGGAAGCTCTGAAGATCAAGCGCAGACTGGCAGCAGACCAGCCCAAGGCATTTCTCCCAGACGTAGCCATGACCCTGAACAGTCTGGCTGCCCTGCATAATGAAACTGGCGAGTACGGCCTGGCCCTGAAGGAGTATGAGGAAGCTCTGAAGATCAAGCGTAGACTGGCGGCAGACCAGCCCAAGGCATTTCTCCCAGACGTAGCCATGACCCTGAACAATCTGGCTGTCCTGCACCAGAAAACTGGCGAGTACGACCCTGCCTTGAAGGAGTTTCAGGAAGCCCTCAAGCTCTATCGTAGACTGGCAGCAGACCAGCCCAAGGCATTTCTCCCTGATCTGGCAAACACCCTGAACAATCTGGCTGCCCTGCATTATGAAACTGGCGAGTACGGCCCGGCCCTCAAGGAGTTTCAGGAAGCCCTCAAGATCAGGCGTGAACTGGCAGCAGACCAGCCCAAGGCATTTCTCCTTTATGTTACAGATACTCTGAACAATTTGGCAAACCTGCACAGTAAGACGGGCGAGTACGGCTTGGCCCTGAAGGAGTATCAGGAAGCCCTGAAGATTAGGCGCAGACTGGCAGCAGACCAGCCCAAGGCATTTCTCCCTGATCTGGCAGGCACCCTGAACAATCTGGCTCTCCTGCACAGTGATACGGGCAAGTACGGCCCTGCCTTGAAGGAGTTTCAGGAAGCCCTCAAGCTCTATCGCAGACTGGCAGCAGACCAGTCCAAGGCATTTCTCCCGAATGTTGCAGGTACCCTGAACAATCTGGGTCTCCTGCACAGTGATACGGGCGAGTATGGCCCGGCCCTCAAGGAGTATGAGGAAGCCCTGAAGATCAGGCGTGAACTGGCAGCAGACCAGCCCAAGGCATTTCTCCCTTATGTTGCAACGACCTTGAACAATTTGGCCAACCTGCATCAGACAACTGGCGAGTACGGCCTTGCCCTGAAGGAGTATCAGGAAGCCTTGAAGATCAGGCGCAGACTGGCGGCCAAGGAACCAGGCGCATTCAGTGAGGATCTGGTAAAAACTTTACTGAGTCTAAGTCTCTTCTATCTTGGGGCCGTGCCAGACGAGGCCAAGTCTGTTGCGTATGCCCAGGAGGCACGGGACATCCTCAAACCGCTTATCCAGCAGGCGCCGCATTTACAAAGGCATCTCGGCGTAGCTGAAGAGTTGCTGGCGGCCAACAAGGCCAAACCCGATGCCTAGCATGGTTTCTCTCCTGCACACGCCTTTTTACCGCTGCCTGTAGGGGTAGTTGGCAAATCACCCTTACGCCCACTCCCGTATATCCATCAAGCCTATTACTCGACTATCAAGTTTTTTTCTCTTGCCCTTCTCATTTCCACTTTAACCAGCAAAAGCTTTGTACGATAAAGAAGGTGTTGCCTCCAACCTCCCCAAATCTCCCCCTATGTTTACTGGAAGGAATAAGTTTAAAAAACTCTTTAATCTTTTTGCCTAATTTTTCGCCGTTATTTTTTTCAAGCGAAAACTTACTTTTTCTCTGCATTTAAGTTTCAAAGCAACTGTACTTCTAACTTTTTGTGTTGGCGAAAATATAAATAAAAAAATACGCATGCATGAGCGTTGATCTGCATATTAATCTTATATAGTTCCTTGCTGTATCGTTGTTTTTGAACTACAGTTAAGTATAGAAAATAAATATTCAGGACAGGAGAATGCGATGAAAAAGATGATGAATGTATGCCTCTGTGTATCTCTGTGTATTTTTCTCAGTGCTTGTGCGGGACCTGGCACAGGACCTTATGGAACATATACAGAAGCAGATAGATACCGCGACAACACCAATACAGCACTTGCTATAGGGGCTACAGCGGTAGGAGCCGCTGTTATCGGAAGTTCCCTGTATCGGGCTGGCAGGCATGACGGCAGAAGACATGTGTATCATCCTAGGCCGACAGTTCGATATAATGTGCATCGAAACGTACCAGTAGTTCGATATGCGCCGCACCGAAGAGTGCATCGAAGCGTACCGGTAATTCGATATGCGCCGCACCGAAGAGTGTATCGAAACGTACCGGTAATTCGATATGCGCCGTACAGAAGAGTGTATTATAGATAGATAAGCCGTACTTGTTGAGCTGGTTGGATTTTTAGGCGGAAGAGTTGAGATAATGAGTTGTGTTATCGCCTGCTCACCGCCTTTGTAGTTTGTAGCAGGAGTGGAACGAAGTCATCAACAGGCTCATTCCAACTTGTCAAAGCCTATATCGTATTCAATCAGTTGATTAATATGATAGTTAAAATAAAATATACCAAAAAGAAACATCCAACAACGGTCAAATGACACGATATCACTTGATGGAATTTCGTAAAAGGCATTCAGTCGATTCCCAGCTTTAAAAGTCCAGATTATTGCCATAACTTCAAAAGTTAATACAAGAACGTTACTGATCTTCTCTATTGAATGCCCCTTGTCAACGAGTAAGGAACTCACCAAAAATATGAACGATAGGTATGAACTAACGAGCAAAATATTAACAAATCTTTCTGAGATATTATTCTCTTGATCAATGAGGCGATTAATCGTGGCGGTTTGCCTTTTCATGTAATATGCTCCATAAACGCCACAGGTGAGGCTAGATAAGACGAGGAGCTTAAACGTTCCTTGATCTTGTAACTGCGTGAGTGAATTAAGAGGTTGCATGATATTCACCTTGATTGGAAGTAGCGGTGCGTTCGTAGCGGCGGGCAAAAAGGATGCAGCGACGCTTTCTGAGTGATAGCTATATAATATTAATTATCAGGAAATATTTTTTTTAATCAAGGCGAATTTTGACAAGGGTACAATCATCAATCTGAATGATGATGGTTACGCAAAAAGTCTAAATTCGAGAGAAATTACCTTGTAACTCATTGAGTTATGGTTGACGATTTGATATTTTTCGACTTTTTGCCGGACTGTCATTGATAGATTGCAGCAGTGGACAGGTGTTATTTGATGTTCTCACGCTGGAGTAAGGAACAAACCAAAAGATGGTTATAATGTATAGATATGTTGGGGAACACTTTGCTTCCCCCAACCTACGTTACTCTACGGATAAATCAAAGATTGATTTTTTCAAAAGTCTCCCAACCTTTGCATCGATTTCGATTTGCATTCACGGCGCCACCTCCACCACGTTCTGCAACTACAAAATGCCCTCTATGGGTTTTAATACAAACTTTATTTCCTCTTAAGGGGATAAATGTAAATTTTTCCCAAGCCCTAATTTCAACTCTGTCTGCATTGAGAGCGCCGCCACCACCACCTTCTGCAACTACATATCGACCATTGTGTGTCCTGAGTGCAATTTTACCACCACCTACATTAACGACTTCAAACGTTTCCCAAGTACCGAGTCTAGCTTTATCTGCATTTACAGTACCACCTCCACCTCCTTTTGCTGTTATATAGTGACCTTTTATTGTGCGAAGGGCTATTTTTTCTGCATATGCAAAATGAAAAGATACCAACAATAAGAAAACGATAGATAGCGTTGTTATTATAATCTTCATGAGGATTCTCCTTTAAAAAAATTAGATAAATACTGTACTGTTGTAGGATAGCATAGGGCAATAAAAAAGTAAATTTTTTGTTTCAAACTCACCACTTGGTCTATAAAAAATGTATATAATCAATTGAAATTAATATTGATAATAATTCCTAGATAGGGATTCTTCCAATATACTATTTCTGGTAATCTTCAGGACGACGTTTACAACCTAGATACTGCAATTAGGATTTTGGTCTTTCATTATAAAATGAGCAGTTTTAGATAGTTACATTTCTTTACGCAAAATTAATTTTCATCTAAAAGGTGAATCAAAAACAGGTAGCTGAAAATTTATTTTATCTATCAATACGGTTAAATATCGTATTTTAGCTGTAGTTCAATTGCAGGATTTAGGTACAAAGTGACGTACGGAATGTAGGTAAAAAATCTTAATCACTTAATTTTAGATTAAAACTATCACTTCGTTCCAGCAGCACAGCAGACTCAATATGGCTGGTCTGAGGAAACATGTCCACAGGAACAACCCGGGTAACTCTATATCCCTGCGAACAAAGGAGACGCAGGTCTCGGGCAAGGGTGGCAGGATCACAGGAAACGTAGATAATTTTTTTCGGCTTGAGGCGCGGCAGGAAGGCGATGTTTTTGCCAACCCCGCTTCGTGGCGGATCAAGCAGGATAATATCTGTTGTTTCGCCTTGATCGACCAACTGTTGCAGGGCTGTGCGTACATCAGCGACAAAAAAACGGGCTGAGATTCCAGCCTTTCTGGCATTTTTTTCAGCCCATACAATACTCTCCTGATTACCCTCAATGCCGGTCAGAGTTCCGCCACAACATCCAAGGGGTACGGAAAAATTGCCCATGCCGCAGTAAAGATCCAGAACGGTTTTCCCGCTCAGGTCGCCGGCAAAATCACAGACCAAGCCAATGAGCTGTTCATTTTGCGCCGGATTGACCTGGGAAAAACAGCCTCCAGACCACGACAGGGAACAGGTTTGCCCGGTTTGTCTATTTTTTCTGAGCAAAATCTGTTGAGTAAGTGGTTTTGCCGATGGAGAAAGCGTCTGAAAGCCCTTTCGGGTGAACCAGCCTATTTGCTGTACTTGCGGTATTTCCTGCATTATAAAAAGCGTGGTGAGCTTTTGCAGCAGAGCAGGCGACAGGGCGTTTCTTTTGTTGCCTCTGAAAACAAGGGTGATTTTGCCGTCAGCAGGTGATTCGAGCAATTCAATTTCCAAGGAGGTTGTGGTTGTTTGGGCCAACGGTTGAAGCATTCCGGTTTTGTTCAACGCAGTCACAGCAGAACAAAGCCCTTGGCTTGCTACCAGACATTCTGTGATCAGGAGAAAGGTATTGCTCTTTTTTTTGAAAAAACCAAGCTGGCCTGATGCATTGATTTTGAGCCTGAGCCGATTTCGGTAGCCCCATTGCATTGGCGAGGCAAAAGGCTCGCTTATATACTCAAAGGGTATTTTGGCCCGGCGCAATGATTCCTCAACAATCTCTTTTTTGATGCGGAGTTGTTCTGGATAGCTGCCATGTTGGAGATCACAGCCGCCGCATTCTTCATATAAGGGGCAGGGTGCTGTGATTCGGGCAGGGGAGGGTGAGAGTATCCTGTCTATACTTCCTTCAATATAGCCAGATGTTTTCTTTTCTTGGTTGAGTAGCAGTTTTTCGCCTGACAGGGTAAAAGGGGTCATGACAACCTGCCCCTCTGCTGTCCGGGCTAACCCTTTTCCACTGGCTATAATCTTCTCAACAGTGACAGTATGTTTCATGGATTTGAGGAAAAATAAAAGTAGGGGAGCAGCCTGTTGTTTATTGACAGGAAAGACCTCTTGGTGCTACAGTGATATACTGTGCTGCTATGTGCAGTGCGGATTATTTTTACTACTTACGGAACAAACTGTAAAGAGGTGAGAGCGTATGGGACTCGGAATGCCTGAGCTTATTGTCATTCTTGTTATTATTGTTATTATTTTTGGTGCTGGGAAACTGCCTGAAATTGGCTCTGGTATCGGAAAAGGCATCAAGAATTTTAAAGATGCCACCAAGATCGAGGATAACCCTAAGCCTATAGAAGACACAACCGATAGCAATAAAAGCTAATCGCATTAAGCGCATTTTTTGATGTAAAAAGAGGATTCTTATGTTCGGACTCGGAACCCCTGAACTTGTTGTGATAATGGCTATTGCCTTCCTGCTCTTTGGTGGGAAAAAACTCCCAGAGATTGGCTCCGGCCTGGGCAAGGCCATCAGTTCCTTCAAGAAAGGACTTAATGAGGTTGAGGATACTGCCGGTCTTGGCGAAATGACCAAGAAACTTCCCGGTGTTCGGGAAGTGACAGCGGTGCAGGAAAGGATTGATAAGGCAAAAAATATTAGCAAGGCTATGACCAAATAGGCCTGTAGGGTCGATTCCTTTTGATATTTTTTGATCTTCAAGGGCGAATACGAGATTCGCCCCTACTCCTTTTTTAGGCAAATTTTAATACCGCAACCCTACCCGATCTCGAACCAGATCTAAGGTCTCAATCGCCTTTCCCCGTGCTTTATCTGCGCCCCTCTGCAAAACTTCCCGCAAATAATCCTGATGTTGTAGCAGCTCCTTTTTTTGAGTTCGGGCATCGGCATAATACTCTCGGATCAGCTCAAAGAGATCCTGCTTCAGATAGCCGTATGCTGCGCCTCCGTTGACATACAGGTCATGCACCTCTGCCATTTTTTCCTCTGAGGCAAAGAGCTTGAGCAAGGCATAGAGGTTGCAGGTGTCGGGGTTCTTAGGCTCTTCCACTGGGGTGGAATCGGTCTGCACCGCCATAACCCGTTTTCGTAAGGGTTTATCATCTAAAAAGATAGGAATGGTGTTGTTGTATGACTTGGACATCTTCTGCCCGTCCAGTCCTGGAATGATGGCTGTGCTTTCGCTGATTGCCGGTTCCGGCAACACAAAGGTCTCGCCAAAGGTATTGTTGAATTTAATGGCAATGTCGCGGGCCACTTCCAGGTGTTGTTTCTGATCCTTACCTACCGGGACGATTTCTGATTGATAGAGTAAAATATCTGCGGCCATGAGGACAGGATAGGCAAACAGACCATGATTGGCAGCAATGCCCTTGGCGACCTTGTCCTTATAGGAATGACAGCGTTCCAGCAGGCCCATTGGTGTCATGTTGGAAAGAATCCAAGAAAGCTCGCAGACTTCAGGAACATCAGATTGAACCCAGAACGTGCATTTTTCTGGATCAAGTCCGAGGGAGAGAAAATCTGCTGCTGCTTCCAATGTGCCGGTAGCGAGCTTGTCACGATCCTGTACTGAAGTCAGAGCGTGAAGATCAACAATAAAGACAAAGAGGTCTGAGGTTTCCATGTTGGCGATCATGGTTTTCATCATACCAAAATAGTTGCCAATATGAAGTTGTCCAGAGGGCTGAATGCCGGAGAGTATACGTTGCATAGTATGTGCGGTATTTGCTAAAGAGTTGACGATGAATACATGAATCAGCAGAATATACCAGTATTTTTTTTCTCTCGCAACAGGCAGGGCATAAGGAAGTTTTTCAGTTTTCATATTGTTCTGTCCTTGCTATGATGGGATTGTGTTGGCAGCAAAATGTTTTTCTGCCTTTTTTATTCCAACAAATAAAGAGTCGAACTATGTTAATGAAAAAAACACTTCCCTTGCTTATTCTTTTGTTCTCATGTTGTTATTCTGTCTGCTCTGCCGATCCTTCTCTTGAAAACAACAGTAACCAGGTGTCTATCCTCTTTTGCAAATGAATGATGTATATGAGATTGATCCTGTTAACGGAGGCAAAGAAGGAGGGCTTGCTCGGGTAGCGACCCTGTGCGATCAGCTTCTCAGGCGCAACCCAGACACGATTACAGTTCTTGCAGGTGATCTCTTTAGTCCTTCGGCCTTGGGAACAGCACCCTATAAAGATGGGCGTCTGAACGGCAAACAGATGGTTGCAACCATGAACGTCTTGGGACTTGATTACATCACCTTTGGTAATCATGAGTTTGATCTCAAAAAAGAGCCTTTTTATGATCGGCTCAAAGAGTCAGAATTTACCTGGATTTCCAGTAATTGTTTTACAGAAAATGGCACAGCCTTTCCAGGGGTTCTTGAGGATAAGATCCTTGATATCAAAGGGGTAAAAGTTGGTTTTTTTGCTGTTACCCTGACAAAAAATCAGGTTGATTACGTAACCTATAAAGATCCTTTTGAAATTGCACAACAGAAGGTTGCTGAGTTGCGTCCAAAGGTTGATATTCTTATAGCCTTGACCCATCTCAATAAGGATGATGATATCAGACTGGCTGAAAAATTTCCGGCAATTGATCTCATTCTCGGAGGACATGAGCATGAAAATATGCAATTTTGGAGAGGAAAGGGCTTTACACCGGTGTTCAAGGCTGATGCTAACGCTCGCACCGTGTATATACATGATTTGTCCTACAACAGAAGTGCAGGTGCAGGAGAAGCTCCAGCGAAAAAATTGACCATCACCTCCAAGCTGCAACAGATTACAGATGCGTTGCCTGATCAACCTCAAACCGCTGAGGTTGTTAAAAAATGGCGAGAGATTGGCTATACTGGATTCAGCAAGGACGGTTTTGATCCTGAACAGGTCGTAGCCACATCTGATGTAGATCTGGACGGACTGGAAGCCAGCGTGCGTAATTCCTCCACCAAGCTTACTGAGCTGATTGCTGACGCCATGCTGACGGCGGCTGACAAGGCGCAACTTTCCATATATAATGGAGGGGCCGTACGTATTGACGATGTTCTTCCTGCCGGAAATATCACAGAATATGATATCATCAGGATTCTCCGCCTTTGACGGTCATGTTTTCACTGTCACAATGAAGGGTTCCTTACTTGAAAAGACACTGAATAAGGGAGAGGAGAGTAAAGGCGAGGGCGGTTTTCTTCAGACCGGTAATGTGAGCGGTGGCAAAGGAAAACCGTGGCTGATCCAAGGCAAAGTGCTTGATCAGGATGCTCAATACACTGTGGCAATACTGGATTATTTGATCAAGGTTGGTGACGATAAACTGAAATTTCTTGTGGATAATCCTGAGGTGCCTACCGTTGCAGATAACGGAGATATCAGAAAGGCTTTGATCGCAGAACTTAAAAAGGCATTTGCTGCCCAATAAATCTTTAGATCTCTAGGTTTCGCTCGATTGTACCCATTGTACCCCTATTATCTATGCCTCTATGCCTCCCATTATCACCTTTATAGGCTGGCACGATTCCGGTAAAACCACCTTGGCTTCTCAGGTTGTCCGCCTGCTGAAAGAACGCCGTTATTCCGTGGCTGTGATTAAATCCACTAAAGATACTGGATTACTGCCCAATCAGGAAGGGACAGATACAGGTGCCTATACACAGGCCGGAGCTGATGCTGTTATGCTGGTGGCGCCGGATCAGTTGGTTCTGACTGCTGATCAGCCGGAAAAAAATCTTCCAGCCTTGGCCCAGCGTTTTTTTGCTGCTGTAGACTTGGTTGTTGCTGAGGGGTTTAAAGGGGCAGACAAGGTCGACAAAATTGAGGTATTCAGGGGGCAGGGTGTCCGTCTTGCCGAGCAAGTCAGTGGGGTTGTTGCTGTGGCAACGGATCAGCAGGTTACTGCCCCTGTGCTTTTTTCTCTGAATCAACCGGAAAAGATAGCAGCTTTTCTGGAAAAAGAATATATCCGAATACCCTCTGCGCAAGCTCGCAAGGTCCTTATGATCACAACACGACAAGGGAGAATTATGAACAGTATGCAGTCATTCACCGTGACCCAGCCCACCCGTCTCCAGTTTGGTGCAGGCACGGTTAAAAATTTGGGCAAGACAGTAAAGGATTTGAACGGCAGCAAGGTCTTGTTGGTCATAGACCCTGGCCTTGTCAAGGCAGGTCTGCTTGACCGTTTCATAACTCCATTGGAGCAGGAAGGTATTCCCTTTACTGTCTACGATACCATTGACCCGGAACCGGGCCTGAAACTGGCTGATAAGGGCTGTGCCATTGCCCAGGAAGCTGGTTGTGACTGCGTGGTTGGTGCTGGTGGCGGCTCGGCAATGGACGTGGCCAAGGCTGTATCGATTCTGCTGACCAATAATGGCAAGGCCGTGGATTATCTTGGGTTAGGATTAATAAAAAAGCCGGGCGTACCCAAAATCATGGTACCCACTTCGGCTGGAACAGGTGCCGAGGTAACCTTTACTGCTGTATTTATTAATGAGGAAACTGGCTCTAAGGGCGGCATGAATGGTGATCCTCTGTACCCGGATGCTGCCATTCTTGATCCAGAATTAACGCTGAGTCTGCCCGCCAAGGTGACAGCCTATACCGGAATTGATGCCCTGACCCATGCCCTGGAGGCATATACCTCGACCCAGGCCCATACTCTTTCTGAGATGTACTCTCTGGAGGCCATTGACCTGATTGCTCGTAATCTGCCTGCGGCCTGTGCCAATGGTGGTAACCTTGAGGCCCGTGCAGCCATGCTCATGGGTTCGCTGCTGGGCGGTAAAGCACTGGCTACAGCCGGGGTTGGTTTGGTTCACGCAATGGCCTATCCTATGGGCGGTATGTTTGGGGTTCCGCACGGACTGGCTAATGCTGTATTGCTGCCATATATAGTACAGTATAATTTGCCAGGCAATTATGAAAAGTTTGCCCTGCTTGCCAAGGTGCTGGGACAGAATACAGAGGGATTATCCCGCCGTGATGCTGCCTCTCTCTGTGTTGAAGCCTTGTATGATTTGAACAGGGATGTGGGTATTCCGGCAACCTTACAAGATCTGGATATTCCCTTGGACAAAATTCCTGAAATGGCTGCAATCGCTCTGACCGTGACCCGGCCTGTGGAGAATAATCCCCGCCAGCCTTCCCTTGCCGATGTTATTGCCGTGTATGAGCGGGCCTATCGGCATGAAATTGGGCTGTAATGTTGTTGTAGAGTTGTAGAGGCGAATTCCTGTGTTCGCCGGATAAATCGCATGGTGTACAAATCGGGCAGGCACAAGTACCTTGCCCCTACTGGAGGGTATTATGCTTTTGGAACTTGTTCTTGCTGTCAGTTTTGCCGTGTTTACTTCTGCATTTTGTAGCCTGCTGGAGGCTGTACTCTATTCGTTGCCCATGAGCCGCATTGAGCTGCTGGCGAATACACGACCAATAACTTCGGCTATTCTCAAGAAGTTGAAGACAAATATAGATCAACCCATTACGGCTATCCTCACCTTGAACACTATAGCCAACACTATGGGGGCCGCTGTTGCCGGTGCTGCTGCTGCGTCAGTTTTTGGGGCAAACAACCTTATCTGGTTTTCTGTCTTTTTCACCTTGGTTATTCTTCTTTTGTCGGAAATTTTGCCCAAGACCATAGGGGTGGAATTCAACGGTTTATTGGCACCCTATATAGCCCGTCCCCTTCATCTGATGGTTGTTGTCCTGAAACCGATTATTTTAATCTGTCAGGCCATGACCCATCTGATTCCGAAATCGTCTGGATCCGAGGTTTCAGCAAAAGAAGTGATTGCCATTGCCCGTATGAGTCGTAAATCTGGCGAAATAGAACGGGACCAAGAACAGGTGATCACCAATATTATTGCCCTGCGCAATAAAACCGTGCGTCAGGTTATGACCCCGCGAACCGTAACGTTTAGCCTGAGCAGGGATATGACCGTAGAACAGGCTGCTCTGTTGACTGACCAGTGGCGTATGCACAGCAGGGTGCCAGTCTATGGCAGGGACAGCAATGATGTGGTTGGAATTGTCCTCAGCTATGAGGTCATGCAGGCAACAGTAGAGGGGAACCGGGAACGCTGCCTCAAAGACATTATGCACCCGGTTCATTTTGTTCCAGAGATTGCCTTGCTCAACAAGGTGATGTTAGAGTTTTTTGAAAAGAATCAGCATCTCTTTGTGGTGGTGGATGAGTACGGCTCTGTGACGGGAGTCATCAGCCTAGAGGATATTCTTGAAGAGATTATAGGGCGGGAAATTGTTGATGAGTCAGACAGAACCAGGGATATGCGGGCCTTGGCCCGAGCTGCTCGCAAGAAAAGCACTTTTCCGATAAAGGAAAAAAAACTGGGCGATTCGAAAACTATCATGTAGCAATTGGAGGAGATAACGATGGGGAATCCACTACAGGAGCAGCTGCTCAAGGCCGGGCTGGTCAGTAAAAAGCAGGCCAATAAGGTCAAGCAGGAGCAGTACGTTCAGAGCAAAAAAAAGAAAAAGAGCAAGTCTGTCAGGAAGAGTGGCAGAAAACCGATCTCAAAGGCTGAAGTTGCACGAGCTGCTGAGGTGGCCCGAAACAGGGAACTGAGCCGGAAGCAGGCTGAGGAACAAAAGCAGCATGAGCTACAGGCTCAGATTAAGCAACTTGTGATGCAGAATCGCCTGGAGCGGAATGAAAACGGACAGGCCTATCACTTTGCTCTGGGAAAAAAGATCCACCGAATTTTTGTGGATAAAGAGATGATTGACCGTCTCTGTCAAGGTCAGTTGGGCATTGTTCAGCTTGTTGACAGTTTTGAGGTGGTGCCTGCCAAGGTGGTTCAGCAGGTCGCAGAGCGTGATAAAGAGGCGGTGGTTTCCCTGCGGGAACCGAGTGAGGAAGAAGACTGGTGATAATCTGTTGATTTTATTTTGCAGAGTGATTGTAGGGGCGAATCCCTGTGTTTGCCCTGAATATCTGTGCGAGATATAAACGGGCAGGCACAGGGACCTGCCCCTACAGCGTTCGATTCATCGGGTTATTTGACAACCTCGTCCCTTGGGGCGGGGTTTCTTTGTTTTATAAGGGTCTGAAAAAAGGATTTTGATATTTTAGAGGGAAAATTTATGACTATTCGTATTGAAAATTATGCAACAGATCAGGGAAAAAAGAGCATGGATAGCCTGCGAGACCGCTTTGCCCTTGCTGACAGCAACTGCGCCCAGACCGTGACAGATATCCTGGACCAGGTGCGCAATCGTGGCGATGAAGCCGTGTTGGAGTATACTCGCCGTTTTGATGCGCCAGAGCTGAGTCTTAAAGCATTCAAGGTGAGCAAAGAAGAGTTTTCCAAAGCAGCAGAGGCGGTTGATAATGATTTCATGACAACGCTTAGTTTTGCTGCGGAGCGGATTCGCCTGTTTCATGAGCGGGAGATGGAAGATTCCTGGATGATGACCCGTGACGACGGCACCATTACCGGGCGTTTGGTTCGGCCTGTGGACTCCGCAGGCCTCTATGTGCCTGGAGGACAGGGCGGTTCCACCCCTTTGGTTTCTTCAGTGCTGATGAATGCGATTCCTGCAGGTATTGCCGGGGTGCAGCAGCGGATCATGATGACCCCGCCCAATAAGGACGGCAAGATTGCTCCGGCCCTGCTCATGGCAGCCAAGGAAGTTGGAATCACTGAGGTCTATAAGGCCGGATCAGCCTGGGCCATTGCCGCCTTGGCCTTTGGCACTGAGTCTGTGCCTGCGGTGGATGTCATTGTCGGGCCGGGCAACCAGTTTGTCACTGAGGCAAAACGGCAGGTCATGGGCAAGGTGCGCATTGATATGATCGCTGGCCCCAGCGAGGTGCTGATTGTTGCTGATCATGCCGCGAACCCTGCCTATATTGCTGCGGATATGCTGGCCCAGGCCGAGCATGATCCTATGGCCTTGGCCCTGCTGCTTACCACCGAGATGCGCATTGCTGAGGCAGTCAAGGCGGAGTTGGAAAAACAACTGCCAGAGCTAGTCCGCGAGGATATCGCTAGAACCTCGCTCGAACAACGGGGTCTGATCCTGGTGGTGGAGAATCTGGAACAAGGGGTTCAGCTGGCGAACGAGATTGCTATTGAGCATCTTGAGCTGCAGGTGGAAGAGCCTTGGCAGTGGTTACCCAAGATCAAACATGCTGGAGCTATCTTTCTTGGCCCGCATACCCCAGAGGCGGCTGGTGATTATGTGGCTGGTCCCAACCATGTTCTGCCCACTATGGGTACAGCCCGCATTTCTTCGGCCCTTGGGGTGGAGACCTTTCTCAAGAAGAGTTCTATTATCTCCTATTCCCGTCAGGCCCTGCTCAACGATGCGGATCATATCCAGCGACTGGCAAACTTGGAAGGGTTAAGTGCCCATGCCAATTCTGTGGCGGTGCGGGTGAAATAAAATTGCAACAGGGAGCTGGATGATGAAAACACAGACCATTCACGAAGGCGTAAGCATTCAGGACTACCTGAATGGAGAGCAGCAGACCGAGATCCGACATGAATACATCAACGGTACCACCCATGCTATGGGCGGGGCAAGTGCGGCCCATAACCTGATTGCCGGTAATGTGTTTGCCGTTCTTCATGCGGCGGCCCGCAATACGCCCTGTCAGGTCTTTATGGCGGACATGAAGGTCTATCTCAAGATTGCAGAAGAGGATGTCTTTTACTATCCAGATCTACTGGTTAGCTGTGATCCGGAGGATAACGAAAAGTATTACCGAACCCGTCCCTGCCTGATCGTTGAGGTACTCTCCCCGACAACTGAACGTATTGACCGGCGAGAAAAATTCATGGCCTATACCTCACTTCCCTCGTTGCAGGAGTATGTCCTTATTGCCCAGGATCGGCAGGCGGTCATGGTTTTTCGGCGAAAAAAGAGCTGGAAGCTGGAGCTGTTCCAGAGCGAGGAGGAGTTTTCTTCTGACTGTCTGGAGTGTACGCTGCCGCTTGCCGAGGTGTATCACTCGATGATCCAGTTTTTTTACCTTGCAAAGTTTTCAAGAATTCTGTTCAATTAGGGAATCTTTTTTGAATCCCAAAATAAGAAATAGGGAGATTGGTCTAACAATAAAACGGATTAAGCTTTGCGAAACCCTTCGACGTTCTAAAGCTAGGCCAACTCCCCAAAGAGTACAATAAGGATGGTGAGTCGAGATTTAACTTTTCAAAATATAAATATTATTATAACACTGAGTCCTCAATATTGTCATCCACTAAGAGAGAACTCATGGTTATCGGGAAAAACTTGCCAAGTTTTATTGCTGATTTTTTTGAAAAAATAGACGATAGGATTAGGGCTCACAGCCCCGGCAACGGACTGTCAAAAAAACAAAAATACTGGTTGGCTTTTTGTGTTTTGGCCACGTTAGCAACTAATTCGATATGCTGGGAAAAATTCGAAAAGGTTAGTTTGGGCAAGTACAAAAAGAATGCCCTGTCTTGGATGTTTCGTCACTCCAAAATCCCTTGGCCTTTACTCCTTCAAGCATCAGGAACTGTTCTGATAACTTTGTACAAAATTACCAGTGGGGTTCTCAATATTGATGAGACGGACAACCATCGTTCCAAACGTACAAAAAAAATTTCGTGGGTCCATAAACTCAGGGACAAGGCAACCGGTGGTTATGCTATGGGGCAATGCGTGGTGTTTCTTGTTCTTACCACATCAAGGATTACGCTTCCGGTAGGATTTAAATTTTACATGCCTGATCCAGCAGTTACTCAGTGGAGAAAAAAGTGCAAACAGCTCAAAAAAATTGGGATTCCGCCAGCTCGACGACCGAAAAGACCACCTAAAAATCCAAACTATCCTTCAAAAAATGAACTGGCGATTCAGCTTCTCAAGGAGTTTAAGGAAAAATACCCTGATATCAAGGTGAATTGCATCAACGCAGACGCATTATATGGCAACAAAAAATTCCTTAGCGGTGCCGCATCTGTCTATAAATCAACACAAATTATCAGCCAAGTAGACAGAAGCAGAAAAGTTCGCCATCGTGGCAAAAATATTAGCGTGAAAGAATATTTCTCCCGCAACTCCGGGGTTCCCCGACAGATAAAAATTCGCGGGGAAAAAGAAATAACGGCCACAATTGCCA
>QYLO01000021.1 GCA_022766165.1 Candidatus Electrothrix gigas
ACCCCCGGAGGCGATTGGCAACGGTCTTCCTGCCGGTTCAATCAAAGCGATTCACCCTTGAATCGGTTCAAAGTCAATCTGAATTAACACGATTCACACTTCAATCAGGGCAATTGAAGTTTAAATCGGATCAATTTACACTTCAATTAAGTCGATTTAAGTGTGAATCAGAGTAATTTACATGTAAATCAGGCCGATTTAAGTTACAATTGGGATGATTTAAACGTGTTCTTTCATGATGAAAAAGAAATATATTAATATTTTGCACAACACAGTACATACAGACTGACACGTCGAACAAAAAAAACAGACATCAGAGCAAGGAGGAAGTACCATGCGTTTTCCAAACACCGAAGCAAAGATCATAGCCCTGGCCCAGAAGATCATCGCTGGCCTGCAAGACAATTCCAACTTCCCCAATCCACCCACCTCGCCAGATCAACTCCAGGCCAGTCTGGATAAGGTGATTGCTTCCAGTGATGCCCAGGTGATGGCCTTGGCAGCATCCAAACAGGCCACAGATACCAAGCAGGCCGACTTTGATCACATGATGACAGAGATGAAAAGCATACTCCATTATGCCGAGGACGCAGTGCATGATGATGATGCCTTGTTATCGGAACTGGGCTGGGGCGGTAGGGCAGAACCGCATGCCTTGCAGGCACCCGGACAGCCGAGACTCCTTGAAGTGCCGGAGCAGGGTGCGGGTTGGCTGACTCTGGATTGGAAAAAGCCTGCCAACGGCGGTGTCCCGGCTTCCTACAAGATCGAACGGCGGGAGTTGACCGAAAACAGCACCTGGACACTGGCTGGGATTGCAATTGACACTGAGGTCACGCTGAATAGTGAGGAACACGGCAAGGAGTGGGAGTACCGCGTCATTGCGATCAACAAGGCAGGTGAAGGAGAACCGAGCAATACGGTGACAGCGGTGTTGTAAGGGTGATCCCGTATCTGTCTTTTCCTTTTTTATCCCTTTTCAGGAGGGTCTGCCGTTGAAAACGGAGAATGATCAATTAATTATAAAAATGAAGGGGAATAAAAGAAAATAATAATGGTTCGGGGAATGCACCCTGAGAGTGCGAAACTGCTTGCGCAGGTCTTTATTGAACAGGAGGCAGTATGGCCAGCAACCCTCTCAGAAGAGATCTTTTTTCAGGATGTTGTTGCCCAAGGCATGGCACCGCTCCTGTTTCAGCGATTAGTCGCAGCCAGAGCTGTAACTAAAGCTTGGCCAGATAACCTGTTGCTGCGTCTGCGCAAGACAGCTCTGCAGCAAGCCGCCTTTGAGGTGATTGCAGAAAGGGATCTTCGTCATCTGTTATCCGCCTTTGCAGATATACATGTTTATCCGCTGCTTCTCAAGGGAACGCCTCTATCGTACACCCTGTATCCTGAACCAGGTCTGCGGCCCAGATGTGATACAGATATCCTTATCCCTGCAAAGGATCAAAGTAAGGTAAAGGGGATAATGAAAAAAATGGGCTATGCTCCGCTGCATGAGGCGCAGGTGGAGTATATTAACACCCAAATGAGCTATGCCAAAAAAAATATACAGGGGATTACTTGCCGCTATGATGTGCATTGGCAGGTGAGTAATTGCAACCGTCAGTTTAGTCGGGATTTTGGTCAGGACTTTGCCAATGGAAATATCTTTACACAGGCTGAACCCATTCCAGTCCTCGGAGAAAATGCCCGCACCTTAAGCAAGGTGGATGCGTTTATTTTTGCCTGTTTTCATCGAGCAGGCCATTTCTCGCATAGCGGTGATCGGTTGATTTGGCTGTATGATATTCATCTGTTTTGCCAAGGAATGACAGAAGCTGAGAGCAAACAGTTTTATGAGCGGGCTCAGGAACTTGAGATTCTTTCGCTCTGTGCTGATGCTATAGAAACAGCGCAGTCTTGGTTTGGCCCGGTCTGCTCTCAGACCTTACAGGCTGTTATGCAGGAGGGAAAAGAAAAAAATGCAGCAGAAGCCTCGTATCAGCTCTTGGGCAACAACAGAAATGATGGTATCAAAAGGATGACCCTGCTCGAACTTCAGGGCTTGCCGAGCTGGCCCAAGCGTTTTCTTTATATTGTGCAGAACCTTTTTCCCCCACCAGATTTTATGCTCTGGCGTTATCAAGAGGAAAAAAAAATCCTGTTGCCTTGGCTGTATTTCAGGCGTTTTACTGAGGGATTGCGCATCTTATTGAGCAAAGAGTAGGTTGAAAAGAGGCTAAGAACAAAAGGATACAAGGAGAACACGTTTGAAAACCCGACTCCCTACTTTTCTCGTTGGCCTGTGTTGCGGTGTTTTACTGATTATAGTAAGTGAGATAGTCTTTATGCGCTATGCTCCTTTTCTGCTGATTGTAGATGAACCTGTTGATGAACCGATTAAAATAGCCGTTATTCTTGGCGGTGGCGGAGGAAGCCGGCTTTACAAAGGACTTTCACTGTATGCGGCTGGTCTGGTCCAGCATCTTGTCCTGGTGGATAAGCAAAAAAATGCCTGGGATGCTATGCTACATCGGCTTTGCCCGGATTGCGCAGCACAGGGCAAGATAACCATCTTGGAGGGATCGCAAAACACCTTTACCGATGCTGAGTTAGTGGAGGCATATTGCCGTACTCATAAGATAAAAGATATACTGGTCG
This sequence comes from Candidatus Electrothrix gigas, assembly GCA_022766165.1. Lineage (GTDB taxonomy): Bacteria > Desulfobacterota > Desulfobulbia > Desulfobulbales > Desulfobulbaceae > Electrothrix > Electrothrix gigas. The sequence continues at coordinate 2,647 of QYLO01000021.1, forward strand.
TGACGGATCCCTATCACACCCGCAGGGCTGACCTCATCTTTACGGCTCAACTTGCACAGAGGGGGGTACACCGGGTGAACGTCAGGGTAATCAGTTCTGGAGACTTTGGCAGCCGCTTAACCCCAGCAGAACAGTGGTGGCAGGATGATGACACGTTAAGCACTGTCTGGACAGAAATGAACAAGGTTTTGATTATCCTTTTAAGAAGATATGGGTTGTGTACAGAGTAAATGCTTGAGTAAACTTTTAATGAATGGATAACATAATATGAATATACAAAAAAATATACAGCAAGATATACAACAACGACTTCAAAAAAAGCCCATCCTCCTCATGACTCATCTTGTTTTGGGCTACCCCTCCTTAGCGGTTAATCGGAAGGTTATTCGCCAGATGGCAGAGAACGGGGTGGACTGCATTGAACTTCAGATCCCCTTTTCCGAGCCAATGGCAGACGGGCCTGTGATTCTTAAGGCCAATCAGGATGCCCTTGCTGCTGGGATTCGAGTTGAGGAGAGCTTTACCTTTGCCAAGGAAATCGTTGAGGAGTTTCCACAGGTTCATTTTTTCTTTATGACCTATTATAATATAGTTTACCGCTATGGTTTACCTGCGTTTATTCAGCGGGCAAAAGAGATCGGCATAAAGGGCTTTATTGTGCCGGATTTGCCGCCAGAAGAGGGGGGAGAGTATCTCGGGCTGGCTCAGAAAGAGGAGATGGCAGCTATTATGTTTTTTACCCCGACCTCAACAGATGCACGCATGGCTGAGGTGGCAGGGCAGGGCAGTGGATTTATTTACTGCGTGGCTCGTAAGGGAGTGACTGGTCAACAGACTGCTATGGATGATGAGCTTGCGCAATATCTTGAGCGGTGCCGACAGGCAACGGATTTGCCGTTGGCCGTGGGCTTTGGCATCAGTAGCCGGGAGGATGTGGCCCTGCTCGAGGGGAAGGCGGACATGGCCGTTATTGGCACTGCGACCATTAAGCTGGTGGATAGACAAGGACCAGAAGCGGTGGGGCCGTTTATTCGTTCGCTGGTTGGGGAGTGAATGGGAGCTTTGCGAGATATTCTGCCGTCTGATTTTCCTGAAGAAGTGCGTCTGGCGTTTGAAAGATACCAGGACGATCTTCATTATCAGGCGAGTATGGTGGAATCCTCTTATACCATAGGGGTTATCAAGGGCGAGAAAAGAGGAAGAGAGGAAGGAAGGGCCGAAGGGAGAGCAGAAGGACAAATGGAGGGGAAAAGAGAAGTTGCGGTTAAACTGCTTGCTTCCGGGAGTCTTGATGTAGAGGCGATTGCGGAGATTACAGGCTTGTCGATTGAAGAGCTTCAGGGATTGAAGCAGGAGCATGGTCTGAGAAAAGAATAAAGGAGAAGCATCAATGAAGTTAAGGCATATTGTAATGTTGGCGATATTTTTTTGTCTGGCAGCAGTTTACAGTGCATCAGCTTATGAAGCCGAAATAAAAAAAATGTCTGCAACAATGGCGGAAAAAATTGCTGTGACGAAGAAAGCCAAAATCGCTGTTGTGGATTTCACCGATCTTCAGGGTGATGTGACAGAGCTTGGCCGATTTATCGCTGAGGAATTTTCCGTTGCTCTTGTCGGTGCGGGCAAGGGCTTTAAGGTTGTAGACAGAACCCACCTCAAAAGTATTATCAAAGAAAACAAGCTCTCTGCAACCGGGTTAATTGACCCTGCTACTGCAAGGAAACTAGGAAAGATTGCCGGGGTGGATGCCTTGATTACCGGGACGCTTACGCCTTTTGGAGATAGTGTAAGAATTACAGCCAAGGTATTGGAGAGTTCCACAGCGGAAGTGACTGATGCAATAGCCGGAGATATTGCTAAAACAGAAGCCGTTAAGGTTCTACTTGCCACTAGCCTTACTCCTGGTGATATAGGGAAAGGGAAGCCAAGAAAGTCTCTACAAACGCTTGAAGCTGGAGGATTTATATTTCAGCTAATGAAATGTGAACTATCCAATGGAACTATAACATTTTCTTTTTTGATAACCAGCCCTGGGAAGGATAAAGAAATTGGCATGTATGGTAACAGATATTCAAGACTTTTTGATTACGAAGGAAATGAATATGGAGCAACAGAAGCGCAAATTGGTTATACAAAAGGCGATGGCTATATAGACAAAGTTCTCGTTTCTGATATTCCTGTTAAGGCAAGTATTAGTTTTGGAGGTGTTTCTCCAAAGATAACAGGGATCGCTCTGCTTGAAATTAATTGCAACAAATTCAAAGTTCAGTTTCGGAAGGTTCCCTTGTCCAAATAAATAACATGAGCAATAGCGGGCAATGCGGAAGATTCGCCAGAGTAAAGCGTGTTTTTACAAACACTACATTCCAATGGTTTGTCGGTTTAACAGTTGCCGTACTTACTTTGATAGCGACAGTTGCACCAGATAAAATCAAAAATTGTATCGGTTGGGAAGATACTCAGGAAGAACAGCCTGTCGATCCACCCAAGGCTTCTTATGTCCCGTTTGAATCCAGCTATACCATAACAGGACATCAGTCTCTGTTTATCCGAGAGGCTCGAACCAATCTTTCAGTTCTTTTTCAGAATATTGAGGGAGAGGAGTTTGTCAGTCTCAACATTGCTCCCGAAGGGGAAAAATCATCTGTTCGGGCGGCGTTGAGAGGATATACAGAAAAGTTCACATCTTCAGCGGGAGTTTTTCATGTCCAAATATTGGATATTGATTATAAGAAACGAAAGGTTGTCGTTCAGGTCAGTCGAAAAAAATAACGATCATCTTCTTTGTACAATGATTCCTTGTCCGCTATGCTAAAAAAAGAATTGCAGGAAATTATCCTCAACGGAGAAAACTCAGGAGTTGAGTTAAAAGGTGATAATATGCCGGTTTTGCGCACGGATATTTCCTGCCTTGACTTGGTGCGGCTTGCCGGGCAGAGATCACCGAGAAATACTATTATTATGGAAGTGCTGCGGGATTATAAGTATGTGGATTACCGAGGCATGGGAATCCGTACCAAGGTGCTGCCGCTGATGCGGGAGATGAATAAGACGGAACCGGAGTTCATTCTCACCGAGGATTATCTAAAAACAGTACTGTACAGTAGGGAGGAAAAAAAATAACAATGAAGTTTATCAATCCATTATTGCTTATCGGCATGATCGGTGTTTTCACCACAGGAAGCAGTCTGTACGCTGATCTCATGCAGGTGTTTTACGGAGACCATAGTATCTATTGGACCCAGAAGGATTCACCATTATCCCTTGAAAAAACCGGGAATAATTTTCTGGTTTTTATCGGAGAAAAACGTCTGCAAGATCACTTAAACGGAAAAACCTTTTTTGCTGCCGATGGAGAACTGGTACCCTATCCTGTTCTTGCAAAAGATGTTACTGTGCGGGTGAACAACTGGCCTTCGGTAAAGGCTCAAATTTTGAACAAGACGATCTTTACAAGTTTTGCCTTTGGGGTGAATCTGACCTTGCTGATTGTAGGGCTGGTGCAGGTTATTCTTCGATGGAGAATCAAGCAAGGTAGGAAAAAAGGCAATTCGTTTAAGTAACGTAGTTTAATAAATAAATTTTCACTATTTTGCAAGTATATAAACAGCAGTCCCTTTTTCCAGAATGCAGTATGCCAACTGCTTCTATTAAAAAGCAACATTCTCGATCAGGTACCTTTACTGATAATATGAAGTTACCTGTCCACAGATGGTTTCGTTATTCTGCTGGATTTTCCGCAAGATGGGTGGAACGGGAAATCCAGTGCCATTGTCGTGACGGAAAGGAGATACTCAACGTCTTAGACCCGTTTTCTGGATCAGGCACGACGTTATTGGCGGCTGAGGCTGTACAGGCAAATGCGATAGGATTTGAGCCGCATCCCTTCATTCATCGGGTTGCCAAGGCCAAACTCGGGTGGGGAAGTGCTGATATATATCAATTGCAGAGAATGGCCGAAAAAATTATAAAAAAAGCACAGGAAGGGAATCATATCAAGAGACGACCGGATGTGCCTCCCTTGCTGAAGAAGTGTTTTACAGATGACTCTCTGAAAAAGCTGGATGCATTGAAAGACATCTTTTTAGCTGATTTTGACAAGAGAGTGGCGGAACATGAACTCCTCTGGCTTTGTATTACGAGTATACTCCGTCCGTGCAGTACCGCAGGCACTGCTCAATGGCAGTATGTGCTGCCGAACAAGAAAAAAACAAAAGTTTCTGATCCCTTTTCAGCATTTGCTCTGAAAATGCAGCAGCTAATTGACGATATCAAAATAGCTCAACAACAAGGGTGGCTTTCAGGTGCGCAAGTTTTACGGATCGATGCCCGTGATCCACAACATATAGTTGAAAAGCCCTTTGATCTCATTATTACCTCACCGCCTTATCCAAATAATTACGATTATGCAGATGCCACCCGTCTGGAAATGACATTCTGGGGAGAAATAACAGGATGGAGCGAGTTGCATGCATCTGTTAGGCAATATTTGTTACGCTCTTGTTCACAACATTCTGCAAAAGAAAAACTACAGCTAGATACTCTCCTCACTGAAGAGGTCTTGTCTCCAATTATAGATGAATTGACTGTGGCATGCAGGGAGTTGGAGCAGGTACGACGTACAAGAGGAGGAAGGAAAACATATCATACGATGGCTGCTGCATATTTTACAGACCTTGGAAATATTTTTCAGGTACTTCGACCGTTATGCAGGAAGGGTGGAAGAATGTGTTTTGTTATTGGAGATTCAGCTCCTTATGGAGTTTATCTCGCTGTTGATAGATGGCTAGGTGAGCTGGCTCTGGCAGCAGGATTTAATTCCTACTCCTTTGAAAAGTTGCGGGATCGAAATATTAAATGGAAAAACAGAAAGCACAGAGTTCCGCTTCATGAAGGTCGGTTGTGGATTGAAGGATAAAGTTATGGTAAATCGCAATGCCTCTTCTGGACATAAACTTGGTCAGCTTATCGGCGATTGGTATGAGGAATATTTTGTTTTTCCGTTACTTCAGCAAGTTGTTAAAAAACTCAGGCTGTTTGTTGATTCGCGTTTTATAACAAGAACAGTGCGTAACGGTAAAGTCCTTTGGGATGATCTGGACGGCAATTCGGTTGACTTTGATTATGTACTGGAACTGGATGGTTCTGAAAACAAGGTGGGGATTCCTGTCGCTTTTATTGAGTGTTTTTGGCGGCGAGGAACACGGCACTCTAAAGATAAGGCACGGGATGACAGTGGCAAGCTGATGCCGATGCGTGAAACATACCCGACAGCAAGATTCTTGGGGATTGTAGCAGCCGGAGATTTCAGTCGGCCTGCACGAGCATTGGTCAGAAGCAGAAAGATTGATCTTTTCTATGTGCCAAAAGAAAAAATTATCACGGCTTTTTCCGAGTGCGGATTGATAATTGATTACCCGGATCGACTTGCAGAAAGCAAGAAAGCAGCGCTTGTAGAGACGTTTGTTGCGCTTTTTACTACGGAGAAAAAAAAGGCAGTTCAAAAAGCATTGCATAGACTGCTGGGACAGGCAACAATTACATCTTATGTGGACAGAGTAAAAGCAAGCCTTAGTGCGTTACCACAAGAGATACGACTGGCGCTGCGACAGGACTCCATGCCTGTTTGTTTTGAATCTGTTGCGTCAGCAACTGCTTTTTTACAGGCACCAAAATTTGAGATGACTTCCCCACTTGAGAGCTATCTGTATCAGATCACTTACAGCGATGGCTCAGAATTTGAACAATCGGTGTCTAGTCTGGAAGAGTTAAAAATGCTTCACGCACAAATTGAACGTCTTACTCTTCATATGAACAGGCTATGTTCTTAATACTCATTTTGGACTTTTTGCGTAACCATCATAATTGAGGTTGATAAAAAATAATGATAATGCCCAGTAAGAAGAATTTCACCGCAGACGGTCTCCCTGTCCTCATAGGCTCCCTGCCTTTGAGCGACCATAAGGAGGCCCTTGAACGAATATTCACAGCAACCCCGGAAATTCCCCTCTGGCCCCAACTGCCGGGTGACCCGTTTGAGGGCATGATACCTCAGTTTGCCGAGGGAATCCCCTGTATTCGGGAAGAGAACCTGCATGACCCAGAAGGTCGCATCCTCTACGACACCAGCGCTGCTGATTTTGAAGAGCAGATGCTGGCCTTTTACGAGGACTACATGGCTGTACTGGAAAATGCAGAAGTGCCAGCAGGGGAGAGGTTCCGAGTCAGTCGGAAACGGGCAGAGGGTTTGTACTGTTTTGCTGAAGCCATACAAGAAAAACAAGGGCCGTATAACCAAGAGTATAACCAAGACCTTGTTGCGTTAAAAGGGCAGGTCACAGGCCCCTTTACCATGTTGACTGGCATCAAAGATGCGCAGGGTCGGGCTGGCTATTATGATGAGACCATCCGAGAAATGGTGATAAAGGGTATTGCCATGAAAGCGGCGTGGCAAACCCGATTTCTGGCCTGCTGTAATAATAAACCGGTGATACTGTTTATTGACGAACCCGCCTTGGCCGGTTTGGGTTCATCCGCCTTTATCTCGGTCAACAATGAAGAAATTCAGGACATGATCAACGAGGTGGCAGAGGCCATTCATCAGGCTGGTGGTCTGGCAGGAATTCATGTCTGTGCCAATACCGAATGGGGGCTGTTGCTGGACTCACACATCGATATTTTGAGCTTTGATGCCTACAGCTTTTTTGATAAGCTGGCCGCCTTAGATGAGCAGGTGCAGAGCTATCTTGATCGAGGCGGTATTCTGGCCTGGGGCGGTATTCCAACAGGGAAACCCTATGATATTGAAAAGGAGAGTACAGAATCCCTGACCATGCTCTGGGAGGATCAGATGAAAAAGCTTGTTCGACCGGGCCGAGACCAAGCTGATCTGCTCAGGCAGACCCTGATTACCCCCAGTTGCGGTACTGGCTCACTCCGCTTGGAACATGCAGAAAAGGTCTTGCAAATGACCAAAGAGGTTTCGCAAAATTTGCGGGCAAAATATCTCCCTGATGGCGACTAAAGCGACCTGTTAAAAGATACATAACCACATTATATTTAAATAGTAGATAATTCATGGACAATCAAAACCAACTCCTCAAGCAACGCCGTGACAAAGCGCAAACCCTAGCCGATGCTGGGGTTAATCTTTTTAGTAATGATTTTAAGAACCCTCAGCCGGTAAAGGACATCCTGCCCTTGGCTGATGCCTTGGAGCCGGAAACCCATGCCCCGGATGATGCGGTCTATCGAATAGCCGGACGTATTATGTCGTTGCGGAAGTTTGGCAAGGCCGCCTTTTTTCACGTCCAGGATGAATCAGGCAAAATGCAGGTCTATGCCCGTCGGGACCTGCTGGACGAAGAGTTTCAGCGTTTTAAAAAATGGGATGTGGGCGATATTGTCGGGGTTGAGGGCAGGCTTTTTAAGACTAAGACCGGTGAACCCTCGCTTGAGGCGTCTCGTCTGTACATGATCACTAAATCCTTGCGTCCCTTGCCGGAGAAATTTCATGGCCTCACAGATGTGGAGACCCGTTATCGCCAACGCTATGTGGATCTGATTGTCAATCCTGAAGTCCGGGAGACCTTTCGCAAGCGAGTGAAGATTATCCGCCTGATTCGAGAGTTTCTCACGGAACGGGGCTTTATGGAGGTAGAAACCCCGATGATGCAGCCTGTGCCGGGCGGGGCCACGGCCAAGCCCTTTCAAACCCATCATAATGCCTTGGATATGGATCTCTTTCTCCGTATTGCCCCAGAACTCTACCTGAAACGGTTATTGGTGGGTGGTTTTGAACGTGTTTTTGAGATTAATCGCAACTTCCGCAACGAGGGCCTGTCCACCCGGCATAACCCAGAGTTTACCATGCTGGAGTTCTATCAGGCATACGTAACATACGAGGATCTGATGGACCTGACTGAGGAGATGATCTCTTCTCTTGCAACGCAGGTTTGCGGTTCTGCGGAGATTATTTATCAGGGAATGCCAGTCAACTTGGCTCCACCGTGGCAACGCTACACAATGGACGAGGCCCTGGTAGAAGTGGGCGGGATTGATCCTACGCTGCTTGAGGATGACACCACTGTCATGGGGCTGGCAAAGAAACATGGGATCAAGCTCCAACCTGATGCCGGGCCGGGCAAGGCCAAAACCGAGCTGTTTGAGCTACTGGTGGAGGAAAAGCTCATTGACCCGACCTTTATTACAGCCTATCCTGCTGAGGTTTCGCCGCTGGCCCGTCGCAACGAGGACGATCCGACCATCACAGATCGTTTTGAGCTGTTTATCACGGGTCGGGAACTGGCCAATGCCTTTTCTGAGCTGAACGATCCCATTGATCAGCATGAACGCTTTGCCAAGCAGATTGCCGAGCGGGGCGATGACGAGGAAGTCCATCCAGAACTGGACACAGACTATGTTCGCGCCTTGGAGTACGGTATGCCTGCGGCAGCAGGGGAGGGGATCGGGATTGATCGATTGGTGATGTTACTCACGGATTCGCCCTCTATTCGTGATGTTATTCTCTTTCCCCATCTCAAGGCAGAGGTGGTTGCTGAACCAAAACAGCAGAAGAGGAAAAAATAACGCATCCTGCATCCTGTTGATGCTCCATGCTGAACGCTGAACCTGAATCTTTGAGGAAATACCATGCAACATAAGCGTTCCATCGTACAAACACTCCTTGCAGTGCTGCTGTTGCTCACTGTTTTCGGGCATCCAGCCGCTGGCAGAACCGTGAGAACCGTGAAATGGAAACTGGCTGAAACCTGGCCTTCAACCCTGACCCCGCTGGCCTCGCCGCCGGCTCAGGTGGCAAAGATGGTCAAGGAGATGAGTGGCGGCAAGTTTATTATCCGGGTGGAGGGCAAGGAAAAGCACAAGGCTCCGCTGGCAGTCCTGGATATGGTCAAGGGCGGCCAGTACCAGATGGGGCATAGCAGTTCCTATTACTGGAAGGGCAAGGATATTAACACGGTCTTTTTCACGACCCTCCCCTTTGGCATGACCACAGCGGAACAGTATGCCTGGTTCTATTACGGCGACGGCATGCAGTACATGCAACAGGTCTATGACCGCTTCAAGGTACTCTGCTATCCGGGCGGCAACACAGGGGTGCAGATGGGGGGCTGGTTTAAAAAGGAGATCAACAGCCTTGATGATCTGAAGGGACTCAAGATGCGGATTCCCGGTCTTGCCGGTGAGGTCTTTGCCCGGCTGGGCGTGAATGTCACCAATATCCCGGCAGGCGAACTGTACACCTCCCTGGACCGTGGCACCATTGATGCCCTGGAGTGGGTGGGGCCGGGCATGGATATGAAGATGGGCTTTCACAAGGTAGCTCCGTACTATTACACAGGATGGCATGAACCAGCCTCAGAGATGCAGTTTCTTATCAACAAGCGGGCCTATAAAAAGCTCTCCCCCGAATTTCAGGCCATGTTACAGACAGCCATGAAAGCTGCTGCCGCTGATATGTATTATGAGAACTTTGCTGCCAGCGCAGATGCCTGGGACAAGATGAAGGCTGACTATCCAGATATCAAGGTCAAGACCTTTCCCGGGCCTGTGCTCAAGGCCATGAAAAAGGCTACGGATGAGGTGTTGGCAGGCTATGCGGCTGCCAATCCGCTCTTTCAAGAGCTCTTAGCCTCGCAGCGGGCCTTTATGGACAAGGCTCGGCAGTGGACGATCATTTCTGATTATAACTACCTGAAAACCAGTATGGAGCTGGAGCAATAATATGTCGTTCCAGCAAGGGGAACTCATCCTCTATCAAACGGATGACGGTCAAACCGGGCTTGATGTTCGGCTAAAGGGCGAAACGGTTTGGCTGACACAGGGACAGATGCAGGAGTTATTCGGTCGAGAGCGGTCAGTCATAACTAAGCATATTAATAATATTTTTAAAGAAGGTGAGTTAGATAGAGAACGAGTAAGTGCAAAATTTGCACATACTGCCGCAGATGGAAAAACCTATAACGTTGCTCATTACAACCTTGATGTTATCATCTCGGTGGGATATCGGGTGAAATCCAGACGTGGCACCCAGTTTCGTATTTGGGCCACCACTGTCCTCAAGCAGCATCTAATACAAGGATACACCCTGCATCAGAAACGGCTGGCGGAAAAAGGTGTAGCTGAGGTCAGGCAGGTTCTGGATCTGTTGAGCTGTACCTTGGAAAACCATGAGCTGGTGAATGATGATGGCCGATCTGTACTCGGCCTTGTCAGGAATTACGCCCGGACTTGGCGATTGCTTTGGCAATATGATGAGGACGCTTTGTCTGTGTCCAAATATCAGAAAAGCGGCAGGGTACCGGAATATAAGGAAGTGCGAAAAGCGATTGATTCGTTGCGGCTGGATCTGCTGGAACGAGGCGAGGCCACAGATATCTTTGGAAATGAGCAAGGCCAAGGTCTGGACGGCATCCTTGGGGCGATACGCCAGAGTTTTGCCGGTCAGGAACTCTATCCGAGTATTGAGGAACAAGCAGCTCATCTGCTCTACTTTGTCATTAAAGATCATCCTTTTACAGACGGCAATAAACGGATCGCTTCTTTTCTCTTTCTCCTGTTTTTGCAGTTCAACCAGCATTGCTCAAAATTTGATGATAAAGCCTTGGTAGCTCTGACCCTGCTTATTGCCTCCAGCGCACCAGAGCAGAAAGACCTGCTCATTCGATTAACAGTGAATTTGATCACTGAAACAACGGAGGAGTGATAGTTGCTATGTTCTCTGCACTTGCAGAGATAAAGCGCAAAGCGGCTCCGATCAATGACTGGCTTCACTGATGGGATGATCCTGAGCCACCTCCTGCCGCACCCAGACACCGTTTTGTCTTTCCGCAATAACTCCGCAACCGGCGGAGCAGATGGTGCAGATACTTTTCCTTTCCCTCGCCCGATGCTCTCTCTGACCTTCGCCGATGCTCTGACGGACTATCGTACGATGGTCTCCGGGAGCTTCGTACGATGCTCCTCAGTCCGATCATACTATCGGGGTCGGCTCGATCGTACTATCGGGCTTGTTGTGGATGGGGTTGCGGAGATGATCGGAGGGGGATTTGCGCAGGATTTGCACATCCATCCCGGCGTTGAAACACCGGTCTATGGTCGTGCTGTCCCTTTGGGACGCTGTTTCTCTCCCGTAGGGAGAAGCGGTAATAGCCCGGTGATTTATCGCTGGGCCGGGGTTGCAGGATTGATGAGGTGTTGTAAGGGCGATTTGCGAACCGCCCCTACGGATTACGGTATTACGAGGGATGGAGGAATAGGCGATGGGGTATGAAGAGGCGTTGCAGTTGATTGAGGAGGCTAAAGAGACAGGGGCAACCACACTAAATCTCATAGATCAACGATTAGTCGAGTTGCCTCCACAACTCTTTCAGTTACTAAATCTTACCACTCTTTACCTTGGTAATAATAAACTTACCTCTCTGTCTCCTAAAATTGCACACCTGAATAATCTTACCCACCTTTATCTCGGTGATAACCGGCTTTCGTCCCTGCCTCCAGAGATTTTTCAACTTACTAACCTCACACATCTTCATCTCTGGGGCAACAAATTTACCAGTCTACCATCAGAGATCATGGAGCTGTCTAAGTTAGAGGAACTGAAACTTTACGGCCATTTTATATTTTATGACGAATTAGCGGGGAATAATAACCCCCTAACCTCCCCACCCATAGAACTCGCCACCCAAGGCATCGAAGCCATACGCGAATACTTCGCCTCAGCCGAAGAAGGCACCCGGACAGTAGCAGAGGTCAAGGTCATCTTGGTGGGTGAAGGGGCCTCCGGCAAGACTTCGCTTACCCGTTGCCTCCGGGAGGAGCGGTTCAATCAACACGAGGAAACCACCCACGGCATCCGCATCAAGACCTGGCAGCTAAAAACTGGCAACCAAGGACTGCGTTGCAACCTCTGGGACTTTGGCGGACAGGAGATCATGCACGCCACCCACCAGTTTTTCCTGTCCCACCGCAGCCTCTATGTGCTGGTCCTGGACGGCAGGCGGGACGAGCGGCCCGAACACTGGTTGCGCTATATTGAGACCTTTGGCGGCGATTCACCGGTTCTCATCGTCCTCAACAAGTACGACACCAATCCCGGCTTTGATCTGAACCGGCCTTTTCTCAAGAAGAAATACCCTTTCATTGTGGACTTCTATCGCACATCCTGCCGCACTGGCAACGGCATCCGGGCCTTCCGCCATGCCCTGGAAGAGGAACTGAGCAAGGTGCCGCTGACCCGTAACGAATGGCCGGAAAGCTGGTTCCGGGCAAAGGCGAAGCTGGAGGAGCTGAACGATCCCTGCATCAGCTATGAAGCCTGCGAAACTCTGTGCCGGGAAGCCGGGGTCAAGGGGGAGATCAGCCAACAGGTGCTGGTGGATTTCCTGCACGATCTGGGCATAGTCATTCACTTCAAAGAGTTTGACCTGTCCCATAAAAATGTCCTTGATCCCAAATGGGTCACTGAGGCCGTGTATAAGATCATCAATGCGCCCTCCATTGCCAATGCCAAGGGCCTGTTTCGCAAGGATGATCTCCGGGACATTCTCCGCTATCAGGAGGGTGACAGCTATCGTTATCTCCGGCAGGATCACGGCTACTTCATTGAGCTGATGAAGAAGTTTGAGCTTTGCTATGAACTGGAAGACGGCCAGGTGCTTATCCCGGATCTGCTGGAGGTCTCAGAGCCAGCGTTCACCTTTGCTGAACAGGATGCGCTCCGGTTCCTGCTGGAGTATAAGGACTTCCTGCCCCCCTCAGTCATGCCCCGTTTTATTGTCAAGCGACATCAGGAGATAGCGGACAGGCTGCGCTGGCGCACCGGGGTAGTGCTGGAGCATCCTCAGCTTGCTGCACAGGCCGTGGTGCGAGCGGATAACGAGGCTAGGCGGATTCATATCGCAGTCACAGGTAAAGAGCGTAAAATCTTCCTTGCTCTGATTTGGCTCACCTTCCGGGAACTGCATACTGGCTTTAAAGGGTTGAAAGTGAGCGAACGGGTGCCGCTCCCGGATAATCCGACGATCAGCGTTGCTTACGAGACCCTGCTTGAGTATGCTGAACAGGGGCTGGAAAAGATTATCCCGGAAGGCACAAAAAAGGCATACAAGGTGCAAGCACTGCTTGTGGGCGTGCATTTCGATGATCCAAGCGAGGGAAAACGGATGCTGGCTTTAGTCGAGGCTGATAACAGGGAGGGAAGGTTGAAATCAGCATTGAAGTCAGCAAATAAGTACCTTGAGTTAAAGCCTAACTTTTTGGGCTTAGGTGGAAACTTCAATGCGTTTTTTGATGACCTGCTGGGCAAGTAAAGGAAAGTGATGGGTGGTAACAGCTAGAGATGTAACGAGAAATGACAGCGAGGCGGGACAACCTGTTCCGGTCGCCCCGATGTTCAGTGAGAGCAGGTTCTCAAGCCTCTGATGTCATGCCCGTTCTTGCATCCAGTCGCTTTTTATAGATACTGTACACTTCATCAGCATCACCAACTAACAGCGCATTGGTCGCACAGACAGCCGCGCAGATCGGCACCTTGCCTTCAGCAATTCGATTTTGCCCGTACAGTTTTCTCTCTTCCTCGCTGTTCGTTGGAGCAGGGCCACCAGCACACAGAGTGCATTTATCCATAACTCCTGCTGAAAAACCCTGTTCCGGAAAATGCGGCGCACCGAACGGGCAGGCATGGAGGCAGTGTTTGCAGCCGATGCACTTGCTCTTATCATGGAGAACAACGCCGTCCTCTCTGATATAAAAGCACTCTTCAGGACAGACGTGTGCGCAGGGTGCATCAGCGCAGTGCATACAGGCCACGGAATGGGTGGTTTCCTTGCCCTCTACGCCCTCATGCAGGGTAACTACTCGTCGCCGGTTCGTTTCTATTGGCAAATCGTGCGCCTGGGCGCAGGCAACAGTACAGGCGAAGCACTCTATGCAACGTTCTGTATCTAAAATAAAGGTTAATCGAGCCATAATGTATTCTCCTTATTCCTTATGCCTTTTCAATACGACAGAGACCGGCATTGGTTTCCGGGATTTGGGAAACAACATCAAATCCGTAGTTGCTGATAGTGTTTGAACTCTCACCGATTGCATAAGGCTTGGTGCCTTCAGGATAGTTTGCACTCATATCAACGCCCTGCATGACTCCGGCAAAGTTATAGGGCAGGGCGATTCGGTCCGGGGTAACCGTTTTGCTGTACCGGGCTTTCACCTTGATTTTGGTACCCTGGGGCGAGTGGAGCCACATCATATCACCGTCCTGGAGACCATGCTTGACTGCCAGCTCAGGATGAATATTGGCAAACATATCCGGGGTAATACTGGCCAGATATTTGCTTGTTCTGGTGTGCATTCCCGCACCGCTGAGATTGACCACCCGCATGGTGGCGAACATGACCGGAAAGTCTTTGGCCCATTCCTGCGCCTGCTGCTCAGAGATGAACTTGACATCTACCCGGAAGTTGTCTTGCTGATCCTCATACGTCGGATATTTTTTGACCAAGTCAGGCCGTGATGAGTGCAGCGGTTCCCGATGCAGAGGCACCACATCCGGGAAGGTCCAGACCTTTGCCCTGGCCCGGGCATTGCCGTAGGGAGCCACACCTGCGGCTCGGCATTTCTCCTGAATAATGCCGCTGATATCCACTTTCCAGTTTGCCCCAATCAGTTCTTTTTCCTCTTCCGTCAGGGTGATACCGAGCACCTGCTCGATATTTTCCTTGGTGATCTCAGGATAGCCGCTTTTGATTGAGGATTTTTTCACGCTATAGTCAGCCAACTGACTGACCCCATCATGCTCCAGCCCAAAGCGGTTCCGAAAGCCCATACCGCCTTCATTCACCGGCGTATCCGCATTATAGAGGACCGGGCTGCCCGGATGCTGCTCGTCCCAGCTCGGCCAGGGCAGGCCGTAAAACTGCCCCTTCATTTTCCCCTTACCGGCAAGTGAGACCGAATCAAAGAGATGCCAGTTTTCCTGCTGCTTGCGCATCCGTTCTGCTGTCCAGCCGCCGCAACCGATAGTTTTCAGGGTGCGGGCAAGTTCGGAAGCGGCATCGTCCGGCCAGGAAAATTTTTCCTTGACCTTGGTCAACTTATGGTCTTTGACGGCCAGTTTCATGGCCCGGGTGAATTCATCATAAAAGCCGAACTGTTCGGCAAAGGTGAACATGATATCCTGGTCCGTCCTGCTCTCATAGAGCGGTTCTATAATCTTGCTCCGCCACTGTGAAGAACGATTGGTTGCTGTAACACTGCCTTCAGTCTCGAACTGGGTTGCCACGGGCAGGAGGTAGATATCGTCTTTCTTTTCCGTAATAACCGCAGCCTCGTTGACAAAGGGATCAGCAACAACCATGAGGTCGAGCTTATTCATGGCCTCCTGGATCTTGGCGGTCTGGGTCATGGAGGTAATACTGTTGCCCTGCGCCCAGAGTGCCCGGATCGGGCTGGACGAATAGGTCTTTTCTTCTTGAAGAACACCCTGCCACCATTTGGATAAGGAAAAGCCCTTTTTGTTCATCCATTTCGGCGCAGCAAAACGCTTCTGGAGCCAGTCAAAATCAACGCCCCATGAGGTGGCGAAATACTTCCATGCGCCTTTGGAAAGGCCGTAATAGCCGGGCAGGCTGTCGGCCAGGCAGCACATATCCGTAGAACCCTGCACATTGTCATGGCCCCGGATGATATTGCAGCCACCGCCGTTTTTGCCCATATTACCGAGAGCCAGCTGAAGAATGGGAAGAATCCGGGTATTGGATGTCCCGGTGCTGTGCTGAGTGATTCCCAAGGCCCAGACCACTGTGGCGGGCTTTGCTTTTGCCAGCAGTGTTGCGATCTCGACGATTTTCTCCGCCGGGATTCCTGTCACGTCCGATGTCAGCTCAGGTGTCCATTTTTTCGCCTCAGCCTTGACATCATCCATAGCATAGACGCGAGCCTTGATATAGTCCTTGTCCTCCCAGCCGTTCTTAAAGATGACATGGAGCAGGCCGTGGACAAAAGCGACATCCGTGCCGCTGCGGATTCGGAGATAGTGATTGGCCTTTGCCGCAGTTTTGGTGAACACCGGATCAACCACGATGAGCTGGGCATTATTTTTATCCTTGGCCCGTAAAAAATGTTTCATTCCAATGGGATTCGCCGCAGCCGGGTTGGCTCCGATAACCAGAATAGCCTTTGAATGGCCTGCAACGTCTCCGAAGTGATTGGTCATTGCCCCGTAGCCCCAAGTGTTTGCCACGCCGGCAACAGTGGAGGAATGACAGACTCGTGCTACATGGTCAATATTATTGGTCCCCCACATTGCAGCGAATTTCCTGAAATAATAGGCCTGCTGGAGATTGAACTTGGCCGACCCCAGAAACATTGTCGCATCCGGCCCGTTTTCTTTGCGTAGCTGCAGCATCTTGGCTGAAATTTCTTTTATTGCCTGCTCCCAGGTGATCCGTTTCCACTCACCGTTCACCTTTTTCATGGGATGTTTCAAACGCTGCTTGCTTCTGGTGATCTCAATCTGGTCAATCCCCTTGCAGCAATGACTGCCTTCACTGATCGGATGATCCTGAGCCACCTCCTGCCGAACCCAGACACCGTTCTGCACTTCCGCAATAACGCCGCATCCTCCAGAGCATATAGTACAGATGGTTTTTATTTTTTTTGAACCGGGAAAGGGATCTTTTATCTCTGCCGCTGTTGCAGGCCGGACAGCCTTACCAACGCTCAAGGCTGAGGTTGCGCCCACAGCAGAACCGACTGCCGCCATTTTCAGAAAGGCCCTTCTGCCGATTTTTTTTGATGCCATATCATTCCTCCTTCTTCTCTTCAGTTCCGTATAAACAGGGGGGTAGAATTAATATGCGGCCTTATAATAGGCTTCCCATTCCGCTGTTTTTTTGTATAACACTTCCTTTTTCGGTGACTGGCCCAGCACAACACCGTTTGTACTCTTCGGTGTCTCTTTGGCAAGACTGTACTTTGTCGCCAGCAGAGTAGCAGCCCCGGCGATTCCGGCACCGAGTGTTGTTTTTAAAAAGTTTCTTCTTTCTTCAAGCATAGTTCCCTCCTCTCTCTCCGTCAGTTTATCTTTGTCCGAAGCGTTGTTGCCGTCAAACACACTCCTTCGGGTTCTTCTTATGAAATTCCTGAGAAATTCTCGTCTTTCTTTTCCCTGTTCTCTCAGGAGGAAGACCTTCCTCGTTCTTGTTCGCTGCATCAATACCGAGGAAAAATCGTTCAAATGCCATAAAGCTTTGCAAGGCAAGTGCAACATCCTGATACATAAAGCTCTCTTCATGCCTGAGAAGTGCCTTGCAGAACTGGTCTGCGACCTCATGCAAAATATTCTCAACAACCTTTCGGGCAAGGAACCGGGCCTGCCCGTCACCGTTCAGCTCTTCTTCAATCAGTTTCTGCAGAAACAGGAAGATAAATTCAAAATGATCTTCCTGTTCTTTATAGTACTCCGCATCTCTTCGGAACTTTGATTCAGCAAGATAGCCGATCATCTCCATCCGTTTCTGTCCGTCGTCTTTCTGCTCTGTATAATAGGAAGCAGTCATGGGAACAAAGGCTGTTGCCGGACTGTAGAAAATCCTGTCGCTCTCGTTTTTCAGTGCGGTATAGCCGCCTTTCTTCAATTTTCTTCGGAGGTTTGCCAACGCCTTGCCGCTTTGCGCATCCATCGGATCGGCAGATAGCAGATCAACACATTGTTCAATAACAGCAACATGTTGTTCTTCAAGATAAAAGGAAAAAGAGGCCGCAAACAGTCCGTAATAGACGATGCGTGCTTTATTGATATGATAAGTGTCCATTCTGTTTGTTTATATTTTACTGAGATGACCTTCTGTCGCTTCGAGCATGATTTTCGCCTTGCAGTCAGGGCAGCAGGACAGTGTTTTTATCTTGACGGCGTCATCTTTGAACAGCGGCTGCATGATTGCGCGAACCTTTTTCACTGATTTTGCCGGAGCAAATCCTGCGCCGCACTCAATACAGCGAAACAGCTCATCCTCTGCCAAAACGTTCTGGCTGAAGTATTCCGGAGCCAAGGAAAGCCGGTCACGGACAAGTTGCAGGCAGTTCTCTTCAGGGCAGATAAGCGTGCAATATCCGCAGCCCGTACATAAGGACGGAGTACAGAGCAGGGCCGTCTGTTCCCTGTTGACTGTTAATGCTCCGGCACGGCAGACATTGACACAGCCTGCGCATACGGTGCATTGCTCCCCCTTGACCTCCACCTTGCCGTAATGCAGGTACGGGCCGCTTTCCACCGCTCCAAAATCGTTCTCCCCGACGATATGGGCAAGACGACGGGAAACAGTGTCCCGTTTTCCCGCCCCCTTCTCCTCGGGTCTGTAAAGACAGCGCTGAAGAGGAGCAAGTTGCTCAAAAGCTTGATTGAGTGCCGCTTCATCTCGGCAGAGAAAAACCGCCTGCTGCTGATACACCTTGGCAAAGATATCGTTGATCAGGCGGACAATATTCTCGGTCAGCTCGGATACGGTCTCGGTATACAGGATGACCGGATTGCCTGTTGTCTGAACAAGGGTTAGGAAATGCTGTTCATCAAGAAATTCATCATGCTCTATAACAAGAGGCAGAACATTTTCCGGCAGTGGGATGCTCAGGTTGTCAAGATTGATGCTGTCCGGTAACAGCAGGACAATATTCTCCTCATACAAAGCGCAAATATCCTGAAACAGGGAATGCGGCATCGCAGCGTAATCCAATGCCCCGGTCGGACAGACGGCAACGCATCTGCCGCAACCGATACAGTCGGCCTGTTGAATTTCCAGGGAATTCTTTCTTAAATTTTTTGTAATACTCCCGCTCGGGCAGACCTCCGCACATCTGGCGCAGATTTCCTGATGTCTGTTCTCGTACTGACAGAGCGAACGGTCATATTTTATTTTCCGCAAAAAGAAATGTGTTCCGCTCTGTGCCTTGAGTCGGGCAAGGGTTTCCTCAACACCCAATTTTGCAGGGTCATATATTCCTTTTCGTTGCGCAAAGGCTTCCGGTGCATCGAACCAGATAAGTTGATCAGCCTGTATTGCTTCATTGCTCTGCTCCTCATCCTGCTTTGTCGACTTTGTCGAGACACGCAATGCACCGATAGAGCCGACCACTTGCGCTATGTTTGCCGGATCAAAGAAAAAAACCGTGTATCCGCATCCTGTCAGCCCTTCAATCAGCGCAGTTTGCTCTTCGGGTGAAATGATTATTACTTTTTTGCCGACTTCGATTGAGCGTTCAATGTCTTCTGAGAAATCGAAAGTTATCTCCCTTGCGTCTTGTATTTTTTTTATATTCTGTTCTTTTTTTTCTGAAATATCTTTGCTGTGTTGCAGGTAAAAATTGACCGTATGAGTGTATATATCAGATTTTCTCTTTGGCGCATCTTTTGCTGATTTCATAAGAAGTATTATCTTATTATTAGGTGTTTTCCTCGACGGAAAAAATATGACCTCATCCTCTAAGGAAATGGATGAAAAAGAGGATGACAATATATGCTGTTTCGATAAAAAAAACAATTGAAAAATTGAAAATTTGATAAAAAATAGAAAAAGTATATGCTTGTCACCCTGTTCCTAAAAATTTCGTTGTACCTGTAGCAAAAAGCACCGATTTGATTATTTGGCGGGTATGGGGATGAGGCTTTGTAACAAGCTGTGAAAAAAAAGAATAATACTGATGGAGGGGGATGACTTAAAATAGGTTTCTTTTTTTGAACCGAGTTGACAGTTAAGCGGCATGATGATGCGTCACCTGCTCAACCGTCAACACCCGGTTTTCACCTTTATCTGCCATTCAATCAACAGTGACTTCACCAACAAGAAATTCCTGGCCAGCCTTGTCAAGGCGAAGAACCAAGGTCTGCTCCTGTTCATTGTCCCGAGCGTAGTCGGTGAACAGGGAAACCATGACCGTGCAGGGGCCGCACAGACTCTGCTGGTCAGAAGCGTAATAATGCGCCTTGATCGTATAAACGCCTTTGACTGCCTTTTTGAGAAGATACTCTTCAGGCCCGTAACCGTCCTGCACATCTCTGGACACCCTTGCCCCCTGCCTGGTGTTGCGATACCCATAGTACGCATGTTCACCGGTCGGCTCTAGGACATGCAGGTCAACATCTGTCAGATCAGCATCCCAGGACAGACTGATGCGCAGATCAAGGTCCAGTGTTGTACGGAAACGCTGCTCAATCTGTTCCGGTATGGAGATGTTCTTCTTTTCCGCCAGCCGAATCAGGCGATTGAGTTCAAGCAGGGCTGTCAGTTCAATCTCTGGGAAGCGTTGCCATTCCTGCTTTACCACAGCCCAGAGCAGCCGCATGGCCGAAATAAGATCCTCCTCCTGTTGGTCCCGCTGCCAGCGTTGAGAAAGGGCCAGTCCCAGATCCCGATGCGATTGCGGTTCATCCTCCCGCATGGCAAGAATATCAGTGAAGATATCCACAGCCGCATCCAGTTCTCCGGCCTGCTGTAAGCGATAGGCGCAGGTGCGCATCAATGCCGGGTTTTCCAGATCAAGTTCCAGCAAATTGCTCAGGATACGGACACCCTTGCTCTGCATTTGCTGTTTGAGAAAATAATCACCGCAATCCAAAAAGAACGAAGGAGACCTTGTATACTGTTCCCGTAATTCCAGATAGCGTTGATAACGCTCCGTTGCCGGGGTCTTTTCCAGTTCCTTTAGATAGGGCATATCTGGGGTCCACTGCTGCACCTTGATACTTGCCTGATGGCTCTCCTTTTTCGGCAATAATTTACGATATCTGGCCGAGGAATCCGAACCAGCCACACTGAGCAAATTCATCTGTAGAGTTGAATAACGCCTTGCTGATCCGGTAGAATCATCAGGTCGCTCAGAGACAAGAGCGCCCCAGTCTTCTACTGCATCCGCTTCTCCTTCATCGTCCAGGGAAAGGTCTAAGTCTCCTTCTCCTGCATCCGCCAAATCAGAAGCCGGACAGCAACGCTGCTCTGTTGCCAGTTCCTGTTGCGCTTTGCTGAAATCCGTCTGCCACCAGGCAAACAGACCCCGCCATTGTTTATGCACTTTGTCCAGATGCCCTTTCCGTTTTTTTGCCCGGCTCCGCTGAATCCTTTGTATATGGGCCTTGTATCGGGCCAACAGCTCAGGCTCTGTTTCCGGCGGCTCAACCCCGTGTTCCAGATACTGCTCCAGTTTGTCCAGGACCAGCAGAGAGCTGCCGCTGGTGACAACCCCGTAGCGTTGCCCAAGAGCTGTTGCTGCACTGTTGTCCTTTTCAAGCAACGACCTGTGTTCGGCCTCGTTACAGGCCCAGAGTCGGGCTATATTTTGACCAGGTACTGCTTGAGCAACGGAAAGACGGAATTCATGCAGCGTATCTTCGCCCCGTTCCGCCCGGACCTGCATCAGCCCATCCTCTTCGAGGAGTCGCCCCATGATCGTTGTCCAACCAGGGCTGTGTTGTATCTGTATTGCATCACAGCCTTTGCCCGGCAGAGGGGTACAGGACTGCTGACCGGCAAGTATTGCCGCAGCCGCCTGCTCAACAGACTGTTGCAGAAGATTATAGCTGCCTCCGCCGCTGTGGTCTGCAATACGGTCAAGAAGAAAGGAGTTGGCCGAAACCTGAGCAGTAATCGTATGCACCGGTATCGGGGATGTCTCAGGAAAGCCCTTGCCCGCAGTCATCAGACCGTCGCTAAAGAGCAGCCATGCCTCGGTTTCAGGGTGAGGAAGCCGGGTCGGATCAAAGGCGGCAAGATTGGTGGCGCCGTCGCAGGGCAGCTCGGCCAAAACGCTGAGAAGCTGCCTGCTGTCCCCTTTGCTGACAGTGAAACGCTGCTGCATCTCCGTATCAATCCGATCACGAAAGATCACAAGATCAACAAGCACTTCCTGCCACTCCTCCAGAAGACGGGCCAACAACTCAAGCTCCTTGGCTGTATTTTTTCTGCTGCCTGAACTGTCCCAGGCAAGGGCGATTCGGTGCGGATGCCAAGAAGGGCCTGATTGATTGGGCGAAACAGGATACCGAATGGCGAAAAAGTATTCACCCCCAGGTTCCTGCTCAATAAAAACAGCCTGATCCGTCTCAAGGGCTGGGAGGCGAATGACAAGATCATCCACCCGAATGCCCTTGCTCATCCGGCAGCTCGCTTCCCAGGTATCGCCGTTCTTTTGTACGGTAAACGCCTGCCCCTGACCGCCTCTGATCTCCGGGCTGTTGTTTTCCGGGTATTGAGTGTATTGATCAGCACCGTGCAGGATGACACTGAGCGAAGACTCGTCAACGTCCTGAAGATAGCCCATAGGTAGATGAAACAAGGGCCTGCTCTCATTCCTGTTGCTGCTGTCCATGCCCAGTTCGCTGATCCAGGTAACGGACACAGTGCGCCAACCCATGCTGGGCAGGGGATAGACTCGAATACGATGAATATTGCCCTGCACCTTTTCGACCAGACCGGGATCAATATTTTTGCGAATTTCTGTCTCCAGAATCTTTCGTCCCTCTTTTTTGCTGACAACAACAGCATCCCGCATCCTGCCGTTGATATCCAGAGCATGGCCGCAGAGTACACTTGCGGGTGGCAGAGGCACAAGTAAAGCAGTCTCCATATCCCGCTGATTGGGGTTAAAGATGGTAAAGGTTTTGCTTATCTCAGCGAAAAGTCCGTGGATAGACACCTTGCAGGCCACCATAGCGATAAAGGGAGACTGCTCCCCTTTGGTCATGGGGCGATGCTGAAGGTTGGAAAAGTCAAGACGGGGGGCTGTTGCAGTTGCGCTCATCTGTTCACCTCTTTTGGAATGGAAGGGATTGAATATTTATAAGAAAGGATTTGTAACCTCTTGAAAGAAAGAAGGACTCGAATTATCATCCCTCCAGTGCATTCTTCTCCACATACTCTCGGATCAGGGCAAGATCAGCATCCATGATCTCACAGCGACTTTCCTTATCAACCAGTCCAGCCAAGGCAGGTGGTAATTCCACCGCATGGGCAGTGGCCTTTTGCACGGCCTCCCCGAATTTGGCCGGATGGGCCGTGGCCAGACAGACGACGGGTCGATCCCCCTTGAGTTCCTGGGCAGCCCGAACTCCAACAGCGGTATGCGGGTCAAGCAGGTAGGCATGGTCCTTGTCATACTGTTGGATCGTGGCAAGCGTCTCTTGCTCAGACACAGCATGAGCAGCAAAATCACAGGCTGCCTGCTCTTTAAAGAGAGACAGATCCATACGACCGGTTGCAGCAAAGGTCTCCATATCCGCCTTGACCTTGCTCCCGTCCTGCCCATGCAAATAATAGAGATATCGCTCAAAATTCGAGGCAATCTGGATATCCATAGACGGGCTATAGGTTGGGGTCACATCTCCGGCAATGGAGTAGTCTCCGTTGTTGACAAAGCGAGTCAAGATATCATTGGAGTTGGTGGCCAGAATCAGGCGGTTGATACAGCCTTCAGGCAGGAGCTGTTTAGCCACATAGCCTGCAAAAATATCACCAAAATTGCCTGTTGGTACGGAAAAATCCACTGACTCAAAACCCTGCCTGCGCAACTTAAGAAAGGCAAAAACATAGTAGACCACTTGGGCCAGAACACGCGCCCAGTTAATGGAGTTGATCGCCCCGAGCTGATACTGATCCTTGAATTCCAGATCATTAAAGAGCTCCTTCACAATGGCTTGGGCATCATCAAAGGTGCCATGCACGGCGAGGTTAAAGACATTGGCATCTGTGACCGTGGTCATCTGCAAAGCCTGGATCGGGCTGGTGCGTCCGTGCGGATGCAGGATAAAGATATTAATTCGCTTTCGTCCTCGAACTCCGTAAATGGCAGCACTGCCCGTATCACCGGAAGTAGCCCCAATAATATTCATAAAGCCGTTGCTCTTGTTCAGCTCATACTCAAACAGATTGCCGAGCAACTGGAGGGCCACATCCTTAAAGGCCAGGGTTGGACCATGAAAGAGTTCCATGATGTACAGATCATCAACCTTGCGCACTGGCGTAACCTGGGGATGATGAAATGAGCTATAGGCTCGCTCAATCAGCTCTTCCAGATCATTCCGTGGCATATTGCCGGAAAAGAGATCCAGTACCTCGAGGGCAAGTCCCTGATACTGAAGATTCTGCCAGGCTTCCAGCTTCTGTGCTGGCACCGAAGGCAGGGTTTCTGGAAGAAGCAAGCCTCCGTCCCGGGCAAGGCCCATCATAACTGCCTGATCAAACTCTATGGGTTCTATTCTGCCCCGCGTGCTGATATATTTCATAACTATCACGTAATGATATGGTGTAATGGTTGTAATACCCCTGTATCCCGGCCCCTGAGTTGAGAGAACAAAAGATGAAAGAGGGTTTTTATTGAAGATGCGGAAAGAATTCTACAATGTATCCTTTGAATGTCAAATATTATTCTCAAGATATAAACCCTTCCCGGTCTGGCAACAAAGAAAACGGACAAAAAAAATATCGCCGACAGCCTTCCTCTATGCTATGTTTACGGAACATTACCTCGTTCATTCTCAGCCTTTTAACTTCAACCTTTTAACTTTTTCAAC
Organism: Candidatus Electrothrix gigas; assembly: GCA_022766165.1. GTDB lineage: Bacteria > Desulfobacterota > Desulfobulbia > Desulfobulbales > Desulfobulbaceae > Electrothrix > Electrothrix gigas. Next base: position 27,224 of record QYLO01000021.1, read on the forward strand.
AGGGAGACCCCATGAATTGTCCTGTATGCAACAACACGCTCACTCAGGTAACTATTGGAAATATCGAATTAGATGTCTGCAAAGATGGTTGCGGTGGGATTTGGTTTGATCGTTTTGAGCTGCAACAAATGGATGAGCCGCACGAGTTTACAACAGAACAGCTTCTTGATGTACTTGGTGAAGATTCTCAGAACAAGCCAGATATAGATACCTCGAAAAGGCTTCACTGTCCCAAATGTCATGATGTTATCATGATGCGCCATTTTCATAGCGTCAAGCGAGAAGTCGAGGTTGATCAATGCCCAAAATGTAATGGTTACTGGCTGGATAGCGGAGAGCTGTTCAAAATTCGTCAACAGTTTCAGAGTGAAGAGGAAAAAACCCAGGCAGCGAAAAAGTACTTTTCCAAAATTTTTGACAAGGATCTCCAGGCAATGAAGAAGAGATAACGCTGCATATCTGCATATCTCCCTTCCTCATCTTGATTTCCAGAACAAAAAATCAGGCAGGTGGCAGGTATTCTGAATACTCTTCAGTAAGAGTTGAGATGGAGCAGGGAGAGTGAACGTACAGAGCATTCTCAGTAAAATTTAAAGGCCAAAAAGGAGCTTGGTAAATCGTTGAATATTTGAGGACATATCAGGTGAGATCAGAGTATCTGGACAGTATAACAGGTATTGCCAACCGGTATTTTTTTGATAAGCAACTCCACAGGGCGTGGGTCAATGCACAAAAAACAAAGAACCCGCTCTCTCTTCTGCTCTGTGAGATTGATCAGCTCAACAGCGAGAGGAGCCGATCTGCTGCTGATTCATGTCTCAAGAAAATAGCCGAGTGTCTTAAGGCAACGCTTCGTCGACCAACTGACGTGGCAGCATATTACGAGGGCAAAAAATTTGCTCTGCTGCTTCCCTACACTGATGCCCACGGTACGCTGATTATTACCCATCGCATCCTTACCAACGTCCGTTCTCTGGCTCTTGTCTGTGAACCATCAGAATTATCAGAATCTTCACATACTGCCCAGACAGTGACCATCAGTATAGGCGGACACAGCTTTTGGCCTGTACCAGGGGTATCCCTAGATACAATCGTTCATCTTGCTGAAATCAGATTGTTTCAGGCAAAAAATTGCGGAGGCAATCAGAGCAGGCTCAGTACGACCTGCCGTGATGTCTTGCTGTAAACGCTGTGAACGCTCTGGCTCCTTGGAGTCAGGGAAGTCTTCCTTCTCTTTTTTCCTTGACATTGCAAAGTTGCCGTGTTCTTAACACAGATAGAAAAATATGCGCAGTTTTAAAATAAAGAAGGAGATTTTGAGTATGGCAAAGGTATACAGAGACAGCAGGTTTTATTTCTTTATTATCCCTTTTCTGCTCACACTATCGGTGCTAGCAGTGACTTTCAGGCCGGTACAGGCAACGGATATCACTGTTGATGAAACCACCTGTACTCTTCGTGAGGCCATTGACTCGGCAAATAACGATACTGCTGCTGGAAGTGGTTGTGTTGATGGTTCCGGCGATGACACTATCATCTTGGGAACTGATGTCATTCTTGAGGCTGCACTACCAGAGATTATCAGCCCCATCATCATTGAGGGCCAAAGCCACACCATTGATGGCAATAATGGAAGTTGGTCTGTCTTGACAGTCCTCAACAACGGTCGTCTTTCCTTGAAGAAGACGTTGATTACCAGAGGGCATCTGACGATTGGGGGCGATGGCGGCGCAGGGATTAAAAATCTTTCAGGAATCGTTACTCTGACCGAGTCTGTAGTCAAAGGAAATAAAGCTGATCAGAATGTAGGCGGAGGAATTTATAATAACGGCACGCTTACCTTGATCAATTCTACAGTCAGTGGCAACACTGCTGATTATACAGGCGGAGGAATTTACAATAACGGCGCCTTAGTCATGATCAGCTCTACAGTGAGCGGTAATTCAGCCAGCACCAACGGAGGGGGCATTCTTAATGACGGCGGCACAGTCACTCTGAGCAATTCTACTGTGAGCGGGAACAGGGCAAAATCTGGAGGTGGTATTGATACTCAAGCAGGACTGGAGAATAGCAGTACGCTCACACTGAAGAATTCAACAGTTACCGAGAACTCTTCAAAAGAAAAAGGCGGGGGAATAAGCAATGCGTTTGGTACTGTTACACTGATCAACTCCGTAATTAGCGGAAATTCAGCTCTGACTGGCGGTGAAGAAGTGTACAACTTCGGTATACCGGAGCAGAGTATTATTCATGCTCATGCTTTTAATGTGTTCGGTGACAGCAGTAAGAGTACTGCCCAAGCGTTTGATGGCTTCACACCCGGCAGCAATGATCTTACCGCCACCAGCGATGGCACAAACCCGACAGCTCTATCTGCTATCCTCAGCCCTTTGGCTAACAACGGCGGGCCAACCCAGACCCATGCCTTAGTTCCAGGTAGCCCGGCTCTTGACTTGGATGCAGCATGTAGCGCCGGCTTGACCACAGACCAGCGTGGTTATCCCCGTCCGGGGACAGAGGGGACAAAATGTGATGCGGGAGCCTTTGAAAGCAGTGTTGAGCCGACAACAAACAACAGCGGCACGACCTTTTTTCCTGCTGTCTATCTTCTTCTTTTAGGTTCGTAACCCAGGTGCTGTCAAAACAGACCAAGCGCATAGTTCTGACAGCAGACTTCCACATCAAAGGCGTTAAGCACTCGCAGATTTTGTTCTCGTTTTGCTCCAGTCAGGGGAGGCGCAGGAGGATATTTTTTTATCAACCTGCTTGCCTGCTCCTGATCAGGAATAGCCTCCATGCCAGTGGCCAAAACCTTCCCTTTGTTGGTTTCCAACAGCTCTGCATCACGACCATTGGTCACCACAGCCAGAGGAATACAACACCTGCTGTCCAACACCCGTGCCGCTGCCAGGGCTGATTTTTCACGGGTTACCAGAGAACCTGGGCCGTAACGGAGAACAAAGAGACGCTGTCCATTATAGGACACTGTGAGGTCAACAGTTGAACGAACAAAGATGTGGTTGAACAGCGTTTCCACAGTCAGGCGAGGTTCCAAATCCTGCTTGGCAAACCCCTTTTCCTCTACCAGCATCCGGGCCAAATCCTGCCGCAACTGTTCATCATCCGTGTCAGGCAACTCTTCGCCAGTCAGATAATCCTTAAGCGTTCCATAGACCAGATGATGCTCTGGGATCTTTCGCTGCATAGCCAACGCCTTTTTCTGCCTAAATTATCGGTAAGACATCATCAACTTTTCAATCTTTTACTCTGGTAATATACTCCCCAGATCGGGTATCAATCTGAATCTTATCCCCTTCATTGACAAAGGGCGGCACCTGGAGCTGAAAACCGGTTTCCACAGTAACTGGCTTGGTATCAGTTCCCGAGGTATCTCCTTTGACCCAAGGGTCGGCACGGGTAACTTCCAGTTCAACAAAGGTAGGCAGGCTGATATCAATGGGACGATCACCATCAAAAAAGAGGACTTGCACCTCCATATTGTCTTTGAGGAACTTAATATTATCGCCAAGCTGTTCCCGAGTCAGAAAGATCTGCTCATAGGAGGTGGTGTCCATAAAGTGAAACTCATCGTTCTGTGAATAGAGATACTGCATGGTGCGTTCTTCCAGATCTGGCTTTTCAAACTTATCATTTGAGCGATAGGTCTGGGTGAATTGGTTACCGGAAATCATGCTCCGCATCTTGGTGCGATACAGAGCCTGCCCCTTGCCCGGTTTAGAGAATTCAAAATCTATAATGATATATGGATCACCGTCAATTTGAACCTTGAGTCCTTTACGTAAATCTGATGCTGAGTACATTGGTCTATCCTCATAAATGTTTTTTTATATGAAAGTACGTTCTTTTATTAGGTGGATTAGGTGAAATAGGCGTTATTGTTGTTTGATATGAACCATAATATTATGAGATAGCCCTGTTTTTTGCAACCCTTCCCTATCTTTTCTTGTCAATTTGCAGCAACTCTTTTACATTGAGTGGACTACTTTTTTGCATAAATGCACTCGTTGTCCAGGCTGTTTTCTAGGCCACACGGGTGTACAAGATAACAGACAGGATGTATCTCATGATCAAGGCTGGCATACTTTCAGACACCCATCTTACCAAAGTAACTGGAAAACTTCTTCAACGCATTGATCAGTGTTTTGCTGACTGCGATGTCATTATTCATGCAGGCGATCTTGTTGATATATCCTTGCTGGATGTGTTTGAGGGCCGACCTCTCCATGCAGTGCATGGCAACTGCTGCACCAGAAAAACATTGGCTGGCCTGCCCAATCAGCACACCTTTCAACTCGGTAAATTTACCATTGGGTTGACGCACGGGAATGGCTTAGGCAATGATATTGAGTCGGGTCTTTTGGATATTTTCCCAGAAGCAGATTGCATGATTTACGGGCATACCCATCAGGCGGTTTGTCATTGGGTTGCTGGCAAGCTGATCATCAATCCTGGTGCCTTTCAGATGGTTAGCCGATACGGGGTTCCCTGTTCCTATGCAATACTAGAGGCTGGTGAACAGCTCAAAGGATCAATTCACGAGTTGCCCTTAGAGTGAGGGTGAGGGTGAGGGTGAGGGTGAGGGTTCCGTATAACGATCTCCATATCTTCTTCATTTTTTATTGATTATTAAAATGAACCAAGCGAAAACAGTGCCGTTTTGACCACAGAACAAAAAAAACTTCCTCAAAAAAAGGGAGAAAAGACCACGGAAAAGCTGGCAGGCAGTACGCCTAAAAAGCCCCGGATAAAACCAGCGGCTCAATCTGCTACGAAAAGAGGAAATACAAGAAGAAAGAGTACGCCAAAACCAAAGCCCTATGATCATATCCCGATCATTATTGCCCTGTTGGTTATCTTTAGTTTGACCCTTTTATGTATCGGTATCGGTCTGACCCATTATCTGACCCCGGAACGTGCTGGTATTCCAGCCTGCGGCCAACTGCCCTGTTCTTCGACTTTTTCAGCTCCTCTTTCTCAAAAGGGTGGAGGAGAATAGAATTCCAGTTCTTTCATGGTGAACGGATGGGTAAAGGCCAAGGAGGTTGCATGGAGATACATGGGATCGCCCATTTGCCCGGAACCGTAGAGACTGTCTCCAATAATAGGGCATCCTAAGCCCAAGGGATGGGCAGCATGCAGACGGAGTTGATGGGTTCTGCCTGTGAGCGGGCTAAACTCAATTCGAGTCTGCGGATTGGCCTTATCTCCACAGAGGGCAAGACGGTGCCAGCGGGTGATGCCCAGTTTTCCCTGAACAGGATCATAGATCTGATAGGGGCGATGTGCTGGGTCGAGGCGAAAGCGGAGTTCTATATGACCGTTCTCTTGTGTCACTTCCCCATCGAGCAGGGCAATATATTTTTTTGCTACCCTGCGCTGAGAAAAGAGCTTGCTAAGATAACGATGAGCTGCTGTGGTCAGAGCAAGAACCATCAGACCAGAGGTAGCCATATCCAGCCGATGCACAGCCGGTTGTTTGATGGCTTGAGGAAAGTATTCTTGTAGGCGACTCACGACAGAGTCCTGTTTATTCGGCCCCCGTCCAGGAACCGCCAGCAGCCCTCCTGGTTTATTGACCACCACCAGTTGTTGATCAGCAAAGATGATCTCTAATACTTTGTGCATATCCCCTGTTTTCCCTCCAGTCCACAGAGCATGAAGCCTAGAATTGGATAACATTTTCCTGAGCAGGAAGGGTAAAAATGTCCATGTTGGCGTGTGCCTGCTGCGTTTTCTTTGCCAAAGTAAAATTCTGCCAGACCCAGTGGGGTCAACCCATGGACTGCTGCATATTGGAGTAACTTTGGTGCGCAGCAATCGCCTGTGCCAGTTGGGGGCAGCCCTTTTTTGTCCATGTTAAAGGCAAAGACCTGTTCCAAGCTGGCAACCTGTCTGTGAAAGTTTTGAAGCTGATAGAGCTGGTGGATTTTTCGCATAAGTTGTTGCGATTTTTTTTTGCGTAGCCGAACAAGCTGTTGTCGATCTTCTGCGCCAGATCGAAGTTTGCTGATCGTTACAGTCATTTTTTTGATTTCCCGCTCTTGGGCATCGTGAACTTGGTGAAATTTTTTGAGGTCAAAGACAGGATCAACCCAGCCCGGTATTTGCCAGAGTCCGTTGTATTGGCCAGAAAAAGCCTTAAGATATACGGTTTCTCGATTCGTCGCCTGTCTCACCTGTGTAATCTGTGTAGCCTGTGCCACCATAACCCCGAACATCTTGCCCCGGGCAGGTCCCCAGAGATAGTCCGCAGAGCAACGGGGATCAGCCTGCTGAGATGGACAAGAAAGATCAACTCTCTTTACCTGTTCTAGGGTTTTTATGAGCTGCAAGGCCGCTTTTTGCGCTGGAAGTGCTGAAAGGACGTGTTCCTGTCCGCAGATTCGGCAGAAACCAGTTGTACCTGCTGTGCAAGTCACTCTGTCGGTTGGATAAATCTGGCTGCTCTGTTCTCTCTTCTTTTGCATCGCTTTGTACCAAAAAACAAAAAAATATCTCAGAAGCAAGGGCAAGGCTGCTGAAAAGGGGAAAAGGTTGATGCATTTTTTAGGATTCACGCTATAGTTACAGCCACGATAATGCGGTTTTGGTTCTGCCGCAGGATAAAAATAAAAAAGATTTGATTACCATAAACCGGAGAATATTTCATGTCAAAACAACAAAGCTCTTTTCACTTAAATGATTTGCGGGAAAATTCTCATCTTGAGCAGTATAACGGCGTTCTGGATGAGCTGAATCTTCCCCCAGGAGTGGTTGGGTTTTTACAAAAAAATCAGCGCAAGATTTGGACTGTAGTGATTCTCATTGCCGTTGTGGTGATTGTTGCTTCACTCTATGACTCCTACCGCACCTACACGCTTGATAAGGCTGCAAAGTCTTATGATGAGGCTTTGCTTTTGCAAGGAGAGGAAAAGATAGCCGCACTGAACAAGACCAAGGATAAGTTTAGCTCAACCCCCTCTGCTCTTTGGAGCCAGATTCAACTGACCCATCTTGATCAGGAAAAAGGCAAGTACCAGAAGGCTATAGAACGCTTAGAGGCTCTAAAGCTTGAGTTGGATGAAGAAGATTTGCTCAAACCTTTGGTTATGGCAAACCTCGGCGCACTGTATGAACAGAGTAATGCGTTGAATAAGGCTGTTGCCATATACAAGGCATTGCAACAAAAAGAGGGATTTGAGGAGATGGCCTTGAGTAGTCTTGGCCGGACCTATGAGGCAATGGGGAACAAGGAAGAGGCCATAGCCATGTATCAGCGATATATGAGTTTAACCGATGAGAAGCAGGGTACAACTGGGCCTGGACAGAATTCATTGGCCCGAGATATGGTGCAGGCCAGCCTGAATCGTCTCTTGCAGTAGTTTTGCAGTAAGTTTGCAGTAAGGTGGAGGCAATTTTTTTACTGCTATGAAGATTCTTCGTACCCCGCAGGAGATGACGGCTTGGTCCACAGAGCAGGCTGTTCTCAATAAAACAATTGGTTTTGTTCCAACAATGGGTTTCTTTCATGACGGACATCTTGCCCTCATGCAAAGGGCCAGAGAGCTGGCTGACTTGGTAGTGGTAAGCCTCTTTGTCAATCCCACGCAATTTGGCCCGCAAGAGGATCTGGCTGCATATCCTCGGCACTTTGACCATGATCAGGAACTGGCTGCCAGTGCTGGGGTTGATGTGCTTTTTGCTCCAACATCAGAGGAGATGTATCCGCCAGGGGCCACTACCACGGTGACAGTGAAGGGTGACTTGAGCAACCGGCTCTGTGGGGCTTCCCGGCCCGGTCATTTTGCTGGCGTTGCCACAGTGGTAACAAAACTCTTCAACATAGTTCGCCCTGATCTGGCCGTGTTTGGAAAAAAAGATTTTCAGCAACTTGCCATCATTCGACGTATGACGCTGGATCTGCATTTTGGAGTGGAGATTATCGGGCATCCCACGGTCAGGGAAAAAGATGGCTTGGCCATGAGTTCCCGCAATGCCTATCTTGAGGATGAAGATAGGGAAGCTGCGCTCAGTCTTTCCCGTTCTTTGGAACTGGCCCGAACAATGGTTGCCAACGGTGAACGTGATGCGCCATCGCTTACAGTTGCTGTAAAGCAGTTTATTCTGTCCTTTTCAGGCACAGCGGTGGATTATATCAGCTTTGTTGATCAGTTTACCCTTGCGCCGGTTGCTGAGGTCAATAAAGACACCGTCCTAGCCTTGGCTGTGAAGATTAATGACAGGGTGCGGCTGATTGATAATGGGTTTGTGATAACAAAGAGTTAATTTATGAATTGGAAATCTATAATAGCAACAGCACTTATTACGGGAGCCGTAACTGTTGCGACAGGGATGCTTCTCTTTTGGTGGCAATCCGAGAAATCAGAACTGATTTATAACTCAATACAGAGCATTCCATTTGATGACTCTAATAATAAGTTATTCATTCAACAGGTTGAAATAGCTAATTCGGGTGACAAGGTAATTGAGAACGTCGTATTTGTTCTTACTTTTTCTAACGAAAAAATACAGAAATCGAAGATAACTATTGATAAAGCAATATCTCACAAAACAAAGTCTGATGATTCGTCAATTGAGCTTAAAATTGATACATTAAATCCGAAGGAAGGTGCTGCTGTTTCTATATTGTTTCAAGGTTCAAGTACATCTACCCGCGCCGGAGCAGTATCGTTGAGAGGGAAAGGGGTTACGGGGAGACCTATTGGTTCAAGTAATAAAAGCAGCATGGTGTTTATCTCCATATCAGTAATAGCCGCATATGCTGGTGTTTTTACCTTTTTTCTATCGACAAGATTTGGTCGAAAAATATTTCCAACATTATTGAAAGTTGCAATTCTAGGGGGACCACTAGCTTCAACAGGAGAGCAAAAAGATGTTATTGCTTCTTTATTGGCTATGTATGGATACCCAGAAAGAGCTAAAGAGTATTTACAAGCTGGAGCATCTAGACAATACTGGGTAGAGGCGGATCTACTCGCATCTGAAGCTATTAATTCTGATGACAAAATGAAAAAAGACACTATTGAAATTTTAAAGCAGCTCAGTAAGGTCGAGGTTATGCGGAGAGAGTCTAAGGCTATTGTTTTTTATAATATCGCTCGTATTGCAGAATCAAGTGATTTAGATTCTTCAATTATTCATCAAAATCTTGAAATTGCAAAGAGTTTAAGCAAGAGAGAGATTGAAAAACGATTGGCAATTGATCCGATTTTTTCGAGTTCTTGATAATTTTTGAAGCGTTACGTCAGTTAGTTAAGCATTATGAAATCCTTCTCAAAATGGACAATCGCCGAAGTTGAAGAGCAGTTTAACCTGCGGCAATGTAAGCAGCATGAGCTGTTGAGCCAATGGCTGAACCTGGATGGAACTGCTCCAGTGACTCCAGAAGTGGAACACCTTCTTGCTGCTTTTCGAGCAAACTTAATCGATCATGTCTGGGATTGGAATGAGTGGGAACTCAAAGGGAAGTTTATTTTCCCCTTGCTGGCCGCTGTTAATTTTGATGAGGAGCAGTATCAGTCCTTTATTGAGCGGGAAATTTCTGTAGAGATAGAGGAGGATGTGTTATCCGGTAAGGTGGATTTTTTTGTTGCTTATGGCAGACGGTATCCCAAGCGTCCGTATTTTTTTATTCATGAGTTTAAGAGGGAACATGAGGCATCAGGCGATCCGTTAGGTCAGCTTCTCGTAACAATGGTGGCTGCCCAGAAGTTGAATAACGACGGTAAACCGATCTATGGCTGTTATGTGATGGGACGACTATGGTTTTTTGTTATTCTGGAGGGACAAGATTATGCAACCAGTCTGGCCTATGATGCAACCAAGGATGACATTAACGAGATTTTTATAATGCTTAAAAAAGCCAAAGGAATCATTGAAGAGCTTATAGTTTTGCCCTGAAATGATTGACTGATGAAAAATATTTTCTCTGATCTGCCATTAGACCTGAAAAACGAACAGTTTGCCGAACTGTTGCGGGCCAAAAATATCCGCATTGAGCGCATTGTCTCCAAAGGTCATACCTCACCCAAAACAGGCTGGTACGACCAAGAGGAAAACGAGTGGGTGTTGGTACTGCAAGGTGCTGGAACCATTCTGTTTGCAGAGAATAATCAACGAGTGACCTTGCAACAGGGCGATTTTTTTCATATCCCGGCACACGCAAAGCATAAGGTTGTCTGGACAGACCCGGAGGAGTTTACGGTCTGGTTGGCAATGTATTATTCTGTTGAAGATTTCTCGGCATCTGAGTAAAGTGGTTGACCTTGCAGAGGTCATAGGCGTGCATAAATCCTACAATAAGGAGAGAATATTATGGGTACACCGGCGCAGCTCTTCTGGGGAATGATGTTTGGAGCAATTGGTTCTGGATTTTTCATCTATGGAAAAAAACAAAGTGCTTTTATTCCGCTTGGTACAGGGATACTCTTGTGCGTTTTTCCGTACTTTATCACAAATATATATCTCATGCTTCTTGTGGGGTTTGCTCTGATGGCTGTACCGTATTTTTTTAAGGGCTAAACAGGTAGTAGAGCCACGGCAGCAAATGCTCCCATTTTTTTATACCAGTAGAGTACCATGCAGCGAATAATGCTTAAAGCCAAAATCCACCGTGCAACCATTACTGAGGCGGATCTCAACTACGACGGCAGCCTGACCATTGATCAAGATCTTTTGGATGCTGCTGGGATCATCCCTTTTGAGCGGGTCAAGGTCTATAATATCAATAACGGGGAACGGTTTGACACGTATGCTATTCAGGGCGAGCGGGGATCTGGTGTTATTGGCCTGAACGGGGCTGCGGCCCGTAAAGGGCATGTGGGGGATTTGATTATCATCGTCACCTATGCCCAGTACGAGGAAAGCGAATTAGATGGTTTTGCGCCGAAGATTATTCTCTGTGATGAGAAAAACGGGATTCGGGAACTGATTGATAGGTAGAGTTGATGAATTCCGAGACATTAAAGCGGGAATTGAGATGTTGCGCATTAGCCTTTGCCAAGAAAAGAGGACTGGAAGTAGATAGCTCTCGTTCTACAGCGGTTCTCTTCTCTGACATCAAAGACTGCTTTCATCCTGATTCGTATCAGGAAATCTTAGAAAATCCAGATTGGAAGGCACGAATACAAAAAACACATTCTCAGGTTCCCAACGCAAAAGAGATGCAGTCATCCAATAGCAGCGATGTTCTTCTGATGAACATCTTCTGTCATCCAAAGATCGGGGAATGGAAAGGGATCAGCAAGCTGATCGGGGCCGAAATTGATGAAGTTGCGTTCGGCTTTTCTGGAAATGTACCACGTTGCAATGGAAAGACAGATAGAACAGAAATTGATCTCAGTCTGACAGGTTGTCTGTGCGAAGCAAAACTTACTGAATCAAATTTCACTGCAAAGCGGGCGGAAGTTGTTGAAAAATATTTACAACTGAAGGATGTTTTTCATGTCGAGGCTCTTCCTCGTAAGGATGGTGATTATGATAACTATCAGCTGATCAGGAATTTTTTGGCAGCGGCTCAACATAAACAAAAACATATACTGTTCTGTGATGAAAGGAGACCTGACCTTGTCCGGCGATATATGGAGACAGTATCATGTCTGCGAGAAGTTCAGCATCGTATAGATTGCAGAGTAATATTCTGGCAAGAACTTGTGGCTGCATGTGGCTCTTCTTTACGTGAGTGGATGAAAGAAAAATACGGAATGTAAAGTGAGTTACTCTAAAAATCAAGGCGATATAAAAAAAGCAAAATAAGGAGCAACCATGCCGGGTTTTGAAGTATTCGGAGAAGAGGAGAAGCAGCAAGCCCTGGAGGTTTTTGCCACCGGCGTCCTGTTTCGTTACGAGTTCGGTGAGCAGCGCAAGGGCGTGTACAAGGTGCGCGAGTTTGAGCAGGCCTTTGCCCAATACACCGGGGCCGCCCATGCCCAAGCCGTGACCTCGGGAACCGCCGCTCTGAAAGTGGCTTTGGCCGCTCTGGGCGTGAGCATCGGGGATGAGGTCATTACGCAGGGCTTTACCTTTGTTGCCACCTGGGAGGCTATTCTGGATATCGGCGCAATACCTGTCTTTACAGAAGTGGATCAAACCCTGAATATGGACCCGGCTGATCTGGAAAAAAAGATCACTGATAAGACCAAGGTTATTATCCCAGTCCACATGCTCGGTGCACCAGCCCGAATCGTGGAAATTAAGGCCATTGCTGATAAGCACGGTATCCCAGTGATAGAAGACACCGCCCAGGCAGCAGGTGCTCGGATTGATGGGCAGCACTTGGGTACCTTTGGTGATTTTGGCACCTTTTCCTTTGACTCGGTCAAAACCATGACTACTGGTGAAGGCGGGATGGTGATTACCAATAACAAAGAGTTTTGGCGTAACTGTTCCGAGTATCATGATCACGGCCATGACCATGCGGTCAATCCCAGCGGACGGGGAGGGGAGGGGCGTCGTTTTATCGGCTTTAACTATCGGATGATGGAGTTGCAAGGAGCTATCGGACTGGCCCAGTTGGCCAAGCTGGATGGTATGATTGCCTCCCAGCAAAAGAATAAGGCCATCCTCAAAGAGGCCGCTGCCAAAATCACCGGAGTGAGTTTTCGAGAAATTCTGGATGAGCAGGGCGACTCTGCTACCTTTTTTGCCTTTATGCTGCCAGATAAAGAGCAGGCCGCCAAGGTGAATCAGGTGCTGCGGAACAACAATGCCGGAGCGATTAATTTCGGTGAAAATAGCTGGCATTTTTATCCCTCCTGGGAGCATCTTCTTGAGGGAAAGACACTGGCACAGAACGGCTGGCCCTTTGAGGTCCACAACAAACGCCGAGTTATCTATGATCCCGAGGCGCTGCCTGCTTCAGTTGAGCTGATGCGTCGCACGTTGGTGTATCAAGTTCCAGTGAACCTCAGTGAGAGTCAGCGGGATACTATGCTGGTAGCTCTTGCTCAGGCGGCTGGGTTGTAGTTTATCTCACCATAATGCACGCCTGTACCCCCTACTAGGAATAGATCGTGTGGTTTGGGATCAACTTTTCCTTTGGTATATTTTACTGTTCATTAACTCCGCAGAAGAGATTCACAATTGCTTGAATACGTACAGTATGATGAGTTTTTCTTACTTTTTGATGCGACAAGGGGTCTTCTTTGTGAAATATTGTAACGATTGCTCCCCCATTGTCGATGAATCAGCCTTCTGTTAAACAATATCTTATTAAGGGTGGTACATGGGCTTTTGCAGGGAAAGTAGCATCACTTATCATGGGACTGGTATTATCGTCTTTCTTGGCGCGGCTGCTTTCCCCTGAGGATATGGGAGCTTATTTCTTAGCGTTGAATCTTGCCACCTTTTTTTCGATTTTTTCCAGGATGGGCGTTGATAACTCACTACAACGCTTTGTTGCGGAGGCTTTGGGAAGGGGTCAGCCTCATGTCGCATGTACCATTATTCGTAAAGGCTTAACTCTCACTTTGATAAGTGCGCTATTAGTAGCTGTAGTGGTGTATTTATGGGTTGGCCCTTGGGTGAACCAACATCTTTTCACCTCCGAGAGACTGGGTAATTCAATTAGCTTTGTTTCTTTTTGGCTTATCCTGCTTACCTTTCAGAACGTTTTCACAGCAGTTTTTCAGGGAGCGCAACAGATTCAAAAAGCTGTTATCGTTAATGGCCTTTTGACGTCCTCAGTCGCAACAGTTTTTATTGCGTATTACCTTATGGTGAAAGGGCAGGCACTACTTTCTGAGGTACTTCCTTGGATATTAATAGCTGGTGGATGCAATATATTGTTTGCCTTATTAGCGTTAATGAACAATAAAACTATTAGTAATAAATCTGTAAAAAAAAATAAATCAGTAGGGTACATAGGGCTTATCAGTCATTCTTGGCCATTGCTTGTTAATGCCATAATGATGTTTACTCTGAGTCAGTCAGGTCTCTGGGTAATGGGAGCTTTTGCTTCTGATGCGGAAGTGGCTTCCTATGGTGCGGCTATCCGTATGGTAGTGTTGACAAGTATGACGTTGGTTATTGTTAATATAATTCTTCCTCCTTTGATTGTTCATCTGCATGCAGATAATCAAAAGGAACGACTTGAAAAGGTTCTGCGAAGTACAGCAACAATTGCTGCTATTCCAGCCTTGGCAGTACTTCTTTGTTATATTTTTCTGGGTGGCTGGATTCTGGAAATTGTTTTTGGTGAGCATTACCGTGCTGGTGCAACCGTACTTATGATTACAAGCCTGGGCCAGGTAGCCAATGTTCTTGTTGGTTCATGTGGATATGTCTTAGTGATGACAGGGCATAATTATTTGATAATGTTTATATCGATAGCTAGTTCTGTTATTGCATTTACCGGTAGTTTGTTACTAGTACAGAGCTATGGAAGTACAGGGGTCGCAATTGGCTATACCTTTGCTATGCTTGTACAACAGCTTGCTATGTTGTTATTTGCTCGTTATCGTTGTGGTGTTTGGACACATATTTTAGGAATGAGGTATTTAGTACTAATAGTTAGGGAACGTTTTAGACTTAGATCAAGAAATGAATATAAATGAAAAGAAAATAACCCAATTAAATAAGTGTGAGTAATCATAATATAAAGAGAATAATTATCTACCGTCTTGGAAGCCTTGGTGATACGATTGTCGCTTTACCTTCTCTACATTTAATCAGGAAAAAGTACCCGAAAGCAGAAATAAATCTTCTGGGGACCTCAGTCTCTCATGCAGCCGCATGTCATCCCAAAAATATACTAGAGGGAAGTGGGCTTATTAATGGATATCTTTCTTATCCTAATGGATTAAGAGATCCGAGGGATTTGTTTATACTACGGAGAAAAATTAAACAACTGAGTCCTCAACTGTTAATATATCTAACTGCTGTACGCAGCTATTTGAAGGTATATCGTGATGTTCTTTTTTTTAAACTTTGCGGAATAAAAAAAATAATTGCAGCTCCTTACCACGCTAACTTGCAGAATAATAAATGGAATGATAGGAGAGATTGTTATGAATATGAAGCAGTTCGTCTGACTCGATGTTTAGCCGAGCTGGGAGATGCACACATAGATAATAAAGAAAGTTGGGATCTGCGCTTATCTCCACAGGAGTTATATAGGGCGCAGGAACTATTACGCATTTCTCTTACTCCAAGCAAGTTTATTGCCTGTAGTCCTACAGCTAAAGTTGATGCGAAACACTGGGGAAAAAGGCGTTGGCAAGAATTTATACGTAAGCTGTATCCCCATTTTAGACAATATCAACTAATATTGCTAGGTGCTGAAAAAGACTATGAGGAGTGCAAATATGTAGGAAATTCTTGGTCTGGTAGTATAGTTAATCTATGTGGAAAGACGACTCCTCGTGAAAGTGCTGCTGTGTTAAAGCACGTTGACTTTTTTGTAGGCCATGACAGCGGCCCTATGCATCTTGCAGCCTCAGTAGGAACACCATGTATAGCTATTTTTAGTGCTCGGAATAAACCATCAGTATGGTTTCCGTATGGCTCTAGGCATAAGGTGCATTATTTCAAAACTGCATGCTATGGGTGTGCTCTTGATGTTTGTACAAAAAAAGAATGTATTAAATCAATAACAGTAGATGAAGTCCTTACCTCTTGCTTGTCAATTTTGACTAACTTAAGGCGGGACAGCCTACAAGATCAGGGGCAATTGTGCAAACCATCGTAGACTGTTCATCGCAAGGCTTTTGCCGAATTCTGAGTTTTCAGAACTCAGAATTTTTTCCCGGCTTAAGTTGGTAGTCAATATCATGAAATGTTTTTAACTATTTTTCTACATGCTGAAATTAATTTTAAATGGTTTTTTTCGTAGCGGTACAACTGTATTATGGAAAATAATCCGGGAAAGCAATCCAGATATGCATGTATTCTATGAACCTTTACATAATGAACTTTTTTCGTCAATTTATAGGGAACAAGTACTCAAAGAAATGAGCCACGGGTATACGACAACGGACGAGTATATAGGGCAAGGCGAATTTTTTTTAAAACGATTAAGAGAAAAACATCCGGCAAGAAATGGAAATATGGTCTATCTATATGACGTACATGCTATTGTTGAGTATTTCAGGATATTCAGTAATATGGATAAACCGGTTGTTCTCCAACCTAATCGTCTTCACTTTATGCTTTCTGATCTTGCAGAAGTCTTTGATTGTAAAGTAGCACATATTATTCGTCATCCACTTGATGTTTTTTTATCAATTCTGTTTTCATCTCAGAAGCTTAAGGGAATACGAAATGCATTTGGCCTCAATCCTTATCTATTGAGGTTATTTAAAAATAATAATCCTTATTTTTTGGATCAACAATGCGAATTCATATCACATTACTTTGGAATGCCTCAGCCTCGAATGAGATCGCTACTGAAGTACATTTATCCCAAAAAATATTATTTACAAAAATTTATTTTCTGCTGGACTGTAGCAAATTGGCATGCAGTTTCAGAGGTTGAAAAGTCAAATGGCATTGTTATTCGATATGAAGATTTCTATAATGTAAAAACGTTAAAAACGTTATCAGATTTCGCAAAGATATCTTTAGAACCTTCAATTGTAAAAATACACAGAAACTCTATTAGTAAATTTAGGAGCGAAGACTTTTTGATATGCTATAAATATGCAAAAGATATGGGTATACATGATGAATTTAAATTTGTCGTTGATAAGTTTGACTATTCAATTAAAAAATAGTACTTTATTTCTATATGAGCTTATATTTTTTTGTTTCTCTTGTTTTTCTTGGCATGGCACTTCTGCTCGTCTTTCATTTTTTGAAATTTCAAGATATTTTCGGAAGTATTCATGTGTTATTTTTTATAATATTTGTAAATATTTTGCATTTAAATAGAATTATTATATATGGTGTTCGTTATTATGAAATTGATATTTATATAACAACCAATGTTGTTATTTTTTTATACTTGTTTTTGTTTTCATTAGGAGCTTTCCTTATTGCAAGGATAAGGTTTATTTCTAGGAAAATAGAATTATTAAAAACGTTGTTATCAATAAAAGATATTTATCTTATTATATCTTTTTTGTTGTGGATTCTAACAAAAATATACTTAGTAACAGTTTATGGAGCTTTGTCTTTTTCTCATTTCAGCCAGCTTACTGGTAGATATAATGTAACTATATATGAATATTGGTGGGAAAAACCTCTTGAATTATACTCTGGAAATTTTGCTGTAGCTGCTTCTATTATTTACATAATAAATTTAATTTTTAAGGAAAAATACTGGAAAAAAATAAATGTAAGTATACCTTTTATAGTTTTTATTATCCCATATATTGGGACTCATTCTGCAATAATGGGACCCCGTCGTTTTTTATTGATTTTTTGTTTGTTGATTTTACTTTTACTTGCTATAAAAAACAGAATGACATTAACGTCATACATTAGAAGTCACTGGGGTAAGGCCTTGTTGGTTCTTTGTTGTCTTTCTGTCTCAGCAGGATACTACCAAACGATACGTAATAATTTTTTCCAACCAGAAATAGCAACTAAACTTACGTCAAAGAATCCCAGAATTTTTCTCTCCGGGGTTACAATGGCACTTCTTCCTATTTCAAAGGATAAACGGGTTACCAAAAAGATTGATTTTTTTAGAGAAGGTCCGTTTGAAATTATTTATGACGTTATCCAAAGACGTAGTGATGGATCATCAGGGACTCATGGCGCAATCACTAAAAATGCATTTATGTCTGTAGTTCCCAGAGTAATAGCAGGTAACAATAAAAGAGAAATTAATGCTGATGATATTCTGTTGACATATATGAATATTGCACCAGCAGGAATATACTCTGTTACAGATGTTGCAACTAGCTTGTTGTGTATTTTTATTGCTGACTTTGGCCTACTGGGAGTCTTGATTGCTCCTATGGTAATTCTTATTTCTTTTTCTGTTCTTTTATTTTTATTAAAAAATAAATTGTTTCAACACCCCTTAATGATTCTCCAAGTCGTTTCAGCATGTTTACTTCTCTCTGCTAACGTTGAAGGAAGCTTAACATCTATTCTTGCAAACCTACGAAATACATTTATCCTTTTTTTTGCTTTGATACCTCTACACTTTGTTCGTATTTTATACGTATCTACACGACGTAGAGTGATAAATTACTAAAGGGTTTTGTAATGTTTATAAATAAAAAATGTAGATTGGGTAAACCCTTAGTTTGTTAGCAGTAACAAGTACGTATCATCTCCAGAACCCAGGGTAAGACATGTTTTTTAGCTTTTTGGCGTATCGCAACTTACCGAATTTACGAGTATGAGTTTTTTCATTTACGGAATCTACCCTTAATGGCACGACTTTAAGGAACGGTCTCTAATAATCAATTGTACTTATTGAAAAAATGACGACAGACGACATAACGTATTGACACAGCTATTGATAACTTGTAATAGTGAAATTTTCACATCAATAAGCTAAAGTGAGATATATGAAATTTTTCAACCCAATCAAAAAAATCGGTCACCAAATTAACAATCTGAAAGCTCGCTTTTGTCAATCAGATGAATTGCCTTTTAGTGATATACTTTCTACCCCTTACATATGCAAGGTTGTAGAAGAGGAAACTCCTAAATTTCGTGATCGGGTTTTCACCCCTATTGTGACTTTACAGGCCTTTATTTCTCAGGTGTTAAGCCAAGATCACTCTTGTCGAGATGCGGTAGCCCGTGTATTGTCGGATCGGATAGCTCAGGGTGAGAAGCCTTGTTCTGAGGATACGAGTCCATATTGCCGAGCCAGAATACGTCTCCCGGAAAAGCTGATCACCAGATTACTGAAAGAGACTGGCTGGAAGCTACATAACCAATCGGAAGAGGGTTGGAAGTGGAAAGGCCGTTTTGTTAAATTGGTTGATGGAACAACGGTTTCTATGCCTGATACCCCTGAAAACCAAGAGGCTTTCCCTCAGGTTTCTGGGCAAAAAGAGGGATTGGGTTTTCCGATTGCCAGGTTGGTTGCGATAATTTCTCTTTCTTGTGGATCAGTGTTAGATTATGCGCTTGGACCGTACCAAGGCAAGGAAACCGGGGAACATGCACTGTTACGACAGATTATCGATAGTTTGGTTACAGGTGACATTCTGTTGGGCGATCGTTATTACTGTAGTTATTTTCTGATTGCCATGTTGCAACAGAAGGGAGTTGATATCGTTTTTCAGCTTCACGCCAGGCGCAAGTCAGATTTTCGTCGAGGAATACGCCTTGGACCAAGAGATCACGTGGTTTCTTGGGTTAAACCTGCACGTCCTGAGTGGATGGATGAAGCAATGTATAATACTATGCCCGACACATTGACCATCCGTGAAATAAAAGCGGGTGGAAAAGTTCTTGCATCTACCTTGCTGGATCCAAAGGAAGTT
>QYLO01000022.1 GCA_022766165.1 Candidatus Electrothrix gigas
GACATCAACTGTTTTCCGGGCAGATTCAATAGAGATTTTTGTCATAACAGTTCGCTTTTACAGTAATGAATTACAGGAGGTGTTGACCTCAGTGTACCATAATACCTCCTGTTCTCCCTGCGGAATTCTTCCAAAGAGTCCGCAAAAATATCCCTCAATGAAATACCTCGTCTATTGAAGAGGCGGAAAACAGTCTTATGCTCCACTGCTCAATCGCAGCGGCATCGGTCTTTTCTATTCTGCCGCAGGCCCATTCGGGCAGGGTACCGAAACGGTGCTTCAGTTGAGAGGCGAGCAGTTTCCTTTCTCCCTGCCGCACTCCCTGCTGTATGCCCTCTTCAACATATTTATCAATAAAATCCTGCATGATGTCCTCCTCTATACTGCTTTGATTCAGCACTTCTCTGATCTGTTGTTCATCGAATTTCTTTGTCGCCTTGACCACATATCGCAACAGCGTCTCCAGCATTTCCAGCGCATCCTGTTTCGCTTCAATCTCCTGAAGCAACGAGAGGACACCTGTGGGTTTTCTCCGACTCCGAAGGCGAATTGCCCCGCTTTCCAGAACGTTCCTCTTCTATCCGGCAAACTGCCGGATGCGGATATCGCCTGTGGGCATGTGGGCGATGATCTCCAATTCGCCGCCGAGGGCATTGACAATCCTGCGGAGCGTGCTGATCTGCATGTCATCCTGAGATTCCAATTTCGATAGCGATGGCTGCCTGATACCAAGAAGTTCAGCCACCTGCTCCTGCGTAAAACCGGCCTCCCTGCGGATCTCGCTGATTAGCATTTCAGCCATCATTTCACGAGCTTTGAGTGTCGCACGCCTGCGGGCGTCCGGTGTCATGCCTTTGCGCAATTTCTGAATCGATGTGTGTGCCATCAGAGTAAACCCTCCCTGCGGAGTTCTTCCAGATAGTTGTTATAAAGCCGCTCGGCCAGAGGAATCATGCGTTCATAAAACCTCTTGTCCCCTGTCTTGTCGCCGCCTATCAGCAGAATCGCTGTCCAGTGCGGGTCAAAGGCAAAGAAGGTTCTCAGAGGTCGCCCCCGGCATTGGGTGCGCAATTCCTTCATATTGGTGCTTTGCACCTTGAATCGTACAACTGAATGCTCGCGTCCAGCTCAACCTGCTCATTCTCGGAGAGGCTTTGCCACCACCCCCCGAACTCGTCCGTGTATTCTACGTTCCAAGTCATGTGCTGTAGTATATATCCTAAAGGCTATATTATCAAGCGTGCATCACCCTTCCGGCAGGGCCTGCATCAAAAAGATGCACAGCGTTCCTTCGGGACGTTCTTTCCCCCCCGCTGCATCGACAGAAGAATGGTGCTGCGTGGTACGCACCCTGTCAATCTGTCCCCTTTTCCATTTTTTACCATCTGGTTTCTTCCAGAGAAAATAATGTGAACCGTCCTTACCTGCATCGCTGGCCATCGTATCAATACGGAAGGGAAGCAGAGGCCGATTCGGTTTCCACCTCAATCCCGCTGATTGCGGCTTTGCATCGCTTGGAATCAGGCCGTATTTCCAAACAGATCCTCCATTTCTCCTCTGCTTTCTGAGTAAAACCGTTCCGCCGATACTCTTCTCCGAGCTGATACCGATATTCAGCCCTTTCGTATTCAAAAAAGACAGCCTTTTTCAGTGCAGCCAGAGCCTCTTTTCCTCTCTTCATCGCTCGAAGATATATTCCCAGAGTATAATATAAACGTCCTTCCTGTGGATATTTTTCGATCCCTTTTCGCAGGACAGTCTCTGCATCTCTATACCGCTCATCCTGCACATACAGTTCAGCGATATGCAGGCTGTATTGCACTGCCTCGTCCTTGGTTGTGAACTGAACAGCCAGCCTTCTTTCGTAATTGATCAGGTCTCTGTCCAGTCCGACTTCTTCCTCAACCTTCTTAATAGCTGCACTGCACCGTGCGAAACCCGGTTTGACATCCAGGCATTTCTTCCATTCTTCCACCGCATTCTGATACAGTCCAGCCTGTCGATATTCTTCCCCGAGTTGATACCGGTACTGCACATTGCCGGGAGCAAGAAAAATTGCCCGCTTCAAAGCTACAAGGGCCTGTTCCTTTCTGTGCAAACGAAGCAGATACATACCCAGGAGATACTGTATCTTTGCGTTGCCTGGATACTGCCCTGCACCCTGTTCCAGCACAGCAGCAGCCTCTTGCCATCGCCTGTCCGCTGCATAGAGCCGGGCTGCTCGGATGCAGTATGCCGCAGCTTTCTTCTGGTTGGCCTGACTGAATAGCTCTCCTGCATATACTGCCTGCTGCAAGTTGCGGTATATGAACACGGCCTCCTGTCGCCTGCCGAGTCGCTCCAGGATACGGGCCTTCTGTTCCCGCAGTCCAAGGGATGTAGGGAAACGTTCAAGGTAGGTTGTATTCTGTTCAAGGGCGGCTGTAAAATCTTTGCTACGGAACAGGCCCCGAACATGGGCAAGTGCATTTTGGGGTGTGGGTTCCAGGGTAAAGGCGAATTCCAGTTCATGGAGTGCGGGCCAGGGTCTTCCTTTAGCAAAGAGGTAGGCGGCAAAGGCACGCCTGAAGGGGGCGGTTTCAGGGACAGCCTTTTTCAGGGTACCATACCGTCCGTCCGCCTCTCCCATTTCGTCAAGAACCCTGGTCAGTTCTCCCTGTTTTCCCAGCTCAAGAAATCTGCGGAAATATTGTGCGGCCTTGTCCTGTTCCATGCTTCTGAGATACAGACTGCCAAGACGGTAATAAGGTTCAGGGCTTACAGGATAACGCCGCAAGGCTTTCTTATAGGCATCTTCCGCCTTTGTAATTTTTCCAATCCATTCCAACACCAACCCTTTTCTTGTAAAATAATCTCCTTTAATTGGACAGAGTCTGATCGCCTTTTCATACCAGCTCAGAGCCTGTTGCAAACGTGCCTCTTGTTTTTGCCAGCTACCTGATATCTGATCAAGCAGCATATCCCCTCTGATTCTAAAATACTCTGAATTTACCGGGTCAAACAGAAGAGCTTTTTGCATTGATACGGCAGCGTTATCGTATTCTTTATTCTTATAATAGGCAGCCGTTTCCTCTATGTATCTGTTTCCGAGATACAGAGAAAGCACCGCTGCACAGCTCAAGAGAGCTACCAGTAAGATAAAAATGGTACATATTTGTTTACCAATTCTGCTGAGGTTGATATCCATGCAGCCAGCTTCATTCATCTCTCCAGCAGCTCCATAAGCGGAAAGAACAGCAATTGCTGCTGAAACCGCAAAGAAGATTGCATTGGAAGGGATATGGAAGTTGTAGTCTATTCCGGCATGCACCAGAAAAGAAAAGCAACCTGCAAGAGCAGCGATCCCTATAGGTTGAAAATAGGGCTGAAAATAGTGATATTCTTCTCTGCGCAGTCGTTGCAGACAGGAAACAAAAAGAACAGTCAAAACGCAGAGAGCTGCTGTCAAACCGGCCAGTCCAGTCTCAGCGGCAAGCTCCAGATAATCATTAAAGGCATGAATAATATGATATCCTGCTGTTGATTCGTTCTGATAGAGAGGAAAGGCAAACTGATAAGTTCCCGGTCCCCACCCTATTACAGGACGATCAGAAATCATATCCAACGTTCCTTTCCATATCTCCAGTCTAGTTTTTCCTGCAAGCAAAGGATTGCTCAATGTCTCCAGCCGATCTGCCACAGGGCCTATGCCGAGCCAAACAAGTGCCACAAATGTCAGCAAGGTAAAAGCGACCAGCAAACGCAGATTCTTTGGCCTTTGTTCTTTTATGTAGACAAATGCAGCAAGATAAAAACAGAGTCCAGCAATCAGCCCGATAATTCCTCCCCGTGACAGGGAAAAGACAAGGGCTGCGGCCATAAGTATTCCCAGTGCAAAAAGGAGGAGTCTCCATGCTCCTCGGCTGACTGTTGCCAGACCCATTGCCAGCCAGATCGTGGTTTCCAGATAACCGGCAAAATGGTTATGATTATCAAAGAAGAAAGAGAGATCGTACTGTCCTTTTGAATATATTTTAAAACCCAGCAGGCTGCCGTCTGTCCATATCAGTGCTAGAACGGCGTAGATACCGCTGAAGAGGACGATCATCCGGCACAGGTGGTAAATTTTCCTTGTACTTCTAAAGGTATTGATAATGAAATAGAACAGGGCGAGACAGGTGATCAATTGGTAGATAATTGCCCTGCCTGCGTATGGGTAAACAGAAGTGGAAAATGAGAACGATGCGATGAGACAGAAAAGAAAAATAGGAAGATCAACCGGTGTGCGGTGCAGTCTGAGGGTGCCTTTATACAGGGAGAATAGGAGAGAAACAGTCAGAAGGACAATAACAGCGATATGAACTACAGTGATTGACCATACCTCGACCAGACCTTGGGCGATTGGGCCGAAGAACAGGATCAGGAAGAGAAATATTTCATGAGGAAAAGTTCTGAATTGACGCATTCCATCCTGTTGTTTTGTCCCGTATCTAACTGAATTTCAAAGTTCATAAAAAGCAAATTAAGCAAGATTTGTATATTTATTGCATCCTGCTTTGCAAAAGTTAAGAAAGTTACAACGATTAAGAAAATCACCGGGACACAGATCAATACAGAAACACTTAAAGGGTGATATTATTGGCCCTCCATTGTTTCCTCCAAAGAAGGATATACCGTTTTGAGAACCGTCATAACCAAAGAAGCATCCCTTTTTCTTGACTTGAGGATCGGTATAACCAAAGAAACATCCTTCCTTGTTAATCAGACCATAACTGTATACGCACTCATCGCCAAGCATACATTTTTTACTGAGAAGCTCGTTGGTATCGGAAAAGGCTGTCTGGCATTTTTCATTTTTACCATTTTCTGAGTTATTTTTTTCTGACTTATTCAAGAAAAGAAAGTGGGTTAAGTCGTCAATCGTTATATTCACCACAGCAAAATGGGTCAATCCCGCTGTTCCTATCTTTTTGAGGAAATCTCTTCTTGTACTCTGCGGAGGATTTGTTTTAGAGGTCATTTTATACTCCCTATGCAGTGCGGATAATCAGTTCGGATCATATCGTATAACCAAGCTGCCTGTTCGTATTTTTTCAGCAGATTATCACACCACCAGTTAAGCGGTTCTCTAAACTCACCATTATCCAGCGACACAAGCCACGGACAATAGCCTGTACAGAAGTTGACAGCCCAGCAGTTTTCACATTTTTTTGTGGTATGAAGATATCCGCTTAAATAGCTCTCATACTTTTCCTGATCAAGACCGGTCCATATATCACCGAGAATGTACTCATCCATGCCCACATACCGGGGACAAGGATAAAGTTTGCCGTCAACGCTGACGCTGGCATTGTCACGTCCGGCGCTGCATGGCATCTGTCTTTCTTTATAGTGAATATGCATCAACAAAAAATCCCAGGGATTGTAGAGAACCTGTTCTTTCCTGCCCAGCTGTTCAAGAATTTTATCCAGAAAGTAATCATCCTGTTTTTGCAAAGTTGCATTCTCCGGCTCCTCAACATCAAACGGACTGTTATGTTCTGATGTGCCGACGCATGGCTCCATAATTATTTTGGCAACACCGAGGTCTCTAAAAAAGCGGTACTGTTCAATCCTGTCTAAATATCGGCTGCTTATTGTGCATCGAACAGACACTGCGCTGCCCTGTTTCATCAATTCTTGGATATTTTTTACAGTGACATCATGCGAAGAAGCTTGAGAGTTTGCAAAAGGCCGTATGGAGTCATGTACTTCTTTCGCTCCATCCAGACTGATCAGCACAGCGATCTTATGCTGGATGATATATTGTATCATCTCCGTATCCATGAGTGTCGCATTTGTGGTCATTGAATAATTGACCTCTTTTCCCTGCTGTTGTGCGAGTTCTTCGCCGTAAGCGACAGCCTTATATAGTACCTTTTTATTCAGCAACGGTTCACCGCCAAAAAAAACAATATTTACATTGTCGATGTTCTCTGCACGCCTGAAAGCAAAATCAATCGACTGCTTGGCCACGTCCCACGACATAAGCTGTCCATGATCAAGCACCTTATTTTCTCTGACAAAGCAATATCCGCATTGTAGATTGCATTTTTCCGCAAGAAATAAGGTGATACTTTGGGACGGCAGCTTGCTGTATCTTTCCAGATATTTTTTCTGCTGCTCCTCATCATATCTGACGGCAGGCTCGAAGAAAAAACCGTTTGCCTTCAGCACCCCTATTTCCTGCACAACAGACTGCACCGTAGCTTCATCATATTTCTGAGAAAGAAACGCTCCCATCTCATCAGGTGTATCATGCTTCAGCAGAAACGAAAGCGCATCATAGCCGGGATCATCAAGCCTGATCACAGAGCTGCTGTCTATGTGTATCGCATACTTGTTGTCCCGATACTGGAACAGATGATACGGTTTTTTCTGGCGGGCAGTGCTTTCGGAGCCACCTTCAGCCTGCTGGATATTTTGGCAATGATCAGACATGGTTCATTATTCTCCTTCCGGCTCAAGATTTCTCTTCCTCGACCGCTTCCGCTCACTTGTCCTCGTACCGCCGACCATATCATACTCCGCAGAATCGGCCCCGAAAATCCCCTTGACCGCCGAACGCACCTGCACGATATGATCGCTCAGATGCCCGACCTGCTCTCCTTTGCGATCAACCAGCCGGGTCCGTTCCGCATTGACCGCATCCAGTTCATCGACCACTGACTCCACGGCCCCCATCCTGGTTTCCATGTCCGCAGCCTTCAGCCCGTCAGGAAGACGATCATCAATTTTCTCCAGGGCCTTCTTTATCTCATTTGCTTCCTGCAATAATTTCGGTACGCTTTTACTCATAATATGCCCCTCCTGTTCTTTTTGCCGCAGGCTTCTTATTGAAAGACGACCGGTCTCCTTTTAATTCCCACGAACCACCTTTAAAAGATGGGACATCACCTTTTAAATCCAATGCCCCGCCTTAAAAAGATGAAAGTACAACTTTTCAATATGCAGTCTGGGTTTTAAAAGTTGTAACGTGACTTTTTAAAGGCGGCCTCTCTTCTTTTTAAACCCATGCCTCACCTTAAAAAGGTGAACGCCCGTTTTTAATATTGCCTGACAGATTTCTTTATTGAATTGCATCGGCTGGTGTTGTCTTTATTACTGTATAAAATTTACACTAAACACAAAAATGCAAACGCTGCAAGTAAAAAAACGCTATATCAATACGTTGATAATAATTCATATTCCCAAAACATCCGAATGTCCTTACTGCAACAAGAAAAAGTTGATCTGTTTTGTGCAATATTTTTGTAACCGCAATAAAAAAGGGATACCACAAAACGGTACCCCCTCTGCTTGAAAGCTGATCAATCAAATACAATCTGCGTGGAATTAGCCGAGGTTAACCAAGCAGTTCCTGCACAGTTGCTGCAATGGATGCACCATCCAGTCCCTGCTGTTTGTACAGGTCAGCCGGACTACCAGAGCCACCGTACTGTTTCACCCCAAGGCGACGCAGTTTGGGAGACAGTTCCTTATCCATCAAGGTCATGGCAACAGAGGCACCCAGCCCTGTGTCTGCATGATGATCTTCCACTGTAATAATCGGGCCAATGGCCGCAGCCTCAGCAATGGCCTGCTCATCCAGCGGAATCAGGGAGGCCATGTTCAACACGCCCACAGACTTGCCTGCATCTTTCAGGAGTTGCCAAGCCTCAATACAGGCCGGAGTCACAGCACCATAGGTGATAATGGTGGCATCGCTTCCCTGGCGCAACCAATCAGCCTTGCCCGGTGTAAACAAGTAATCAGCATCATAGAACACAGAGCCGTCTTCCCTGGTGATGGTTGGCGTCTTGGAGCGACCCATGCCAACAAAGTGATTGCCCGGCTGGGTTGCAATGTAGCGGATGATCCGGTCGGTCTGGTTGGGATCACAGGGAATAAAGACGGAAAAACGGAAGTAGTTTTTCATCAATCCCAGATAATCAATACATTGATGGGTGGGGCCGTCCTCGCCCACATCTAAGCCCACATGGGTGGCTACCACCTTGAGGTTCGTGTGGTTAAAGTCGTTCAGGCGATTCTGGTTATACACCTCAGACACGGCAAAGGAACCAAAGGTGGAAAAGAAGGTCACCATGTTTTCGCAGCTCATGGCACCAGCAGCTCCGGCAGCATGATGCTCCTGAATGCCCAGTTCCAGATAGCCTTCAGGAGAGTGTTTATGGAAACCACCCATTTTGACTGAGCCTTCCAGATCACAGGATATTCCGGTAATCACAGGCGGCTGGCCCGGCTTATTATTGGCTTCGGCCAGACCTAACAGGGCATTCCCATAGCCGGAACGGCAGTCGGTCTTCTCATCAGCAGCATAGACAATGGGGTCACCCGGCTGAATTTCAGGGTAATCAGCCCGGGGCGGCATAATGGTTGCTGTGCTTACTGGCTCGTTGCGCCGTGCCTTCCACTGCTCAAAATCATTGTCCACGCCCAGCTCTGCCAAGGCATCAGCCAGCATATCCGGCGGCAGCGGCGAACCGTGGTACTTGGCCTTGTTCTCCATAAAGGAAATGCCTTTACTCATGGTTGTTTTGGCAACAATAACTGTGGGAACTCCGCTGATGTTGCGGTAGGCATCCCGCATGGCCTGATACAGGGCCTGATAATCATGGCCATCTTCTATAACCACGGGATTGAAGCCCAGCCCGCCATAGAGTTTCTGCATACACTGGGGCATGATGTCTTCCGTACTCCCGCAGATCTGAAGCTTATTCCGATCAATCAGCACGGTCAGGTTGTCGAGCTTATACCTGACCGCATGACGAATGGCCTCAGCAATTTGTCCTTTTTGCTGCTCGCCATCCCCCATCAGGCAAAAGACCCGATTCTTCTTGCCCTGGATTTTAAAGGCATGGGCCATACCAACAGCCGTGGACAGACCCTGGCCCAGATTGCCGGTATCCCATTCCACACCAGGAACAATGGATTCAACATGGCCGGGGAATCCTGAGCCAGTACGCCGAAAGCCGATCAAAAAATCTTCTTCGCTAAAATAGCCATTTTCAGCCAGCACACTGTATACACCCGGCGAAATATGACCGATAGACTCTACCATGCGGTCACGATCTGGCATACGGGGATTGGCTGGATCATGATTAAGCAGGCCATAGGCCACCAGCAGCATGTCCAATGAGGACAGGGAACCACCGGGATGACCGGAAGCAGCCAAGGATGTGGACAGCAGGATGCGCTTTGCACAACGGGTGCGCATCTCCTTGAGGGTTGCGATTTCTTCAGCAGTGAGTTCAGTTGCTGCTGGATTGAATTTGAGGGACATTGTAAGCTCCTATTATATTATAAAAAAAGTTTGAGCAAAGAAGATTGCTCGGTTAATTCATATACGTTATCAAGGGAGAAAAACTGCAAGCTCCATGATATGTTCCTATGCTCTATACATGAGAGTACATGTAAACCGTTATAATACAATGCTCCAGAAAGACAATGAGAAAGAGGCGGGGGACAAGGAAAGAATAATTTACCTGTTGAGAATCTTACAGCCGTACAGATAATTATTTGCTATACTTCAATAATCCCTGTTTATTTCCTGTTTATTTGCATCAACCTACGATCAACCTAAGAGATACCAGGCAACAGCATTTATGAAAATTGACACCCTTGTCCTTGAAAATCCTTTTATCCTTGCCCCCCTTGCAGGCTATACAGATCTCGCCTTTCGTCTCCTGTGCCGGGAGATGGGAGCAGGTCTTGTTGTCTCAGAGATGATCAGTTGTCATGGTCTTGTCTACGGTCAGGAGAAAACTCGGCTCATGTTACAAACAGTCCCGGCAGAACGACCTTGGGCAGTGCAGCTCTTTGGCAATGAACCCGAACTGATGGGACAGGCAGCGGCTCTGGTGTCAAAACGACCTGTGGATTGTATTGATATGAATATGGGCTGTCCAGTGCGTAAGGTCATTAAAAAGGGTTCTGGGGCGGCTCTGATGAAGACAGAAAATCTGCACACAGCAGAAAAGATTATCCAGGCTGTGGTCGCCAATACCCCTTGTCCGGTAACAGTCAAGTTTCGCAGCGGCTGGAATGACAATACCATCATCGCCCCGGAGTTTGCCCAGATGGCAGAATCTGCCGGGGCTGCCGCAGTGACTGTGCATGCCCGAACCTGGACCCAGCAGTTTGGAGGCAAGGCGGACCGCCGAGTCATTGCCGCGGTGAAACAAGCGGTAAACATTCCGGTGATCGGCAATGGAGACATCCTGTGCTATGAAGACGGACTGGAGATGATGAAGGAAACCGGTTGCGACGGGGTTATGATCGGGCGTGGAGCCTTGGGCAATCCCTGGGTCTTTCATCCTCAAGGTATGCCAGAGAACTTGGCGGATCGTTTGCCGGTGATTCGACGTTATTTGGAACTTGCCTCGGAGTATCTGGATACAGAGCGGCTGCTCTTTAGGGTTAAAAACCATATTTGTCGTTATTTTAATGGGGTGCATGGGGCATCAGAGATTCGGAAGCAGATCGTTGACAGCCCATCGTTGCAAGAGGTTGCAAATATCCTTGATCGTCTTGCCTGATACGCCTGATACTTTGCGTACTGTTTGCTTTGATCTTGACAACCTGCTAACCTGCTTTTACTCTGCAATGAAGATGTGTTGTTGTCTTTCTCCAAGAAGAGGGAGAAATTATTTCTGAATCAGGAGGAGTTCCATTGTTTTTTAGAAAAAAGACCCTGACAGGATTGGCTCGGACCTGCGGTTGAGCAGCAAAAATTGGTCCGGCGGCTCTGTCGGACGCACTTGCAGGATTTTCGCCACCAGACGACCCCAAGCTCTTGGTTGGAATTGAGACTTCGGATGATGCTGCTGTTTATCGCCTGAATGACGAAGTTGCCATGATCAACACGGTTGATTTTATCACCCCACCGGTTGATGATCCGTACTGGTTTGGTCAGATTGCGGCTGCTAACTCCATCTCTGATGTCTATTCTATGGGAGGCAAGCCGGTCACTGCGCTCAATGTGGTGATGTTTCCTTCCAAACGTCTTGACATGGGACTGTTGAAGGAAATTCTTCAAGGCGGTCATGATAAGGTTGAAGAGGCCGGGGCCTGCCTTGTTGGTGGTCATACGGTGGATGATGAGGAACCCAAGTACGGGCTGTGCGTCAATGGGGCTGTTCACCCGGAACGGGTTATTACCAATGCCGGGGCCTTGCCCGGAGATGCCCTTGTTCTTACGAAACCGCTGGGATCGGGTGTGTTGTTCAACGCTGTTCGCTCCGGTAAGATGCCGTTTCAGGAAATTGAACAGGAGCTGTTGCCGTCCTTAGCCGCTTTAAATGGGCCAGCTATAGAAACAGCTCTCCGTTTTAATGTACGGGCCTGTACAGATATTACCGGGTTTGGTATTTTGGGGCATCTGCTTGAAGTTGCGCAGGGTTCCAAGGTAAGCGTTGTCCTTAAATATCAGAATCTCCCTTTTTATGCTGGTGCCTTGGAGATGTATAAAAAAGGAGAGACAACTGGCAGTAATAAAGCCAATAAAGCCTTGGTGGCTCGCCATGATTTAGAAATGCGGGCTTCCCTCACGACGCATGAAGAGGAGTTGCTCTATGATCCCCAAACCTCGGGTGGGCTGCTCCTTTCTGTGCCTGGAGACAGGGCAGATGCACTGGTAGCTGCATTACGTCAGAACGGTGTGCAGGCTGCTGTTCAGATTGGTGAAGTTCTGGATGAGCCAGCAGGGATTATAGTTGAATAAATCAAAAAGAAGCGAATCAAAGGAACAGTATGACAACTCAGAAGAAAAAGAAAAAACCACAGATCACACTCAACGGCAGACAGAAAAAACATCTGCGCAGCCTAGGACACCATGTTGATCCCACTGTATACGTTGGCAAAGAGGGCCTTTCTGATAATGTCATGCAGTCGGTTCTTGATGCGTTACGAACCCGTGAGTTGATCAAGGTCAAACTGGGTCAGAATTGCGAGGTACCCAAAAAAGAGGCCGCAGAAATGTTGGCAAAAACCTCTGGTGCGGCCCTGGTCCAGCTTATCGGCAAGATGGTTCTGCTGTATATGCCCAATAAAAAATTACCTTCAGAACAACGTCTTTCCCTGCCCAAAAAGTAGGAACAAGTAGGAAAAACAGAGGAATGATCATGGAGAGCCAGGAGAGCTATCAAATTACCCCTGCCTGCCTGATACCGGCTTCAGAACTCTTCTTTAGTTATTCTCGAAGCAGCGGCAAGGGCGGTCAGCATGTCAATAAGGTCAACACCAAGGTCTCGCTCTCCTTTGATCTTGAGGCGTCGCCGAGTCTGACAGCAGAGCAAAAGACCTTGCTCAGGCAGCGACTTGGCAACCGTTTAAATAAGCAGGGAAACTTGCGGCTGGACGGAGACCGGCAGCGGAGTCAACGGAGCAATCAGGAAGAGGTGGTGCAACGTTTTATCCGTTTACTGCGGGATGCCCTGTATATCCCCAAAAAGCGCAAAAAGACCAGGCCCTCAAAGAATGCCAAGCAGCGTCGTTTGCAGATGAAAAAGAAGCGGAGCCAGTTAAAGCGACAACGGGGTAAACGGAACTTTGAGCAAGAATAACCTCATAGAAGAAGGAGATCATCATGGACGTGCAGGAAACCGTCGTAGGTAAAACAAAGACCTTTATTCGTACCTCAGCCACCCTGAAAATTATTGCCATTGGTATTCTGGTGCTGGTGCTTCAAATTCCCGCCTCCATGATCTCCTCTGTGATGTACGAACGGGAATCTCGGCGCAATACGGTTGTGCAGGAGATCAACAGCAAATGGGGCTGGAGTCAGACCGTTACTGGCCCCTTTTTTACAATTCCCTTTAAGGAATTTTATACGGATCGTAACAAGGAGGAAAAGGTACGGATAAAGTATTTTCATCTTCTGCCTGAGCAGCTTACAATAACCGGGGCAGTGACACCTCATATCCGCTACAGAAGCCTGTACGAGGCTGTGCTGTATACAACCCAGCTCAAGGTCTCTGGCAGGTTCACTGTACCGCCGCTGGCACAACTGACCATTTCACCGGAAAATATCCTCTGGGACAAGGCCCTTTTCTCCATAGGTATCTCTGATATGCGGGGAATTCAGGAACAGATTACCGTGACGTGGAACGGGGTTACCCATGAGGTCACACCGGGCTTGCAGACCAAGGATATTGCCTCGGCAGGTGTGAGCAGTTTGATCCCCCTCTCTCCAACAGCCGGTGCATCAAGCTCAAGCTTAAACTTTGCCTTGCAACTGCATCTGAACGGCAGTGAGAAGATCAGCTTTATCCCAGTGGCTGAAGAGACCGTTGTCAAGCTTACCTCGGATTGGCCCTCGCCGAGCTTTAACGGGGCCTTTTTGCCCGCAACCAGGAAAGTAGATGAACAGGGTTTTTCTGCAAGCTGGAAGGTGTTGCACCTGAATCGGAACTTTCCCCAGGTCTGGCAGGGCAACAGGTATAAGGTGGATGAGGCTGCCTTTGGACTCAAGTTGCTGATCACCGCTGATATTTATCAGAAGTCTATCAGGATCTCAAAGTATGCACTCATGTTTATCGTGTTCACCTTTTCCGCATTTTTCTTTACAGAGATAATCAACAGAAAGCGGGTACATCCGATCCAGTACCTGCTCATCGGGCTGGCTGTCACCCTGTTTTATGTGCTGCTCCTCTCCATTTCCGAGCATCTGAACTTTAATATAGCCTACCTCCTGTCAGCCGGGGCGATCACCTGTCTGATCACCGGCTATTCCCAAGGGATTCTGCGGAACAAGTATTTCACTCTGACAGTCTGCGCTCTGCTGCTCATCCTCTACGCCTATCTGTACATTGTTCTGCAACTGGAAGATTATGCCCTGCTCATGGGTGCGCTGGGATTATTCGCCGTGCTGACCACGGTTATGTATCTGACCAGAAAGGTGGATTGGTATGCCACCGGGGTCGGCGGCAAGCCTGCTGAAGAAGAATGATTGAAGCTCCCGTCTCAGTTCTCTCTTCGTTCCGTTATCATTGCATTGGTCGGCATTACCTTCGGTGTGTTGACCATATACTTCGGTTTGTAGCCGAGTCGTCGCACTTTTGTTTTCAATACCGACTATATGCGGCAACCTGTTGATAATCACTGGCAACCGGTAACAGGACAATCAGAATTGCTAGAGAAAATTAAAAAGATATTATCTTGGTTTCTGGGGCATCGAGCATGGGCTGGTATCGGTGCAATCGCAACTATAATTATAGGAATATTATCTCTTTCAAATCAGCATAACAGTGACCCCGTCTCATCAAGTCGATCTCGGCAAAAAAATTGTATCAAGAATCCGATACAGATAATGTCGCAAAACAAGGAACTCAACCTTTCAAGGTCATCAAACTGCCTTTCCGGCTGTTATGTTGATGGTTGTTACACTTATCAGTTGACAATAACAGATTTGGTTGAGACCGATATCTCTAATCAGTTTCTGAAAGGATTGGACTGGCATGTCGGGGTGTCTATGTCTGAGAGAAAAGCAGGTGGACGGACGCACTCCACCGTAATAAAGATACGATCAAACGGCAGAAGTCTTGATGAAATCAGAAATAAAAGTGCGTTCAAATTAGATGAAAAAGTTTATGTCTGGCTGGATTCTTTAAATATATGTAATAAGGAGAAACGCAAATGAATGCAATGGAGAGAAACGGTTGTTGGCTGGTCTTGAGTGTCTTTTTATGTCTCAATTCAGCCTTTGCCGCTGACAGTATAGAGTCCAGTATCACTGAGATTGCTGAGAAGATAGTGAAGGACAAAGACAGGATTTCTCAAGGGAGCTTTACTATCGGGGTTACCTCATTCAGGCACAGCGACAACAGTTGCAGCGGGCTCGGTAACTCTTATTCGGAACTCCTGATGGAATCACTGATGCACAGTGACCTGAATGCTGAATTTATTGATCGCATTACCTTGGACCGCTTACAAAGAGAGCTGGAGTTCAACCGTTCTCCGGATGTAGACATAGACACGGCAAGAGAGTTCGGCAAGAAATACGGAGCAGGAGCATTGATGCTGGGAACATTAACAGCAGATGATAATAATGTCCGTGTTATTGCTAAATTGGTTGATACGGAAACAAGCAGAGTTATTACCACTGCCAGTTCCAGTTTTCCGAATAATTCAGAAGTTAAATCAATGTTAAAAAATAAATCTCAAGCTATATGCCCTGACTACAACAGATCTACAGGCATGGCCAGCACCAACCCGCTTGCGAATGATCTGGAAACACGGCCTGTCTGGGAGTCCTATGAAATGAAAGCCGTTATAAAGAGCATAAAATATGACAAGGCGAAGAAACTCATTGAAGCCGTTGTTGATTTTTATAACAAGCTGGATACGCATCTCTTCGTTTCACTGAATAATCAAGAGGGGTACATAGCAGACGAAAAAGGCAAAAAGATTCCTCTTGATGACTTTACAGGTATGAGATTGTGTAAAGATAATGACCTAAGTTATTGCAGAACCGATCAAAATGAGTTGTATACAATTGCGCCCAAATCACGCCTCCGCTCAAGTTTCTTCTTTAAATCAGGAGAAAAATGGACTGTTGCATCATCTTTATTTTTGTATATGTATACAAGGGATTACAGGAAATCTAAGGATGAATGGAACAACTCAAACCCAACTATTGATTTTATAGATATAAAGTTTGAAGAGTAATTGTCCGGCAAGTACTCTATTATATCCCGGCATGTATCGCAAATACATGCTAGGATGTACTGCCAAAACATGCCGAGATGTATTCTCTAAACATGCTAGGATGTACCACCAATACATGCCGGCATGTATTTATAAAACATGCTGGCATCTGACCGGAAAGGTGGATTGGTATACCGCCGGGGTCGGCATCAAACCTACAGAGAAGGTATGAAATCGCAGGATTGTGTTATCAACCCGGAGCAGGGCAGGGGAGAGCCAACGCTGCCGCAGCTTGGTATCCTGGCAGTGAATCCAACCGAGGCCCCTGTGTTGGCTGCCTATGCCAAAGAGGCCGGGATGCACCGGGCCTTTCTCTTTCACTCGAATCTCTACTATGCAGAGCAACTCTTTCTGGCCGGGCCAGCCGTGGGTGCGCCAATGGCGGTGATGTGTCTGGAAAAGCTGATTGCCCTGGGAGCGAAAAAGATTATCCTCTATGGCTGGTGTGGTTCCTTGCAAAGAGAACTCCGGGCTCTGGATGTTTTTCTGCCTACAGAGGCCCTTGCTGAAGAGGGAACCAGTAGGCATTATCAGAAGGATATGCAGCAAACTGTGCAGAGAACTATCTCCTCCTCAGCACAACTGCATAAGCATCTTGGCAACCTCTTGAGCGCAGAGGGCATCTCCTCGCAGACCGGGAAGATATGGACCACAGATGCGCCGTATCGGGAGACCCGAAGCAAGGTTGTTGAATATGCAGAACAGGGGATCTCCGCAGTGGATATGGAGTTCTCTGCCCTGTGTACAGTTGCAGCCTTCAGAGGGATTGAGCTGGCTGGGGCCATGTTGGTGTCGGATGAAGTTTGGCAACAGCCTTGGCAGCCGCAGTTTTCCCAAAAGGAGTTTAAGAGGAAGTCCCGGAAGCTGTTGACACTCCTTTGCGACACGTTGTAGGATGCTTAAAAATATAGGTCAAGGCAGGACTGTTCGGCAGAAAAAATGGTTTTTCTTGTTGCATTGAAGAGTTGCGCATGGCGTTATTTGCTGACAAAACAAAATTTATATTTTATATTGTAGTTTGCTCCCCTCAACGGTGGGCAGACAGAGTCAGATGATTTCCGATAAAGAAGATGCTGCAAGGTTCAGCTGCTTTGTTGGCAATCGTCTGAGGTCGTCGCTGGAGGAGTCCTGATGATTATGTTAAGGGCTTGTTTTTTATGTATCGCTGTTCTTTTTATTTTTTACGGCAATTGCCTGATAAAGGCATAATTGGGATGGTTTTCTGCGAAAAGCCGGTTGCCGTTTTTTTAAAGCAGGATTTTTTCCTGATATGGAGTGAGAGAACTCATGAAAACGAATACCCTGAAAACGATGATTTTTCTGCTTGCCACAGCACTGCTTTGCTTTGGTACCACCTTAACTGTTTCAGCTTCTATTGATGAAACTGACGAGCTTACTATCGAAGTTGTTGAAGATGATATGGACGACGTTACTGAGGAAGAAGCTATCGAAGAGACCGATGAAGAAACAGATGAGGATTCCTCTGAAATAGTGGATGAAGAAGGGGACGAAGATGACGAAGACGACGACGAGGCAGTAGAAGAGGCTCCTAACGCAGACTAGATTCTGCTTCATGTATTAACGGCGTTGTTTTGAACATCCCTTGGTCAGAGCGCAGGCTTTAGCCAAGGGATTTTTTTATGCCCTGCTTTTATGCCCTGCTTATGCTGCCCGTTCACCGAAAAAGGAGAAGCGGTGAACAGACGTCGTGGTAAGGCTACCGTGGTAAGGCTACAGCAACTCGCTCGCCAGCATGGACAGGGTGGAACGTTCGCCCTTTTGCAGGGTAATGTGGGAGTAGAGATGCTGCCCCCGCATCTTTTCAATCAGATAGCTCAGGCCATTGGACTGCGAATCCAGGTAGGGATGATCGATCTGATGCACATCACCGGTAAAGACGATCTTGGTATTTTCACCAGCACGGGTGATAATGGTCTTTACCTCATGAGGTGTCAGGTTCTGGGCCTCATCAATAATAATGTACATCTTCACCAGACTCCGGCCCCGGATATAGGCAAGGGGCTCAATGATCAGCTTCTTCTCCTCAAGCAGATCGTTGATCTTCTGGTGCATCTTGCTCTTTTCCTGAAACTGACTGCGAATAACGGCCAGGTTATCATACAGTGGCTGCATATAGGGGCCAATCTTTGACTGAATATCACCGGGCAGGAAGCCAAGATCCTTGTTTGACAGCGGCACAACAGGACGGGCCAGCATGATCTGGCGGTAATGTTGCCGTTGCTCCAGAGCAGAGGCCAGGGCCAACAGGGTCTTGCCGGTTCCAGCCTTACCACTGATTGTCACCAAGGGCGTCCCAGTATTGCACAGCGCATGCACTGCAAAGGTCTGCTCGGCATTACGGGGCCGGATACCACAGACCTTTTGCTTGCGGACAAGCTGTATTTTATTCTCTCCAGAGTGATAGGTTGCCAGCGCAGACTTGTTGGTCTCACGCAGGATGATAAACTCGTTGGCTGTCAACGCCTGATCCTTGGGAAGATCCAAGTCATTTGCTGGAATCTCCTCGCTGGTGTGTAACTCATCAATCAGCCCAAAGGGACTGTCATCCAGCACACGGGTGCCTGTATACAAGGCGCCCAGATCCTTGATATGATCGGTGATATAGTTCTCTGCTTGCAGTCCCACAGCTCGGGCCTTCATCCGCAGGTTCACGTCTTTGGACACCAGGATAAAGCATTGGGCTGGGTTCTCCTTATATAAGGTGTAACAGATATTCAGGATCTGGTGGTCTGGCTTGGCAGAGGCAGGAAAGTGACGCCGCAACTCCGGGTGAGGTTCCTGCTCCAGCTTGATGGAGAGCCGGCCCTTCTCCTCTCCCAGAGAGACCCCGCCGTCAAAGAGTTTGTTGGAACTAAGCTTGTCCAAGGAGCGTACAAACTCTCTGGCATGGAAGTTGACGCTCTGGTTGCCCTTTTTAAAGTGATCAAGCTCCTCCAGCACCGTGATAGGCACGATAATATCATGCTCGTCAAAGTGGTTGATACAGGATGAGTCATGCAGGATCACGTTGGTGTCCAGGATGAACGATTTGCGCATACATTGTTGTGTCATGGTAAGCCTCCTGTCCGATTGTGTTTGGCCTTCTTCTCTCTTAATAATACTCGTTCTCAGGCACTTTGTACAACAGAGAGCAATTGCCCAGGCGTTCTGGTTCCCCTGTTGCTCTTTTCGGGTTTATATGTCATTACTACGGTGTTTGTTGTAGGCAAAGCGGGTGTAGGGGCAGTCCAGTACCCAGAGTTAAAACTCTGGGCTATGTTTGCTTCGTCCCTCTGGGACGGCTTTCCTTGTCCCGGAGGGACAGCCGATAATAGCCCCGTGATGTATCGGCGGGGGAGGGTGTTGGTAGTTTTTGACAGAGGAGCAGGAGGCTGTGATGAAGGACAACAGGTTTGACAACAAGGGCAACGGAGACCAGAACATTGCTCAGGGCGATAATGCGGTGGGCAAGCAGGTGAACGACAATCGCTCCACCACCCAGACCATCGACGGCAATGAGAACATGGCCGCAGGCAGGGATATTAACATAACAAATAAGCACTACCCGACCGCCGGGGCGGTACCCACCTGCCTCCTTCCTGCCGAGGACGACATCTTCCTCCACCGTGAGGCCGAACTCTCCTGGCTGGACAAGCACCTGCACCCGGACAAGGTGGTTGCCATCTGCGCACCAGGGGGCATGGGCAAGACTGCGCTGGCTGCCCGTGCGGTACGAGGGCCAGTGGCTGATCGCTTCCCAGACCCGGTCATCTTTCACACCTTTTACCATCAGCCGGCAACGGCTCAGGCCCTGCACACCATTGCCCATGCCTTGGGGATCACGGCTGAGGCTGACCTGGAGCAACAGGTTGCTGCGGCTCTGGGCAGTAAGCAGGCATTGCTGGTCCTGGACGGGGCTGAGGAGGCTGACGACCTTGCTGCTCTGCTGCGACTGCGTGGAACCTGTGGGGTGCTGATCACCACCAGGAAGCGAACCGACTGCGGGCCATTGCGCCTGGACCTGCCGCCCCTGCCTGGAGAGCAGGCAAAAGAGGTCTTGCGGGCCTACAGCCAGGTGACCGGGGAGGAGGAGGCCATTCAGGGCATTGAGCAGATACTGGGTGGCTGGCCCGTGGCCCTGCGGATTGCTGGCCATTATCTCCACAGTACCGGGGAGCCTGCCACAGACTATCTGCGCTGGCTCAAGAAGCGGCCTTTCAGGAAGTTGCGGACTGGCGGCGGGCATCAGCAAGACAATGCGGCCCTGCTGCTGGAACGCAGTGTGGACCAGGTAAGCCCGGATGCGGTGGCAGTGCTGCGACTGACCGGGGTGCTGGCCTTTGCGCCTTTCAGCCTGATGTTGGTTACGTTTGTGTTGTATAAATGGGGTGAGGACTTCGATGAGCTTGAGCTGCGCAGCATGGAGGCTGTGAACGAGCTGGTCATTTACGGGTTGCTGGAAAGGCGGGCCCAGGGCCTGCATATCGGCCATGCCCTGATCCATGAGTATGCTGCCGGGCAGTTGGGGCTGGGCAAGGAGGAGCTGACTCTGGTTGCTACCTTTTATATGAACTGGTGCTGGGAACAGAGCAAGGCCGGTGTGCCGGGGTATGCCCGTCTGGATGGGGAACGGGCGCATTGCCTGCGAATGATTGGGGCCTGTTTGGACAGGGAGTTGTGGGAGGAGGTGAAACTGTTGGTCATGGCAATAGACATATACTTGGAGCGGCAGGGCTGGTGGACAGAGGAACTGGCCGCCCTTGAGATGCGTTTGACTGCGGCTCGCAAGGCTGAAGACCGCTGGGATGAGGCATGGTGCCTGAACAGCCTGGGCTACACCTGCGAGCGGCGCAAAGAGCCTGATCAGGCCCTGCACTGGTACGAGCAATGCCTGCCTCTATGGCGCGAGCTGGAAGACCGGCAGGGAGAAGGCGTGACCCTGAACAACATGGCTGCAATTTACCGGCAGCAGGGCAAGTATGATGAGGCCCTGGACCAGTATGAGCAGAGCCTGAGCATCTGGCGGGAGGTCGGCGACCGGCAGGGGGAAGGCACGACCCTGAATAATATCGCTACGGTTTATTATCACCAAGGTGATTATGAACAGGCTGTGCAGTATTATGAGCAATGCCTGCCTCTCCGGCGGGAGGTTGGGGATACAATCGGGGAAGGCACAACCCTGAATAATATCGCTGCTGTTTATTATCATCAAGGCGATTATGAGAAAGCCTTGCAATATTATGAGCAATGCCTGCCTATCTGGCAGGAGCTTGGCTATAAGATCGGGGAAGGCACAACCCTGAATAACATGGCTATGATCTATGATGCGCAGAAGAAGCCTGCCAAGGCTCTGGAGTATTACAAACAAGCCTTGGCGATACGGCAGGAGCTGGGTGACCGGGCCGGAGAAGCGCACTCCTGCTGGAACCTCGGCTACACCTATTACAGTATGGGCGACCTTGCCAAGGCCGAGGAATATATGGCCCTGGCCGTGGAGATTGCCAAGGACATCGGGCATCCTGCCTTGGAGAGATTCCGCAATGGCCTGGAGCTGGTGCGGGCCAAGCGGCAGAAGGGTATTAGCGCATTTTGGAATTGGTTGAAGAGAAAGCGGCAGGGGGCGTAGGGGCGATTGGCAATCGCCCGTGGTGGGTATGTAGGGACACGGCATGTCGTGTCCCTACGGTGGTGTGTTGATCCATTACCGGGCGGCGTAGGGGCAATCCCCCGTGATTGCCCTTTCTGGTTTTGGGTAGACACAGGGGTCTTCCCCTACGGGTTGTTCATCATCCCATCATCCCCACGCAAAAACATAACCCGCCTCATTCCCACAAAAATCCCACACACCCTCCTCCCCATTCCAGCCCAAGCTACCTCTGCATCCTGGCCCGAGGCTCCTTAAAAGATTGGCCCAAGGTACCTCGAACTTTTGGCCCGAGCCTCCTCAAAAGATCGGCCCGAGGTTCCTCGGCATCTCCTGAAAAAAAGCATTGACAGCACCGGCACAGCGGCGTATGCTGGATAATCACATCTTCAGCAAGTCATCTCAACCAGTTAAATCGAACAGGAGGAGTATCATGGCAACACTGCAATGGCGTCCGGAAAAGAACGTTCTCACCACACCTTTGTCCTACTGGATCCGTTTTATCTCCCGCAACTCAGCCGGTACTGAAGACCTGGCCGCTGACATCGCGGCAAAGCATCCCAATTTCAACAAGGCTGACATTCTCACCATTCTTCGGGCCGAGGATGAGGCTATTCAGGCCCGCCTGCTCAACGGGGAACAGGTGACCAAGGAGGGCTGTTGCAGCTGGTCCCCCTCCTTTTCCGGTCGTCTGAACAGCCCGGACGATCCCCTGCCGTCCCTGGACCAATCCCTGAAGATCAATGTCCGGGTCTCTCCTCCCTTTGTTGAGGCCATCCGCCAAAACGCCAGGACCGAACGCTTGCCCATGAGCAAAAAGCTGCCCCTGATTGCCACGGCCCGTGCCACCCTGCTCAACCTGAACGATGTGCTGAATCAGGAGGGGGTGTTGCAGCTTACCGGTGATAACCTCTTCTTTGACCCAACAACGCCGGAAGCAGGTTGCCTGATCCAGGGCACGCGTAGCGGCACAAGTGAACAGAGCCGTTTTGTCCAGATTGAGCCAGGGCAAATCCTGCTCATGCCCGATATCCCGGCCCAGCCCGATCCGTGGAACAACGAGTACACCATCTCGGTCAGCACCCGCTACAGCGAGCAAGGCACCCTGCGCACTGGCACCTACGGCAGGATGCTGCGCACTCCCCTGGTCGTCACTGACTTTGTTGAGGAGACCGGGATACTC
This sequence comes from Candidatus Electrothrix gigas, assembly GCA_022766165.1. Classification (GTDB taxonomy): domain Bacteria; phylum Desulfobacterota; class Desulfobulbia; order Desulfobulbales; family Desulfobulbaceae; genus Electrothrix; species Electrothrix gigas. The sequence continues at coordinate 22,551 of QYLO01000022.1, forward strand.
ACGGGCAAGGCCAACAGCCCCTATGTGGCACTTACTGGCGGCAACATCTCCAGCCCCACAAGCCTGCGCATCCGGGTGGTCCAGGATCTGCGCACAGACAGCCTGGTCTTCAGCCTCATGGATATGCAGGAAGGAGGGGCAAGCGGCCCGGCAGTAACGGTTACAGGCAACGGCGCCCAGACCCTGAACGGCTTTCCCAACTCCTTGGCCAGTACGCTGGATATCCGGGTGGACAACTACAGCGGACTCAGAGACATGATCCGCAACGACTACTCTGGTATGGTGACGGATGTGCTGCTGCTGGAGGTTGAGCCGTCCTAGGGTGGGCCGTGTCCCTACAGCGCATTGTCCCTCTCTCTTAAATACGTTATACTCAGGAGAATATCTTTTTGGTGCAGGGGCTACTCAACTGCCCCTGCATGTTATTTTTCCGCTGGAGACGATACTATGGTTACAGTGTATAAACAGGAAATCGCTGACTGGCTCATGATGGAACATCTTGCCTCTCTGCATACAGTACGTGAGAAAATACGGTTCTTTGAACATAAATACAACCAGTCCTGGAACGCCTTTCAGGAGCAGGTTGAACATGCTGCGCAGGAAGACTTTGCCCGCTGGGATGATTATATTGAATGGAAAGCCCTCATGAGAGTCTTCGAGGAACTTTCTGCCAAAATCGACGAGATCCGGCATGGAAATTTTGAGATTGCTTGAACAGGCGGACTGGGCTGCAGGATATGAAATTCAGGAATACAGAAGATGGGCAGACGGGTTCTACCGCAAGCTCAGGATCACGCTTACTGATACGTCTGTTTTGTTTGCAAGAGAATATGTGGATGCATCGGAACGCAACTATTCATTCCACTGGCAAACTGCACAGGGCGCCCTGATTGCCCGGTGGGATAATGCGCCGCATCATAAACATATCACGACATTCCCCCATCACAAGCATCTCAGCAGCGGTGAGGCCGTTGAAAACAAATCAATATCACTCCAGGAAGTTCTGGAGTTTATCGGCAACAGCGAGTTTGAGGAATAAGGGTGCGCCCGGTCGGTCGCCCTAACACCACGCCATATCGTAAACCTAAACCGAGAAATCCTATGATACGACCTAAACAGAAACTCACCCTCATGTCCCCATCTGGAGAGAAGACCTCGAATCAGGGAGAGGAAGTCAGTGCGCTGACCATCCTGCGGGACATTGTCAAGGCCCATCCTGATGCTCCGGAGGGGCTGGTACAGGCTATCCATGATTATATGGCAGATACGATCTACCGCAGTATGCGCAAAGGGGAAATACTGGTCTTTGGTGATCAGTTCACCTTTATCCCCGGTCATCTTGACTTAGGGCCGGAGGACTTCCCTCCTGACGACAAGACCGTGCATGTGCGGGTTGACCTGGAGCAGCCTGAGATCCCAGGGGTTGACCCGGGCTGCCTGGTTATGCCTGATCCTGATGGACGGCCTATGTAGATGCACATGCTAGAACTCATTCTCCGAGGAGTATGTACCCTTATCCGAGGAATACTTGCCCTGTGCGGTATTTGGTGCATGTTCTTTGGCTATATTGGTTCATATAGTCGCTACGATCCATCTGCTGCTCTCTCCAGCATTTTGGGCATATTCCTGCTTGCAATGGCCTATGAAGCCTATGTCAAGCCGCTGTTCTTTCTGGTGCCAGTAGGGGCGATGCTCGGCGCCTACCTGGCCCCTGCTGATTCTAAAGCCATACTGTCCGCTCTTGGGATGATGTTTGGTACGGTTATCAGCAGCAGGGCTGTTGCATCGTATTACCGAGAAAGGGATCGTAGGGGCGATTCGTGAACCGCCCTTACTGCCAATCACAATAACATACAATCAACATGATTACCAACGGATTCCCCTTTATTGCCTTCCTGCTCTGTTTTGCTGCCAGTGTGTTTCTTCTTCAGGAGAAAACCCGGTCCAGATTCTTCACTGTTGTGCCTCCCCTTGTTATTATCTACTTTGGAGCCATGCTCATGTCAACAATGGGCGTGTGGCAGCTCTCTGCTGAAGGCAGCAAGACAGGTGCCGGTCTTGCCCGCATTGCCCTGAAGAATGCGCTGCTGCCCTCCATGATCTTTCTTATGCTCCTCAAGTGCGATATCCGCATCCTGTTCAAGCTTGGCCCTAAGCTGCTGATCGCCTTTTTCTCTGCAACCCTGAGTATCATGGCCGGCTTTGTGGTTGCCTTTATGCTGTGTAAAGATGCCCTGGCAGAGAATGCCTGGCAGACCTTTGGTGCCTTGGCTGGTTCATGGATCGGGGGCACACCGAATATGGTGGCAATCCAACAGGCTCTTGGTTTATCTGATGCGGGTATGGGATACACCTTGCTGATTGACTCTGTCAACTACTCCATCTGGGTTATGCTCCTGCTCTTTTTTATTTCCAATGCAGGGATCGCAGGCTGGTTTAACCGGTTTAATCGGGCAGATGTCCAGGCGGTTAAAGCAGTGAGTGAACGGCTGGACAAGAGCGATATAACCGGTTGTAGGAAAGAGGCAACGTTTTTAGATCTCTTTGGCCTGCTTGCCCTGGCTTTTGGTACAGGGGCCTTGTTCACCTGGGTCTCTGGCTTTCTGCCCAAGACCTCCTTCCTGAACAGCACAATCTGGCTTATCAGCTTTGCCACTCTTGCCGGGATAATCGGTGGCATGACAGGGTTGAGACATGTTCCAGGGGCAAGGCGACTCTCAAACATCATGCTCTATACAATGGTTGCATTAATAGCGGCAAATGCGGACTTTCAAGAGTTGGTTCAGGCACCAGCGTACATTGCAGCGGGTTTTGTTATCTTGGCTGTGCATCTGCTTGTCATGCTGCTGCTGGCAAAACTGTTTAAGCTGGATCTCTTTACCTGCTGTATTGCCAGTTGTGCCAATATCGGAGGGGTGGCCAGTGCGCCGATTATTGCAGGAGCCTATGATGATTCCTTGGTCCCGGTGGGTGTTATTATGGGAATGGCTGGTGCGATTGTTGGCAACGGTGGAGGATTGCTTGTGGCAAAGATGCTTTCTCTGCTCGTGTAGGGTACGACCTATGTTCCTGCCAACCACAAAGAAAGAACTCAACCAGCTCGGTTGGGACCGTCCAGACATCATCTTAGTCAGCGGTGATGCCTACATTGATTCCCCGTTTATCGGCATAGCCGTGATAGGTCGGGTGCTGGCAGATGCTGGATTCCGGGTCGGGATCATTGCCCAGCCCAACGTACAGGGCAACGTACAGGGCAACGTACAGGGCAACGATATCTGCCGTCTCGGTGAGCCCAAGCTCTTTTGGGGCGTAAGTGGGGGCTGTGTGGACTCAATGGTGGCCAACCGGACAGCCTCGAACAAACGCCGCAAGCAGGATGACTACACTCCCGGCGGGCAGAATACGCGCCGACCAGACCGGGCCGTGCTGATCTACGCCAACCTGATCCGCAGCAAGTTTAAGAACACCTGCCCCATTGTGTTGGGCGGTATTGAGGCCAGTCTCCGTCGTATTGCCCATTACGATTACTGGTCTAACTCGGTGCGCCGCTCCATCCTCCTGGATGCCAAGGCTGATTTTCTGCTCTACGGCATGGCTGAACGGGCTGTGGTTGAACTGGCTTCTTCCCTCAGAGATGGCACAGACCCGCAGAGTATTCGCGGCCTCTGTTACCAGGCCTCGGAGCGACCAGCAGAGTATCTGCGACTGCCTGCCTATGAAGAGGTCGCTGGCAAGAGCAAGCAGGGCAAAAAGGCCTTTACCAAGATGTTTCGCCGTTTTTACGAAAATAATGACCCAATCACTGCGCAGGGACTGGCCCAACTGCACGGCACTCGCTGGCTGATCCAGAATCCGCCCCAACCCCATCTTTCCCCCAAGGAACTGGACCATATCCACAGCCTGAATTACCAACTGGATCTTCATCCCTTGCACCAACAACAGGGTAGGGTGCGGGCCTTGGAAACCATTCGTTTTTCCCTGACCACCCATCGTGGCTGCTATGGTGAGTGTAACTTCTGCGCCATTGCAGTGCATCAGGGCCGAACCATTGTTCAACGCACCCGAAAATCCCTAGTTGCTGAGGCAAGACAGCTCACCAGGCATCCTGCCTTTAAGGGAAGAATCCATGACGTGGGTGGCCCCACCGCAAATATGTACGGGGTGGAATGCCGGAAAAAGCTCAACAAGGGGAGTTGCCCGGAAAAACGTTGCCTCTTTCCCGAGAAATGCAAGGCCATGCAGGTGGATCATAGCGAGCAGCTCCGCCTGTTGGAGGAACTGCGCCAACTCAAGGGAGTCAGGCAGGTGGTGGTCTCATCCGGCATCCGCTACGACCTGATTCTGGCGGACAGGAAAAACGGGCTGAACTACCTGCGTCAGGTGGTGCGCCACCATGTCTCTGGTCAGATGAAGGTGGCCCCGGAACACTGTCAGGATCATGTACTGGCCTGTATGGGCAAACCAGGCCAAGAAAGTCTGGTCCGTTTTCGGGAACTCTTTTACCGCATGACAGCTCAGGAAGGACTCAAGCAGTTCTTAACCTATTATATCATTGCGGCCCATCCCGGCTGCCGTCAGCAGGATATGCAGGCCCTGAAAAGATTTGCCCAAAAGGAGCTGAAGGTTCTGCCCCGCCAAGTGCAGATCTTTACCCCCACGCCTTCAACCTGGTCCACCCTGATGTACTGGACAGGCGAAAATCCCTTGACAGGCCAGCCCTGCTTTGTGGAAAAGGATCAGCAGGCACGGGAGCGACAAAAGACGGTGCTGACTGGAGCGGTAAAAAAAAGGAGGAAGAACTATGGTCGCCGTTAAAAGAACAGCGAGTTCATGTTATTGGGAAACAGCTATCCGTGAACTCTGCCGGGCTCGGGATCTGCGTCCCTGGCTGGAGGAGGATGCTGGCAAGCTATGGGTTTGTCTCGTGCTGATCCTCTGTGGTGGTGCTGCCTATGGCGCATCATTAGGAATTTGGCGGGCACCCTTGCAGGCTGTCTTTGTTGCGATAAAGTTCCCCCTCCTCCTCTTGCTCACCGCTCTGGGTACAGCCCTGATCAATGGAATGCTGGCGCAGCTCTTACATGCACCTATTCGTTTTCGCCAAAGCCTGCTGGCCGTACTTATGAGTTTTGCCCTGCTTGCTCTCCTGCTGGCCTCGTTTACCCCGCTTATAGGCTTTCTACTCTGGCATTTGCCGTCTATGGCCAGTAAGGGACAGGCTGAGGCCCACCGTATTTTTCTCCTAGCCAATGTTGCTATCATTGCCTTTTCCGGGACCTTAGCCAATCTCCAGCTCTACTCTCTTCTTCAACAGATCAGTGGAAAGTCAGCAGGCCAGATTTTGGGTGTTTGGTTGGCTATGAATCTCTTTCTTGGTGCACAACTTTCTTGGAATCTCCGCCCTTTTTTTGGTACACCAGAACTACCGGTAAGTTTTCTACGTGCTGATCCCTTAAACGGTAGCTTTTATGAAGCAGTTTTCCTTCTTGCCCAACGGAGTGTGTTATGAGTGATGAAAAAATAGAACAAGAGAATAGTCAGGATAATAACCAGAAGAATGAAACAGGCCCGACAAAGAAACGAGATCAAGCTGATCAAGCTGATCAAGCCTTGCCTCTCCCGCAGAATGCAAAAGTTATGCACTTGGTTGATGCGCTTCTCAAGAGTCCTCAAACCCTGTATAACCATGTACGGAATAATGATCTGCACAGGCATGTTGTGCAACTTCTCCTTATCTTTTCTGTTTGCGTGTTGTGTTATGGTTGCATTGTGGGCAGCTTTTCTGGGCAGATGCAATGGATAGCTGCCCCGCTGAAGATTTTTCTTGGTACCTGTTTAGCCGTGTTACTCTGTTTCCCAAGTTTATACATCCTCTCTGCTCTGAGTGGCACAGATCTTCGACCTGCACAGCTCGCCAGCCTACTCTGCGGGAGTCTGGCTCTCATCGGTATCCTTTTAATAGGATTTGCACCAGTGACCTTTGTTTTTACCTTTTCCATCAAGGCATTACCCTTTATGGGCAGTATCCACTTGCTGGTGTGGGGTATCAGTCTTTATTTTGGTCTGCGCTGGTTGTCCCAAGGGCTTACTGCACTCGGCTCAGGTAATCAGAAGATGATAAAAATATGGGCCATCATCCTCTTGGTGACCCTGCTTCAGATGTCTACCACCTTGCGGCCAATCTTGGGAACGGCAGATCAGCTCTTCACAGCAGAAAAGAAATTTTTCCTTGTCCATTGGGTTGAATCAATGCATCTTAACTGAATATCAGGAGTCCTTGTCTGTGTTGTTGTCCTGATTCCTGAAATACGGTACAGTATTCTCTTTACTCTTTGCAGAAATGCAGAAGAAAAACAGGACAAACCTCTTTAATAACAAGGGAAGACTATGGATAACAAAGAAATAGAACAACTCATCACCGAGATGGCTGCTAAAGGGCGTGTAGCAGCCCGCAAACTGGCCGCCCTGTCCACCTCAGTAAAAAACGATATCCTGCTGACCACAGCGGAGCAGTTAAAGGCAGACCGGGATTTTATCCGCACAGAAAACGAGAAAGACCTAGTTGCTGGGAGAGAGAAAGGACTGTCCCCGGCCATGCTGGATCGCTTGGAACTCAGCGATAAGGTCATTGCCTCCATGATTCAGGGCCTGGAAGAGATCGCAGCTCTCCCAGATCCCGTGGGTGAGGTGGATGATATGAAACGTCGTCCCAGCGGAATTACGGTCGGGCGGATGCGGGTCCCTCTTGGGGTTGTGGGCATGATCTATGAATCCCGACCCAATGTGACCATTGATGCCGCTGCCCTTTGCATGAAAGCAGGCAACGGGGTTCTACTTCGCGGTGGGTCTGAGGCCATTCATTCCAATCTCGCCTTGGCAGGTCTGTTGCAAAAAGTGCTAGAGAGCCATAACGTACCCAAAGAGGTTGTGCAAGTCATCCCGGTAACAGACCGCTACGGAGTCAATGCCATGTTGGCTCAGGAAGAGTTTGTTGATGTGATCATTCCTAGGGGTGGTGAGGGCCTGATCCGTTTTGTGACAGAAAACTCCAGCATTCCGGTACTCAAACATTATAAAGGGGTCTGTCATCTCTATATTGATGAGAGCGGCGACATTGCTACTGGGGTACGTATCGCCATGAACGGCAAAACCCAGCGGCCCGGTGTTTGCAATGCCCTGGAAGGCATGTTAGTGCATAAGGACATTGCAGAGCGTTTTCTGCCAGCAGCGGCCAAGGAGTTGATTGGGGCTGGGGTGGAACTGCTCGGTTGCGAACAGAGCTGTGCCTTGGTACCGGAGATACAACCTGCAACGGATTCAGACTGGGGGACAGAGTTCCTGGAATTAAAAATGGTGGTCAAAGTGGTGGATGATATGGACGGGGCAATGGCCTATATTGCCCAGCACGGGTCCCAGCATACCGAGGTCATTATTACCGAGTCCTACCAGAACAGTCAGCGTTTTCTTCGGGAAGTAGACGCCTCAGCCGTGATGATTAATGCTTCCAGTCGCTTTAACGATGGCGGTCAATTTGGCCTTGGCGCAGAGATTGGCATTTCCACGACCAAACTCCATGCCTACGGTCCAATGGGTCTGGAAGAGCTGACCACGAAAAAGTTTGTGGTCTACGGTGCGGGTGAAGTACGACAGTAAAGAAGATGGGGGAGGAGAACGAAAAAAAACGAATCGGCCTGTTTGGCGGCACCTTTGATCCGGTCCATAAGGGCCATCTGTCCATTGCCTTTCAAGCTGCTCAAGAGGCCTGCTTGGATCAGGTCCTTTTTATCCCAGCAGCAGATCCGCCTCATAAAAAAATGCCCGGTGCCTCGTATTGGCATCGGGTGGCTATGTTGAAAGCAGCCTTTGCAGAGCTGTCTGTTGAACAAGATCGGTTTGTTCTTTCTCTGTTGGAGGCAGAGTTGCCCTTTCCCTCGTATACCGTTGACACTCTGTTAGAGTTGAAAAAACGGCTCTTGAATCCAAGATGTTATTTTATTATCGGCGCTGATTCTCTACTGGATCTGCATCGATGGTACCAGTATCAAAAACTGCTTTGCCTGACCAACTTTATTGTTGTTTCTCGCCCTGGTGTTTCCCTGTCTGCGATGCAACGAGCCGTCAAGTGCCTGCCAGGTTCCTTTCAATCCAACACATCTAACACATCTCATCAATGCTGGCTTCGCTCTGATGGGGCTGAAATTCTTTTATTGGTGAATCGGTTAAAGGAGGATATTTCTTCGACCATGATTCGGGCAGCATTGCAGCAGGGCAAGGTACCTCAGGATGTGGTGCCTCCTGTGCGGGAGTATATTGCCCAAGAAGGATTGTATTGACATTCCTCTGCAAAGAATCACAAGTATTTAAAAACAGAAAAAATATATTTTTCTTATCAGGCTTTCTTGCCAGAGTAGGAACGGCATGGTATAACAGGGCAGTTTTGATAAATTTTGATAAAAAATCTGAAAAAAGGATTGTGAGCGGTACTTCTGGTCACCAACATAAGCCGGGACAAAAAAACAGAGATGAGCATCTCTTCTACTTTTAAAAAGCATGGCAGATGGAAAGGATGTCTCGTTATTTTACTGTATTTGTTACTGTCCCTTCTTGAATTATTCGTTGTTTCCCTTTATCTATTATTCCGTTTCGCGCAAGATACATACAGAAAAATGGCAAAAAAGCGATCTCAGAAAAAAAGAAGAAAAAGCAGGGCCAAGTCTATAGCTCAATTTTCAATAAAGGAGTTACCCAATGCAGGCCAAAACTATCTCAAGCAAGGGAAATTTGCTGAAGCGATAAAGGTCTTTCGCAGATTGGTTCAGGAAAGCCAGGACGAAAAGTGGAGGGAACCACTCCGCTCTTCTTTTCAGGGCCGCATCAACCAGTTGACGGCCAAAGGCATGCATAGAGAGGCCCTTGTTATTTTTCACAACATGGAAACCCTGTTTCCTGATCAGGACCCGGAACTACAAGGTTTGCATATTCTGCTGCTGATTCATGCTGATCAGCCGGATAAGGCTCGGCAACTCTATGAGCAAGCAGAAGATACCCTGCCCAAACAGCAGAAACAGCTCATTGATGAAACCTTTGCAGCCCTGCTCCTCAGCGGCAACGAAAAATTTGTTCAGAACTTTCCTGCTGACTCGCCATTGCGCAACCAATTCTTCGATGCCCAGCAGGCTCTGCGTTGTTACAGCCAAGGACAGGACAGCGAGGTGCTGAAGCATTTGCAAGCTCTTCCCTTCCGGTCTCCTTATAAAAATTTTCGGATGGCTCTGAATGGCATGCTTGCCTTTCATGAAAATCAGAAAAAGGCCCGGACATTCTTTGATAAGATTCATACGAACTCCCCGTTCTTTCCACTGATTTCGCCTTATCTTTATATGCTGAATGATGCAGAAGGAAGAGAAGACGAACGCAAGGATTATAGTAATACGGAAAGCAAGACGGAAAAAAAGGCCGTGCAGCAATTACAGGGGCTGGATAGAAACAAGATCAAGTTGTTAGCCTCGCTGCAAAGAAATGCAAAAACTCCAGTCGGATTTATCCGTTGCCTGTGCAATACCGGAGCCGAAGCCTGCCTAGATAAAAAATTGCTCAAGCAGGTGTGTTATCAGTTGCTTCCTCACGAGTTATCTTGCCTGCGAATGTATGAAAAGAGATTTGGGCCGATTAAGGATGAGTTTGAACAGGCTCGCCTTGAGGCCCTTGCTCTGGAAATAAAAGAAGAGTCCTATAACATTCCAGAAAGATGGCAACAGGCATGTCGGATCCTGAGCAACAGAAAAAATCCAGATGATGCGCTGAAGATTGCCCTGATGCACCGACATATTGCTGCTTGGATTGGCAGAATACACGGCAACGAACACAGTTGGAAGGAGCAGAAGCAGGAGCTTGAAAAAAGCCTAGACTATGATCCTGACGACAAGGCGACTTGGCTCAAGATACATCAGCTTCTTTCTGGTAGTCCTGCTGAACAATATCGCTGGGTAAACAGGATGCTGAAACAGTTTCCGCAAGAGCCGGAAGTGCTTTTTCTTGGTACTGAAGCAGCAATCGGACGAAGTGCCTTTAAAAAGGCAAGCCGCTTGGCTGGAGCATTGCTTAAAATTGATCCCATCAACACAAAGGTGCGGGAACTGCTCATCAATGCCCATATCAACCATGCCCATAAGCTTGCCAAGCAGGAAAAATATGCCCTGGCCTGCAAAGAGTGTGATCATGCCTCTGCCTTTGGTCGAGGCAATGCCGATCAAGGTAGGATAGAGATCACTCGCGGACTGTTGGATCTGTTGCAGGGCAGGGAAAAAGAAGGGCAGGCTCTGTTGGACAACGGGGAGTCACAGTATGAACATTCGGCCGTTGCCCGTGTGCAGGTCTGCATGAACGCTGAGTTGCTACCCATATCGCCAGCTTGGAAAAAGAAGTTCACGACTCGCCTCAAGGCGGCTGTTAAAAAGAAACCGGAAAGAGAAGAACTGCTGCAAATCATTACTCAGCTTCTTGATGGCAACGGTAACAAACTTCCGGCGTGGAAGAATATACGTGGAGTTCTGCAGGCGTATCTGAAAAAAGGTGCTGATCTTTCCCTTCACAAGGATGAGTTTGTCATGCTCTGCCAGGCTTGGCAGCGTTTGCATGAGTTTGCGCTTCTGCATGCATACGGAAAAAAAGCTGCGCAACACTGGCCAGATATTCCTTTGTTTACCTACTATCTTGTTGTCGGGAAAAGTGAAAATGGGAAAAAAAGGCTGACAGATAAGGATATAGAGGAACTGGAAGATGCCTCTGATATGGCTATGCGGCAGAAGGACAGTGCCACAGAAAGACTGATTGATGACTTTCTGGATGAGCATGCATTTGGTTTTCCTGAAGGTCCACCCGTAGGAATACTGGCCGAGTTATTGAAAAAAGAAATTTTCGATAACGATGAAGAGGGGAGAAAACCGACCGAAGAAGAAATAGAAAAATTCTTTGAACTTTTTGGTGATCCTTGAAAATAGGCAAGTTTAATGCTACTTTACAGCTCTGTTCTTTCAGCGAATAGGGCAGCTTATTTATTAATAAATGTATCTATGAAAACACCGTATGAAGTTTTAGGTATATCAGAAGAATGCAATGATAAGGTTGTCAAGCAGGGCTATCTGCTTATGGTGAAGCAATTTTCTCCTGAACGCTTTCCTGAAGATTTTCAACGAATTCGTCATGCCTATGAGAAGATCAAGACGGAAAAAGACCGTGCAGCCTTAAAACTCTTTGACAAGACCTTGCCAGAACCGGAAGAACTGATTCGGGAACTGACAAAGGTGTCGGCCAACAACCGACCAGAGGAACAAACCTTGCAGGAATTACTTGCTCAGGGAGTACAGCAAATCAGCAAATGAAGATAGCAAGCTAACAGGAACGGGAAACGGGCAAGAGAATAAAACAGATGGCAACAGATAGAATGACGGCAACAGATACAGCGGAAAAATTAGTCAACAGATTTCGTGACTACTTGATAGCTGCATCAGATGATATCACGCAACCGTCAGAAAAACTGGGTCTTTTTTCTCTGTACAGCGAAATGAAGGCCTTGAAAAATGAGGTCAAGATCGAATCTCGACATATAAAACAGGGGTTTGTCGGGATACAGGAGGCACTGAAATTACATGAAGAGAATATCGCTCAGTCGCAGGATCAAAAACAAGACGGCCCAGAATTAGCCCCTCTGCTGGATGGTATCATTGACCTTTATGATCGAATTCATGCCTCTCTCAGGGCCTTGCCAGAACCGAGTGAATTTGAGCCGCAGTCAGAGCAAAAAGAAAAAAAATCCTTTTGGTTGCGTCGTCGCAAAAAAGAGGAAGAAGAGTGGAACAAGAGGGCGCAGCAGCTACAAAGGGAACAGGATATGATTGCCTCCATGCGGGCTGGACAGCAGATGCTGCTGGACAGGATACTCGGCCTCCTGCTGTCTTGGGATATCACCCCTGTTGTGACTCTTGAGCAACGTTTTGATCCGCATAACATGCGAGCAGTGGGTACGGACACCCTGCCGGACCTTGCCGACGGAACAGTCAGTGACGAGATCCGCACAGGATTTCAGCAACAGGGTAAGGTGATGCGTCTGGCTGATGTCCGAGTGAACCGCTTACAGTGAATCCTGTCTTCAGAAAAAATATTATATTATATCAGAGAGTAAGAAATGAACGAGATAATTATCGGTATTGACCTTGGAACCACCAATTCGGAAGTAGCGGTTATTCAGGATGCCCATCCTGTACTGCTCAAAAATCAGGACAGCGTGATTCTGCCCTCGTATGTGGGGGTTGATGAGGATGGCGACTTACTGGTCGGTGTGGCGGCCCGCAATCAATATGCGGTCTATCCTGAGCGAACCGTTAAGTCAGTCAAACGTTTGATGGGAAGTGGGGAGCAGGTCAAAATGGCTGGAAAGGAATATTCTCCTCAAGAGATCTCAGCCATTATTCTCAAATCGCTTAAAGAGATTGCTGAGAAACAACTTAAACAGAAGGTGGGCAAGGCGGTCATTACTGTACCAGCCTATTTTTCCGATGTGCAGCGGCAAGCGACCAGAGAGGCTGGAGAAATCGCTGGTTTGGAAGTGGTCAAGATGATCAACGAACCCACTGCTGCTGCGCTGGCCTATGAAGGCGATGCCCATCTGGGCAAGACCATTATGGTCTATGACCTAGGCGGTGGTACCTTTGATGTCTCTGTGGTGGGGATTGAGAACGGGGTAATTGAAGTCATTGCCAGTCACGGAAACAATCATCTGGGTGGTGATGACTTTGATCGCAAGATTGTTGAACATATTCTTGAATATCTTCAAGAAGAACATGGTGAACTCTCCCTTTCTCCAGAAGCCAAGGCTCGCATAGAGCGGGCAGCAGAACAGGCCAAGATCACCCTTTCAAACAACCCTTTTGCCACGGTAAAGGAAGAGTATCTCTTTGAGAAAAACGGAGTGCCTGTTCATCTTGACGTGGAGATCAGTCGAGATGAATATGAGGACATGATTAGACCCTTTATTGAGGAGAGTATGGAGGCCGTGCATATTGCCCTGAAAGGAGCCAGTCTAACCGCCTCAGATATTGAGGAGGTCCTATTGGTTGGAGGCTCATCCCGTACCCCCTTAGTCCAGCAGTATTTTGAAGAAGAACTGGGACTTATTCCTCACTGTGAGATTGATCCAGACCTCTGTGTTGCTGCTGGTGCAGCAGTGCAGGCCGGTATGATTAATGGAGAGGAGGTCTCGACTGTGCTGGTCGATATCACACCCTACACCTTTTCCACAGCTTCCCTGCAATTTAATATGCAAACGATGTCCTATGACGTGGTTTGTGTGCCACTGATCAAAAAGAATTCTCCTATTCCGGTAAAAAAGAGTGATGTTTTCTACACCATGCATGATAACCAAAAAAAGGTAAAGGTTGAGGTGTATCAAGGGGAAAGTACTGTTCCCAATGAGAATATTTTGATCGGTGAATTTATGATCACCGGCCTTTCCAATAAACCGGCAGGAAATGAGATAATTGATACTTTTGAGCTGGATAAGGACGGTATTCTTCATGTAACGGCCATTGAAAAATGTACTGGTAAGTCAAAGAAAATAGAAATTGACAATGCTATGGCTAAATTAGACAAGGAGGACATGGACAAGGCCCGGGACAAGATCGGTGAGTTGTTCAATACCTCGTCTGATTGCGATATTGACGGGGAATATACCGTGGTTGACGAGGAAAACGAGAACGAGGAAGAGACAGCAGAGCAGCAGAAGCAGAGTGAGGAAGCTGTTAAGGCCGAAGCATTGATCAAAAAAGCAGAAACTCTGATGGATGATGCGGAAAGCGAGGATCAAGAAGAATTGGTCGAGCTGGTCGAGGCTATTCGTGACGCCTTAAAAGCTGCTGATGGAACCCGCCTTGACGAGTCCATGCACGAGTTAAACGAGATTATTTTTTACTTGGAATCATAAATCATGGAACGCTGTCCTGTTTGTCGGGCGTCATTTAAAGGGATGCCGGTGTGCCGCCGTTGCAAGTCCGATCTGACAGATCTTATTACCTTGGAAAAACAGGCCAAGTACAGAATGATGCAGGCGGTTCAACAGTTGCAGGCTGGCAACCTCAGTAAGGCTCGTCAGCTCTGCAGTAGTTCTGAATCTCTGCAACGTACAGATTTTGGTGCGGCATTACTTGGCTTTCTTGATGTCTTAGTTTTGGAAGAAAAAAGGTCTCTGGAGGATATGCTATGGGAATATGGCAAAGATATTTAAAAAATATTTGTACTGGATAAGGTCAAGGCGTCAAGGCTTTGTCCCGATTGACGGCACCCGCCAAGTATACACTGCTGTGACTGCATAATTCCAAACAGAACTTATCGCTATACCAGCTAACGCCGAGAGTATCCAGTTTGTCTGTCGCTGAAAGAGCAATGAGGAAATTCCTACATTGGCAGCAGCCCCAATCCCACAAACCAGGGTAAAAGAAAACCAACCTGTGAGAAGCTTCCAGCCCTTGAGTTGGACATCGTTATAGGTGAAAAAATTATTGAGCAGGTAATTGGTGGTCATAGCCACCAGAGTGGCTACAGTCTGTCCCAGCATAAAGGAGTTGCCTGTGAGACGAAAGAGCAACAAAAGTACGAAAAAATGAACAAGCAGGCCAACGCCTCCCACCAAGATAAAGGCGACAAAGCGAACTGGCAGTAAATGCCCAATCCATTTATCCAGCAAGAGCATCCCAAACTCAAGAAAGGCCCGATTATCCAACTTGCTTTCTCCGGCATAACGTTCTTTAAAGATGTAGGGCAGTTCTAAAAAACGCAGCGGTGTTGAGGATGAGGCAAAGAGATCCAGGAGAATCTTAAAACCTACCCCAGAGAGTCTGTGAACCCGTTGCATCAGGGCATCCCGTTGAATCATGAAAAAACCGCTCATAGGATCGGTCAACTCTGTTTGCGTAAAATAGCGACTGATCTGCGTAGCAAAACGACTGTAGGCTGCTCGTTTTGTGTCCCAACAGCCAACCCCGCCTCCATCCACATAGCGACTGCCCACTACAATATCCAGTTGTTGGCTGCGCAAGGCCGTCATCATCTCGGGAAGTAATGTCTCATCGTGTTGAAGATCTGCATCCATCACAGCAAGATAGGGCGCAGAAGAAGAGAGCATCCCCTCTACACAGGCTGAAGAAAGTCCCCGTCGACCTATGCGATGAATAAGACGAACCCTTGCGTCTTGAAAGGCAAGATCTGCAACCTTTTGGCTCGTTTTATCGGGTGAATCGTCATCAACAAAGATAACCTCCCAGAATATCCCCTGAAGTGCCTTGGCAAGGCGGCGGATGAGTTCTTCAACATTTTCAACTTCATTATAGCAGGGAACCACAACAGAGAGCAGGGGAGCAGGAGCAAGAGAAAGAGCTGTATCTTGATTGTTCATAAATATACGACACGAGCAAAGAGTATAAAATATTCTGCTTGTATTCTGCTTGTCCCTCCCCCACCCCAGAGAGAGTAAGGGGTGGGATAGAAGGTTTATATGAAAGTACCCTCTTTCATATTGTGTTTTCGCTAGTACTGATTTCTACTCACCCAAGCATTCCAACGGGTTTCCATTGTTTCCCTGTTCTCTTGACGATTTACGTTTAAGTTGCAATATGTCGCAACCTGCCTGCTTCCACCCTCATATTGCGGAACACGGGTTCGAGTTGGAGAGTAACGAACTTCACAGGATTTGTAGCGAACTTCGCCACAATCATATGGTACTGGTACTTCCTGACGGTACTGTGTGTTGCATATTGTGCGCTGTACCTTGTTCTTGTTACAACTGTTAGTCCTTACCTTTGTGTACTTTTTACCTGTTTTACACTGTTTTTTCTTACAGTAATGCTTTACACCTTTTGAGTAGTAGTTACCACAGAGTTTACATTGAGTGGTGGCTACCCGCTCTGTTTTCTTGGTATAGGTTGTCTGGCATTGGTACTTCTGCTGACATACTGCTTTTTTTGAGCGGCTTGGTTTGCGTATGCTGCAACTGTATGTATTGCATGTCTTGTACTTATTGCATTGACTACAAGTAGAACAGGATTGTCGTTGCTTACATTTACACTGTGGCTTTTGGTATTGTTTTGTCTTGCACAAGGAACAGCCACAAGGCTGCTGAACTTGAACAACTACTTGAGGTGGTGGCGCTTGTTCATAGCAATCATAGGCAAGAGCTGTACTTGCTGTTAAGAACAAGGTGACAAGAAAACTGAGAGTAAAAACTGATTTCATACTTCCTCCTGTAAAAATAAGTTGTATATGAAAGTACTGACTTAAGTACTGACTTCCATACGTTGTTGTCCGGCCCCGGGGAGGCAAGATGTTTGTTTGTATATAAAAGTATTCTTTTTCATATCTTTTTCATATTGTATTGGTCCCGATCGTCCCGATCAAAAGACGAAATGGGATTATACTTAAAGGCATACCTCGAATTTTCGGCGAAAACAATAAAAAAAAACCGCATGGAATTCTTATGCCAGTATCCTTATGCCTTACTTTATGCCTTAATGCTGTAAAACTTATCAATCATTCGTTTATGATTCAGGGCAACACTACAATCACGCAATAATAATCCTGTCATTTCTTTTTCTGGAATTGGGGGGCTGAAGAGAAACCCCTGTCCCTCATGGCATTGATGCTTTTTTAAGAAA
The DNA here is from genome assembly GCA_022766165.1 of Candidatus Electrothrix gigas. GTDB lineage: Bacteria > Desulfobacterota > Desulfobulbia > Desulfobulbales > Desulfobulbaceae > Electrothrix > Electrothrix gigas. The sequence goes on from QYLO01000022.1 coordinate 39,251, forward strand.
AAGAGATGATCCTCTGTTTCTATGCCCTCAGCAATAACTCTGAAATTCAAATTTTGGGCAATAGCAATAATACCCAAGGTAATGGCCGCATCTGTGTTGTTAGTGGTGACATTGGTAATAAAGGAGCGGTCAATCTTAATTTTATCAACCTGAAGATGCTGCAAATAGCTCAGTGACGAATAACCGGTTCCAAAATCATCAATAGCCAGCTTGATTCCCTCTGCCCGAAGCTTATTAATCAGATCAACTGTGAAATCCATATTTTCAATCAGGACACCTTCTGTAAACTCAACCTCTAGCGAACTCGGGGGGAAATCCGTACTTTCTATACAGCTCATAATCTGATAAAACAGGTCACGGCGGCGGAGCAGGCGTCCTGAAATATTTACCGCCATGATAAAGTTTCTAAATCCCATAGCCCGCCATTTTTTCCCTTGAAGACATGCCTGACGAACAAGGTCAATGCCTAACTTTTCAATCAACCCTGTACTCTCGGCAATAGGGATAAAGGCAGCTGGCGAGACAAGACCTTTGACCGGATGTATCCACCGGGCCAACGCCTCCATACCACAGATAGAGCCATCTAGTAAACTAATTTGTGGCTGATAGAAGTTGATCATATCGTCATCAGCCACAGCTTGGCGAAGATCATTTTCTAGGTATAGGCTTTGTGCAGCCTGAATTTTCATACCGCTGTTCCAGGCGCAGACCCTGTTGCCCCCCTCACTCTTGGCCGCCTCCATAGCAGTATCTGCATTCCGCAGCACATCCAGTGGTGTTTCCCCATCGTCTGGATACATACAGATGCCAATACTGGGTCTGATAAGGATAGCCCGGGATTCATTATTAACCGGGGTGCGAAAGCGTTGCATGATATGATTGGAAAGCTTTTCAGCCGTTTGCTTATCTGAGGGAGGCGGGAGAACAATAGCAAATTCATCGCCACTCAGACGAGCGATCAAGTCAGCACCGGCCTCTTGACCGCATTGCTGGAGAATAGTAGCAACGCTGCACAGAATTTTATCGCCAAATCCTGGGCCGAAGATCTGATTGATTCGCTTAAAATGATCCAGATCAATATAGATTAACCCTATTTGACTGTTATCCTCTTGAGCTGCCTGTATTGAGTCTTCAAGATATTGTTGAAATGAGGGCCTGTCCACAAGTCCGGTCAGGGCATCATAGGTATGTCCGCTAGAGAGATGAGCAGCTGATTTTTTTTGAGCATCCCATGTAAAAGGTGAGGATATACTGGGAGACTCTTCTGGATGTAACAGACAGATAAAACCTTTTTCCTGGCCTTCTTCCTGCCCATCGGAATATTTAAAAGAAAGAATAGAAGGCTTTTCCACAGATAGTTCTGGAGCTTCCTCTCCCTGCCAATTTCCCTGATGAAGAGCATCTTTGAGAAAGGCTCGACCCTCCCATTTGTCCTGATGCATAGACTGTTTCATTGCCTCTTTGATTGTGCAGTCTGAATCTGCCAGCCGGACCAGTTGGTCAATCCGTTTTGCCTGGATTGCCTTAAAGCTATAGCCCGTTTTGTTGAGAAAAACAGGGTTGGCATAGACAATGCGTTGTTCAAGATTAATAAACAGGATACCACAATCTTGATTATCCATAACCTGACGACGAATAGACAACTCTTTTTGCAATCGAAATGAAGTGGTTTTTGCCTGATGCAGTTGGGTTTTGTATTCATCTAACTGCTGTTGAAGAATTTTCTGACTGTCTTCCTTTTCTGCTGTCTTTCCTGTTTCCTCTCCTGTTTTCTCTTCTGCTGCTGTTGCAGGCTGTTTTTTCGAGAGAGGCGGCGTTGTTGTCTGCTCAGGATGCTGTTTATTTTTTTCCGCTGCTGTCTTTGTCTTTTTTATTGATTTTTTCGCTGCTGTTCCAGGCTGTTGCTCATAGACAATATTGATTGTTCCCCAGCTCATAAGATGTTCTTCACAGTAAATCAGTCCGATATCATTATAGCCCGAGGAAAAAATCGTATCCTCTCCTACTGGCTTAATAATAACTGTAAAACTTTTTATGTCTGTTTTTTCTACCGTGATCAGGTGGGCAAGGTTCTGAAAAGGTTGCACTGTAAGTTTAGGAGAGGAAATATCACCTACCTGAAAGAGAAGCTGAAATCGCTGTTCTTGATTCTTGGCGTTCTGCCCGAGATGCAAGACCTCTGGTTCCCATGTAATGCCGGTGTTGCTGCCTGTACTTTGTCGTTTTTCATCAAGAAAAGGAAAAGGGCTATGAAATTGGCAGAATTGACAGGTAAAGCTATTTTTTTCGATCAGGGAGGGGGTCAGGGTGATATTATTTCGCTGACCGCATTCTTCACAAAAGAGAATCATGGGGAACGTACATTACTTATTTTTTATCAAAAAAATGTTGTGTCATTTTTCATACTGTGGTCACCTATCTGGACGATAAGAGGAGTCAGCCGCCCGGAGTTAGCATTATCTCGTTATTTCGTTTTAGTATAACGATTTAAAATGCGATAGAGCATGTCGGGTAAATCATTTTTATTGCGTGAGCTTCGTTGGATCTGTTGCAGACATTTTTCCAAGGTTACTATTTCACCGAGAAAGATATGGCGAAGAATCAAGGAAATTAATCGAGTTATTGTTGTTAAATTAGATATACGTGACTGCAATTCATGGTCACGATCAAAGGCTGTTGATGCAAAGATTTCCACAGGTCGTCCATTCACTTCACTCACAGAGAGGTACCATTTGTTCTGGTCACGATCAATGGTTCGATAGCGTTTACCGTCTAATACGTTCAGTACGTGAGAGAGCTTTGGGATTGTTGCCTGTTGTGCGTCCTTTGCGTCCTGTATTTTGCTCACGTTGTTCATTGTGCCACAGCTTTGGGAACAGGATGCGTCTTGAATGTACGGTATAACTTTTCCTATGAGTGCAGGATTTTTTTTAAGTGTATCTATAAGAGAACAGCAGGATGAGCATACCTGAGCCTGAGTGTTAACTGCTTTGATTATTTTGACTGTTGGCTCCTCAGCCCCGCATAACTGGCAACAGGGCGACGATATTTTTTCTACACCCATATAGTCTCCTTTGAACCCACTCTGTTAATTAGGTTTTCTCTATCAGAGTACAACGTGTTGGCAAAAAGAACAACTGTAGTTCTGTAAAAGAGATGGGAAAGCCAAAAAAAAGATACCAGAGAGGGTTGAAAAAATGGTAAGTTGCCTAGATCATACGAGTGAACCAAAAATTTCAGTGTGGTTATTTTTGATATGAAAGTACTGAGCGGATATGAAGAAGGAGAGTAAAGTATGGTGCGACGCTATAATAAACGAGTGGACATTGCAGCCCGCTATGAACAGGCACGACGAAGAAATCTGATCAGTGCAACACCTGGCCTGCATGAATACATCTTGGTACTGGACGGCCTTAAACCGGATTTTAATATCGGCAAAATTTTCAGGACCGCAGATGCCTTTGCAGCCCGTGAGATCCACTTAATAGGGGTGAATGCCTTTAATCCGGATTCAGCCAAAGGCTCTGTGCGCTGGGTGCCGTTTTATCATCATGAGGATTTTGCCTCCTGCTATCAAACCCTGACAGAAAAGGGATATATGCTGACCGTTTTAGAACCGGGTTGCTCTGAGCTGTTGGGAAGCTGTTCACTGGCCAAAAGGTCTGCCTTTGTGATGGGGCATGAAGAGTTCGGCATCAGTTTTGCCAGAGAGGATTACCCTGATATTAAAGCAATGTCTATTCCTCAATGGGGGCATGTGCAGAGCCTGAACGTCAGCGTTGCCGCCTCTATTGTGATGTATGAGTATATCCGGCAGCATGGAGAACCACTTTCCAAGGGGCTTTCACAGAAAAAGGCTGGGGTGAACAGTCGTTCGGATCGGTCGGTGGTGCGGTGAAAAGGGCAGGACAGCGGTAATGTCATAGGTAAAAGCATAAACAGGCTGAAGCACACCGCCCCCTCCAAAAAAATAATAACTCGGAGAAGTAAGGCATGCTTCATACACCCCAAAAAGTAGTTGACACTTTTTTTGAATACAGCTCTCTAAAGACGCACCGGTGCATATCACCGAAGTGCATCTACGCCGCAGTCGTTGAACGGTTCCTGACTGAAGTGCGGGAACCGTAGCTGTATTATTCTCAGGCCGCAGCCGGAAAAAATTGAGGATCTTTCTCCTCAATCAGGTCGAACAGCAGCTCCGTCCAATCTTTTTCCTGCTTTTTGCCTGTCAGGATTTCCATCGGTGTTTTGTTGACACGTTTTCCCGCTCGGTACCTCCTGTTATTATGATAAAAAGCAATCAAATTGAGCATATTCTGATTGACCTGTCCCCGTGAAGTGTTCAGGTACGGACGAATAATGGAGTTGATACACTCCACCATAGCCGAACTCTGCACAATCGCATCCAACTCGCTGTATACACGCTCTTTGATAATCTCAAATTTTTCCTGAAGATACCCTTCAGCGAATTCGAGGCATACTTGCTCTCTGGCCGCACATTTTTTACGGCGATCTGCCTTTTTTGCTTTTATTACAGCCTTATGATGCTGCCATGCTAAACAGAGTGCTGACAGGGCATTCTGGTCAATCGACAGCTTGTCAAGCTTCTTCCGTACTTCACAGGCGACATCGAAGTAATTCAGCATTGTCGGCATGATACGTCTTATCTGCTTAATAGCATTATTGATTTTCTCGTTACCAAGGGTTTCCAGCATCTCAAGAGCAGCCAGAATATTTCCTTCTGCCTGTTGACGCTCCCTCAGCTGACCATCATGGCGAAATGGCTTCATTTCATTGAGAATGCAGTTGTATAGATAGGAAAAGCTGTCATAAAGCTCCATTGCTTTTTCCGCCTTTTCACGAGCTTCTTTATATTTTTGGGTCCGCCTGCGGATAACGTCTTCTGACTTTGCCGAAGCGAGCGTTGATTTGCGGTCATACTCCCGGGCAATTGCATTATAAGCCGATTTTTCAAGCTGATCCAAACGGCCTCCCAGTCTATAGGCAACAGCGTGGAAGGTATCCGGCTGCCTCATGGCACCTGTAAAAAAATTATCGTGAGCCGAGCATAGCCCGGTGCCTTCATCGGTGACAATATAAATCGCTTCAAATCCGTTATGTTCAAGGCAGTACCAATGGTTGCTCCATTCTTTGGAACGTCGTTTTTCCGCGAGTTCAATCTTTAAAATTACGGAACTGATCGGATCAACAGTGATCAAAACAGGCTTGTTGCCAGCAAAAATTTCGTCGCTTACAAAGACAAGCCGCAAATTGTTCCCGTCAATCTCGGGTTCGGCCGGAACAAGGGAGCCGATATAATTTAAATACGTGCTTACAGTTCCTTGACCGAAAAAACGTTGATTGAGACGCTTCATTATTGTTGAGATGGGGCCTACGCCGCATTTCCCCTCAAGTCGTAACAAAAGCATTACTTCAACAGCGTTTTTCTTGTTCTCACTTTTGATATCAGCTAGTTGCGATGATTCACCAAACGTGAGTTCGACAATCTCCTCGAAAGTCGCCAAGGTGTCATAAATAAACGTTCTGGAAATATTATGATATCTGGCCAGCGCAGATATTGCACCCCAATTGCCTAATAT
>QYLO01000023.1 GCA_022766165.1 Candidatus Electrothrix gigas
ATCCAGCTCAAACACTCGAACAGCTTGCTTCCAAGGTAAAAGAATCCGTCATTTCTTTGGCTCCCTCGAAAAAGCACATGGTAGGCAGAGATCTTGGTCAATTGGAAGCAAGTCCATCATTGCAATATAGAGCTGCCGGGTGATTAAGTTACTATGATTTAAAATACAATTTAAGGAAAATGTGTCAAAATAAAAAAACTGGATCATCGAGTAGAAAACGAAATACGGTCATCATGTGCTGCAAGGTGATATCGTTCTACGCCTTCGTGAGATAATAATGGAGATATGCGCTCAGAACAAAATGGATATAATCAGCGGCAATATAATTCTAATCATATACATATCCTAGAATTGGCCCCGTCTTATCTCTCTCCGGCAAGAAAGCAACGATCCTGATACTATAAAGGAGATATTATCAGGATCATTGCGGAGGAAGAAAAAGAGGAAAGAGGTTTACTACTGTACAACAAACGAGGTTACTGCAAGATGAAATCAATGTTCTGTAAAGGAGGAGTATAAAGAACATTTTTTCCAATCAACTGTATAGCTCATGCCGTAAATAATCCGCACCACATTACAACCGCATTGTCCGGCATAGGAGCAACATTCCGGCTCTTCACACATCTTTTGAGCATCTTGTTTCATTTTTAGCTGAACATGCTTATGCGTCAGAGGGCAATTGTATTCTTTTTTAATTAAAGCTTGTGTATTTGCACTCATCTTGTCACTCCTTTTGATTCACTATTTTTTTACAACGTCATGTACATGCTCAACTCCTTTCATCTAACCATACAAAGGCTTTCCTTTGCAATAAGGCTTTCGCCTCATTTTTGTGGGAAAAATGCCCGATGTAAACGGGCGCCCCCGATTTTTCTGGAAAATACCTGCAACTCACCCGAGAACAGAAGACTGAAACGGAAACCGGAGATCATTAAGAAAAATCATTTCCTCTCCAGTTGTTAAAAACAAAAACGTTACAATCAAAAAGGTTACAGAAAAAAAGCACAGAAAAAAGAGTAGAAATTGCTCACTCGAACAGATTGCCAGCATATTTTTTCCCTTCTGTTTTGTATAGTTCATTCCCTCTCTCAACATAACTGGCCTCCATGAGATCAACATTACGTTTTTTCTTCCATCCTACCCCATCCCGCTTCTTATTCGGGACTATTTAGGACAACATAGATAACACAACATACAGGTTGGTTTAGGTGACTAAGAAGTACTCTCAGATTGATCACCTGTTATTTTAACATTTGCATAAAATATGCCGGAAAAAATAAAAGCTTTTCTTGTACAATATTGTCTCAACAACTTGCCATAAACAGATCCGAAATACCTCGGAAACCCTTAGTACATGGGTACATGGCAAAAAAAAAGAAAAAGGGATCAATGTCGACAAGATACCCTGTTAGCTTTTTATCTAGCTATTTTTTCGATATAACAGCAGGCATAACAGCCTCCAACAGGATTGCCTTCAAATTTTGAGCCTGCTTCTGAGTTTGATCTGTTGTGTAATATACACTGATACACTGTATACTCCTTACTCGAAGGTGACACGCTGTGGTATAAATAATTGAACACCTCTTTTTTTCTCTTCAGACTTATTGGATTGCCATTTGACGCCTAGCCCATAACAGACTATTATTTATGCAGTGCATATAGTTAATGGAGAACGATAATTACGTTTTTCTAAATTAAATTAAAATTTTACAAAAGAGGATCATTATGGGACGTGAAACAGTACTGTTTAAAACAGAAGAAAAGATGACACGCCAAGAAGCAGCAGAGTTGCTCCGTAATGTGGCCAAGAAACTCGAAACAGGCAAGGTTATTCTCCAGCAGGGAACAAAGGAGGTTAAAATCAAGATACCTGAACGTGTTGAGCTGGAGGTTAAGGCGGAAAAAGAGGTTGGCAAGCGGCGAACCAAAAAAAAATTAGAACTGGAAATTGAATGGCTCGTCGGTGCCTCTGCAAATAAACACAAACCATTAACACTGGGATAGGAGTGAATACCTTTACAGAACAAAAAGCTGTAATTACCGGAGCTACCCGAGGGATTGGGCGGGCAGTTACAGAGGCCCTGCTGGCACAAGGTGCAACTGTTATCGGGCTGTATAGTGGCAATGAGCAGGCAGCAAAAGAGCTCATGGCAAACAGTCCTGCTCCTGAATCCCTCCTTCTGCATAAAGTTGATGTGCGTGACTATCAGGCTGTAGAATATTTTTTTCAACAGGTGGAAGAAGAATTTGATACTATTGATATTTTAGTCAACAATGCAGGTGTCCGCCGGGATGCGGCTCTAGCAATGATGCGCCAACAAGACTGGAATCAGGTGATTGATGTCAACCTGACTGGTGGCTATAATATGAGCAAATTTGCGGTCCAGCTTATGATGAAGCAAAAATACGGACGCATTATTTTTATCACCTCGCCTATGGGGCATCTTGGTTTTGCTGGTCAGGCTAACTACGCTGCTTCCAAGGCAGGTCAGGTCGGCATGATGAAATCCCTTTCCAAGGAGGTTGCTAAACGGAAAATCACTGTGAACAGCGTCTCTCCTGGTTTTATCAGTACAGATTTTCTTGATGGCTTGAGTGATGAGCAGGTGAAGGCGTATAAGAGGATGGTTCCAGTGCGGCGTTTTGGTACCCCAGAAGAGGTAGCAGATGCTGTGCTCTTTCTTGCAGGGAAAAACGCTGCCTATATTAATGGCTCGGTTTTGGAAGTCACAGGGGGGCTGTAATGCAGGCAACAGCAACAACGATGGATCAGGCTTTTATTCAGGAACGCATTCCCCACCGCCCCCCCTTTCTCTGGCTTGATCAGGTACTGGAGTTGAATAACAAGACCATCCGGGCAGAAAAATGTATTGGAGCGGATCTTGATGTTTTTCAGGGGCATTATCCAGAGTATCCCATCATGCCAGGGGTACTCCTCTGTGAAGCTGTTTTTCAAGCCGGGGCCTTGCTGATCAGCGAGACCTTATGCAGAAAAGAGGAGCTACAGGGCGTGCCTGTGCTGACCAGAATTGTTGGGGCCAAGTTTAAGCGAGAGGTCAGGCCAGGAGATATAGTAGAAATTCAAGCGACCCTAAAAGAAAAGCTCGGGCCAGCTTGGTTTTTAAAGGGAAATGTTCGGGTGCAAGGCAAGATTGCTGTGCAGGTTGAATTTGCCTGTGCATTAAAAACAGACTAAACAGACGCGGTAGGAAGCAGGTGGGCAATGGACTTTTTGCGACTTAAAGGCAAAAAAATTGTTATTTTTGGCTTGGCTAACAGAAAATCTGTGGCCTGTGCTATCAGTAAGGTGCTGCTGGAAGCTGGGGCAGAGGTTATCCATGTGGTTCGGAGCAAAGAACGGGCCACGACATGTACAAAGCTTTTTCCGGACAGTCCTGTCTTTTGCTGTGATGTAGAGGAAGAAGAAAATATTGTCCAAGTACGTGATGAGATTGCCGAGCAGGTTCAGGGGCCAATTGCTGGCATTGTCCATTCGATTGCCTTTGCCAACTACTCAGAAGGGTTGAAACCCTTTCACGGCACAGTGAAAAAAGATTTTCTCCAAGCCGTGGACATCTCCTGTTTTTCCTTTATCTCCATTGCCAACCATTTTCAAGACCTGTTGGCTCCAGATGCCTCCTTGGTTACCATCTCCATATCCACCACCAGGATGGCTGCAGAAAACTACGGGTATATGGCCCCGGTCAAGGCTGCTCTGGATTCCTCGCTCTGTTTTTTAACCAAATCGTTTTCAGCCTTTTCTCAGGTGCGGTTTAATGCGGTTGGCCCGAGTTTGCTTAAGACCTCAGCCTCAGCAGGGATTCCCGGGTATATTGACTCATACCTCTTTGCTGAACAGGCAATTCCACGCAAGAAGGCTCTGCAAACCCTTGAAGCGGCCAATACAGCAGCCTTTCTTCTCTCTGAACGTTCGTCAGGCATCACAGGCCAAACCATTGTGGTGGATGCTGGGATGGGGTCAAATTACTTTGATAAGGGTATTATCAGCAAGGTGGTTGGTTGATGGCGGGAAAAAATATCAACCCTTTTTCCCGTTTCCTGAGCATGGCCCGACATACTGTTGCCGTGTTCCGGGCAAAAGAGACACCGCTCTACGTAAAACTCTCGTTGGCTCTTGGTTTGCTGTATATTGTGTCACCTTGGGATCTTGTCCCGGATGCGATACCGATTCTTGGGATTATGGATGACGTTACCCTGGCAGCGCTCCTGATTGCCTGGGCAAATAGATTTTGTCTGCCTGATAAAAAGAAATAAATCAATGCTCATAGATCTCCAGAAAAAAATCTTGCTGCGATTGGCTCGGCAGATCATTGAAGAGGAACTTGGTCAGCAGGCAACAGATCCGGTAGCAGAAAAAGAACTTGATAATCCTGAATTTCGGCAACATTATGGCGTTTTTGTCACCTTGAATTTTGATGGGATGCTGAGAGGGTGTATAGGCAGTTTGCTGGGAGTAGAATCGCTCATAGCCGCTGTGCGCCGTCATGCCATCAATGCTGCCCTGCGCGATAATCGTTTTCCTCTCCTGACTGTGAATGAACTGGCTGAGGTGGTTATTGAGATCTCTATCCTGACTCCACCACAAAACCTTGAATATAGAGACAGCGCAGATCTTATCTGTTGCCTGCGTCCAGATATTGATGGAGTTATTCTCAAAATACCAGGTGGCCCCGGAGCAACCTTTCTTCCGCAGGTCTGGAAGCAACTGCCTGAACCAGAGGCCTTTCTTTGTCATCTCTGTCTGAAAGCAGGTTTGCCTGCTGATACCTGGCAGCATGGAGATCTCACAGTGCAGACCTATCAGGCATGTTATTTTAATGAACAAGAGTTTTAGAAAAATTATGAAAAAAATAACCCTTTCCCCGGAACTGACCAGGGAAGTTGAAGCAATCTATCAGGCCATGCAAGAGGAATACGATAAGATTGCAGGCAAGATAGAACTGACCTGTACAGGGTGTCCAGATAACTGCTGTGATTCCTATTTTTTTCATCATACCTACAGCGAATGGGCCTATCTTTGGCAGGGACTTGAGCAGCTTGATAAGGATACGCTTGAACAGGTCATGACGCAAGCCAAGGAGTATATTGCCCTTTGTGCTGAACCGCTGGCCCAGGGAAAACAGCCCCAAGTTATGTGTCCACTGAACAGTGAGGGACGTTGCGTTCTGTATCAACACCGCATGTTGATCTGCCGAACACACGGTATCCCAGCTACTTTGAAAGTACACACTGGAGATACCATTCGTTTTCCAGGTTGCTTTCGCTGTCAGGAGATTGTTAATGAAAAGTATGCAGCAGCAAACGATGCCCCGTTCATGGAACGTAGCCGGTTCCTCAAGCAGCTCGCTGACGTGGAATCTCGCCTTTTTGCAAGGAAACGTCATCTTTATCCCAAGGTGAAGAGGACCATTGCAGAGATGATTGTCCAGGGACCGCCCTCAGTGGCTTTACCCTACTGTGAGCGTGAACGATAACATGCGGATACGTCATACATTAGGTCAAACATAGGTTGAACAGTAGGTCGACAAAAAAAGACTCTCCTGATAATCCATACGATGGGGCAAGCTTATGCAGCCAAAACTCTTTCCACGAAAAATCGCAGAACACATCAGAGCAGGAGGCAGTGTTGATCAAGAGACAGCCTGCGCACTTGCCGGTTTTGCTGACCAGCAGACGCTTTGGGCTACTGCTGATGAGCTGCGCAGTCATTTTATGGGCAATCGATTTCACCTCTGCTCCATCATCAATGCCCGTAGCGGTAACTGTACAGAGAACTGTCGTTTCTGTTCCCAGTCAGCCCACTATCAAACAGGGGCAGCAATGTACCGTATCGTCAATAGAGAAGAGGCCATCAAGATTGCTCAGGATAATGAGGCGCATGGGGTTCATCGTCTTTCCCTTGTCACCAGCGGTCGTTTCGTGGACAGAGAAATTTGGAAAGAGCTTGCCGAGCTTTATGCTGAAATCAGTGAGCAGACCAATATGGAACTCTGCGCCTCTATGGGATTTCTTGATCAGGAACGGGCCGAACAACTGGCAGAGGCTGGAATTACTCGCTATCACTGCAATTTGGAAACCAATAAGCAACGATTTTCTGAAGTTTGTTCCAGCCATAGCTGGCAAGATAAGGTCGCCACCCTGACCACTGCGGCAGAAGCTGGCATGTCGGTTTGCTCTGGCGGTATCATTGGCATGGGCGAAACTATGGAGGATCGGATTAAACTGGCTCTTGAACTGCGGGAGCTTGGGGTGCAATCCATCCCTCTCAATATCTTGACTCCTATTCCTGGAACCCCTTTTGCTGAACTGGAACCGCTTTCGGTAGAGGAAGTCCTGAGTACCATTGCCCTGTTTCGGTTTATCAATCCAGATGCGGTGATCCGCATTGCTGGCGGCAGACAGCAGCTCGGCGCTGAACAGTATCGTTGTTTTTCTTCAGGGGCTAATGGAGCTATTGTTGGCAACTATCTCACCACCATAGGGAGTTCTATAGCAAAGGATATTGAGGTATTAAAAAAGATGGGATTTACTCTGTAGCAGGGTAGATTTTTTCCAATTCCCATCTTCTTCCTTTGAACCTCATACTCCCCCTTTCACAAAAAGGAAAAACACGGTAAAATATCCAGAATAATCCAAAAAGCACAGAGGGAAGTTAATGGAAGTTAATACGACCTCTGGTCTCATCATCCTCTTGGAAACAGAACAAGAAATTATTACTTGCTGCGTCTACTTATGTTGCATTTTTTTTCAGCCGAAAAAGCCTTAGAAAACAATTTTTCCGAAGAACAGGTCCGCACGGTCATTCATGCACTCCAGGAAGAGGGTGAAACGCAGGAAGTCATTTATCATAGAGAGGATAAAGAATCATTTCGTTATGTTATTACCACAAATGTGGTCATAGATATTGATGAACAACTCATTCAAGCAACAAGCTCTGTAGAAAAGTTCAAACTTGAGGAAGATGAGTTTCTGGAATTTGTTCCGGACACCTTGGACAGCAATCTTGAACCGGAAAAAAAATATACTCTCCCTCTTGAGGAGAACCATGACGACCAAGAATCCCTTCAACTGGTTGCTGTTAAGCACCTGCGCTGTATTCATAAAGTAGAAGAAACTCTTGCTCATAAAAAATCAAAAGTTGAGGTTCAGGCTCAGGTTCAACCAACTCCAACTCCAACTTCCATTCCTGTTCCTGTTCAAAAAAACGGCAATCGCACCACCTTGTTACTCTTTGCGCTGCTTATCGCCTTAATCGTTGGGAGTCTCTTTGCCCTGCGTCCACTGTTTACCAACAAACAATCTGCTGACCTCTCCTTGGTCTTTAACACTGTGAATGTCCACGTTCAGATGGGAACAGAACAGTATACAAGCAAGGGCAACCGGCTTGACCTCACACTTCCTCTTGGTCGTTACCGCTTACAGATAACAAAACAAGGATTTAAGCCTGTACGTCAAGATATTTTTCTGGCTGATGATGAGGAGATCAGTATTCACCTTGAAGAGATGTACACGCTCACCGTGTACGCAGATATGGAGGAGAGCCGAGTGTTGCTGGACGGCAATATTGTTGGCACAACAGGGCGAATTAAGCCGTTAGAACTCTCCCTAACAACAGGAGAATATGCGCTGAGTTTGACCAATCCCTCGGTTGCAAAACCTTTACAGAAAAAAATTCTGTTGCAAGGGGACCAAGTTATTAGGGCAGAGTTTCCCCATCCGCAACTGACTATCCGTACCAATATTAACGATGCAATAGTTGCTGTGGCAAACAGGGAATATCAGATCCAAGGAAAAGAACTTGTTCTTAAGCTCCCCTTTGGACGCCATCAGCTTATTATCCGAAAATCAGGGTATTCTCCAGTGGTTCATGAGGTGGTTATTCAAAAGCAGGATCAAGTTGTACCAATCACTTTGGAGCGTACCACCTACCATCTCTCTATTATTCCCAATGTGGCAAACAGCACTATCTCGGTTTCCTGTGCAAACGAACAAAAATATTTTGGTACTGCTTCTCCAGGCAAACCATTTCAAGTGAAAACCTCTGCTCAATCATGCAACGTCTTTGCAGAAAAACAAGGCTACCAGCATGTCAATCAAAAGGTCAGCCTGATAGCAGACCAAGACTTGCATCTCACCTTGCAGAAGCTTTTTTTGCTCAAGGTGTACACAGATCTTGAGCAGAGCATCATTGTACTGGACGGAAAAAAGGTGGGAAAGGCTGGAAGCAAAACCCCTGCTGTTCTCTCCCTACCACGTGGTACCTACGTACTCACAGCTTCTCATCCACTGGCTTTAGCTTCTGTGCAACAGAAAATTCGGCTTACAAAGGATCGACGTCTGGATATTAAGCTCCCCCTTCCGCAGTTGACTGTTAAGGTAAATGTGGCAGGAGTAATGCTCCTTATTGATCAAGAGCAAGAGCAAGAACAAGATAAGCAATATGATAAAAGTAGTCGAAGAAAACAGTGGATCGCTGGCAGGCAGGTTACCCTACGACTGACACGAGGAACCCACCATCTTACTGCGCAAAAAAGAGGATATATCACTATGCAGCGTCAGGTTCTTGTGGAGGATAATACGCAAACCTCTTTTACACTGGTGCCAGCAGTCTATCCTCTTTCTATCAGATCAAATGTTGACAAGACTGCTATATATGTTAAGTGCAAGGATGGAAAAGAGTACACCGGCCTTGCCTCGTCAAAAGTACCCTTTCAGCTTGAGGCAGTTGCTGGAACCTGTACCGTATCTGCCACATTGGCTGGGTACAACAACATAAAAAAAACCGTTACCCTGCCAAGTGAGAAAAATATTTTTCTTCACTTATCTGTTGGGGTACAGGAAGAGAGAGAGGCGCAATCTGCTCTACAGATTATATCAACGTCAAAGGTCAAACCTACGTCTTTTCAAGAGGAAAGGATATGGACAACACAACAGGGTGGGCTAAAATCGTCTAAAGTAATAAAGACTCTGCAGCCTAGGAAAAAGAAAGAAAGAGTCAAGTCAGAGTCACAGAGAAGAAGAGAATTTATTCGTCCTGTTCGCAACCCTATATCAAAGTCAACAACAAGATCAAGAAGAAATATAAGAAGAACAAAACAAATGATTTCAAAAAATAGAACTCAATCTACCCCTCTTCTTCTTCCAAGAGAGGCTAAAAAAAAAACTGTGAAAATGAACTCAGTGTTGGTATGCCAGAGTTATGCGATTGATATTTGATTTTTTTAGACCCAGCAGAGAGAGTCTTTTGAAGGAGAAAGCTATGTTGTTCACAGGAAAAACAACACTCTTGCCCCTATTCCTTGTTCTTACTGTTGCGTTGACAGGCTGCGCTCCTAAAAAAGCTCCGCCTCAGCGCAAAATCAAAATAAAGAAAATAAAAAAAGAAGTAAAAGCAACAAAGCTGACAAAGCCGACAACATTAGAAAAGGGTATCCCGGTTTTAGGGCGTCGTATCCTGAACACGATTGCACAGAAAAAAACTCTTATCCTCCTAGAACCCTTTAAAGATGCTACCCTGTACGATGAAATTAAGGCCAGCGCTGAAATTGAGAGGATGCTTTTAGTCTTGGGTCACAAAAAAGAATATTCTCAAATCCATTTAATAAGCACGGCTGATGCCTCTGATAGAGAACTAGAACAAGCTGATTATATTATAAAAGGTGTGATTAGCTATTCTACCATGCCAGTTCAATCAGTTCAATCAGCCCGGTCAACCCGATCATCTCAATCGGCTCAAAAATACTATCGCATCCTCGCCTCCTTGGCTGACCGAAAAACAGGACAATTAACTGCCCGCAGGGCAATCTGGGTCTACTCTGTACCCTATGGCAAGCTAGAACTTCCTGTGATAACCGCAGATCCTCAAGTCAAGCAAAAGGTCTTAGAGGTCATCAACAAGCAAAAGATCACCGTATCTGATATCAAAACCGATGCTCGGATTGCCAAGGCCAAAGCTGCTTACAGAAACGGTCAGTATACCGAGGTTCTTCGGGTTTTAAAGAAACTTATCGCCTCTCCAGATGGCAAAGTGCTGGATGCGTATCGGATGCTGTATCTGGCCTCGTTAAAAATGAATAATTTTGTTGCCGCAGAAACTGCCTTTTTTAGTATGATCAATATTGGTTTTCAAAATACCCAGAAAATGCCGCTGTTATTTTTATTTGAATCTGATAGCGTTGAATTTACTCCAGCCCGCTTGCAGGAGTACGGTATTTGGATACGACAACTGAACAGCTATCTTGAGAAGAAAAAAGAAAAATGTATGCACATTATTGGTCACACGAGTAAACAAGGAGAGTTTAACTATAATATGAAACTCTCCAAAGAGCGTGCAGCATACATTAAAGAGCGGTTAGTTCAACAGGCTCAACAAACAACAGGTACAAAGATTGGCAAACGTATTACGGTTGAGGGCAAAGGGGAAACCGAAACCAAAGATGGCAGTGAACCAGACAGTGATCAAAATATGATTGATCGTCGTGTTGAATTTAAACTGTTTCGCTGTTCCAACTCACATTGAGCGGCTTGACATCATATTTTATCAATTAAATCATCTGAGAAAACAAGTTTTTATAACTATTTCTTTTATTCTAACAGTTTAGTCTAAAAAAGGCTAAAAACAACAATTTACTTCTGGTGGAAAAATAAAATATTCTGAAAAATCGAAATTCAAAAAATAGCTTTTCTTTAAATTTCAAATGGTTGCTACCCGCTCAATGTGAGTTCCAAGTAAATTTTTGGCCAGAAAAAAACATATCCTGCAATTCCAAGCTGGAACTCCTCTTCAAACAGGGTATACTGTACTCTAGAAAAAGGGTCAAGAGCTTGCAGAGATATAGTAGGTGCTTTCAATTTCTTTTTGAAAACGCTTGTGGTAGATACACCCACCTTTAATTAGGTGCAACTTATAACTATTTATAAGAAAAAAAGTATCGGAGCAGTGGCTCATGGTAAAAAAAGTGAAAAATGATGCAACAACCTTTTGATATTAAGGGTTCATCCTTTACAATACCCGTGCTTTCTCTGCGGGAAAGTGATATGGAGACCATAGGATACCAGCTCAACAAAAAGGTTTCTCAGGCCCCTTCGTTTTTTCGCAACGCCCCGCTTGTTGTTAATCTGGGATATCTTCCAGACCCAGAACAGGTTGATCTACAGAGCCTGTTGGCGTTGATGGAACAACAGGGCTTTATTCCTGTTGGTATAACCAATGGCACAGAGGAACAGCAGCAACAGGCCAGAGCAATGAAGCTGGCTGTTCTCACTATGCGTGGAAGCGAAAGAACACAGGAAGAACAGGGGGAACAAGAAGGGATTCAAGCAGAGAAAAAAAGTGAAGGAGAACCCGAGGAACAGGAATCTCTGTCTTCTGAAAAAAAGATTGCCTTGCCAGAAAAAACTATGCAGGCAGCCACTGTTATTACTGAACCTATACGATCAGGGCAACGGGTGGTTGTTGACAAGGGCGATCTTGTTGTGTTGGCTTCGGTTGGTTCTGGAGCTGAGATTATGGCGGCTGGCAATATTCATGTCTACGGCTCTCTGCGTGGTCGAGTTTTTGCTGGCAACACAGACAACACCCAGGCACGCATATTTTGTCAGCAGCTAGAAGCTGAACTTGTTTCAGTGGCTGGAGTGTACATGGTCAATGAAAAGTTTCCAGACAGCCTGCGAGGACAGCCCGTACATATTCGGCTCCAAACAGAAAGAATACGCATTACCCCTTTATAAGGGGTTAAGGGTTATATTAATTAAAGAGTTACAGGATAAAAAGTAAAATGGATAAGGATAACGTACATCCAAGAAGACTACCTGTCATTCAGGAGGACATATAGTTGACCAGAATAATAGTTGTTACCTCCGGCAAAGGAGGCGTCGGTAAAACCACCACCAGTGCGGCTTTTGCCACTGGTTTAGCATTACAGGGATATAAGACTGCTGTTATTGATTTTGATGTAGGTCTCCGTAATCTGGATTTGATTATGGGGTGCGAACGCAGGGTTGTGTACGACTTTGTTAATGTGATTCACAATGAGGCTAGTCTGAATCAGGCCCTCATTCGAGACAAGCGAATTGATAATCTCTTTATCCTCCCTGCATCGCAAACTCGGGATAAGGAGGCCCTGACCATAGAAGGGGTTAAAAATGTCATCAATGAACTGTCAGAAAGTTTTGATTATGTTGTCTGCGACTCTCCGGCAGGGATTGAACATGGTGCCTACATGGCTATGTACTTTGCTGACGAAGCCATTGTTGTGACAAATCCAGAAATATCTTCTGTTCGGGATTCTGATAGAATTCTTGGTCTGCTAGCCAGTAAAACCAAGAGAGTCATAGAACATAGAACTCCGGTTAAAGAGTATCTCTTGCTCACCAGATATTCTCCTGAACGGGTAAAAAATGGAGAAATGCTCTCTATAGAGGATATTCAAGAAATTCTCTCTATTCCAATCATAGGCGTTATACCAGAATCACAGTCAGTTTTGACAGCATCAAATCAGGGAATTCCTGTTATTATTAATAAAAACAGTAGGGCTGGTTTAGCCTATAACGACTGCATCGGGCGTTTTCTCGGTGAAGATATTGATCTCCGCTTCGTTGATACCAAGAAAAACGGCATCTTGAGCAAACTTTTCAGGGGGAGATAAATGGGATTATTCGATTATTTCCATGCAAACCGTAAGTCTGCTAATGTAGCCAAGGAACGCCTGAGCATCCTTATTGCCCGTGATCATTTTCATCGAAATCAGCCTTCATTTTTATCGGCCCTACAGAATGAGCTCCTTGAAGTTATCAAGAAATATGTCGATATTGACCATGATGATGTAGTCGTTTCTCTAGACAGAGAAGAGGATTGTGAAATTTTGGAACTGAATATAGCGCTTCCAGAAAAGGGGCGCTATACCAGCGATCCCGACTCGTTAGACCAAAAGAATAAAATATAAAAGGTGATCGGGCAACTCTATGTATTGCGGTGGGTCTTTGGGTCTTTAACTAGACTACTTCAACTACTTTATAAGGATCTGTACTTCAGGACACGAAAGAATACAACACCGTTTTGTTGTATCCCTACGTCCGATATCTTGGTAGTGCAAAGACTATCAAGTTGACTAACAGGCCAAGAGCTTGAAAACGCTTGTGGTAGATACACCACCTTTAATGAGGTGCAACTTATAACTATTTTTCAAAAAACATCAACTTCAAAGAGGAAATTACTATGAAAAACATACAGATTATTACTGTCCTTTTGTCTCTTTTCCTGCTCTCATCCTGTATGATGGCCAATAAGGGGCAGATGGGTGCAACAGGGGGAGCAGCAGGCGGAGCGCTTCTCGGACAGGCCATTGGCAACAACACTGAATCTACCTTACTTGGTGCAGCTATTGGTGGAGTACTTGGTTATGTTATTGGTAATGAGATGGATAAGTATGACCGACAGATGCTTAATAACGTTTATGAGTCCACACCATCAGGCCAGACTAGAACCTGGGTTAACCCGGATCACGGGAATCAATATCAGGTTACTCCACAGGCAGCCTACATAGGGCCACGTAATCAGCAATGCCGAAAGGCTGAAATTCTTGCTATTATCAACGGGAGAACAGAAAGAACCTATACCACAGCATGTCGCGACATGAATGGTCAATGGCAACTTCAGTAACACCCTTTGTTTTATTCTTGTTTTTCTCACAGCCTGTTTGTTTATGGGTTGTGAGAAAATATGATATTTCCCTTTCCCCCTTATAATTTTGTTGTTTTCCGTCGAGCAGACATCCTCTCATCAACATAAGTATTAAACAATGCACTTTGGCAAGTTTTCAGTCAGCACTCAGGCGCAGATGCAATTTATTGATATCACAGCCCAAGCCGAGCAAGCAGTCAGAGAGATAGGGGTTGCTGATGGGATACTTTACCTCTTTAATCCTCATACCACAGCAGGTCTGACAGTCAACGAAGGGTATGACCCTGATGTCCAACACGACCTGCTCGGTGTATTTCAAAGAGTTATTCCAAATTCTTACCCCTATCGACATGCTGAAGGTAATTCACCCTCTCATATACTGGCAACCTTAACCGGGAGTTCCCTGACCGTTATTCTTGCAGATAACAAACTTCAACTCGGTACTTGGCAACGGATCTTTTTCTGTGAATACGACGGCCCTAGAAACCGTCATATTATGTGGAAGGTGATGGTCGGATGAAACAACAAGAAAAAATACCCTTTCATCAGATATGTTTTGGTTTTAATCGTGAGCTAGATGAACAATCTCTTGCTCTTTTTCTTCGTCTTTTTTCACAGGAAAAATTGATGGACACCTTACTTCCGCGCCTGCAAGAAGAGGAGATCACAGGGCTTGTTGAGCAGATAACCGAGTTGTTGCATAAGCATTTAGCAGAGCAGGAGTATCACGAACTTTTTCTCAATGATGAGCATCATTCGCATTGAAATTTTCACAAAATTTTTTCACAAGATTTCTTGACAAAAATGCACAAGAAGGACAAAATAGATTTTTTTGTGAGAAAAGTCATCATCTTTTTTACTATTTTATGATATAATTTTGTCTTCAACGTAGAGACTAGGATTATAAAAAATAAAAAAAAAATTACAGGTGCCTGCCAACTATTGGGTATCAATGCCAGAAGTTTTGCAAAAAAGGATAGTCTATGAAAAACAATATGTTGTATAAATCTCTTATCTCCTCAATACTTGTACTTCTCGCCTTTAGTACGCTACTTTATCTGGTTGCTGGAAGTCCAGAGGCAACACCATGGAGTTCCTTAGGAGCAATTATTATGGCGATATTCAAAATGATACAATGGCTTATTGCTATGACAATGGCTTTGGTTATCTGCTTGGTCGTTCTCTTTGCAATCTTTTTTGGAGCTGTGGCTCTGTTTGACCGAAAAGCCGCTGCCAGCATGTTCCAGAATCTTATGGCATCACTTCCTAGCTGGATTCCTCTGTGTGGAGAAGGCTGTTGTAGCTCTTCTGCACAGGCGGAAGCTGCTGAGGAACGATATAATGCTCTGCGCACTGAGCTGAAAGAGGTTCATGCGTATGTGCATACAACCCAGAAACTCTTGACTGATAAAATCGATCAACTTACTGTCCGCATTGAAAAGTTGGAAGTAATGAGTACTGACATGGCGAGTCAAGAGAAACTTGAGGATATGAGTCATGACATACAAAATACTGTG
Source organism: Candidatus Electrothrix gigas (assembly GCA_022766165.1). Classification (GTDB taxonomy): domain Bacteria; phylum Desulfobacterota; class Desulfobulbia; order Desulfobulbales; family Desulfobulbaceae; genus Electrothrix; species Electrothrix gigas. The sequence continues at coordinate 15,220 of QYLO01000023.1, forward strand.
GATTCACTGAGTAGTATCCAGGATGTAGTTACTGTTATGCAAAGCTCTGTTGAACAAACAGCGAATCAGCTTGAGGCAATGTCTCCAGAGAGTATTCTAGGGGATCTTCCTCAACGTGTTCAATCCTTGGAAACCTTTGAAAAGGAGCAAGGTGCGATAAAGATTCCCGAACCGATTGACATCACGCCGTTGCAGGATGAGTTGACTCAGGTCAAAGAAACAGCAGACAAGGCACTCGAGGTTGCAACAGAGAGTGCAAGCATATCCGCTTCAATGAATCAGCAGGATATTCTAGGGGATCTTCCTCAACGTGTTCAATCCTTGGAAACCTTTGAAAAGGAGCAAGGTGCGATAAAGATTCCCGAACCGATTGACATCACGCCGTTGCAGGATGAGTTGACTCAGGTCAAAGAAACAGCAGACAAGGCACTTGAGGTTGCAACAGAGAGTGCAAGCATATCCGCTTCAATTAATCAGAAGGATATCCTAGGCGATCTTCCCCAACGTGTTCAATCCTTGGAAACCTTTGAAAAGGAGCAAGGTGCGATAAAGATTCCCGAACCGATTGACATCACGCCGTTGCAGGATGAGTTGACTCAGGTCAAAAAAACCGCAGATAAGGCACTTGAGGTTGCAACAGAGAGTGCGACCATATCCGCTTCAATGAATCAGCAGGATATTCTAGGCGATCTTCCCCAACGTGTTCAATCCTTGGAAACCTTTGAAAAGGAGCAAGGTGCGATAAAGATTCCCGAACCGATTGACATCACGCCGTTGCAGGATGAGTTGACTCAGGTCAAAGAAACAGCAAATAAGGCACTTGAGGTTGCAACAGAGAGTGCGACCATCTCAACTTTCGTTGATCAGCAGGAAAAATGCAGTGAGGAACACCACATCTTCAGCTTTTTTGATGACCCAGCTGATAAGGAAAAACTGAGCAAACTCGTGGCATCAACCTTAGATAGGGATATGAGTTATAATCAGGTGCTGAATTTTATTACCAAGGAATTTGGTGGAGAAAAAGGCAAGATCATCAGTTCTCGTCCTTTACTCACTAAGGATTATATTCGTCAATGCCGTAAGAACAACTAAAGTCCAAAAAGGCGTGTCTTTATCCCTTTCTTGTCTTGTATGCAGAACATTCCGGCTCCGTCCTCTTTTCAAGGGCAGGAGCCGATTTTTTTAAACTGCCGTCGTATCCCTTAGCCTCTTTTTGAGTACTCTCAAAACATCTCAGGCGATTTATCATGAAGACTATAAAGAATAAATATATATTCCTCTTAATACCGGTTGTTTTTCTCCTTGTCAGTCTGGCTTGGTATTTTTCTGACAAACAGGTTATTAAACGACAGCTCACTGAACTTACCTGGAACATCAGCAAAGAAGCAAAAGAAAGCACACTGGACACAGCTCTCAAGCTCCGTGAGGTCAAAAAGATGCTGGCTCCAAATATACTGGCCATTGTTTCTGAGCGAAACTATAGCGAAACCCTGCCCCAGGATATGATTATTCGTTATTTGATGTACTATCGTGATCGGTATGAGACACTGGCTGTAAGCTTTACAGATTTTGAGATTGAATTACCGGCAAAAGAGAAGGCTACAGTTTTGGCAACCGTACTTGTGCAGAGAAAAAAAGCGCAGAATGAGCCAGAGCAGCTCAGTGAATCTGTAGAAATTCTTCTTAAAAAAAACAACGAGATGGAAAAAGGGGGGAAAAAATGGCAGATGGTTCAGGCAAGCATTGCCTCCTCCTTGGTTGAATAGGGAAGGAGAAATGACAGATAAACCAAGCGGAGCCATTGCTTATTTTCCTGCTTCCACAGGCCGAATAATCCGGGCCGCAGCAACAAGCTGCTGGCGTCCATTTCCAAAGGGTGGATAACCAGCCCTGTCTGGTTTGCGTTTATGCCATGTTGTCACAGATGCCGTTGTTCTTCCTCTCTGACCATGCCCATGAAAAAGTTCATACTGTACTATTTTTCCAGTTGCATCTCTATGCACTCTTGCCACCACACCCACATGATAAATCCCACGTAGTGGAGATAACAGGGTCTTGACAGAGGGGTTCTTGTACCAGACTCCGGTGTGACCAAAAAATAAGACCATTCCCGGTCTGATGACAGAGGTTTGCTTTAAGGGATCTTTAATAAGTAGCAACTCTCCCCGCTCATGATACCAGCGGGCAATATTCCTCGAATCGCGATACTGGGAAAGGGGCGGGTATGCGTGTCCAGGGCAACGTTTTTTTAGCCCCTTTAAGACCCGGTGAAAAATTCCTGAACAATCACTGAGTGGACCTGTACCATATAAAATAGACTGTGCTTCCAACTCGGTAACAGTTGAGAGTACAGCAGGTATCAGGCGGCCTTTACAGGCAAACTGCTCATACTTCTTGCCAACACGCTGAGGAAAAATTTTTTGTCCAGACCTTTTCGATGGTGCAACACGCCTCTTTTTTTGAGAAAAAAAATTCTGTGCAGAACTTCTCGGCGGTGTAACATGCCTCTTTTGCTGAGGAAAAAAAATCTGAGCAGAATTTTTCAGCGATACAATACGCTTCTTTTTCTGGGGAAAAAAAATTTTTACAGGACTTCTCGGCAATGCCGTATACTTCTTATACTTTTTTTGCTGGGGGAAAAAAAAATGTGCAGAACTTTTTGGCAGCGCAATGCGCTTCTTTTTTTGTAAAGGTTTTAAGATAATAATGGGTTGAAGGGGATGTTGCAAAAGCTTTTGAGGGGAATGTAAAGGGGAATGCTGAGACTGTTGTTCAGGAGCCACAAGTATTGTTCTGCTTACTTTGCCGTCTCGTAGAAAATAGGGAAAGGGAAGAGAGCAACATTGCTCGTCAAGTCGGATCGCTCTACTATCTCTACTCTGTTCATCATACGCATTATATGAGTAATAGTATATTGCTTCTTGTTGTTCCTGTTCTCTAAGCGCTGTTGCTAGATTATCAAGTACTGATTGATCCAACTGATCCAACTGATCCGACTGATCCGATTTAATTTGTTCTATCGGACACTGGTCCACTGAGCATCTGCCGAGCAAAAATGCGCCAACCAGGGCAGAGAGAAGCAGGACAATCTGTACAGGTTGTAACAATACGACAGCAGTGTATCTCATACAGACCCCTTGCAGTTATCAGGGGAAGAATTTTTTCGGAGTTTTTTTCCAGAAAAAATCTGAGAAATATTCCATATTCCCTCAATCCTTTCCATGCACTGTGGACATCTGCCCTCTTGAAGTCGATTGTGCTGTACAGTAAAATCAGATCGGAGAATCAACTCGCTATGGCAGATCGGACAGAGGGTGTTTGCCCCGTTATCAGAACGAATATTACCCTGATAGACAAAGCGCAGGCCCGCATCCAGACCGATTTGCCAAGCCTTTTTGAGCGTAGAAGCTGGAGTTGATACGTGGTCAAGCATATTATAGGTGGGATGAAAACCGGTTACATGCCAGGGAATGGCAGGATCAACACCTTGAAGAAATGAGGCAATTTTTTTAAGCTCCTCTGCTGAATCATTCAGACCGGGAATCAACAAGGTGGTTACCTCCACCCAGACACCGAGTTCTCGCAGCAAACAAACAGAGTCCAGAACCGGTTGCAGGGATCCCTTACAGATTGTACGATAAAATTTTTCAGAAAACGACTTGATATCAATGTTTATTCCATCCAACAGGGGTGCCAGTTTTTGACAGCATGCCGCTGTCATATAGCCATTACTGACAAAGATATTGGCCAAACGCTGTTCACGGGCCAACTGCATACAATCAGAGGCAAACTCATAAAAAACAGTCGGCTCTACATAAGTGAAACTGATACTTTGGCAATCACTCTGCTTGGCAGCTCTGACAACCTGTTCTGGTGTACGCAGATTACCGACAATATCTCCTCTGTGCATCTGGGGATACTGGGAAATCTGATAATTCTGGCAATGCTGACAGGCAAAATTACAGCCAACTGTGGAGATTGAATAGGAGCGAGAGGCGGGCAGGAAGTGATACAGGGGCTTTTTTTCCACAGGGTCGGCATGTTCAGCAATCAATCGCCCATAGACCAGTGAATAGAGACGGCCATTGCGGTTTTCCCGAACTCCGCAACGCCCCCTTTTTCCTGGTTTGATGCTGCATTGATGATGACAAAGAACACAGGATACGCTGCGTTCCTCTTCTCGGATATACAAAGAGGCTTCTTTCATTCCAGTTCCCCCTACCTATTTTCAGAATATACTACGTGCGTTAAGAGGTTACCTGGGCATTCCTGTCAGAAAATACAGCAATTTCACCAAAATTTGGACTTGTTGCGTAACCATCAACATTGGTTCTATCTATGTATAGTAAATAATATTCCACGGTGGCAGCCACCTCGTCAATCATTATCTTCAGTGAGGGAGGAGCAGGCTCCCTAGTATCGAGAGTGAGTAAGAATGCACCTATTATGCGCTTCTCGCTTGACAGGAGAGCAAAACAGGAGAAATATACCATCAACTCTGTACCTAACTCTGTCCCTTTTGGGCAGGATAATACAAATCCGATGAAGTTATCAGACTCTGCTTGAGGAGAACCATGAAGCAAAAGGCAGCTCAATTTATCATACTTTTTTTACAACGAGAGGCATCTGGCGGCATCCTGCTGATACTGGCTGCAACACTGGCGATTATCTGCGCCAACACGCCAGGCGTTTATCAGCTTTATGAAGCAATGATTCATCTTCATTTTGTAGGTTGGATTCCAGGTATAAAGGCCCTTGGTCTTAACCTGACATTCCATGAGTTCACCAATGATGCACTGATGACCGTCTTCTTTTTTCTTGTTGGACTTGAGCTAAAACGTGAAATATTAGAAGGTGAACTTTCGGATTCACGCAATATTATGCTCCCTGTTATTGGGGCTATTGGCGGAATGATATTGCCAGCGATTATCTATACTCTTCTGAATTTTGGTGATGCGCGGGCAATGCGTGGTTGGGCCATTCCCACAGCCACTGATATCGCCTTTGCCCTTGGCGTCTTAATCCTGCTTGGCTCACGTATCCCCAACTCCTTAAAGATTTTTTTAACTTCTTTAGCTATTTTTGATGACCTGGGTGCAGTCCTTATTATTGCCTTTTTCTATACCAGCAAGATATCTTGGGTCTATCTGATGTTAGCCAGTGTATGCATTCTCATTCTCAAGGGAATGAACAGAGTCAATGTTCTCAAGAGAACGCCTTATCTCTGCGTTGGCATCTTTATGTGGTATTTCACCTTCAAGTCTGGAGTTCACGCCACGATTTCTGGAGTACTTATTGCCCTGTTTATTCCGCTGCTCAAGGATACCTCAGAAAAGGTTTCACCTCTTAAAAGACTTGAACGTCAACTGCATCCTTGGGTTGCATACGCCATTCTTCCGATCTTTGCCTTTGCCAACTCTGGTCTACACCTGCACGGCATTGGACTAGAACAGGTACTCCATCCTGTTCCGCTCGGCATTGCCCTAGGACTCTTTCTTGGCAAACAGTTCGGTGTTTTTGGACTCAGTTTTTTGGCAGTGAAACTCAAAATTGCCCAACTTCCCAGTGATATCAACTTAAAAAATCTTTACGGGGTATCCATACTCTGCGGGGTTGGATTTACCATGAGCCTCTTTGTTGGTGGATTGGCCTTTCACAAAAACGGCATGCATGTTGCCTTTGATGAGCGGTTGGGAATTATCCTTGGTTCTCTGCTCTCAGGGATAGTTGGCTATACGATTTTACGTTTCACAACAGCAAAAGATTAAGAGGGGATAATCCTGCTAATCAAGCACTTTGCGCACAGCGCTGGCCAACTCCTTCTTTGTCAACGGTTTCATCAGTAAGGCACGGGCTCCCATTTCCTGTGCCTTATCTTCATCTATCAGCTCACTGAATCCCGTACAGATAATCACAGGAAGATCAGGGCGGAGAGCAATAATCTTTTTTGTCACCTCTACACCGCTCATTTTCGGCATGGTCATGTCGGTTATAACAAGGTCAAACGCATCTATTTTTTGCTGAAAAGCGGCAACAGCTTCACAACTATTTGTATATACAGCGACTTGATAGCCAAGACTCTCCAGTACTCTTTGATGAATCTGAAGCAACTCAAGATCATCATCAACAACAAGAATTCGCTCTGTTCCTCGTGATAACGGCGGCCCTTCTCCTAACACAACATCGTCTTCATCTCCTTGGATAACCGGCAGGTACACATGAAATGTGCTTCCCTTGCCAAGCTCGCTCTCCACAGTGATATCTCCACCAAAATCAAAAATAATACTTTGCACCACTGCAAGCCCTAACCCTGTTCCCTCGCCCTGTGCCTTGGTTGTAAAATAGGAATCAAAGATCTTTTCAAGAAGCTCCTCTGGAATTCCCTTGCCCGTATCCCGCACAGTGAGTTGTAGATGCTCTCCACATTGTAGACGTTGCAGAGGCATTGCATGCTGAATATCCTCCTGAGTAAGCGTAACCTGCTGTAGAGAAACCTCAAGCACACCACTGTTCTTTTCCCGCATAGCATAATAGCCATTAATACAGAGATTCATGACAATCTGATAAATACGGGTAGGATCTGCCAACACAGCCTGACAATCAGGCGCAAGGCTTTGACGAATTTCAATATTGCTTGGAATAGAGCAGCGCAGGAGCTTTAATGTCTCTTTTACCAAGAGTTGAATCCTCAGTGGTTGTACTTCCTGATCTGTTCTTCGGCTAATCGTCAGAATTTGGCGGACAAGTTCCCTGGCGCGGTGGCTTGCTCGAAGCACCTCCTTCAACCAGATGGTAACATTATCATTTTCAGGAAGAACATCCAGAGCTAACTCTGTGTAACCGAATATTGGACCAAGAATATTATTAAAGTCATGGGCAACCCCTCCGGCAAGGGTGCCAACGGCTTCCATTTTTTGGGAATGACGGAGCTGGTTTTCCAAGTCCTTCTTCTTATGCTCCTTCTGTTTTTGATCGGTAATATTGCGCATAATCACCCGAACAGAGACAATCTGCCCCTGCTCAACCTGTGGAACTGCACTTGCTTCAACATCAACCTGCTGTCCGTCTTTACTGAGTAAGGCTGTTTCATGATCTTTTATACCTTTTCCAGTAAAAAATATCTGCTCCAGGGCCGCAGTGGTTGTTTTTTTATAGGTTGGATGAAGAATATTGATCAAGGGCATGCCGATAAGTTCCTCTTTGCGGTAACCCAAGGTTGTAAGTTCCATAGGATTAACACTGGTAATCCTTTGCTGTTCATCTATGATATGAATCATATCCAAGGCATCATCAAAAAGAGTGCGTTCTCTGAGCAGTTGCTTTTCAACTTTGATACGTTTGGCAATCTCCTCTTTAAGTTGCTCTTCATGCGCCCTGACTTGTTCAACAAGAAGAGTAGAGGGCTTAAGGAAACTCTCTATAAAAACTGCTTTGGCAAGACAGTATAAAGAGCAGATTTTTGCCAGCATTCCAGTAATATTTAATGGGATATTTAAGGCAGTATTGTCCTGTTCAGAAAAAAAGTTCGTTGTTACCTGTGAAAGAACAGCCAAGATCACGGCAGCCTGGAGAAAGTGCAAGGTGTTGCGATCAACGTTTTCTTGTTGTTTATGAAAAAAATAGAGTGCAAGGAGAAAGAAAAAACAAATCACCACATCACTGCCCCTTTTAAAGGCAGTTGCCCCTTCTTCAGCAACAGAGCATGAGCATGAGCATGAGCATACAGAAAAAAATTGGGCGAAAACGCTGTAAAAGATAAGGGAAACAAGGAGCGAATAGAACAAAAATACCAGATACTCGTTAATTTTTTTATGAAAAAAGAGAGAGGCAAGCAAGAGGGATATGCTTTCCAAATAGCGAGCCGCCAGCCAGAGCTGCAAAGAGGCGTTTATCGTGCTGCCAGCAAAGACATTCTCTCCGGCTCGGGAGATCAAGATATGAACAAAATCAACTGAACCTATAAAGAGATAGGCTATTCCAAGAAAGAGGAAGGAAGGGTTGACCTGAAAACGACGGGTATTCCAAATAAACAGAAAAATACTGCTGATAAAAATAATACTGAACAGTTCCGACAAGGCGTGGAACAGAAAATAGCTGTGTAACTCCGCAAGGGAAAGCCCAAACATAATCACAAGCGGAACAAGACAGGCCGGAGAAAAATGCGTCCTCAGTCTTTCTGTATCGGCTTTCATTTACTCGTCCGCTAAAGGGTGGCTCAAATTGTTCTTAAGCTATAATTATATCCTCTCAAATCAATAAAGTAAATATTTATTTACAACTTTTTCAGTTCTTTTATTCAAATCTTTTGACTACCGAATTTTCTCCCCCTCTTTGACCGTACAATTTCTGAGTACAGCATTCGCCCTAATAACAGCGCCAGCCCCAATCTGGCAGTTATACAGCACTGCTCCTGAGCCAATTTCGACCTCTTTGCCAACAACCGAGGCACCGGTGATCTGCACACCTGCATGAAGAACAACATCTTGGCCGATTTGACAATCCGGGGAAATAAGGATATTTTCTGGGCCGTACATAGTCACTCCACTGAGCATGATCATGCGATTATGACGTATTTGTAGCTCATGATGGGCTTGAGCCAGTTCGACTCGGGAATTCACACCCAAGACATCAATGGCTGGTCTATGAACAAATTTTTCCACCCGATGGCCTTGCCTTGTGGCAATGGAGACGATATCAGTGAGATACACCTCACCCTGACTGTTCTCTGTGCCTACCTGTTGTAAGGAGGAAAAAAGAAATTTTCTGTCAACAAGATAGATCCCGGCATTGATCTCTTGAATGGTTTGTTGCTTATCTGTTGCATCTTTCTGTTCAACAATCTCAGCAATCCGGCCTGTTGCATCACTGATAATGCGGCCATAGCCAAAGGGATCATCCAGTACTGTGGTCATCAGGCTGAGGACGGCCTTGCTTTCTTGGTGGCGATCAATCATAGCCTGTAAGGTTTCTGCACGAATCAGTGGAGTATCACCGCAGAGAATCATCACCAGCTCGGCATCTTTGCAGGCTGATGCAGCACACAGCACGGCATGACCGGTTCCCAACTGTTCCCGCTGCACCACTGGCGTGAAATCGTATGGGGTTGGCCCATCTCGCAAGGAGGCCAGCACCTGTTCCCGTTGATGACCAACAATCACGGCAGTCTGCTGCATATCGGTTGCGATGACTGTATCCAACAGATGATGCAGCATGGGCTTGAAAAAAACCTCGTGCAGCACCTTGGCCTTTTTAGATTTCATCCGGGTGCCTTTTCCGGCAGCAAGGATCACAGCAGCAATATTTGGGGTTTTCATAGAATTTAATGAACCAGTTAGTTAGCCAGTTTTTTCCTTGCAAAGTTCTCAAGGTACAACGTATCAGGCGAAAAAAATGGGGAGATTGGTCTGACGATGCAACTCCGGATTAAGCTCTGCAAAATCCTTCAACGTTCTAAAGCCAGGCCAACTCCCCAACCCCGCTCAAAAAGAATAACAGGACGGATGTAAAAAGTATTATACCATTGATCCCCCAGTGTTGTCACGTCCTAAGAGGGGACTCATGGGAGCTGAAAAACAGTTATCACCTTTTCTCTTGGATTTTTTTAAAAAATCCTCTGTCAGAATAACGTTTTCTGCTGCTCGAATAATTTGGTCAGCAAGATGACTGCCAACAGAATCCCCATCACTTTCTTGACCAAGTATCAAACGGGTAATCCGAGTCGCATCAACCTGTTCAGGAGGACAACAGGGAATAAAAACAGCAACTTCATCCTGCTCAATTTCGTATAAAAACTCTCCCTGAACAAGGAGTTCCAAAGGACGAGCCAAATCGTTTTCATTCATCACCTGACATTGGTCAATCAGTTGCTCAAAAGGGGTTCCTTGACCTGCTGCAAAGTTATTATACACTGTAATCAGAATATCAAAAACTCGCTGCAGTTCCTGTCGTGTACTGGTCTCTACTCCTAAGAGCTGATAACTGTTACAGTGTTGAATAGCATAGGCAAGGGTGGCACCAAGAAGAATAAATATCCAGCCCAACTGAATCCAAATCAAAAAAAGTGGCACTGTGGCAAAAGAACCGTAAATAGCATTGTATTTTGCTACACCAATCTGGAGAATTACGTAGGCCCGCTGTACAATAAACCAAAAAATAGCCCCAAAGAGTGCACCGCAAAAGGCCGCTGTGGTTTTCACCTTAACATTGGGAAAAAAGAGGTACATCATCATCAACGACAACGTGATAAAGAGAAAGGGAAGTAATTTTAAGAGCATTTGCACAGTCCAGGCTGAGGGAACCACTGTGGCAATATAGCTCATTATCTTTGGTGAACGCAGGATAGCATCACCGGCCAGGGTAATGTTGATAGAAATGGGCAAGAGAACAAGCAAGGCCAGATAATCCATAATTTTACGGAACAGCGAACGACCGCGCCGGGTATGCCAGATGGCATTCATAGCATCTTCTACAGAACTGAGAACCATAACTACCACAATCAGCAGACCCACAATACCAAAGGCACCGAGGGCTGCAAAGTTGGTATTCTCCACATAATCAAAGATGGTATCAACGGCCTGATGAAGATGATAATTAAGAGAAGAAGACGGTGTTGCTTCCAGAGTCTCTTTTTCAGAGGCTTCTTCAGAGGCTACCTCTTTTGATGCAGCACCTGTTGAATTCTGCGTAAAAATGCCAGGGGCGGATTTTTTTGGTATTTCTGTATTTGCCAACTCCTCAGATTTATCTGGCGTATTTTCAAGGTTATCAGATTCATCTGGTTCCTCATGTTCATCTGGTTCATCTGATAAAACAAGTAGTACTGGTTCTTCAATCTCTGGATCAAGTTTATCAATAAAATGATAGGCTGCTTCTCGCATCTGATTGCCGTTTCCCAGCCCTTTTAAAAGAGCCGTACTCATTGCCAACAGAGGCACCATAGACAAAATAACAGAAAAGGTCAGGGCTGAAGAACGGAGAGCGATATTGGTGTTGCTGAACTCATGCACCATGATCAGCAAAATACGAAGTAAACCTCGTAACCACTTGACAATCTTTTTTTCTTGAGGAAAATAACTAAAAGACCAGCGACTGAGTCGACCTCTTGCCTTCACAGGAACATCTGATTGGAGAGAATACATCATAAGATAAAAAAATTACGTCATTTTCGGTTGATGCAGTATTTCTTTGAAATTCTGATGCAGAAACTCACATTCAGCCGGAGTCAGATCAAAACGAAGCTGTGCCTCATTGATCACCTGATTACGTTGCTTATACTGTGTTGTTGGAATACCCTGTCTGACTTCTCCGATCCATTGTACAGCCTTTTGTAAATTAGTTGACAGGGCTAATGTGGGACGTTCTTTCATTGGTTTTTCCTCTGGTTTTTATCGTATATGTCTTTAACATACATTGTTTTACTTTCGCACGTTTTTTTGTTCTCTGTATCTTACAAGTTCCCTCTTGACTGTCAATCATAAGCAGTGCTAACATGAAGATATATAAAGAACCTTGAAGGAGATTGTAGAATGGAAGATTTGAGCGGACATTTTCTCATATCAACACCACAGATGCCTGACCCAAGATTTCAGGAACAGGTCATTTTATTGTGTGTGCATAATAAGGAAGGTGCAATGGGAGTGGCCATTAACAAACCGAATGAGGAAATATCCATGATGGAGGTGTTGCTCAGTACCAATATTCCTCTGCCTGAGGGACCGTTGCCGCATGTATACAACGGCGGACCAGTGGAAATGGAGGCAGGTTTTATCCTGTACAGTTCCGATTACAAGGAGGGCAATGCGCTCAAGGTTACCCCAGATATTTATCTTTCTCGCGAATCCAAGCTACTGGAAGAGATTTCCAGAGGAAATGGACCTGAAAACTATATGTTTTTGCTGGGATATGCAGGTTGGGGGCCAGGGCAACTAGAGGATGAGTTGATGGATAACTCTTGGTTGACCGTACCCGGTGACAGGAATGTCCTGTTTAATATTCCAGATGAGTTTAAGTGGAAACAGGCTGCTCGTCGTTACGGGATTAATATTTCGATCTTTAGTGATATTGTCGGCAACGCCTGATGTACAGTCTAATGTACAGCCTAATGTACCTTGGTACAGCCTGATACAGCTTGGAGCGAGGTGTTCAGGCTGTTCTCTTTTTTCATTGCTCTTGTCGTCCTGAGTCGTCTTGATGTCTCAGTGTTCAGCTTCTTTATAACGCCTTGTTTCTCCTTTTTTATCTTGAAGAGGGGGCCTTCGTTACTTCTGCCAACCTATCAACGCTTTTAACTGATTGCCCGATTGCCCCCCTCTGTGAAAATCTGTCTCAATCGTCTTTATCCAGAAATTCATCCTTGCTCTCCGTTTAAGGCAAAAGGCAACGCATAAAGGTGAGGAGATATTTCATTATCACGGCATATTTGCTTGAAGATAGTGAGAAAGATCAGTAGAATGATTGGTTGACTTATTTGCACTGTAAAAATAAAAAAGAGATATTGATGAAAACAAAAAAAATAAAGGCTCCTGTAACCCTCATAACCGGCGGCAGCCGTTCTGGTAAATCCGCTTTTGCCCAGCAACAGGCCGAGCAGATTGACGGCCCCCGTCTTTTTATTGCCACCTGTCCCCGCATTGACTCAGAGATGGATGAACGCATTCTCAGACATCGGCAGGACAGAGAAGGGCTGGGCTGGCAAACTACAGAAGTGCCGCTTCGTCTTATTGAAGAGCTAGAACGCACCCAAGCCGGAACCACTGTGCTTATTGACTGCCTTACCCTGTGGACCAATAATTTAATGCACGAGGCAGAGCAACATCAGCAGGACATCAGCGAAGATCAGATTTCTGCTCTGGCTGAAGCATTGGCTCAAGCTGCCTGCAATCATCAGGGCCAGGTTTTCCTTGTCACCAACGAGGTTGGGCTGGGGGTAATACCGGATAACCCCTTGGTCCGGCGCTACCGTGATCTGATCGGACGCTGTAATCAGGTAATTGCTGCTTTTGCTGATCAGGTTTTTCTGGTAAGTTGCGGTATTCCTATGCAGTTAAAATAGCCGAATCGTAGAATCGTGTAGGGGTACAGCATGCCGTACCCTTACTCCTTGACCCCTCTATTAATTAAATTTAAAAAATAATGCCAACAACATATAAACCGAATAAATCAAATAATGTTGATTTCCTTGAAGCCACCTTTCGTAAAATTTTCCCCCAAGACAGCGAGTTTCGGGACAAGGCCACGGCTCGGCTTGAACAACTGACCATGCCTCATTGGGCTTTGGGCGATCTCATGGATCTGGCCGTAGATTTAGCAGGGATAACTCGATCTTTGCATCCGCCAATACAACGAAAAAGGGTGGTCATCATGGTGGGTGATCACGGAGTTACAGCGGAAGGGGTATCCAAGTTTCCCTCTGAGGTCACAGCCCAGATGGTGTATAACTTTGTCAACGGCGGCGCAGGTATTAACGCCTTGGCCCGACAGGCCGGAGCCGAGGTCTCAGTGGTGGACATGGGCTGTAGCGAGGATTTATCCGCATTGGCAAATAAAGGAAAAATCATCTCCAAAAAGATTGCTGCTGGAACCGAAAATATGGTTCACGGACCTGCCATGACCCGTACCCAGGCTGTCATGGCTGTAGAGGCAGGCATTGAGGTAGCGCAACAGATGGCCTCAGAGGTGGATATCTTTGCCACCGGTGATATGGGCATCGGTAATACCACGGCCAGTACCGCCATTATTGCGGCCATGACCGATAAAACTCTGGATCAGCTGACCGGGCGGGGAACTGGTCTTGATGACAAACAGCTAGAGCATAAAAAAGAAATTCTGGCAAAAGCATTACAAATGAATAAACCAGATAGCAAGGATGGTCTGGACGTGTTGGCTAAGGTAGGAGGCTACGAGATCGGAGGGATTGCGGGATTGATTATCGGGGCTGCGGCCCAACAAAAACCAGTGTTAGTGGACGGCTTTATCTCCACTGCCGGGGCCATGATCGCCTGTAAACTCGAACCCTTTGTCCGAGATTATATCATCTGCGCCCATCGTTCAGTGGAGCAGGGGCATGTTATCATGCAGGAAAAGATTGGCTGCAAACCCCTGCTGGATCTTAACCTCCGTTTGGGAGAGGGTACCGGGGCAGCCCTGGCTATGAACGTGGTTGAAGCTGCTGTAGCTGTTCTCACTGAGGTGGCCACCTTTGCCGATGCCGGGGTAACTGGAACCCCTGTACAATGAGCTTATTGCACAGGCGCAGTTCAGGCAATCGGCGCAGAAAACAACCACCACGGTTTCAGAAAAAAGCTCCTGAGAAACAAGAGAAAGCTCGGCAGAGGAAGAGCGAGCCAAGAATCGGTCAGTCGTTCAACAGGCGTATGATCAACGCCATTGGTTCTTTTGTTGCAGCCTTGCGTTTTCTCTCCATTATTCCCTTTGCAGGTACTTTCGGTACTGATAAGGAAGCTCTGACCAGATCTGTCCCCTTTTTTCCCTTGGTTGGACTGCTCTTTGCTTGTATTGCCTTGCCACTCACTTGGTGCCTGCATCAGGTTTTGCCGTCACCCGTCACAGCAGTGCTGACCGTGTTCCTTCTTCTCTCCTTTTCTGGTGGGCTGCATCTGGATGGGCTGGCTGATACAGCAGATGGTTTTTTCAGTTCACGACCTAAAGAGCAGATGTTGGAAATTATGCGGGATTCAGCTTCTGGGGCTATGGGGATGATAGCCTTGTTTCTCCTCCTCTCCCTCAAAGTTGCCTGCTTGGCCTCCATGAACGAGCAACTGTTTTTTGCAGTTTTTTTCATGCCCATTGCAGGTCGTATTGCTATTCTGCTCCTCATGGCCATGCTGCCGTATGCCCGCTTAGAAGGTGGATTGGGCAGCCTATTTCAGGGTGCATTCCATACGCAACAGGCTCGACTCAGGGCTTTGGCTGGTATACTTGTCTTTATCGGCATTTCCTGGGTTGCGGCAGGTCCTCAGGGCCTTCTCACGGTGTTTGCTGTGTTGCTCATAACCGGCCTGTTTGCCCTTTTTTGTCGCCAAAAGATTGGTGGCGTGACCGGGGACACTCTGGGTGCGGCCTGCGAATTGGCTGAAGCCACGGTTGCCCTTGTCTTTGTCCTGCAACTTGGAGGCGGAATATGAGCGGCCACGGCGGTAATATCAGGGAAATGGCTGCCCGCTTGGGATGTCCGCCAGAAAAAATCCTCGATTTCAGTGCCAACATCAATCCCCTTGGGCCGCCCGAGTATCTCTGGAACGTGCTGGCAGCTCGTATGCCAGATATTCTTCAATACCCTGATCCAGATTCTGTGGAGTTGGTCCAGGCCCTTGCAGAGCAGTATCAATTGCCCATAGAACAGATACTGCCCGGTAACGGCACTTCAGATTTGCTCTATGCCACCCTTTGCACCGTAGGGGCTGGCAGGCACAGGGACCTGCCCCTACGACCTATAAATATACAACGGGCAATCATCCCAGTTCCCGCCTATATCGATTATCGTCATGCCTGTGAACGAGCCGGTATAGAGGTTTTGCCGCTCCCTTTATCAGCAGCTGATGATTTTCAGCCAAATTTGGAAGAAATAGCAAAGCAACTGCAAGCTGGGGATTTGCTCATTCTTGGTCAACCCAATAACCCGACGGGCAGGATGAATGATCGAAAAGCCCTGCTGGCCTTGGCAGATCAGCACCCGGATGTCCTGTTTCTGCTGGATGAAGCCTTTGCTGGTTTTGTTGAGGAATATACGACGCTGGCCGGAATTCGGGAGAATATCATCACTCTCTGCTCTTTGACCAAGCTCTTTGCTGTACCAGGTCTGCGGCTTGGTTTTTTAGCTGCTTCTGAGGAATTATGTAATGAAATAAAAGGAAAAATTGCTCCGTGGTCAGTAAACACCTTGGCGCAAGCTGCCGGGGTCGCCATGATCGGTGATACAGACTATATCAGCAAAACCCAGAAAATTGTTCAGCAGAATCGTAACATTTTATCCAGCGATCTTGCCGCAATTTCAGCACTCCAGATCGTTCCCGGAGCAGCAGATTTTTTACTCATTCGATTAAAAAATACAATAACCGCAACTGAACTGGCAGACCAGTTACTTAAACAGGCCCGAATCGCCATCCGGGTCTGTGCCAACTATGAAGGGCTGGATGAACAGTATTTCCGGGTGGCTGTGCGTTCGGAGGAGGATAATAATCGTCTTGTTGTCGCACTGCAAAAAATTTTACTGCCTGAGCAGGCAACAACGACTACGAGGAAGCACAAGAAAAAAACACCCTCGTTGATGTTTCTTGGCACTGGCTCGGACGTAGGAAAAAGTGTGCTGGTCGCTGGACTCTGTCGGGTTCTCTTGCAGGACGGTGTGCGGGTCGCCCCTTTTAAGGCCCAAAACATGTCCCTGAACTCCTACGTAACCAGGGATGGTGGCGAGATGGGCCGGGCTCAGGTGGTGCAGGCCCAGGCCTGTCGTCTTGACCCGGATGTACGCATGAATCCAGTCCTGCTTAAGCCCTCTTCTGATGTGGGGAGCCAGATCATTGTCCACGGAAAACCGGTCGGGAATATGCGGGTGAAGGACTATGTCCGTTATAAGGAGCAGGCTTGGCAGGAGGTCTGTCAAACCTATGATGCGCTGGCAGCGGATTATGACTGCATTATTTTGGAAGGGGCAGGCAGTCCGGGTGAGGTCAACCTGAAATCCCATGATATTGTCAATATGCGCATGGCCCAGTACAGCCAATCTCCGGCCCTGCTGGTGGGAGATATTGACCGGGGTGGAGTCTATGCCTCTTTTATCGGGCATGTTGAGGTCATGGCTCCGTGGGAAAGAAAATTATTAGCCGGATTCTTGGTGAATCGCTTTCGGGGCGATGCCTCTTTACTGGTCGATGCCCATGATTTTGTAGAACAACGAACCGGCAAACCCGTACTTGGGGTAGTGCCTTGGCTCAACGATCTCGGCTTGCCCCAAGAGGACTCGGTGAGCTTTAAGGCTGGTTTGTACGACAGCACAGAGCCTGCAGGTGAGTATGTGGAAATTGCCCTGATTGATTTGCCCCATATCTCCAATTTCACTGACCTAGAACCGTTGCTGAAGGAAAAAGATGTCTGGTTACGCACGGTGCGGCGGGTGGATGAGCTGGGTGAGCCGGATTGCGTGATTCTGCCTGGTTCCAAGAACGTGGTGGGTGATCTGAGCTGGCTGGTGCAAACCGGTCTGGACAAGGCAGTTATCCAACGGGCTGAACAGGGCTGTCAGATAACAGGGATTTGCGGTGGTTTCCAGATCCTTGGCAAAACTGTTGCTGATCCGTATGGGATTGAGGGGAAACCGGGTGCTTTGCTGCATGGGCTGGGGCTGCTGGATGTAGTCACGGAACTGGCAGCGGATAAAACCCTGACTCGCCGTGAGGGAGTTCATCTCGCGTCGGGCCAGCCGGTTCACGGCTATGAAATTCATCATGGGCAAAGCAAGAGCAGAACTTCGGCAGAGCCTCTCCTTCGTTTTACCGACGGCACCTCCTGCGGCCTTGCCGATCGAACAGGCCGAATCTGGGGCAGCTATTTACACGGTATCTTTGATTCTGATAATTTTCGGCGTTGGTTCATCAATGATTTGCGAGAAAAAAAGGGACTCAGCCCTTTGAGCGGTCAAGGCAATAAATATGATCTGGAACCTGCTCTCGACCGACTAGCTACAGTGCTACGGCAGGAATTGGATATGGATGCGGTGTATAACTTATTGGGGATGTGATGCGTTCATTTTTTTCTTTTCTTTTTCTGTTTATCCTTCTTGCAAGTCTTGCCGTAACTGTCTGGTTTTCCTCGTATGTCCTTATACCTTTTATGCCTTCTTCAGGAGGTGAGGAACGTATGATCCAAATTCCCAGAGGTGCAGGTGTCCGCCAAATACAGAAGCTTCTTGCTGAGAAGAGAGTCATTGCTGATGATATTCGTTTCTTGGTATTAACTCGACTTTTTCATTTGATTGATCATCCACCCCGTTTGCGGGCCGGTGAATTCAAAGTGCCATTGGGATTAACTCCGTTGGAGGTGATTCGTTTTTTGGATACTGCCCAGCCTGTTCGTTATCAGCTAACCATACCAGAGGGTAAAAATATGCGAGAAATTGCCGCTCTTTTTGCTAAGGATAACTGGGTAGACCCCAAGATCTTTCTCCAGCTCTGTCGGGATCGTACCTTACTGAAAGAGCTGGGCCTTTTTCAAGCCAACTCCTTGGAAGGGTATCTTTTTCCAGAGACCTATACCCTAGTACGCAGTGAGGTTGATGAACGCAAGATTATTAAGATGATGGTCCAGCACTTTAATGTTGTCTGGGATGAGGTGACGGCAACCAGTAAAGGCATTCAGAGAACGGCAAGAGTTGAACGCAAATATAATCGGCATCAACTGCTTACCTTGGCATCCATTGTGGAAAAGGAAACCGGTGCAGCCAAGGAGCGGGATATCATTGCTGGCGTGTTTTATAATCGCCTACGCAAGGGAATGCGTTTGCAGTCTGACCCTACCACGATCTATGGCATCAAAGACTTTAACGGCAACCTGACCAAGGCAGATTTACAACAGAAAACAGCCTATAATACCTATGTGATCTCTGGGCTGCCTTTGGGGCCTATCTGTAATCCCGGAGCAGCAGCTATTAAGGCAGTTTTACAGCCAGCTAATGTGCCGTATCTCTACTTTGTCTCGCGCAATGATGGGAGTCATGAATTTTCCAAGACCCTGAAGGAACATAACCGAGCCGTGTATAAGTTTCAAAAGTTGCGGCGGAATAGGTAAAAATCATGAGAAGACGTAAAGGATACTACAGTAATGAATCAGGATCTTAGGATTCAGCACCAGGTTGTCGCATTCTAATCCTTACCCTGAGTCTTCCCTTTCTTCCGCTGATATGCCTTTTTATCCGTCTTACCTCCCTTTTTCCCCTTATCAGCCTTGCCACCTTTTTTCGCTCCCTGACGGTTTACCGGCGTTGCAGCCCGCCACTGCTCCTCGCTCATTAACAGCTCTCCCTCTTCGCGTGACACAGCCAAGACAGTTCCCTGCAAGGCAAAGGTACGAATAATCCTGTAAATATTCCCCTCATGCTTGAGCAAGCGACCAACACGGGGCATTTCTCGTTTGATATTTCTATAGTTATCAAACTCATAGGTCAGGCAACAGAGCAGGCGGTTGCAGACCCCAGAAATTTTGGCCGGATTCAGGGGCAGGTCCTGGGTCTTGGCCATTTTAATGGAAACAGAGTCAAACTTGCGCAAAAATGAGGTGCAGCAGAGTTCACGTCCACAGGCTCCGATCCCACCGGTCATCTTGGTCTCGTGCCGGACACCAATCTGGCGCATCTCCACCCTCGTACGAAATTCATGAACCAAATTTTTGACCAGTTCCCGAAAATCCACCCGACTTTCTGCGGTAAAATAAAAAATAATCTTGGACCCGTTAAAAAAACGCTCTGCCCGAACCAACTGCATGGATAACGAGAGTTTTTCTATACATTGCCGACAAAAAGCAGCGGCCTGTTTTTCTAAGATGGGCAGATATTCATACTTTTTCTTTTCATCAGCATTGGCCTGCCGAAGAATTGTATAGGAAAAGCCCCTTTTGACATCTGGTTCTGTTGCTCCTGCGGTCTTGCTGATAACAGTCATGGGTTCAAGAGAATGCTCTGTCTCTATCATGACAATATCATTGCTGTGTAAATCAGGTTGAGTGCTTTGAGCAGTATACTCCTGCCCTTGCTCACGAAAACGAACACGATAATATGTTTTTTCTGGAGGATGATCAGATTCTGCCTTTTTGTACAACAGGGATTGAACAAACTGTGGTTCTTTGGTTTCCGTCATATATAACACCCATCCTTTCCCCCTTGGAGGAGGGATAACAAAACATGAAAGTTGAATCAAGTTTAATCAATTTGAATCGCTTGGTAATTTTCGCTGAGATACTGCCAGTTAAGGATAAGCGATCAGGAGAAAAGATCCAGTAAAAGTACCTCGCACACCAAGGCCCGGTTACAATTTCTCGCCAGTTGATGACGAGCAACCTCAATAGCGTCCACCATAGCAGAAAGACGTTGTAAGTTCCAGCCTTCTCTTCCCTCTGCATGGGGAGGGGTACCTGTCTGTTGTTGTGCGTTGAACAACGTAATCATATTTTCTTTACAGGAGAGGGCAAGAAGGTCAAAGAGTTGATCCAGTCCCTCCTTTAAGTCCGCAAGACGACCGGCAAGATATAAGGCGTGTTCTTGCGATGCAGCTTGGCTCCCGTAAGCTGTCATATAATCTGCTCTCAGTGCCTGGGTGCATTCCTTATGCAGCAGCAGTACCTCGTCATTATAGAGGGTTCCAGCCTGTCCCGGACATCCTCCAGTCAGTTGAGCCATAGATTCGACCTCATCAGCACTAAAATCTGGATGATTACGCTGAATAATTGCGATGGCTTGCTCCACAGGAAGGGCCTGAAAGGGAATAACTTGGCAGCGTGAAACAATGGTATCTAGGAGTGGTTCAGAATCTGCTGCCTCCAGTAAGAGAAGATTATCAGGAGGAGGTTCTTCAAGGAGCTTGAGTAAACTATTTCCTGCCTCTCGGCCCAGAGTTTGTGTATCTTCTATAATGATGACCCGCATCTTCGCTTCAAAAGGAGGAAAGTAGAGGCTCTTTTTTAGCTCTCGGATCTGTTGAATTTTTATCCCAGCTCCTTTGGGGTGAATGGTCAGGAAGTCAGGATGATTACCTGATGCGAACTTTATGCAGCCCCTGCAGCGACCACAGGGGGGACCTGCCTGTGCTTCCTGACAAAAAAGATAGGCTGCCAAGGCACGAGCTGTTGTACGTTTCCCCACTCCATCAGGGCCAACAAGGAGGTATCCATGCGCCAGACGATTGCTGTTCAGGGCGCGTGTGAGTAAACGAATGGCTTTGGTTTGACCGATGATTTTTGAAAACGGCATGTTGTAACCTTCACCTATACACCGAAATACACCGAAACAGGTCAGAATTTTTTTCTATGAGATCACAAAAAAAGGGAATAACGAATCGCTTCGTCATTCCCTTTAAAAAATAATATGAACTGCGCTATAAACACTATAAAACAGCCGATCCCTTCTCCTTACCGTTTGGAGAACTGGAAGCGGGCACGAGCACCACGCTGACCGTATTTTTTTCGCTCTTTGGTCCGAGAGTCACGGGTCAGCAACCCTGCTTTTTTCAGAGAATCACGAAGCTCAGGATTTACCTCTTGAAGAGCACGAGAGATTCCATGAACCAAGGCATCCACTTGAGCTGACTTACCACCGCCTTTTACAGTCGCCTGTACATCAAACTGCTCAACAGTTTCTGTCACGGCAAATGGCCTGTCAACCTTTTGCTCAAAAAAGATGTTACCAAAATAGCTATCTGTTGACAGCTTGTTGACGACAACGTTGCCGCTTCCCGGAGTAATCCAGACCCGAGCTATAGCACCTTTTCGTTTTCCGGTTGCGTATGTCTGTTCCTGCGCCATGTTAAGCTCCGTTAAATATCAAGAAGTTCAGGCTGCTGGGCCGCATGAGGATGTTCAGCACCGGCATACACCTTGAGTTTTTTCAGTTGCGCCCGACCAAGTTTATTTTTGGGCAACATGCCTTTGACAGCCATAACGATCAGGTCTTCGGGAGAATCTTCCCGTATCTCTTTTGCTGTCCGTTCCTTAATTCCGCCCATGAACCCTGTGTGACGATAGTACTTTTTATCATCCCACTTGGTACCAGTCAGATGAATGCGGTCAGCATTAATAACAACGATAAAATCACCGTTATCCTGAAAGTTACAAAAGGTCGGTTTATGCTTGCCGCGCAAACGACGGGCGATCTCTGTCGCGATACGGCCAAGAACCTTACCGTCGGCATCCACCACACACCACTTACGATCAATTTCATTTACCGGCGTATAATATGTTTTCATGCATGCGCCCCAATGTGTAATAAAAAAAGGCTCGAACACCGGTTCGAACCTTGAATTGTTGAAATGGAGCGGGAAACGAGATTCGAACTCGCGACGTCAACCTTGGCAAGGTTGCACT
The DNA here is from genome assembly GCA_022766165.1 of Candidatus Electrothrix gigas. Taxonomy (GTDB): domain Bacteria; phylum Desulfobacterota; class Desulfobulbia; order Desulfobulbales; family Desulfobulbaceae; genus Electrothrix; species Electrothrix gigas. Next base: position 37,303 of record QYLO01000023.1, read on the forward strand.
CTACCACTGAGTTATTCCCGCTCATTGCGTTGTGAAACGAACAGGTATTTACCACGGAATAGCTCTTCTTGTCAATAAAAAAAAGTGAACAAACCTCTTTTTCTTTACATTTTCTTTTTCCGTTCCTTTTTCGTTGCCTTTCCGTTGCCCTTATCCTACTTTTACCCTATTTTATCCTCCTCTTTTATATGAAGGTGCTGAGTATCTGAGTATTGAGTGGCTTTCATATTTTATTGTCTCTCCCCAGTAAAGAGGGATGAGAGAGAGATGGGCGTTACGTTACTTTCAGTCTACTTTTACTTTACTTTTACCCTGTATGATAAATAAAAAAATATCTCTGTTCAACACGCTCTGTTCTTTTCCCTTCTCCTTTTCTCTTACATGCCGTAAGATTATAACGAGCTTAGATTATTTTAGTTCTTTGTGAGGATTCTTGTATGAAAAAGAAAATTTTAGTAGCAGTCGATGGATCAGTATACAGCTCAAACAGTTTAGACTATCTGATACGTCTCTTTCGAGAAAATGACGCCTTTGATATTGACCTGTTTGCTGCTGTTTCAGCTGGTAGCAAGGATCAAAGTTGGATGAATGAAGTTGATCCGCACCGTATTGAAAATACCGTTGTGTTGCAACGTAAGGCAATAGCAGCGAAATACCTAAAAGATGCCAGAATGCGCCTTGTCCGTAATGGCTTTGCTAAAGAAAACATCACCTCTATTGTTCATGCCTCAAGCCAAGGGATCACCGGTTCTATCTATCATTTTGCTAAGGAAAATCTCTACGACGGTATCTTAGTTGGCCGAAGAGGCGTAGGGAGAGTTGGTGAAATGTTGTTAGGCAGCGTTTCTGCTGATCTTGTCAGGCAATGTCATGAGATCCCCATCTGGATCATTGACGGCAATGTAACCTCAACCCGTTTTCTTCTTGCTGTTCACACATGTATCCACTCACTTATGGCAGCAGATCATCTGTCGTTTATCCTGAAGGACAACCCAACAGCCGAAGTTTGTATCTATCACTCTCGTTCTGCATTTGGTTCAACACCATCTCATAGTAGCAAAGAAGAGTATCACCACTATTGGGGCGAACGCTGGTGCGACAAAAATCTTGATTTGGAAACATGCCTGTACAAAGCACACAGTCAGGTATTGATTCAAAACGGCTTTCCTAAAGAACGCATTATCCATATTACTCCGCGTCGAGGTATCCATCCCAGCCATGACCTGCTCCGTCAGGCAAAGCGTTATCAATGCGGGACAATTGCAATCGGACGCAGACCTAGGGTGGATAAGGGACTTTTTGGTGGGGTTTCTGATAGAATAACCAGAAAGGCGCAGAATATGGCAATTTGGCTTGTTGGTTAAGCAGCATTGCGGTAGAAGCAGCAGAGGGTCTCTACAGTCGTAAGTTGCTAATTTTTAAAAAATATTTATTAAAGATAAGAACGTGCGACTGTAAAGTAAAGGGCTGGCAAAAAGTCAAAAATGTCAAATCGCCAATGACAGCTCAATAGATTACAAGACAATTTTATTAAACTTACCCCTATTTAACAGGTAGAGTTGTATGAAAAATTTTAATTTTATAGACCTTTTTGCTGGAATTGGAGGAATAAGATTAGGTTTTGAATCTGTAGGCGGAAAATGTGTTTTTTCCTCTGAATGGGATATTTTTGCCCAAGAGACCTATAAAGCTAATTTTGGTGAACGACCATCTGGCGATATTACGAAAATAAACCCTGAAACAATACCGGATCACGATATTTTGCTCGGTGGCTTCCCCTGTCAGGCATTTAGTATCTGTGGAGACCAAAAGGGCTTTGCAGACACACGAGGAACTTTATTCTTTAATATTAAAGAAATTTTAAGAGTAAAAAGCCCATTTGCCTTTATGTTAGAAAATGTCAAAAATTTACGATCTCACGACAAGGGAAGAACATTTAAGGTCATACTGCATCACTTGAAAGATTTGGGCTACTTTGTCCATCATACGGTATTAAATTCTTTGGATTTTGGTGTTCCACAAAAGCGAGAGCGTACTCTACTTGTTGGCTTTAAAGAAAACCTGAAATTTTCATTTCCAAAGCCAACTGGAATTAAAACAAATTTAGCTGATATACTCGAAAAAGATGAGGATATAGATAAAAAATACTTTGTTTCAGAGAAAATTAGAAAGAAACGGTTTAAAAAGGTTAAGCCAAATTTTCCGGTTCCTTCAATCTGGCATGAAAATAAAAGTGGCAACATATCTGCATTAGAATACTCATGCGCATTAAGAGCGGGTGCGTCATATAATTATTTAGTGGTAAACGGAATAAGAAGACCAACGCCAAGAGAACTACTGAGATTGCAAGGTTTTCCTGATAGCTTTAAGATTGTTGTTCCATACACGCAAATAAGAAAACAGGCTGGAAATAGTGTTAGTGTACCTGTTATTGAAGCTGTTGCTTCAGAGATGATGAAGAGCATCAACAGTGAAAAAATAACTGAATCTACACCTGAACAAATGGATATTTGGGAGTTATTAAAGTGTCAAGCAATTTAGATAATGCAAAAAATGCCTTAGATTCAATAATAAAGAAATCAAGGGTACATTTATATAAACCTATTCAAATTGCTGAAATTTTATATAAAAACAGAAAAACTCAAGACGTAAATGATTTAACCGATCTGGAGTCATATCGAAATGCATCAAAAAAATGGCGTGATATGGTATGTATGCAATTTTTAGGAAGAGTATGCACATCAAGTGCAAAGTTTCAGGATAATTTGTTTGAAAAAAATGCAATGCCTCCATACTTACTTAAAAATTTAGGTATAGAAAATGCAAATAATAATGGGATCGTTGAAGCGTATATTTACAAGGCATTTGAAGAAAAACATCTTCAGCTTGAAAACGCTCTAGCCTATTGCCTTAATAGTACAGGGAATGATTTTAAAATTGAAGAATTCCTTGAGCAATTTTGGGAGCAACCTGGATTAAAAAGGAGTTTGGATAAGATATTTGAAATTGTTGTGTATTCTTTGTTTGAAGTATTAACAACAGCCATAGAGGTAAAAGTTGACATTTACTATGATAAAAATCAACTAAACTTAATTAAAGAATTCTCAGACTTTGCATATAAGGTTTTAAACCTTAGTTCTACTAGCAAAAGAAAAACATTAGATGCTCATTTTAATCGTGTTGGTGTCACGAATGCGGCTGATCGTGGGTTAGATATGTACGCAAATTTTGGATCAGTTGTTCAAATTAAACATTTATCATTAGATGAAGATTTAGCAGAAGATGTTGTTACGTCCATAACATCCGATAGAATCATTATCGTCTGCAAAAATTCCGAAGAAACGGTTATAAATACTCTGTTGACCCAAATAGGTTGGCGTTCAAGAATTCAAGCCGTTATCACAATAGATGAGCTTGTTACATGGTATGATAAAGCATTAAAGGGAACCTTTTCAAATATACTTGGAAAAAGGATTATTTCTACTTTAGCTAACGAAATAAAAACAGAGTTTCCATCGGTTGGAAGTAATGATTTTCAAAAATTTAAAAAAGAACGTGGCTACAGCAAACTAAGAAGTGAATACTGGGAATTGTAGGGACATAATAGGTACTGTTTACATTTACCTTTAATTATTCGAAATTTATAATTATTAACTCACATTGAGCGGCTTGACATCATATTTTATCAATTAAATCATCTGAGAAAACAAGTTTTTATAACTATTTCTTTTATTCTAACAGTTTAGTCTAAAAAAGGCTAAAAACAACAATTTACTTCTGGTGGAAAAATAAAATATTCTGAAAAATCGAAATTCAAAAAATAGCTTTTCTTTAAATTTCAAATGGTTGCTACCCGCTCAATGTGAGTATTAATATCGGCAAGATTATCTTCATGACAGGAGAGAACCAAAAGATAACAATAAAGAGGGAGTAATGGAACCTGTTGAGTTAAAAAAGAATGTTTGGTGGATAGCCAACCGCTCGGATTCTCTACTGGAAGTCAATATTTATTTGCTCTGCTACCCTCATCCCAAGGGACAGGCCAATATTATTATTGATCCCGGACCAAGTGAACTCCTGACCGTCTTACAAAAGGCTATCCGTCCGATCATCGGAGGCTTGGAAAATATTCACGGCATTCTTATTAACCATCAAGACCCTGATGTTGCACCTAATGCCGCCTTTCTGCAAAAACTGAATCCACAGTGTATGGTTGTGGCTTCAGAAGATACCTGGCGTCTTATTCATTTTCTCGGTCTCAAGTCATCCCGATTTAAGGCTGTAGAAACATATCGGAACCACCGGGCAATGATGCCGGGCAACAACAGGTTAGTCTTTGTTCCCTCGCCCTTTTGCCATTTCCGTGGGGCCATGATGTACTATGACGTTACAAGCAGGATTCTCTTTTCTGGCGATTTATTTGGCGGACTTTCCTACACCCATGATCTCTATGCCAATGAAAAGTCATGGGAAGGTATTAAAACCTTTCATCAACTCTATATGCCTTCCCGTGATGCCTTAAAACTTGCAGTTTCCCGCATCAGAAATCTTGACCCGCCCCTGGAAATGATCGCACCTCAGCACGGCTCTCTGATTCAGGGAGAGTTTCTTCGTGATTTTCTTGACCGGATGTATAATCTGGACGTTGGGCTTGATTTACTCATGGCAGGCGAAAAAGAAGAGAATTACCTTGGAGCAATAAATGAAATTCTCAATGAGTTGGAAAAAGAGGACTCCTCTGCCTCTATAGCTCAAGGTTTGGCAGCACTGAATAAAGACCAGTCCTTTACCAATATCTTGACTATAGAAAAAAATAGAGTAACGTCGTTTAAAGTAGATCCTCCTGTTGCTGTTAAAAATCTCTTAACGCATCTTCGTGAAGACGGAGGTACTGAGCTGGAAAGTTTGGTAAACCTTATTGCATTAAAGACCTTGATCGGACGCAATATACCGATTGGCGATATCTTGCCACAGGCCGGAGGAGAACAGGATCTTCCAGATTACTTTGAATAACACCCATCCCCTCTGAGTGAGACAACAACTCATGAGCCGTAAAAATATTCTGATCGTTGACCGTGATAAGAACTTTCTTTTGGAATTACGGGAAAACTTTACGCCCTTTAAAAATGTCTATCAGTTAGCCTTTGTCTCTACCCTTGCCAAGGCCCATGAAATTTTGCAAAATTTTACGGTTCACATGGTCATTGCCAATGTTCATCTTGCAGGCGAGAGCGGTGTGGATCTCCTACTCTGGATTCGCCGTTGGCATGCAGAAACCTATGTTGTTCTCTACAGTAGTGAGTTAACAGAAGAGATAAAGCGGGCAGCCTATCACAGCGGTGTTTCAGGTATTCTCCCCTACCCCTTTAGATTTGAAGATCTGCTGAAAGTCTTGACTGGTATTTTTACCAAAAAATCTGGAAACGCCACTTTTCTGGATACCATTCCCCTTGTTGATCTCCTCCAGCTCATAGGCATGGGGCATCATTCCACAAATATTATTGTTATTAACAAAAAAAGGGAACGGGGGATTATTCGAATCAAGCAGGGGAATTTACTTGAAGCGGAAGCTGCTGGGCAACAAGGAGTGAATGCGGTTACAGAAATGCTCTCCTGGGAATCACCGAAAATAAAAACCTCTCAAAAGGGATATGGCATTCCGTCAACTACCCCCCCTGTTCCCCTGCATGATGCCCTTATTCAGGCAGCGGCAAAGCTGGATGAAAAATCATAAGTTTACTGGAGATGTGGATATTTTTGCCGATGGTGGTACCGTTGATACGTCGGCATCTTTAGCTTTTTTACTCACCTCAGAGGTTTCAGTGATCTTGTCAGCAACCTTATTATCAACTTTATTAGTAATTTTATTAGTGGCTTCTGTGATAATCACATTCTCTCCCAGCGTGATATCGTCCTTAATACGGGCAAGCGTTTTCGGACCAATGCCGTAAACTTCTTTCAAATCCTCAATCTTTTTAAAAAGACCTTTCTCCTCCCTATACCAGACATAGTAAACGACCCACCAAAACCCCATATTTTTTGGACAGTTCAATTTACCGTGGATCTTCACCGACCTCAATAACCATCAACTTTCCTGACGGTAATCTGGTTGCCAGGTATGTCAGCTTA
>QYLO01000024.1 GCA_022766165.1 Candidatus Electrothrix gigas
TGTCGACCATAGAGAGAGCGGCCAAAGAGGAAGGAATACTTCAGGGAATAAGCAAAGGGATTGAGCAGGGACGCACCAGAGGTCAGCTAGAAAAGGCACAGGAAGACGTGCTGGAGGTACTGGAGGTACGTTTCGGCAATGTTCCCTTTCGTGTGAAAGAAGAGGTCATCCTTTGCAATGACCTGACCAGGCTAAACAAAGCGCATCGTCATGCCCTGCTGATTGCGGCGGTTGATGCGTTTGAGTTGTAATTGCTGAGGTAACTATGAACCTTACCGGATTTGCAAAGATAGCCCCGTATCTCACCCATCCACTCGTGCTGGTGGGCTTTGGACTCTTATTGGCCTATGGCGTGATTAATCAGCTCATGAAGTCTGGGCTGCTCTCCCAAGTAACCAAGAAGGACAGCGGTCTGATTATCAGGCTCTTTCTCCGCTACGGCTTCTGGCTGGCATTGGTGCTGTTGCTGGCCGGCTTTGGCTTGCAGTTTTCTGACAGAGGCTTGTCCGCATGGAACAGCTATATGGACAAGGAAAAGGTGGTGGCGATCAATGCAGGCAAGGTGGCACGAGAGCTACTTGCGCCGATGCAAGGGCAGCTTCAGGCCAAAGATGAGCAGATCAAGGCTTTGACTGAAGCCATTACCGCACTGTCCAAGGTGGATGCCCCTGTCAAGGACATCAATGCGGCTCTGCGTGCTTTGGAACAGGGAAAGACCGAACAGGCCAAGGCCATCTTTGCTGAGGTGCTGCGGACCAAGGAGGCTCAAGGCAGGAAGGCCAACAAAGAGGCTGCTGCCGCTGCCCGGCATTTGGGGGCATTGGCGTATATGAACAGTCCTTTGGAAGCATTGGGTCATTACAGGAAGGCTGTGCAGCTTGACCCGGATAATGCAGTGGGATGGAACCGGCTGGGTATTCTGCTAGGGCGAACAGGTGAGCTTGGGCAGGCGGAGGAGGCGTACCACAAGGTGCTGGCCTTGGCTGAAGCGCATCAGGATCAAGAGGAGCAGGCTATGGCTCTGGGCAATCTGGGCAATGTGTATCAGACACGGGGAGAGCTTGACAAGGCCGAGGAGATGCACAGGAAGGCTTTGGAGCTTGATAAAGCTCTGGGCAGGAAGGAAGGCATGGCAATAAATTATGGCAATCTGGGCCTTGTGTATCAGACACGGGGAGAGCTGGACAAAGCTGAGGAGATGTACCGGAAGAGTCTGGAGTTGAATAAAGCGTTGGGCAGTAAAGAAGGTCTAGCAAGGGATTACGGCAATCTGGGCATTATGTATGCTATACGGGGGGATCTGGACAAGGCCGAGGAGATGTACCGGAAGAGTCTGGACATCAGCGAGGCATTGGGTTTAAAGGAAGCAACCGCAAACCAGTACGGCAATCTGGGTCTTTTGTATGATACACGGGGTGATCTGGACAGGGCCGAGGAGATGCACAGGAAGGCTTTGGAGCTTGATAAAGCGCTGGGCAGCAAGCAAGGCATGGCGATGGACTACGGCAATCTGGGCAATGTGTATCGGACACGGGGGGAGCTGGACAAGGCCGAGGAGCTATGGAAGAAGAGTCTGGGCTTGTATCAGGAAATGGGGGCAGGACAGCACCCTCATGCCAAGAAGTTGCAGGGCTTGTTGGATGAGCTGGCCCAGGAGCGCAGTGCTGCCGCCCAATAAGCGCAGCCAGTTCTTCTGTCTCGTGCTTTCCACCCGTCAGTACAACAGCCTTCTGAAGGGACTGCCGATAATAGCCCAGTGTTGCAACGCCGGACTCACCTCACCCCTTCTCATTCCCCTGCCAAAAAGTACACCCCCTCTGCCCGATCATACTATCCAGGCAAGCTCGATCATACTATCGGCAAATCTCGATCATACTATCGGGCAAAGCCGGACCGTGTGATCCAGTCTTGAGCAGTATTTTTTATGCGCACCTGCTTTTTCTGCTTGACAAAGCCTGCCTACCGCTCTACGGTAGAAAATCAAAATACTTTTGCAAGTATTTATTAGACTTAACCTCTACTGGAGAACAGCTATGCCAACCGTCTACTGGCGACCGTATGAAAATGCCCTGACCACCCCACGCTCGTATCGTCCCCGAGTCATTCCCAGAAACACTGCTGGCTATACCGAGTTAGCCCAGGAAATTTCACGAGAAAACCCGCTCTGGAGTCCTGATCTGGTCGAGTCCATTCTCCGGGTACGGGATGATAAGGTCATGGAGTTGCTGATCAACGGCAATCAGGTCTCTCTGGCAAACAGGTTTACCTATCATCTCACCTTGGCAGCCCGTCTCGAAGCGCCGGACGATCCTCTGCCCCCTCCAGAAGACTGTGTACGGGTGCGGGCCTATGCAGCCAGGGCCTGTGTGGATGAGGTCCAGCAAAGGGTGCAACTGGAACGGCTGGCACCGACCCAAAAGGCGCCAGTGCTTGCCGGGGCCGAGGACACAGTGCTGCGGCTCAGTAATGTGCTGAACCCGGATGGACTGCTCCGCCTGAGTGGCACTGATCTACTCTTTGATCCTGATGACAGCGAGACCGGTTGCCTGCTTGCCGGCACTCGAAGCGGCAGTACCATGCAGAGCAGGTTTGGCCCAATCAGTAACGGTGAAGTCCTGGTCATGCCAGATGTTCCGGCCCAGGATGCACCGTGGAACAACGAGTACCAGGTCTCCATCATGACCCGCTACACAGAAAACGGCTCGCTCCGTACCGGCACCTATGGTCGGCTGCTCCGTACCCCTCTGAGCGTGACCTTGGGCAATGAGAACGGCATTCTCAGTGGTTCGAGTGTCAATCCGCTGGTGACGGTAAACAACTGCACGCTTGTTGGGGATGCTGTGCAGGTGCGGATACAGGCGGTGCTGGATAGCCAGTCTGGTGAGCTCCGTCTCAACCTTTTGGATATGCAAACAAACGGTGTTCAGGCTGATACAGTCACTGTCAACGAGGATGGGACCTACACCTTGCCCGATCTTCCTGATGCCGGCCTGATGGGCCTGGTGGTGACTGTGCAGAATGCTGTTGGACTGGAGGAGCTGGTCAGGAGCAACTACGGCGGCAGGCTGGTGGATATTTTGAATATCCAGCCCGGAGTCTGATTGACGGTAACGACTGAGCTGGATTACCTGAAAATTGAACCTGCACAGGAGGCAGCAATGGCTTCAACTCAACGGACAGTTCTTCCCATACATAATGGTTTTTTCAATGACGGCCACTGGCATGTGCTGTCCTCCACCAGTTTAGGGGGCAGCGGACTCTCTGCTGCAGAGATGGACAGCAGGCTGTGGAGCCAGAACCCGAAGGGTATGAACGATCTTCTTCAGCGAGGTATTTGCCTGCCCTTGTATATTGACTGCGACTGCGCTTTGGACAATGTTGTTTTCGTTCTCGGTGATCTGACTGAACAGGAAGAAGCAGAATGGCTGGGCCGGATTCAGATGCGACTGGAGATTCCTTGCGGAGAGTTTATGCTTGTGGGCGGCGGGTTGGAAGAGGACTTTGATGTGGCCTTGCAGCATTTTGAGCCACCCAACTGCGAACCCTTCTATAAAATCAAACTCAAGCCGGGTTCCTACTTGGTCGAGGTGTATGCCTTTCTCGGCAGTTGCCCGGTGAACAATGCGTTTCGGGAATGGCTGAATACAGACCCTCGGGATCAACCACAATGGCTTTCGTTCTTTCAGGAAGATGGGTATGTGGAGAACGAAGATATTGAGCTACTGGAGCATATCATCCGCCTTGTTCCTACGGATGCAGACACCCCCATTCCACAAGTCCGTGACGATATAAACTGCTGGGTAGGTGACTTTATCATGCGCAAGCCTTTACAATGTCCCCAAGGACTGCAACGAGAGGAGGTTATTAGACAGCTATGAAGAACGTTATCAGCACGGAAAAGAGACCTATCAAGCTCTGGCTCGATGATCTGGAAGAGGGTGCCTTGGAACAGGCAAAGCATCTTGCCAATCTGCCCTTTGCCTTTCGCCATATCGCCCTGATGCCGGATGCGCACCAAGGCTACGGTATGCCCATTGGCGGGGTTCTGGCGACCGAAGATGTTGTAATTCCAAATTCAGTTGGCTCTGATATTGGCTGTGGCATGTGTGCAGTCCAGACCTCCTTGCAGGCCATTGAACAGGATACCCTAAAGAAGATCATGGGCAGTCTTCGCAAGCAGATACCGGTTGGGTTCAAGCACCATAAAAAGGCGCAGGACGAGTCCTTTATGCCAGCAAGCCCTGCTGAAGATGGCCTTGATGCACTCAGGATCGTGCGAGGAGAGTACAGGGCTGCCCTGAAACAGCTCGGCACCTTGGGAGGCGGCAATCATTTCCTTGAGATCCAGCAGGGCAGCGACGGCTTTGTCTGGCTGATGATCCACTCCGGCAGCCGCAACCTCGGCTATAAGGTGGCGCATCATTATAACAAGCTGGCTGTTGAACTGAACCGGAAATGGCATACCTCGGTGCCGGAAAAGTGGCAGTTGGCCTTTTTCCCGCTGGACGGTCGCAAGGGACAGGATTACCTGCTGGAGATGCAGTACTGCGTGGACTTTGCTCAGGCCAATCGGCGACTGATGATGCAACGGATGCAGGAGGTTGTTGTGGAGCAGGCTGGTGATGTCCAGTTTGGAGAGATGATCAACATAGCCCATAACTATGCGGCTATGGAGCATCATTTCAGGAAGGATGTGATGATCCACCGTAAAGGTGCGACCCGGGCATACCCTGACCAGCTCGGCATTATCCCGGGCAGTCAGGGCACGATGAGCTATATCGTGCAGGGCAGGGGAGAGCCGGAGAGTTTTATGTCCTGCTCACACGGGGCAGGTCGCAGGATGGGACGCAAGCAGGCCCAGAAAGAGCTTGACCTTGCTACAGAGAAGGAGCGACTTGCTGCCATTGGCGTGATTCACGGGATGCGGAACAGCAAGGATCTGGATGAGGCACCGGGAGCCTATAAGGACATCTCCGTGGTTATGGAGAATCAGCAGGACCTGGTTGAGATAGTAGTTGAGCTGCGGCCGCTGGCTGTGATTAAGGGGTAGGGGCTGGTTCCATGATCCTGTGCTACCTGCCCGGTATTGTAGGGGCCGGCCCCCGTGCCTGCCCGATATGAAAGGACGAACACGGGGATTCGCCCCTACAGGTTTTATGCTGAACGATGGGTTATCCGTCCGTCCATGATGGTGTACACGGCCCGGCCCTGGAGCTTTGCCCCTAAGAAAGGAGAGTTCCTGCTCTTGGAAACCACCTGCTCCTCGGTATAGGTGAATCGGAGTTCAGGATCAATCACCGTCACATCCGCCCGTGCACCTACACTCAGGGTTCCTCCTTCCACACCCAGTATCTGAGCTGGCTGCATTGACAGCAGTTCAACCAGTCTTTGCTCATTGATAACACCCTCTCTGACCAGGGCCAGGGAAAGGGGCAGGGAGGTCTCTAGGCCGATGATCCCGTTCATGGCCCGATCAAACTCCACCTCTTTTTCCAGGATGGAGTGAGGCGCATGATCCGTGGCAATGGCATCAAAGGTACCGTCTGCCAAGCCCTGTTGGATAGCCTGCCGGTCCTCTTTCGTGCGTAAAGGAGGACTCATCTTGGCATTGGTGTTGTAGCCTGTAACCGCCTCATCCGTAAGGGTGAAGTAATGGGGGGCCGTCTCCGCCGTCACCTGTACACCCCTGGCCTTGGCCGAACGAATCAGCTCCGTGCTCATGGCCGTACTCACATGGGCGATATGCACCCGCTTGCCCAGGCATTCCGCCAGGGCGATCTCCCGGTACACCATGATCGATTCAGCTGCATTGGGGATGCCTTTGAGACCGAGTCGGGTGGAGACGATGCCCTCGTTCATGACCCCGTTGCTCAGTGAAGGTTCTTCGCTGTGCGAAATCACCAGCAGCCCGTGATCATCGGCATACTCCAAGGCCCGTCGCATGAGCTGACTGTCCCGAACCGGCAACCCGTCATCACTGACCGCCACCACACCGTTTGCCTTGAGTTCACCAAACTCTGTCAGCGTACTTCCCTGACTCTTCTTACTGATCGCAGCAATAGGGTAAACCCGAGCATCTGCCTCTTTTGCCTGGGCAAGGATCAAGGCGGTCACGGCCCGGTTGTCGTTGACCGGCTTGGTGTTGGGCATACAGGCCACCGCAGTAAAACCACCTGCTGCTGCGGCTTGGGTACCGGAACGAATATCTTCCTTGTACTCTTCGCCTGGCTCCCGCAGATGAACGTGCATGTCAATGAGGCCGGGAACCATCCAGCAGCCTTGGGCATTGATCTCATCAACATCCGCAGGAAGTGCTGTGTCAGGAGCAGCAATGCGGCCATCTACAATCAGCAGGTTGCCTATACAATCAACTGTATTTGCAGGGTCGATGATTCGTCCGTTTGTTATCAGCAAAGGAGCTGGCATAGTATTTACCTCAATGAGTAATTCATCGTTGTTAATGTTTCCCTGTAACCAAGTACAGTAAGGCCATACGCACTGCAACCCCGTTTGTCACCTGATCAAGAATAACAGACTGGGGGCCGTCTGCAACATCGGGCATGAGTTCGATGCCTCGGTTGATCGGGCCAGGGTGCATAATCAGGGCGTCCGGGCGGGCCCAGGAGGCGACCTTGGCTGTGACACCATACTCTGCTGCGTATTCACGAAAGGAGGGCAGGAGTGGATCATTCTGCCGTTCCTTTTGAATACGCAGGGTCATGACCACATCTGCATCCTCAACAGCCTCTTTCATAGTTGAACAGACCGTGACCCCAAGTTCTTGCAGGCCAGGAGGGATCAAAGTTCCTGGCCCATAGACAAAAACCTCTGAACCCATGCGAAGGAACCCGAGGATGTCCGAGTGGGCCACCCTGCTGTGGAGAATGTCACCGATAATGGCAATCTTCAGGTCGTGTAACTGTTGTTTATGCTCCCGAACCGTCATCATATCCAACAGGCCCTGCGAGGGGTGTTCATGGGTACCGTCCCCTGCATTGATCACGGCTGCATTGACGTGCTGACTGAGCATCTGCGGCGCACCGGAAAAGGAATGACGCAGAATAATAATATCAGGGTTCATGGCCGAGATATTGCGGGCCGTGTCAATCAGGGTCTCTCCCTTGGTCGTGGAGCTGGTAGAGGCCGAGATATTAAAGGTGTCCGCACTCATTCGCTTGGCAGCAATCTCAAAGGAAAGACGGGTGCGGGTAGAGGGTTCAAAAAAGAGGTTGATAATGGTGTTGCCCCGCAGCGTGGGGACTTTTTTTATAGGACGAGCTGAGATTTCTTTAAACGACTCTGCTGTGTCCAGAATGCAGGTGATATCATCGGCTGATAGATGTTCAATATCTAGAATATGTCGATGTGAAAAAAAATAGCCTGTAGTCATAATCAAACCAGGTTGAGGGTAAAGTCAATCTACGGGCTGCGCAGGACAGCGGTCAGCGATTGGTGTTATATTCGACACGCTGTCTCTATTTGCAATAAGTATTCAACGATGGCAAGAGGAAAACAACAAATTTTAATGGAGGATGTTCCCGATCCTGGTCCAACGGACTGAGGCAAAGCGATCCCATGAGAGGAGAGACTTTTTAACATCCCAAGACCAATAAATAATAAACGCCTTGCCACGTACAGCATGCAAATCGACAAAGCCCCAAAACCTGCTGTCATAGGAGTTATCTCGGTTATCTCCCATAACAAAGATATTCCCTTCTGGAACAGTGATCGGGCCAAAGTTATCACGCGGGCCTTGAGATGGCAGCAGGATATGCGGATCTTTGAACTCTCCATAACGTATTGCAGGAACTTTTCCGTTGATAAAGACCTTTTTATCCTGTATTTCTACAGTATCGCCAGCAGTGGCAACAACCCTTTTAATATAATCCAGTTTTGGATCGTTAGGATACTTAAAAACAACAATATCACCTCGTTTGGGTGATTTGATCGGAACCAGTATCTTGCCGGTAAAGGGCATTTTTATTCCGTAAATAAACTTGCTCACTAAAATATGATCCCCTATAAGTAAGGTATCTAACATAGAGCCTGATGGTATTTTAAACGCCTGAACAACAAAGGTACGGATAAAAAGGGCAAGAATAAGAGCTATCAGAATAGCTTCAATATACTCGCGGGCAACGGATTTTTGTTTTTTTGCTTGACGATTTTTCATGGTTTATTGGTTGAATGGTTTTGATTTTTTTAGAATAATTGAAGTCTGCTTAAACGTACAGAGCAGGAGAGTAATCAAAGTAAATCAAAGTAATGTTAAATAGACGAAAAAAAGAATAAACTCAAGCGACAATTCATGAAGTATAGCTGAAGTATAGCCTGACTCATTCCTAATCAATTGTTTTTTCGGTGGGTTTTTGTGGAATAAATATTTAACAGGAAACCAGACCTTTTCTAAAGTGTTTTTCCAAAGTGCCAAAGCGGTTCATTTTCTAAAAAAGAAATGCTTTACTTGACATTTTTACTTTTTTATGACCTATTATGTTTATACGCTTGGACTTTTGGTGGGCAGTTATTTATCATTTATCATATATTATATTATGGTGCTGCTGCTCTTAGCTGGTAGCTGCTCATAAAAATAAAAAGAAACAGCATGGCAAAAAAAGAGAAACTTGTCCTTGGGATTGATATTGGCTCCCATGCGGTAAAAATCTGTCAGATTCAGAAGGATGGCAAAGAAGGCTATCAACTTGTTGCGCTTGGAACTGCCGCTATTGAACCTGGAGCAGTCGAAGACGGCGTGTTGCAGGATGCTAAAAATGTTGGCAAGGCCATTGCCGAACTATGCAAAAACCTCAAAGTAAAGAAGAAAGAACGAGTTGGGCTGTCAATTTCAGGTTATTCGGTTATTGTTAAAAAGATCAACATTGAAATGGAGAGCGAGGAAGAACTTGCAGATCGTCTTAACGAAGAGGCGGAACAGTATATACCTTTTGATATTAATGAAGTATACTTAGATTTTCAGGTACTCAAGGCTGGAGAAGATGAGTTTGACCGCAGTGAAGTTATGCTTGTTGCGGCAAAAAAAGAAGTTATTGATAGCTATCGTTCAATGCTTGAGGATCAAAAACTCATGCCTGCCCTAGTAGACATAGATGGTTTTGCCTTGGAAAATATTTGGACAACCGTATCAGGAGGTGATAAAAATGTTTGCCTCGTTGATATTGGAGCGTCTAAACTGAATATTAATATTATTGCTGATGGTGCTTCGGTACTTGCCCGAGATGTGGTCATGGGGAGTGATGACTTAAGTCGAGAAATTGCCAATACTCTTGAGCTTGACTATGAAGAGGCCGAGCAGATTAAAACAGGCCAAGTTGAAGCTCAAGAGGAGTATCATGAAGAACTTCATGAAATTTTTACTCAAATTTGTACTCGATGGGTATTGGAAGTGAAAAAGGCTATTGATCTGTACAGTAACAACAATCCTACAAAGCCGCTCTCTGCTCTTGTGCTGAGTGGTGGAGGCTCTAAGGTTCGAGGTTTAAAACAATATCTTGCCAGCGAAACTGGCCTTGAAGTTATTGTTTTCAATCCCTTTGAAGGGATGAAAGTCAATGAGAAAAAGATTGATGCAAAATACCTTGAAGCTATAGCTCCTGAAATGTCAATAGCGGCCGGGTTGGCGATTCGACCAGCGGAATTTTAAGATATGATCCGGATTAATCTCCTGCCCGTGCGGCAGATGAAGAAAAAGACGCAGGCTCTTAGGCTCCTTTTCCTGAGTGGCGTTGCCCTTGTTGCAACAGTTGTTGTGTTGTTACTTGCTACCGGCTTTCTTTCTACAAGAGTCAGTGGACTGAAAAAAAGTATTAAAGATTTGACTGCGCGAAAAAATGAACTGCAAAAAACTCTTGATTTAATTGAAAAGCTGGAGCAGAAAAAGAAACTAGTCGACCAACAGACAGAAGTGGTCAACCAGCTAAAACAGAAATCACAGCTAACCGTTCGAATCTTAGACGATGTTGCCAAGAAAACTCCGCATGAACGGATGTGGTTGACAACATTGTCTCAAGATCCAAACAGTTTGAAGTTGAGTGGCATGGCCTTGGATAATCGCACAATTGCAAATTATTTGAAAGAGTTAAAAAAATCTTCATATCTTGATAATGTGACTCTAGGGAGTACTACTCTGAGCAAGTACGGAGGAAGAAATTTGCAAGAATTTTCTCTGACCTGTTCTATTAAACTTCCAGAAGCGGGTGATGAAGCTGCAAAAGACAACGGTAAGAAATAACAATTATTATGGCCTCAGAAAAGTCAAAATTTGATGTTTTTATTGAAGAAAAGTACGTCCCTCTTGATCAAAAGGTCAAGCTCATTCTTCCTGTTGTTGCAATCATTGGATTACTTGCAGGCTTTTACTTTCTCATTTTAGCACCAAAGTTAGAGGAGATAAAAAAACTTGAGACAGAGAGGGTTACATTACAGGCTAAGGTGGATAAAGCTGAAAAAGAAGCAGATAATTTAGAAAAAAACAAGGCCGAGCTTAAAGAAGCAGAACAACAATTTGAAGCAATTTCTGTTGTTTTACCAAAGACGAAAGAGATACCTGCTCTTCTGACCAGTATTTCCGATCACGGCACAAGTGCTGGGCTTGATTTTAACTCATTTACTCCAGGGAGCGAAACACCTAAAGAGTTTTATGCAGAGATCCCTATAAGTATCAAAGTGAACGGGCCGTATCATAACGTGGGCTACTTTCTTTATCAGGTCAGCAAACTTGAGCGGATTGTCACGGTTAAAAATATTACTATGGGTAGTCCGAGAAAAGTAGAAGGCGAAATGTTGCTGAGTTCTTCTTGCAACTTATTGACCTATCGTTTTACCAGCGAAGAGACTGACCCCGCAGGAAAAGGGAAAAAGAAAAAATGAAGCTGACTGAAAAAAAATATCTTGTTGCAGTCTTTATGTTGCTTGGAGCAACCCTGCTGCATAGTCTCAGTTGGGCGGCTGAAGACGATACTGCCAGTAAAGCAGAGGAGCTTCGAGAGGTTGATAAATTCAACTATCAGTTTGAAGACAGACCTGACCCCTTTCTCCCCTTTCTTTCAAAGACAAAGACTCAAAATACTGATGAGGATGAGACACCAGCAGATCCTGAGAGTGGTGAGTTATTAACAGGGATGCGACGTTTTGAGCCTGGGCAACTGAAACTTGTTGCCTTGCTTACAATAGGGAATAAAAAAGTTGCCATGGCAGAAGATGTTACTGGAAAGGGCTACCGATTACATGAGAATATGCATATTGGCAGATATGGTATTATCAATCGGATAAGAGATGAACAGGTAGAAATAACAGAAAGTTACAAGACAAGAACTGGTCGGGCTATTACAAAGGAAATAGTGATGCGCTTGAAGAAAGACGGAGATAAATAATATGCCTCATTTTTTTTCGACTGATATGCAGCAGGAAAAAACGTACAGTTTCTGCTATCTTTTTTATTGTACAGTGTTTTTTTCTTTACTGGTTTCTTTGCCGGTCTTAGCAGCAGCGGAAGACGATTCCAGTAACGATAAAACCTTGATTACCCACATCAGTGCCAAGCCTTCTGGTAAGGATCTGGAGATATCAATTCATTGCGATAAAGAAGTTCATATTGCGCCCTTAATGCTTACAGGTCCGCCTCGAATAGCAGTTGATATTGCTATGGCTGAAATAGCACGAGGTGTTAAACTCGCCCTGCCAACTGCCTATAATATAGAGGTAAGTGATGAGATGATGCAGAATCTCACACCAACACAGTTACGTATTAGATTCTCATTAAATAAACCGTATGAGCTCGATTCACTGTGGAAAGGAACGACCTTTGTCATGACGCTTAAAGATTTTTTTACAGAGGAACAACAGACAACCTCTGGAATGCCTTCAAATCCTCCTGCGGATGCCTCTACGAAAGAGGAAGGATCTGTTGAACCAGAGACTGAACAAAAAACTGAACAAGAGCCTGAACAAGAGATTTTTGGACAGCGTATCCCTGATACAAAAGAGGTATTGAGTGCTGTTGCAAATTCTGGTTCTAACAATGATAAAAGCAATGGGCAGGCAAAGGCAGGGGCAGGATCTGAAGAGGGAAGGACTGGTCAGATAGGAGAGAATGCAACAATCAGCGTAGACTTTTACAAGATTGATCTTCATAATGTCTTTAGGATGCTCCGTGGAATTACCGGTAAAAATATAGTCATTGCCCAAGGAGTTTCTGGAACTTTAACGCTTGCATTAACAGATGTCCCATGGCGGTTCGTCCTTGATATTATTTTAAATCTCAAGGATCTTGCAAAACTGGAACGAGACAATACCATTGTTATTTATCCTAAAAATAAGGAGTTTGTTTGGCCAGAACCAGAGGAAAAGTCACTTTCTATTGAGTTTGATAAAAATATTCTTGCCAAAGCAAAGCTTGTGATCAAACAAGAGAAAGATATTCCTCCTGAGCAACTTGAGGCCAAGAAGTTAATAGCCAATGGACGAGCTGCTGAAAAAAAAGGCAACTTAGAAATAGCTGCTCGATTTTATGAAAAAGCACTTGAAAATTGGCCGAAAAACTCTAAGCTTGCCACCAAGATATCTACAATGTATCTTGCCCAACTTCGTCAAAATGCAAAGGCTGTTTTTTACGCTGAAAAAGCCCTTAAAGCAGATAACAAAAATAGTGCGGCTGCTTTGAATGCAGCGATTGGCTATGCAAACATGGAAGAAAACCGGAAGGCCCTGCAATATTTTGATCAAAGTGTCAATGTAGGGAAACCGAGCAGAGAGGCCTTAATCAGCTATGCAGCCTTTAGTGAACGACATAGGCAGTATGATGCGGCCTTGCGGTTGTTAGGGAAATTAGAGGAACTGTATGGGCAGGATCTAAACTCTATGGTTGCACAGGCACGCATTTATGATGCACTTGGTGATGACCGAAGAGCACACAAAAAATATAGGGCGATTCTTCACGCTGGATTCCGGGTTCCACCAGATCTGAAAAAATTTATCATCAGGAAAACCAGCAAGAGATAAGCTGCGTAGCCAATTAACTCAAAGATAAGAAATGATTATTCTCAAGGAAGGCATAATGGAAGGCAATAAACAGTTATTGCAGAATATTTTTACGGTGACAGCAGTTGCTCTTCTCCTGTGTTCATGTGTTGATAGCAAGCCTGATAAGCAGAGCCAGCAGCCTACTCAACTCGCCGTTCCAGAAAAACATCAACGAACGGTGATAGAACCTTCTTTGTTGCCTCAGCGTTTTCAGAGAGCAGGGTATATGATTAACGATGACGAGGTAAACGCTCTGCTTGATAGCGAAGCTTCTGATGAGTTTCAGCTCAAGGTTGGTGCTGATATTACAACGCATGAGCCAATAACCTTACGAGAGGCCATGAAGGCTCTGGTGCGGAATAAAAAGATGAGCCTGAGTTGGGCCAGTGATGTAAATCAGGATTTTATTGTTGATATAGATGTTCGAGCTGATGATAATTTTTATGAGGCCATTGATAATATACTACGACAGTTAGATTATTTTCATGAAGTGCAGGGGTCTACTCTGGTTATCAAGTACAGGGAGACCAAGCAATACCATATTGCTATGCCGTTTAATAAACAGGAATACAGCACGAATGTGGGTTCAGAAGGTTTAAGCATTTCCAGTCAAGGGAATAAGTACGATACGTGGGAAAATATAGAGCAAAATATTCAGACAATTATAGACACTTGGAGTGCTACCATTACTATGCCTGAACCGCAGGTTGCCTCCACTACTAAAGACGATGGGAATTCAGATGAAGAGGAGGTAGAAGAAACTCCAACGCAACTGTCACGTAGAGTCTCGTCAACAGAGTCAAAGTATACTATAGACAGACCGCTCGGAATTATTACGGTTCATGCTCCACGTTCTTTGCAGAAACGGATTGCTCATTACTTGTCTCGTCTTGAAAAAGAAATGTACAAGCAGATTATTATTGAGGCAAAGATTATTGAAGTTCAGCTACAGGATAGCTCCTCCCTTGGTATTAACTGGAATACCTTGCTTGGTAATTTAAGTTTTGCTGGGGCCTCATTATCTGGATCATCATCGTATAATAAGAGTATTCAAGATGACATTACAAATGAGAACATTCGTAATCTCACGAATGAGACTGGCAGGGAGTTTACTGACGAGATAGGAAATAAATTATCGTTTAAGAAAACTATTACTACAGATACAAATCCTGATGGAACTAGTGGAACAACAACGGAAAATAGTCCCGAAGATAGTAGAGAGACTACGGTTACAGATACCCTTTCTAACACCTTAGAGTTAGCAACAAACGCTGTAGGTACTGTAGCCACTATTATTACTGGCGGAGTCTCTGATGCTGCCTCTGCTGGAGTAAGTCTGACAGGATTCTCTTTTACTTCTTTTATCAATGCGTTGAAAGAACAGGGAAAAACCTCCATCTTATCTAATCCAAAGATCAGCGTGTTAAACGGTCAGCCTGCTCTTATTGAGGTTGGTCGAGATGTTACCTATATAAAAAAGGTAACAAAGGAAGTTGATGCAGATGCTGGAACCTCTAACTATAATATTGAAACAGCCAATGTTCTTTCTGGTGTGGGACTTGCCATTACTGCTGTGATCAAAACTGATAACGAAATAGTGATGAATCTTGTTCCTATTACTTCTGAGCTGGTAGGAAATATTGAGTACAGAACCTTTGGTGAAGCTGAAGTAGGTTTGCCTGTTGTCAATAAACGGGAGATGAATACAACGGTGAAGATTAAAAACGGTTCTATGCTGGTCGTTGGTGGATTGATTTCAGAAACTGAGAGCAGTAGCGGAGATTCCATTTATGGAACAGAGAATATACCGTATTTAAAATATCTCTTTGGACAGGAAAAAAAGCAAAAGTCAAAACGTGAGTTGATCATCTTACTCAGGCCGCGTATTATTTAATTATTTTTTCACTCTAGTTAGGAGTAGCGTATGAATCTGCTGAAATACATATCCATTGGGATAGTATTGCTCGGTGCTGTCACCGGTTGCGGTAAAAATACTGTTGAGACCTTGATGATTCCGGCTCAGGTGGAACCTCATGGTCGTGGTAAAGGTATGTCCGCTGTTATTCTTCCCTTTGCCGATTACAGCAATGGGGATAATATTGCATCAGCTTTTCGCCGGAATATATTGATCACCGAATCGTTGACTGATAATTTAACAAGTAATGGCTTTCGCCTATCAGTGCAGGAGGATGTTTTTCAGTACCTGCTTGATCAGGAAATTATCAGTGCTACATCGTATGATGAGCTAGGTTCTCCCTCACTTGCCTATGAGCTTCAAGACCCTGATTGGTCTGACGTTATGAAGGAAAGGTTACAGGGGTATCTCAAGGGACAGCAAGTTGGCAGCAGTAAAGCCCAACCAGATGGACCAGGAACCCACGGGTTGACTGCTCAGGAGGTTGTAAAAATCGGCAGAAAGTTTGGAGCTGACTACATTATTCGAGGCCGTATCCTTGAGTTCAGGACCAGACAAGAGCATACATGGGCGCCTTGGAAACGGGGAGTTCTGCCCTTTGTCATTGGCAGTACAAGTAAAATGGCCTTTGGCTTTGCCGATTCAGCTCAGTACGATAATTGGAGTAATCTTCTCGCAGGTGGAACATGGGGAACAGTTATCGGAGCCAATGTAAGTAATCCTTGGAATCCAGACAGTTCAACAAGCTTTTTTGGTATAAGTGGCGGCGCAGGAGCCAATACAATAGCCTGGGCCGGTGCCGGTGCTGCCTTGGCTGATATGGCGCAACACAGTGGTCGAGTTGATCAGGCGGTTGTGCAGATGCGAGTATGGGTGCAAAGTGCCTATGATGCCAGCGTGGTCTGGACAAACCGGGTTGACGTCAGAGTGGCTCCTAAGTCAGTTCTTGCTGATAATCAATATGATACTCTTTTTGAACATGCGATTAGAAAGGCAACAACAGCATTAATGAACAACTTTTTCCTCTATGGTTTGCCATAACTCGTTATTTAATTAGCAGATAAAGAAGAAAGCCCGGACAGTGAAGCGCAATAACTGTTCGGGCTTTTTTGGTATAATACCCTTACCCTTACCCTTATGCGTCTTTTTGTTGCTGTTGAGATTTTTCGTACAGTGCCACAAAGTTGATCGGGTCCATAAGAAAGGGCATAAATCCACCATCAACAGAAAGCTGAGAGGCAACCTGGCGGGTAAAGGGAAAAAGCATCAGGGGGCAGTCAACAGCAAGAACTCGCTGAACGTGTTCTTCTGGAATATTTTTCAGCAAAAAAATAGCAGCATGCTCAAGCTCAATCACAAACATGACTGTATCGTCAGCTTTTTGGTCAAGGACTTTCGCCGTAATAGAGATAGTGACTTCGTAATGGTCATTATCAATTTTCTTGTTGCCAAGCTGGAGATTAAAATCTACTTTAGGTTCTTGTCCTTGCGGAAGAAAGATTTGCGGAGCATGAGGATTTTCAAAAGAAAGATCCTTGATGTAAATCTTCTGCATACGAAAGACAGGAATATTTGGTTGTTCTACCTTTTCTTCAGTCATTTTTTATTCCTTGTTTCTTGTTAAGGTAATGTATTGAGGTAAAGAGGCATTATTCAACTTGATACCTTGATACCTTGCGGTCTATATACAAGACAAGACCTTCTTGTATACGGTGTTCTTCCTTCCCAGAGAGATGGGAGAGGTCGTACAAAGAGAGCATTAAACCATTGAGTCTCTTTGAACTCAAGAAATTTTCTTCCTTTTGACAAATGGTCTACCTCTGTCAACCGTGTTGAGAGGTAAGGGCTAGTATCGGGTAGATCAAAAATGGATATACAAGGAAAAAATGCCTTGGTTCTTGGAGCCAGTCGAGGGATAGGGCGAGCAATAGCCCGCAAACTGGCTTCCAAAGGAATGCGCCTCTTTCTTCCTTGGTTTGACTGGCCAAAGTCCTGCCAAGAAATGGAGGCTGAATTTGCCGAGATGAAGGCCGGACATATTACCCTCAAGGTTGACCTGCGTAACCCGGTTGCTCTGAAAAAAATGGTTGATCGCCTCAATGGCGAGTTTGGCGTACTGCATGTCCTTGTCAATAATATTGAGCGAGGCGGTATGCCGGTGGTGCATGGTAGTTACTGTCGTCCCGTCAATGCAGAGCAGTGGCAACTTGAAATGGAGACCACCCTACATGCCAAGTGGCTTGTTTTTCATCAATGCCTGCCCTTGCTCCGTCAAGCTGACCAAGCGGCTGTTGTCAACATCTCTTCTGTTGCCGCACTGACAGGACGTTCAGGACCAGCAGGTCTGCTCTTTAATGACGGCTATGCTGCTGCCAATCGAGGCATCATGTCTTTGACTGAGACCTGGGCTCGGTTGGGTGCCCCGACTATTCGGGTGAATGAACTCATGCTGGGACTGGTGGAGCAACGGCACGGCCCAGGAACTCGTGGCTGGGAAGTACTTGATGCGACAGAACGAGAACAGCTTGTGGAGCATAGTCTGTTGAGGCGAACCGGCAGGCTTGATGAAGTTGCCCGTGCTGTTCTTTTTCTCATTCAGGATGCCGATTTTATGACAGGTTCCTGTCTCAGGATGGATGGTGGTTTTGTGTTAGGGGGAGAGCAGATTCCGGATATGCCCAAGGGGGTACTGTAAATTTTTTGGGCCTTCAAGGACGGATAATAAGCTTGGTCGAAAAATCCTCTTGGATACGATTATTTTTTGGAAGTCCCTTGTTTCGGCACTGGTTCCGCCCAATCATTATCATATCTTTCTAATATTTTTATTGATTATCATATAAGGCCATGTTATACTCTAGCCCAAAAAGGAGATTAAGAAGGTGCTTATTGATAATTATTGTCCCAACTGTAAAGGTGCTTCGTGCGAGGTTTTAAAGAAAAAATATGTAATTCGTGGCGGGGAAGAACGTCAGCTTTATAAATGTAATGATTGTGATTCTTTTTTTTCAGAAACAAAAAATACGGTACTGGAAGAGTTAAAAACTCCTGTTTTCCGAATCATAATGCTATTGAACGCATTGAGTGAAGGCTTGGGCATCAATGCGGCAACAAGAGTTTTTTCTACAGGAAAAAAGAGTATTTATCGTTGGCAGGAAAGATTGTCATCATTACAGCAAACTGCTGTTATCCTGAGTATTGGCTGAATCAAGATTGGATGTACTACCACAACTCAAAGGAGTACCAATGAGGAAAAAAAAATTACTGTTCACTTTATTGCTCACCCTGCTTTTCTCTATCCTGTCTGTTGTGGGCGTGTATGGAGAAACTCCTGCGGTCCCCAAAAACAAAGATGGCTATACGATAGTTGACACGATTGGCCTGAAAAGAATGCTGGATACAGAGTCCGCAGATGTTGTGGTGGTGGATGCTCGCAATCCCGAAGAATACCAGGAAGTGCATATCAAGGGGGCAATCAATGTTCCCCAGAAGAAGTTCAAAAAATATGCCGATCTGCTGCCCAAGGAAAAATTTGTCCAAATCGTCTTTTACTGCAATGGGGTAAAATGTGGGAAGAGTAGAAAGGCGGCAAAAGCAGCTTTGGAGATGGGCTATGAGCGGATCTTTGTTTATGCCGATGGTATGCCGGTTTGGGAGGAAAAGGGAATGCCCATCTATGCTGGCCCGGATTATGAGAAGCGCATTGAGACCAGTAAGCTTACTCCAGCAGAGTTAAACACCCTTATCCAAAGTAAGGCTGATACCTTTACTGTGGTAGATGTCCGCGATCCAGAGGAGTTTAATAAAGGCCATATTCCCGGTGCTATCAATATTCCTTCGCCGACCTTTGCCTCCCAATCTGAGGTGTTGGATAAAGAGAAGCAGATCATTGTCTATTGCAACGGTGGGGGCAGAAGCTATAACGCCTACCGTAAGTTGATGAAGCTGGGCTATAAGGATATCCGTCAGGTTCTGTTTTTTGATTGGCAGGAGGAAGGGTTACCTGTGGAAAAGTCGGAAGAGTAGAATTTACTTCGTTCCTCTTGGAGGAAAAGAAAGAGCCGGGGCGAAAAATTATCGCCCCGGCTGTAAGACAAGCCTGCCCCTTATTTTTTGCCCTTCTTCTTACCTTTGTTCCCCTTAGTATTACCACCGGCAGGCTGAATGCGAAGCTGCGGAAACAGCGGCATCTTTTTCCGCTTCCGTGATCAGTCCCTGCTCAAGGAATTGTTCAGCGGCGTGAGCCATAGTGGATATATATTCTCCCTTGTTCTTCCAGGAAGTACTTGTTCCTTTCGGGCCTTCGCACGGAGCAAGCTGGCTGATTGAACAGCCGGTTGCATCCACGACATCGCCGGGTGCGGTTGCCGGGCATTGATCATCCTCATTGGCAATGCCGTCGCCGTCACTGTCATTAGACTTAAAGCTGGCTGTCACTTCGCAGTTTTCTGTGATTGCGCCGGTGGTGTATACGTTGCCGTTCAAAGATCCGTTACAGCCTTCGACCGTATCAATTCCGTAGCCGCTATCAGGTATAATCTCGAAGTCGGTCGTATCGTCGTGCTCCACACTCTGCGGACTGTCTGGGCTGATGCCGCCGTGTTCGCCCGCCGAAGGCGTGACCGTGTATTCATTGATCACAAAGTTGGCTGTCACAGTTTTGTCTTCCGACATAGTGACAGTGCAAGTTCTGGCGGCGGCATCGGTTGCATCGCAGCCGCTCCAAGAAGAGAAGCTCGTGCTTACGCTGCCTGCTGCGGGAGCGGTCAGGGTGATGGTCGTTCCACTTGGAACACCAGTTTTAGTGTAGTTTGTTGAGCCGCTGTATGCGGAAGGGTTGCCGGTGATTGCGACACCGGATGCGCCCGACGAGTTGACAGAAAGGCTCTTGGTTGTTGTTGCAGTCCTGCTCCAGCAGTTAGCGTTCTGATCGTTGATATCCACCCAGAAACGGGAATCATTAGAAACTTGCCCCGGTGCATAAAAACCCCAACCTCCGGAACGGGTGCTTTTGGGCCATGTATCGCCGTAGAAGTTGTTTTCATCCATTCCATAAACCCAACGACCGTCATGAAATTCAGCAGCACGGTATCCTTGACCAAGTTGTGCCTCGCAATAAGTATTGACATCATCCAAGGCGGTGAACGCATTGCCTTGTACAGGAGCAGTTAAGTCGGCAGTTCCTTCAACCCAACCTGTATAGTATTCTCTATTCATACTGCCGCCAGCAGGGGGAGGCTCATAAGGAGGTCGAGATGAACCATCTTTTTTTACACAAAGAACAGGAAGTTGAACAGAGCAGGATGTATCGCCCTGATAGGGATTGCAAGGACCGCGATTTGGTCCCTGTTCCCCATAACAATGTACAAAGGTCAGATTGAGGTCTGAATTATAACGATTAACTCCCCAAGTCATGCCGTTTCTGGATGCATGCGGCGTAAAACTGGCTGTCACTTCGCAATCAGCAGTGACCGGTGCCGTAGTGTATATATTGCCGCTCAGGCTTCCTCCACAGCCGTTCACCTTGTCAATTTTGTAGCCCGAGTCAGCTAAAACCGTAAAGGATGCGGTTGATCCCTGATTCACCGTATGCTCGCTGTCCGGGCTGATGCTGCCGCCGGTTCCCGCCGAAGATATGACGGTATATTCAACAGAGGATGCCGGAGTGCATTGCAACTCCGGATAGTCATTCATTGTCCATACCGTATCGAAATCCCAGCCAACAAAGGTGCTTTGCGTCTGCATCTCTGCTGTGCTTAAGCCAGATGAACCACAACTGTCCGAAGTAACAGCAGAAGTAACCATATCCCAATATGTGCCAGAACAAGTGCCTGCCATCTTCATACCCAGCACTCCTTTCATATTGGTGACACCTCCGGTAACCTCTCCTGTTGCATATGAATTTTCAATAACAGCATTGCTTTGATACTGCAATCCAACAAGGCCGCCGAGTTCATGTGAACCGCTGAATCCGTTGACATTACCTGTGGAAAAACAGTCTGAAATAGTGCCACCAACGTTTTCACCGGCCAAACCGCCGACTCGATAAAGTCCCTGCACCATGCCGGTAGCAAAAGAACTTCTGACTGTACCGCTGTTGTGTCCGACTAAACCACCGACCCGGTAATTACCGACCACATCTGCATCAGAGCTTGAGCAGGACAGCTCGGTTTTTTCATTTCCGCCGAGAAGACCGCCGTAAAATATACGAGAAAGACTTCCTCCGTAATACCCGTCCACCAAACCGGAGGATGAAACATTCGTGATTGTGCTATATCTTGCGTCTCCGCCGAGACCCCCGAGTGCCGCGACACCCTGAACATATCCTTCGCTGTGAACATCAATGACAGTGCTGTAATAAAGCTGTCCAAAAAGACCGCCAACATGGCTATTGCCGGTGATCTCCAGTCCAGTCAGATTGACATGAGATATTTCGGCGCCTGCAGAGCCGTCGTGTTTACCAGCAAACCCAAACAGGCCAACATAATACGTCTGATCAGGACGATCTATCAATAAATTGCTGATTGTGTATCCTTGGCCGTTAAAGGTACCGGTGAAGGGCATAGTCTCGTTACCTATGGGCATGAATCCCTTACCGTCACCAGAATCAAAGCCCGCGCAGTCAATGTTATTGGCAAGGTAATAAGTGCCAGCGAGATAGTTGTTGATGTTTTGCAGCTCCGCACAGGAGGTAATGGCGACCTCTGGATCAGGTGGCGGCAGTTCGGCATGGGCAAAGCCGCCGTGCAGGGCAAGCAACGTTGCTGCGCAGGTAAATCGTTTCCTCATGGTGTTTTCTCCTTTTTTCATTAATGCGTTAAAAACTCAGCAAAGAGACGCAACGTCTCCTCACTCCTCTCTTTCCCCTTCCACCAGCTGCCGAATTACCTTCTTCGTCACCTGAAAAGGGCTGAATGGACATAACCTTGCAAAAGACAGACCTTTCTGTAAAAAAAATCTACAGGAAGGATAAGTTAATACAAATTTTTGTACAAAATCGACTGAGTACAAAAAAACAACAGCGGTTCATGCTGATGATAAAAAGAGAGGATGCAGTCCATCGGATATATCTCGGAGACAAAAAATGTCACTTTGTGACAAAATTTGTTCGTGACAATAATAAGATAAGAATAGTTATTAAGACTAATAAGGAAATGATCACATGATGTACCCCGCTCAATATCGACTATAAACTGCATTTTTAAGTTTACACTTGCATTTTTATATGATGCATAGTATGTCGTTAAGGTGATGTAAGATAACTTGTCGTTTCATAGAAGAAAATTAAGAGGGGGGTATATTCAATGACATCGGACAACGCAGTTTCCTACACAGACGCCGTAAACAAATTGAAGCAGCTCGGGATCAAAGATGAAAAGATATATTTGATTGACCTTATTCTGCTCATTGAAATGATATGGGCAGATGGGCAGGCGCAGAAGAGCGAAGTTGAGATTTTGGAAAATTATCTTGAGCAACATATTGCCAATGTGAATAAACGTGCAGGTTGCAAGGTGTTGAGCCTTCAGGATGCAAGAAAATTTGTTCAGCCGTATATAGAAAAATGTCCAAGTGACAAGACGCTAAAGAATTTGAGGGAGCTTGTTGCGCCTGTCCGTCTTATGGTGAAAAATAATAAGGAAAATAAAAAGTTGAAAGAAGAACTGTTGTGCGTCTGTATGGACATTGCCTCTATTGCAACGACAGAATATCCTTATCCCAGTAATGGACGTTTTGATGAGAACGAAAAAGAATGTTTTTTTAATATTCAACGAGCGTTGTCTTGATTTTGATCTTGATAAAAGTTCGAATTCGCCGTATAACGTTTTGAAAAAATATACTTTTTATGGATAAAGGAAAGTGTATATATCTTTATGCGGCGGGTCTCGTTATAATTTTGTTCGGGACGTTATTTTGGATTTGCCTATGGTATCAAACAGACATCTCGCCAAGGACAATCAGCATAGCAAGTGGAGTAGAAGGTGGAGAATATTATAATTTTGTTAACGAATTAAAAAAAAGACTGGAATCGAAAAAAGGCAGACAAGTTAAAAATAAAAAAACCGTCGGGACCTTTGAGAACCTATCTCTTTTGAAGGAAAAAGCTGTACACTTGGCCTTGCTTCAGTCAATTTTTTTTCCGCATGACAAGATCTCTGTAATTGCTCCGTTGTACCTTGAACCGATTGTTATCTTGGCAAGAAAAGACTCGGATATTTCTTCGATATATGATCTGGAAAATAAGCAGGTCTGCACCGGGCCAAAGGCGTCGGGTACTGCTCAAACATCAGACACCTTGATTGATTTCTATGGATTGAATAATATTAAAAGAAAGCATATTTTTTTTCAGAATGACGGAAAACAAAATACCCGTCAGGAGTGCAAGGCTGGTATTTTAGTTATGGGGTTGAACAGTCCTTGCTTAAAAAAAATCAATTCAACAAGTATGTTAAAGGTTCTTGATTTACCGTATACAAAATCTTTGGCAAATTCTCAGACCTCTTTTACCGAATTCACTCTTCCAGAAGGAACGTTTGCTCGTCATCCTCTCTTGCCCGCATTTCCTGATAAAGATATCCACACTGTTGCTTACACAGCCTTGCTTGCTGCCCAAAAGGAGATCTCTCCAACGCTTGTTCATGATGTACTTGAGGCAATATATAGTACAGATTTAAGAGTGCATTTTCCTGATCTCATTCCTCTGGAAAAGGCACGGAATTGGTTGAATATGCCGTTGCACACTACAACGCAGGAATATTATAATCCTCTTCAAATAATGGAATCCTTTGCAAATCGAATGGAATCCTATGCTGCTATCAAGGAGTTACTCTTTGCTTTTTTTGCGGCATCGTATTTTTTTTGGCTTCATTTTAACAGAATAAGAAAGAAAAAAGAGCAAGCTTTAGTGCAGGAGATGAAGGATAAACTGGATGAATTTGTTCAGGTAACTATGGCTCTTGATCGTAAGCAGATGCAAACTACATCTCCTATAGAATTACAGCATATTATAGATCAGATTACTGAACTCAAGATGCAAGCCCTTGAAGATTTGACAGATGAAAAATTGCGTTCCAATCAGATGTTTTCAATCTTTCTTATGCAGTGTCATAACGTTACCAGTAAGATCCAAACAAAAATTTTGATTATGCTGTAGACTTATCTTCGGTCTTCGGTCAACGGAAAGATGAGAGAAAAGTAATCTGGATAGCGTTCTCTGGTTGTCCTTCTCCAAGCTGTCTTTTATAATATTCCGCATATTGAGCGTTTGAGCGTAAGTGTACCCACTCGACATTATATACTGTCATTACAAAGAATACTTCAGGGTGCCTTAATTATTTTGTAAATATTGCTGGAGGATGGCTCTTTCTGCTGCACTCTCCCAACGCTCTCCCAATTACGTAAAAAAAGAGGAAAGAATGACCGTAGCAAAAAAAATGCAGGAGTTTGCCGATAACTCTTCCTGGATTCGTAAGATGTTTGAGCAAGGTGCCAAGATGAAGGCAGAATTTGGCGAAGAAAATGTGTTTGATTTCAGTCTCGGTAATCCAGATGTTTCGCCGCCAAAAAAATTTTTTAAGGTGTTAACTGAGCTGGCAGAGTGTGATACTCCAGGGATGCATGCCTATATGCCAAATGGTGGCTATCATTATGTACGAGAAGCTGTTGCAACGCACCTGTCTGACGAGCAGGGCGTAGAGGTCGGAATGGGCGATGTGCTGATGACCTGCGGAGCTGCTGGGGCCTTGAATGTGGTCATGAAATCTCTTCTTGATCCTGGCGATGAGGTTATCATCCTGAGTCCATTTTTTGTGGAATACCATTTTTATATAGATAATCATGGTGGGGTGGTCAAGGTGGTACCCACGGACGATCAGTTTCAGCTTGATCTTGCTGCTCTTGAGAATGCCTTGAGCGGGAAGACCAAGGCTG
Source organism: Candidatus Electrothrix gigas (assembly GCA_022766165.1). Lineage (GTDB taxonomy): Bacteria > Desulfobacterota > Desulfobulbia > Desulfobulbales > Desulfobulbaceae > Electrothrix > Electrothrix gigas. The sequence continues at coordinate 24,881 of QYLO01000024.1, forward strand.
TGCTGATCAACAGCCCGAATAATCCCACAGGTCAGATGTACAGTGCAGAATCCTTGGCTGCCTTGGGTACTCTGCTCAATAAAGCTGGAGAAAATTTTTGTACCACAATTTATCTTATCTCTGATGAGCCGTATCGAAAAATCGTTTTTGATGGGGCAGAAACACCCTCTATCATGACAACCACAACGAACTCTCTTGTGGTCTCTTCGTATTCTAAAGATCTTTCCCTCCCTGGTGAACGAATTGGTTATATTGCCGTTCATCCAGATATGCATGAAAAAGATCTCCTGCTCAATGCTATGACCTTGGCCAATCGTATTCTTGGTTTTGTCAATGCACCAGCCCTGATGCAACGGGCGATTGCTGAGTTGCAAGAAGAGACAGTGGATGCCTCTATCTATGAAGAGCGGCGTAAGGTTTTTTGCAAGGTACTGGATGCGGCAGGTTTGGAATATGTTATGCCCAAGGGGGCGTTTTATCTCTTCCCGAAAACCCCTCTTGCCGATGATGTGGAGTTCTGTAAATTACTTCAGGAGGAAAAGATTTTGGCGGTTCCAGGACAGGGATTTGGTACTCCTGGCTATATTAGGCTGGCCTTTTGTGTGGATAAAGAGGTGATTGCCCGATCTGTAGATGGATTTCAGCGGGCTGTGGCCAAGGCAAAGGAGGTAAAGTAGTAGGGTAGTAAGGCAGAAGTAGAAAAGTAATTTTTGTGAAGGAGCTTGGATTGGTACGATTCAGGCTCTTTTTTTATTCGTTTTCCCTTCAAGGTATGAAGAACTCGCTCAAAAGAAGAAGTCAGGCCCGTAGCTTTGCCCTCAAACATCACGGTAAACAACAATATGGTAGCCATCCCTATATTGTTCACCTTGATGCGGTGGCAGAGCTTGTCCGGCAATATGGCGAAACCGCAGTAGTTATCGCCTATCTTCACGACGTTGTTGAGGACACTCCTGTCAGCCTTGGCGAGATTGAGAACGCATTTGGTACCTTGGTTGCCGACTGTGTTGCAATCCTGACTGACGAGCCTGGAAAAGATCGGCAGGAACGCAAGAAAAGAACGTACCGCAAGATGGCGCAGGTTGCAGGTACAACAGAGATTGCCTTGGTGGTGAAGGCCGCAGATAGACTTGCCAATATGCGGGCCTGTGTTGCAGATAAAAAGGAAAAACTGCTAGCCGTTTATAGACAAGAGTACCCATTTTTTGCACAGGCGGTATATCGGCCAAAAATATGTGATGAACTTTGGAATCAACTGTCAGATCTGGTAGTTCTGGTAGAATCGGCCAAAAAGAATTGAAAAAACAGATTTTTTTCTATTGTTGTCAACTCTTTGTTTTCATGTTGTCACTTCTTCAGAGAGGAAACAGGACGTTTATGTTATAATAACAAGAAAAAAAGGGCCAAGAGATATCGACAAATATTCTTAGCATGATTACTTTATATTTTGTGGTCTACTTTTCAGTAGGCAGGATAGAAAGGTCGCTGGGAAAGAATGTACAGTTCATTTGACTGGTAAAAAGAGGGTGTTATGTCAAGCATGAGGGCCTGGGAAGAAGTTAAAAACAGAGTTCGAGAAGTTGCGGACATTGTCCAGGTGATTAGTGAGCATGTACAACTGAAAAAAGCCGGAAATGCCTTTACAGGTCTTTGCCCCTTTCACGGTGAAAAAACACCATCTTTTTCTGTGAATCCGCAAGGGCAGTTTTTTCACTGCTTTGGCTGTCAAGAGTCAGGAGATGTCTTTTCTTTTATGATGAAATATCATCATCTGACATTCCCAGAGGCACTCAAAGACCTAGCCCAGCGGTATCAAATTGACCTTCCTCAACGTAACCTGAGTCATGCCGAACGAGAACGCATGCAGCAACGAGAACTGCTCTATCAGGTGAATCAGCAGGCAGCTCAAATCTTTCATAAGACCCTTGTCTCGTCGTCCAAAGCGCAGGCGGCTCGGCAATATCTGCAAAAACGGGGTGTGCCACAGGAGGCTGTGGAAAAATATCAACTGGGCTATACACCTGGCCCGGAAAACGGCGGGTGGCAGTTCCTTATTTCACATCTGCAAAAAAAGAAATTTTCTGTAGACGCCATTGAGCAGGCAGGGCTTGCCGTACAAAAGACCCAGGGGCGATACTATGATCGCTTTCGGGATCGTGTTCTTTTTCCGATCTATGACATGAGTGGGCGGGAGGTGGCCTTTGGTGGCCGTATCCTTGGGCAGGGAAAACCTAAGTATATGAACTCGCCAGAGAGTATGGTCTTTTCCAAAGGAGAACTCCTTTTTGGGCTATATCAGCATCGTCAGGCGATTCGCTCTTCTCGGCGTGCCATTGTGGTGGAAGGAAATTTTGATCTCTTGTTGTTGGCAATTCACGGGATTGAGAACGTGGTTGCGCCGCTGGGAACAGCCCTTACCCGTGAGCATATCACCTCGTTACGCCGATACTGTGATGAGGTGATCCTTCTTTTTGATGGAGATTCTGCTGGACTTCGTGCGGCCCGACGCTCAATACCGTTTTTTCTCAGTGAGCAGCTTGATGTGAGGGTAGCCTTGCTGCCAACAGGGCATGATCCTGATACCTTGATCAGGGAACAAGGAGCGGCAGCAGTGCAAGCCTTGGTGGAAGCTGCTGACCCTCTTACGGAGTTTGTTTTTTCCGTTCTTCAAGAGGAACACGGCCTGACACTGTCTGGTAAAAATCGGATTGTAGCAGAGTTGGCAGAGTTGGTGAAACAGGCTACTTGTGCGGATCAGCAGGAGCTTATGGCTGCGCATTTTGCAGAACAACTTGGAATTTCTCCCCAACGTTTTATACCTGAAAAACAGCATGCCAAGCTTGTTCAAGTTCCTGTACCGCCTGTGTCGTCTGTGCCGTCGTGTACTGCACAATATGCACCATCTCATATATCTGGTACCCAGAGTACCCTTGGTTTTCCTACCCCATCTGATGAGGAATGGCGGTGGGAGAAGACTTTAGGAGAGTACGAAGAAAACATCTCTTTACGGGAACTTCCTAAAAAGCAGCAGCAGTTACTGAAGTTTTTATTGTTTTACCCAGAGGTCTTGTCAGATTTACCCAAAGGAGTCATGAGAGAAGCGTTCGGTGAATCGCCTGTCCTAGGAATTGTTGAGGCGATGGAGCAACTTGCTGCTACTGGCAATGTTACCCCGGAAAAGTTGCTTTCAGTTGTCACAGTAGACTCTGATCGCCAGTATATTGTCGAGTTGTTGAGCAGGGATGGTGGAAACCCGCTTGCTGAGGAAGATGATGCAATGCAGGGGCATAAGCTTTGTGATGAGTTGCTTGTCTGGCTCGAAAGGGAAAAAATGCAGAAAAAGAGAGCTGACTTGCAGGCTAGGATTACTTCGGCTCAGGAGACAAAAAATTCAGAGTTGGTTGATACACTAACAAGGGAAACAAGGGAGTTATTCGGAATACGAAGGGAAACTGGAACATGAGAAAGAAGAGAAAAGTTGAACTTGTGCTACGCTGTAAGCTTAAAAAGAAAATTTTCTTTTAAGATAAAAAGAGAGCCATACAAAACGATAATATTAGATAATTATTTGAAAATATATTCTATTCATTTATCCCTTATTGATAAAGATGTCCTTTTTTAGGAGCAAATGAGAGAAAAAAGCTTGGCTTTATGTAAAAAAAACTGTACAAGAGGTGTAGAAAATTGTACATTGCAGGATAAGACAAAGAAGTACAGTTTGTTTTGTATGAAAAGTTGAGTATATTTTGTGGTTGAAAATTTATAGCTTCAGGTCGGAATGAAAAAAAAAGCCGTTTGCCTGAGTCCACGGGGAGAGGGCTTTGTTTAAGCAATTTCGGTTTTTTGATGATACGGAGGAGGTATCTACGTGAAGAACCAGACTGAACAGTCTTCAGAGACTTATGAGGAAGAGGAAGCCAGTTTGTCGATTGTTAAATGTCGAAAAAAGAGTAACGATGCGACAGAAGATGCTCATCGGGAGACGTACAGCACCGATCCTATGAATATCTATCTTCGTGAGATGGGCAGTCTTGATTTACTCAGCTATGAGGAAGAGATAAAGCTTGCTCAAAAACTGGAAGATGGAGAGTCCAGAATTCAAAATGCTGTTCTGCGACTGACGCTGGGGCTGAATAGCTTGAACGGTTTAAAAGAGGGGTTGGAAAGGGGGAATATGCGCATCGGCTCTGTTCTTAACGGGATATCCGATAGCGATGAAAAACAGTTGGCCGCTTGCCGGACGTCGTTTCTGGAGTGCATAGAAGAGGCAAACCAGCTCAATCAACAGCGAGTACGTCTGTTTCAGGAGTTGAAACAACAAGACGACCCCCAACAGGAGGAAAAGCTGTGGCAGGAGATTCGGGATATTGGCTTACAAGTTGTTGCCTTATTTAAGACCTACCGAATCGGTTCTAAAAAGCTTCTTTCAACGGTCAAGGCTGTTGAGGAGTTTAATCAAAAGGTCAGAAAGGTTCGCATACAAGCAGAAAGAGAATCCTTACTTGCTACGCATAACGGCGAAGAACAACAGCAAGAAATAGCCAAAAAGCAGCAACAGGTTATCTTAGAGTTAGCTGAAATTATTGGTATTGACAGCACAGGCTTTGATGAACTTTTCAAAGAGATAAAAAGAGGAAAAGAGACTGTCAGAGAGGCAAAAAAGACCCTTGTTCGAGCGAATCTTCGACTGGTTATCTCTATTTCTAAGAAGTTTCTCAATCGTGGTATGTTACTTCCAGATCTTATTCAGGAAGGTAATATTGGCCTGATGAAGGCTGTGGAAAAATACGATTATAACCGAGGGTATAAGTTTTCTACCTATGCGACTTGGTGGATACGGCAGTCAATTAATCGCGGTATAGCAGATCAGGGCAGGACAATCAGACTGCCAGTACATATGATTGAAGCGATTAACAGGATGCTTCGTTTTGCCCGTGATTTTCAGCGCATAGAGAGCAGAGAGCCAAGCCTGGAAGAGATGGCAGAACAGTTAGATACCGATGTAGAGTATGTTCATTCAGCTCTCAAGACAGCACGTGATGCGATTTCACTGGATGCGCCTGTGGGTGATGAAGAAGACACCATGCTCAGTGATTTTATTGTTGATGAAATCAATCCAGGACCCCAGGAATTTTCTATCACGGAAAGCCTGAAACGTTGTCTTGCAAAGGTAATGGGTGAGTTGACTGAACGGGAAGAGCAGGTACTTCGCATGCGATATGGCATTGAAGTTGGCTGCGACCACACCTTGGAAGAGGTAGGGCAGCGATTTGATGTAACTCGGGAGAGGATTCGGCAAATTGAGGCGCAGGCTATCAAGAAGTTGCGTCATCCTACGAGAAGCAAGTATTTAGAATCTTTTATTTTTGATTAATCTATAAACTTGTATAGTTTGTAATTTGTTCAATTCTTGAATGACGGAACGTGATGATATCCTAGACTGGCTGGCACTGACTGCTTTGCCCGGTCTGGGCTGCATCCTGATCCGTCGCCTTCTCACTGCCTTTGGTACACCAGCTCAGGTCTTGGTAGCTGGCAAGGCCGTTGCTAGAGTAGCGGGCGTTGGAAGGAGTATAGTAGAGCTTTTTTCTACTCCTTCCCGCTTGGATAAGGCCCGTTTATGGGCTGAGAGGGAATACAGGCGAGTGTGTGCGGCAAACATTCAGCTTCTCTGCTGTGATGATCCCTTATTTCCGTCTCTTCTGCTGAATATTCACGATGTTCCCATTCTTCTTTACTGCTTAGGCGATCTTGACTGCCTGCGGCTTCCAGCAGTGGCAATTGTAGGCTCCAGAACTCCTACAGAGTACGGAAAAGATGTCAGTGCGGAGCTTGCCCAGCAGCTTGTTGGCAAGGGGCTTGCCGTGGTCAGTGGACTTGCCAAGGGGATTGATGGACAGGCCCATATCGGTGCGCTTAAGGCAAATGGCAAGACAGTAGCCGTACTTGGTTGCGGACTGGATGTTGTGTATCCTCAAAAACATACTGGCTTATATCGGCAGATAGGTGAGCAGGGATTACTTGTCAGTGAATATCGTCTTGGCACACCACCCGAGGGATTTCGTTTTCCAGCTCGGAATCGGATCGTCAGTGGTCTTTCATTGGGCGTTGTCATTGTTGAGGCTGCGATTCGCTCTGGTGCGTTGATTACAGCTCGGCTTGCGCTGGAACAGAACCGGGAAGTATTTGCCGTACCCGGGCGCATTGATTCAAGTAAAAGTAAGGGACCGCATAATTTGCTGCGACAAGGTGCTACGTTAGTTCAATCTGTTGACGATATTCTTATAGAATTACCTCCTTTATCGCCGTCATCCTATGTGATACCAAGGAGATTATCCCCTGATCGGAATAATTGGAATAATCGGAATGACCGTAATATTTGTAATACCCGACCTGTTGTTCCGCAGGATACCTTGAACGAACTTTCTCAACTTCCTGATGATCTTTCAGTAGCTGAAAAAGACCTGATGGCAGCTATGAAAAGCACTTCAATAGATATTGAGCAGCTTTCCGAGATCACTGCTCTGCCTCTCAACACCCTCCATCCCCTCCTGCTTGGTCTTGAGTTACGTGGTTTGATTCAGCAGTTACCAGGACAGCAATATGTTCGAGTTGCATAGCAATTATTTGTATTATTTTGTACAGTATGATATTTTTTAATGAAGTCTTATGGATAATTTTCTTCAGGCATTTTGTGATTTTTGCCAGACTATCAACTTTACCTAGAGGATATCTTTATGTATTATTTTACACTGCGGACCGTCACCCTGTTGACCGTCTTTATGATTATAGCTTTTGTCCCGCATGTACAGGCTGTTGAAAGTATAAGTATGTCTGAGTTGGTGAACAGGGCTGGAATGCAACGTATGTTGTCACAGCGAATCGCCAAAGCCTATTTTTACTCTGGTAATAATATTTCTGTTCAAGAAAATACACTGCAAATGAAGATGGCCTTGGAACGATTTACCAGAAATCATGCCCTGTTAAAGGCAAACGTGCAGGACAGTAAAACAAAGGAACTGCTCTCTGTTGTTGAAAGTACTTTTTCTGAATACCGTGATTTGATCAAAAAAAACTATAGTAAGGAAAATGCTACTCGTGTGTTAAAGTTAAGTGATACCTTATTAGAGGTTTCTCACTCAGTTGTTCTTAATCTAGAAAAAGTGAGTGGTAGCAGCATTGATCATATTATTAATACGTCAGGTAAACAACGTATGCTTTCACAGCAGGTTGCAAAGTTTTATATTGCCTACCAGGCTGGATTTCGTGATGACAAAAATATTCATAACCTAAAGAAATCTATTGAAGAATTTCAATCTGGATTAAAGAAGCTGATGGAGGAAGAAAGGAATAACAGGGAAATAAAAAGTTTGCTTGATAAAATAGAAAAAGAGTGGAATAGAATCTCACCGTATTTTCTCAAAATCCGGGAAGGAGGATTGCCACTTATGGTTTTAATGGCAACCGATGAAATGACAAAGCTTTCAGATCGAGTGACCAAATTGTATGTTGAAGAAATTGCTAGTAAATAGCTTTAGCATGTCTATTTCTCATTTCATCCCTGAAGAACAGAATGTAGAAGAAAGGCTCTGAAGAGTTGCTGTTGTAAAGGGTATGTAGTATGTAGGTTGCAAGACTGGCTGTCCAGTGAGTGATGAGTGACAATCAGGGAAAAGATGAGATAAAAAAGAGATAGAGAACAGTACCTATGAAATATTCCCGTGTCTGCCTTCACAGCTTTGGTTATGAGTTGCCGCCTCATGTTGTCACCTCAGCTGATCTTGAGCAGCAACTTTCATCAGTCTATAAACGGCTGAAACTGCCAGAAGGTCGTCTTGAGTTGATGAGTGGTATTCGTAGTCGACGCTTTTGGCATCCAGAAACCCAACCCAGTGCAGGGGCAATTCTTGCCGGACGCAAGGCCCTTATTGCCTCTGGCCTAACAGGCTCTGATATTGATTTTATGGTGTTTACTTCAGTAAGCAGAGACATGATGGAGCCTGCTACGGCATCTTTTGTTCATCATGGCTTGGGGCTGGGCAGCCGTTGTCAGATATTTGATATTTCCAATGCCTGTCTTGGTTTTCTCAACGGTATGCTTATGTTGGCAAATATGATCGAACTGGGACAGGTTCGCTATGGTCTTATTGTGGCCTCTGAAACGGCTGAGGATTTAGTCTGCTCAACGATTGAAAAGTTGCAGGAAGATGAAACCCTAACACGCAAGAGCATTAAGCCAGCCTTTGCCTCCCTGACCATTGGTTCTGGGGCGGTTGCCCTGATTATGGGTTCAAAAAAGATGCAGGACACAGGGCATCGCCTCATTGGCGGCTCGTGGCGAGCCAACACCCGGCATAATGAACTCTGTCACGGAGGACAGGTTGGGGGTGAAGGCACCTTGATGACCACGGATTCGGAACTGTTAATGGAAAAAGGGATTGAAACAGCAGGGTTATGCTGGCAGGATTTCCAAAAGGAAACAGGCTGGCAAAAGAAAAAAATTGATCGCTTCTTTTGTCATCAGGTTGGTCAGGTCCATGCACGCAAGCTCTTTTCCAGTCTTGAGCTTGATCCTGAACGGAATTTTGAAACCCTGGAAGTTTTGGGGAATGTTGGCTCGGTATCCGCACCTATTACTATGGCTATGGGTATTGAAAAAGAAAAGCTGAAACAGGGGCAGCGAGGTGCTTTGCTGGGAATCGGTTCAGGAATTAATTCGATAATGCTGGGGATTGAGTGGTAATGACTCACTTAACGGATCAATCTGCCACCAGCCTTTTTGAATACCCCTTTACGCCAAAAAACTTCCGACTTGCTGACGGCCATCAGCTGTCCTATCTTGATGAGGGCGACGGCCCAACTGTAGTCATGGCCCACGGCAATCCTTCCTGGTCGTATCTGTACCGCAATCTGGTGACTGCGTTAAAGGCCGATTACCGTTGTCTGGTACCGGATCATCTGGGTTGTGGTTTTTCTGAGAAGCCGCAAGACTATCCCTACCGGCTTCAGAATCATATTGATAACTTTACGGCCTTGCTGGATTATCTGGAGATTGAACGCTGTGTTCTGGTGGTGCATGACTGGGGCGGAGCCATCGGAATGAGCTGGGCTGGACAGCATCCTGAGCGGGTTGCTGGCTTAGTTGTCCTCAATACAGCGGCCTTTCACTCTCATCTCATTCCTCAACGGATCGCCGTATGCCGCTGGCCCTTATTGGGTTCTCTCCTTGTGCGGGGACTAAATGGCTTTGCTCTGCCTGCCACCTTTATGGCTGTAAACAAAAAAATGCAGCCTGAAGTACGAGCAGGTTTTCTTGCGCCCTATGATAGCTGGGTCAATCGGGTGGCGGTTCATCGTTTTGTGCAAGATATTCCCTTGCAGTCGAGTCACCCTTCCTGGGAAACCTTAAGCCGAGTGGAGGCGTCTCTTGGCCAGCTTGAGGATAAGCCCATGTTGATCTGCTGGGGCGGAAAAGATTTTTGCTTTCATGATACGTTTTACGCAGAATGGCAGCAACGTTTTCCCAAGGCCCAAAGTCATTACTTTCCAAAAGCAGGTCATTATGTGCTGGAAGATGCCTTGCCAGAGGTGCTGAAGCTGCTTCAGCCCTTTCTTGCTAGGAGCATAGGGGCAGAAGTAGAAGCAACACACTCTGAGACGACTGAGCAGTCAGCAGAGTGTTAAAATTTTTTAAAAAAACCACTTCCATCTCCTAACTTTACCTCTTGTTCCTCTTGAGGAGTCGGCCTTGTCACCTCTGGCCAGATTCCTGGTTGCGGCTCAACACCCTCTAAGGCAGCCGCTGGTGGATGAGCATCGTTTATAACCGGAACTCGACGAATTTCATGCCCCTTTACCTCATAACATAACTCTATGGGAATGTCGTTCGGGTCAAAGGAGTACACAGAGTGAATAAACTCGTGTTCAATCATATCAGAGCAGGCAAAGCCAGCTGCCTCTAATCTGTCTTTTAATGCCCAAACCTCCTCCTTAGAATTCATCTCAAAGGCAAGATGATCAAAGGCAAGCGGGCCGGAAAACGGCTGCCCGTGTACTTTTCTCTTTATAGGTTCAGCTGGCACTGGTTCCGTACAATTATCACTACCGGCTCAAAACGCTCTCTTTTTTTCCAGCGACTACTCTAGGCCGCATCAATTTGCGAACATTCAGCTCGGTAAAGGAAATCAAGCCGTGGGGCCGGAAGATCATGATGAGAATCAGGATCAGGGGAATGATGATCCACTTGAACAGCTCCAAGGGCCGCAGGGCCTCGCTGAGAACCGAAATACTGACCGCACCAACAATGGAGCCGACAATGGAGTTGAGTCCCCCGAAATAGACCATTGCCAGGATTTCAGCCAGTTTTTGGATGCCAAAGGTGCCTGGATTGATATAGCGGAGTACATGAGCAAAGAGTCCGCCTGCCACTCCAGCCCAAAAGGCTCCGAACATAAAGGCGGTCATCTTGGTCTTACGGGTGTTCACGGTCATGGAATCAGCAGCAGCCTCATTGTCCCGGACAGCATTCAGGGCCTTCCCCATGATGGAGGTGGTGAAATTATGAATGATCCAGATACAGAGGACAGTCCAGATGAAGACGACTGGCAAAGAAGAATAATCAGGCTGGCTACTCATGCCGCGTGGCCCACCAATGATTTCCATATTTTCGATGGCACTTTTCACGATGAACATAAAGGCCAGAGAGATGATAGCCAGATAATCACCACGGGTTCGGAAAGATGGAATAGCAACAATCAACGAGCCAAGGGCTGCTGTTAGTCCTCCGGCAATAAGGATCAACGGGAAAAGCCAAGGGCCGAGAGCCGGGTTGAGCAGTGCCGGGCCGAACAGCTTGTCATCGGCAAAGAGCCATAGGGTCAGGGTGGAGGAGGTGTATGCTCCCAAGGCCATGAAACCTGGATGAGAGCAAGAAAATTCGCCCTGATAGCCGTTAATGATATTGAGGCTGATGGTGAGGATAATGGCAATCATGGTCAGTTTGACCACCAGCACCCGATAATCATTCATTCCAGCCCAAAGGTGGAGGATGCCGTAAAAGGCTGCAAGGTGCAGCAGGGTGGCTGTCCAGACCGGAAGGCGGATCAGCAATTCAGCAAACCGATTGGTCAGCGGCGCAGACAGGCGGGCGACCAGCAGGATCGGAAAAATATAGATAATCAGGTCATACCCTAGAACCGAAGGAATAAGCGTGGGATTCTTCAGCATCATCAGCGTGCCAAAGAGAACCGGAATTTTCGGCAGATAAAGGTGGTAAGAAATAAGATCACCAAGATGAAATTCCAGCAGGGCTGCTGCCAGTCCACCCAAGAACCAACCTACCAGCGGGATAACGGTGAAGGGTTTGAGGAACTTGCGGATTTTTTGCAGTATGCCGTTTTCTTTAAGAGTCTTCTTCATCGTACACTATTCACACACGTTCTTTGTTTATCATCATGCCTTAAAGCTGTAGATCGGCTTCATTGTAGAAATAATCTCCACTGTATCGCCGATAAGACTCATTAATTCTTCAGCATCTTTATAGGCCATCGGGGATTCGTCAATGGTGTTTTGTCGAATGCAGGAGCTATAGATACCTTGCATAGATTTTTGATACTCCTCCAAGCTGATCAATTCCCTTGTCTCGCTTCGTTTCAACAGTCTACCTGCCCCATGTGGAGCTGAACAGTTCCAATCCTCATTCCCTTTTCCCTTGGCAAGAAGACAACCGTCTCGCATATTAAGAGGAATAATGACCAGCTCATCCTCATGGGCTGAAATAGCACCTTTGCGGATGATCATGTCCTCAAAATTAACATAGTTGTGCGTACTGGAAATGCACTCGTAGTCTTTCGGCTGTTTGTTGAAAAAACCCTCAATGATGATTGCAGCCATTGTTTTGCGGTTTTCCTCGGCATAGGTCTGAGCGATTTGCATATCTTGCAGATATTCTTTCCCGCCATTGTTCAAGGGCATATACTCCATGCCGTGAAATGCCCCAGCACCCTGAAAGGCTTCTTTGATAACCTGACAGGCAATCCTGTGATGATACCTGCACACCTGAAGGCCTAGGTTCCTGCTGCCACTATGAATAATCAGCCAGATATTGTCTTGCTCATCTCTATCCAGCTCCAGAAAATGATTGCCACCACCAAGGGTACCGATACTGAGTAGGATTCGCCGATGCTCTCTGGGAGCTACTTTCTGAATCAGGTTATCCAGGGCCTTGTTCTCTTTGACCAGCTTCTTGGAAATCTCCGGGTGGACATTGCTGCCAGCAGGGATAGCAGCATGAATAAATGCGTCAAAGGCGGCTAAATCAATATCCTGTGGTCCTAGATTATAGGCCGTCACTCCGCAGCCGATATCTACCCCGATGACTTGAGGATTGATAAAGTCGTTGCAGGTCATGGTGAATCCAACAACCGAACCTCGACCCAGGTGGACATCTGGCATGACCGCAATTTTGCTGTCAGCAAAGCAGGGAATATTGAGCATGCTGTAAAGCTGATTGAGTGATGCCTTATCAATATTGTCTGTAAAAACCGTGGCTGAGTTGTACTTTCCTTGAATTTTCATACCATTATTCCTTCGGTTGATGTTGTGTGCTGGGAAAGAGAGACTGAGCGAGTGCTGTGAAGAGGCGTTGCGTCCCGGTCAGAAGAATTCTAACCGGGTTTTGAAAAGATCAAAAGGAGTTTTTTACCCCTCAAGTGCCGCCAAGGCCTTCTTGATCCGTGCCATTCCCTCCTGAATAACCTCCATAGAAGTAGCAAAGGAGAAGCGAACAAAATCATCTGAACCAAAGGCCACACCCGGCACTGAGGCAACTTTAGCTTCATTCAGAAAGTAGGCTGACATGTCAGCAGAGTTTTTCAGCTCTGTTCCGTTAAAGGACTTGCCATAGTAGGCAGAGAAATTTGGGAACACATAAAAGGCGCCGCTGGGATTCACGCAGGTAACGCCTTCAATGGATTCCAGATCTTTGACAAAGAAGTCACGGCGGGGCAGAAATGCCTCTTTCATAACCCCTGGGAAATCTTGCGGTCCGGTCAGGGCAGCCAGAGCTGCGTACTGTGAGGGGGCAGCAGGATTGGAGGTGGATTGGCTCTGTACCTTGTTCATGGCCTTGATCAGATGGGCCGGCCCAGCAGAGTACCCGATTCGCCATCCGGTCATGGCAAAGGATTTAGAAACTCCGTTCAGGATAACGGTCTGTTCTTTCAGAGCAGGCTCTACATCCAAAATATGGGGCAGTTTGCCGTCCATATAGGTAACGGTTTCATAGATATCGTCAGTAACGATCAGCCAGCCCCGTTCTAAGGCCATCTTGGCGACCGCTTTAAGAGCAGTGATTGAAAGAATTGATCCTGATGGGTTGGATGGACTGTTGAGAAAGATTGCCCGGGTTGTATCTGTTGCCTTGGCAGCCAAGGTCTCTGGATTCAAATCAAAATCCATAGATTCGTCCAGAGGAACAGTCACCGGTACACCGCCAGCCAGTTGAACCATAGGCGGGTAGGAAACCCAGTACGGAGCAGGGATCAGCACCTCATCACCGGGATTGAGCATGGCCTGAAAGATGTTGTACAACCCATGCTTACCACCGCAACAGACCTGGATTTCCTCCGGGGTGTAGTTCCACCCGTGATCTTCCTTAAAACGCATACAGACAGCCTCCCGCAGTTCCGGGATACCAGGAACAGCAGTGTAACGGGTATGCCCGTCATCAATGGCCTGTTTACCGGCTTCGCACACATGTTGTGGGGTGTCAAAATCCGGTTCGCCAACGCTGAAATTCAGAATATCCTCACCTGCCGCTTTCAGCGCCTTGGCCTTGGCATTGATGGCCAACGTAGGGGAGGGCGGTACCTGGAGTACGCGGTCAGCGAGAGTGATTATTTCCTGAGACATTATTTTTTCCTCTTCATGGGGTTGTATAAAACGTGCCTGTGTAATTCACAAGTTGTTCACAAGATAAATTCTTTCCTGCTCTAGCAGGTTCCAAGCTTTTTATCAAGGGCAATCGTGCCTATTCTGCGGAATTTTTGTTGGCTGTGGCAGGAAAGCAGGCTGGCAACAGAAGAGATAGTAGAGATACTAGAGGCGGGTGGGCTTGCTGTACCTGCTTGCCCTTTCATCCCTTTTGTATTATAAAAAATTTTACTCTTTAAACAACTCTTGGACTTGAACAAACGGAGAATACCATGAAAAAACTTCTTGAATTCGAACTGGACGGACAGCCTGTATATGTGGAAGCCGAGGTCTCCGAGACCGAAATGCGTCGGATCAGCCGGGGCAACGAGGATGAACCGATCAAGGCGGATTCCCGTTTTATTGATGCGGTAGCCGGTATCAAACCTGCTGCGGAATTGATGCTCAACGCCTTTCGGGAGATGAACAGCCCGGATGAAATCAACCTGGAGTTCGGACTGAACTTCTCCGCCAAAACCGGGGTGGTCTTTGCTTCAGCCAACACCAGCGCAACCTTTAAGGTCTCTTTAAAGTACACGAACAGCGACAAGTAACAACCTGAACCGCAGGAGTCCGCCATGTCCTCATTCTCTTTGGAATCCGCCCTTGTCCGTCTGTTGATTGATGAACACAGTCCGCACAAGCCTGTGGGTGCGGGTTTTCTGGTCACGCCCACGCATGTTGTCACCTGCGCCCATGTGGTCAACGATGCTCTCGGATATCCCCAGAGCAGGCCCGATCTGCCTGACAGTGAGGTGTTTCTTGATTTCCCCTTGGTCAAGGATCAACCCCTGCTCCGGGCCAAGATTCTGCATTGGTTTCCGGTACAGGAGGATTCCGCTGTGGGCAAACTTGAGGACATCGCCGTGCTGGAGTTGCTGTCAGAGACTCCGCTGCCTGCCGGGTTGCAACCTGCTCCGGTTGTTGTAGGGGAAGAGCGGGAGGGCTTGGCCGCAGAATCCAAGGTCAGGATGTGCGGTTTTCCTGCCGGGGTCGATGACGGCACCTATGCCAACGGTATTCTGCAAGGAAGGACTGCTAAAGGATGGGTGGAAATCCATCATCAGGGCAAAGAGTTGGTTGAAGGGGGCTTCAGCGGCACAGCGGTCTGGGCCGTAACGGAAAATGCGGTCTGCGGCATGACGGTGAGCGTACTGAATCGACGCAATGCTGTGGTCGCCTACATGATCCCGGCAAACGTGCTGATCGCCGCCTTTCCTGAAATGGAAAAACTGAGCCGCCCGACCAATCCTTATCTCGGTCTGGAAGCCTTCAAGGAAAAGGATGCCAAGCTCTATTTTGGCAGGAAGGAGACCGTTGCCCGAATACAACAAACGGTTGAGGAGCAGGATTTTGTCGCAGTCATCGGAGCCAGCGGTAGCGGGAAATCTTCTGCGGTCTTTGCCGGGTTGGTTCCGATCCTGCGCAGGACCGGCGACTGGCTCATAGCCCGCTGTCTCCCCAGAAAACAGCCCTTTTATGAACTGTCATCCGCTCTGGTCCCCTTTCTCTATGACGACCCTCTCCTTCGTTTGGAAAAGAGCAATGAACTCCGGGAAAAACTCCATGCCGGTTCCTTGACCCTGGGCAGTGTTATCCATCAGATCAGCGGCCAGAACGACAACCGACGTTTTCTCCTCATTGTCGATCAGTTTGAGGAGCTGTTCACCCTCAATGCAGACCGAAAGCTGGTCAGTCGCTACATAGAGAGCCTGCTTGAAGCCCGGAACACGGAAAACTTCACAGTGCTGATCACCATGCGGGCCGACTTTCTGGAATCCGCTGCCAGGTATCCTGCTTTGGCCGAGGCCCTGAGTCACTGCCCGCCCTTTATCATTCCGCCCATGAGCGAAAACGACCTGCGCAAGGCGGTGGAAGAGCCAGCGACCATGTTCGGGGTCGAGTTTGAACCAGGGTTGCCCCAGCTCATTGTTCAGGATGTGGGCAGCGAACCAGGCAACCTACCCCTGCTGGAGTTCTGCCTGACCCAGCTCTGGGAGCGACAGGAGTTTCGGAGGATCAGCCATGCTGCCTATACGGCCATCGGTGGGGTGCAGCAGGCCCTGGCCAATCATGCGGATGAGGTCTATGCTGAGTTTGATGAACAGGATAAGGATCGGCTGCGCCATATCTTCTTGAAACTGGTCCGTCCGGGACAAGGCACCGAGGATACCCGGCAGGTGGCGACTCTTGAACAGATTCCGGCTGAGAACCGGGAGGTGATTACCCGACTGGCTGATCACCGACTGGTGGTGACCGGGCGGGTGGAAGAAGAGGACACGGTGGAGGTGGTCCATGAGGCTCTGATCCGCCGTTGGCAGACTTTGCGGCAATGGGTGGATGAGGATCGAGAGTTTTTGGTCTGGCAGGAGAAGTTGCGGGTGCTGTTGCGGCAGTGGCAGGAGAGCGGGCAGGATGAAGGGGCCCTGTTGCGGGGATTGCCGTTGGATGAGGCCTTGAAATGGCAGGAGAGTTATCCGCATTTACTGGGGGAAGAAGAAAAGGCGTTTATTGCGGCCAGCACGAAGCTTCAAGAACGTGAGAGGCAGGAACGGGAAGCGACTCGGCAGGCCAAGGAGCGACAGCGGAAGATAAGCATGGCAATTCTTTCTGTTGGCTTGGTGATTGCTCTTGGATTGTCAGGGTTGGTTGCATGGCAATGGCAAAAGGCAGAGCATAATGCAACTATTGCTGAACAGAAAACTACAGAGGCACAAGAGGCTTCAAAGAAGGCTGAAGCGGAAAAAAACAATGCTGTACAACAAACCATTCAAGCGAACTATAACCTTGCCAAGGCGTTTGAGGGTAAGGCCTTGACTGCTTTGGAAAAAACTAAGACGGATTATAGCAATGAATCCTATAAACAGGCGGTTCTTTTTACCTCGGCAGCCTTGGAACAGAAAATTGAAGACAATAAAGCTGCATTGCAGGAGAGTTCCATTGCCAAGCTTTTTGTCCCTGAAATATTTAATGGTTCACTGGCAGAAAAGTGGAGTTCTTCAACCCATAAGAGTTCGATCAACAGCGTGGCCTTCAGTCCAGACGGAAAAACTCTGGCTTCGGCTTCTGGGAGTACGATATGGGAGAACAAAGATAACACCGTGCGGCTCTGGGATACAGCAAGCGGGCAGCAGATCAACGTATTCAAAGGACATCAGAGCTGGGTCAACAGTGTGGCCTTTAGTCCGGACGGAAAAACTCTGGCTTCGGCTTCTTGGGATAAAACCATCTGGCTCTGGGATACAGCAAGCGGCAAAGAGAAAAACGTCTTCAAAGGACATCAGGACATGGTCTTCAGCGTGGCCTTCAGTCCGGACGGCAAAATCCTGGCTTCTGCTTCTAGGGATAAAACCATCCGGCTCTGGGATACAGCAAGCGGCAAAGAGAAAAACGTCTTCAGAGGACATCAGGACGAGGTCAACAGCGTGGCCTTTAGTCCGGACGGCAAAACCCTGGCTTCGGCCTCCGAGGATAAAACCATCCGGCTCTGGGATCTTGCAAGCGGCAAAGAGAAAAACGTATTTAGACATCAGGACATGGTCAACAGCGTAGCCTTCAGTCCAGACGGCAAAACCTTGGCTTCGGCTTCTGGGGATAAAACCATCCGGCTCTGGGATCTTGCAAGCGGCCAAGAGAAAAACGTATTTAGACATCAGGGCGGGGTCATCAGCGTGGCCTTTAGTCCGGACGGCAAAACTCTGGCTTCGGCTTCTTTGGATGAAACCGTGCGGCTCTGGGATACAGCAAGCAGCAAAGAGAAAAACGTCTTCAAAGGACATCAGGACTCGGTCTACAGCGTGGCCTTTAGTCCGGACGGCAAAACCCTGGCTTCGGCTTCTTTGGATGAAACCGTGCGGCTCTGGGATACAGCAAGCGGCAAAGAGAAAAAAGGAGAGAAAAACGTCTTCAGAGGACATCAGGGCGAGGTCTTCAGCGTGGCCTTTAGTCCGGACGGCAAAACCCTGGCTTCGGCTTCCGAGGATAAAACCATCCGGCTCTGGGATCTTGCAAGCGGCAAAGAGAAAAACGTATTTAGATATCAGGGCGGGGTCGCCAGCGTGGCCTTTAGTCCGGATGGCAAAACCCTAGCTTCGGCCTCTTTTGATAAAACCGTGCG
>QYLO01000025.1 GCA_022766165.1 Candidatus Electrothrix gigas
GGCCGAGCGGGTGGAGCGATTTCGGGCCTTGGGGCCGCTCCATTTTACCGGTACGGGCCTAGATGATGAAGGCCGCTTTCTCTATCTCTTTGAAGCAATTGAAGAGAGCAATGGGGCAGGAACGAGAGTTTCCAAATTTCGCCAAGGGGATTTTCTCAAGCTGGTTCCCCAAGGAATAAAAGACCTGCAAAGCGGTATGCCCGTCATTGTGGACAGCTACGAGCCGCAGCAAGGATCAGTCGCTCTCTCTTCACGGCAGCGAGGCACGCTCCAATTGCAGAAAAATATCTCCTATTCGCTGGAAGAAGACGCGGATGATTGGACCACGCCCAAGCTCATCAAGGTGGTGCAAAGCGTTTATTCTGATAAGATTCATCATCCTTTGGTAGATTTGTTTGACGGAGCCTGGGATTTTGCCCAGCCTTCGGATTGGCAGGAATGGGTACAGGAATGGCTGCACACGGAAGGCAAGCTTGCCGGCTTGAATACGGCGCAAGAACAGGGGCTTCACATGCCGTTTCGTCATACCCTGAGCCTGATTCAGGGGCCGCCCGGCACGGGCAAGACCAATCTGCTGGGTTGGATTTTGATTGCGCTGGTCCGCCACGCCCAGGCAAGGGATGAGCCGCTTCGTATCGCTGTCAGCGCCCTGACCCATCAGGCCATTGATCAGGTACTCAGCAAGGTAGTCAAATTGGTCAACCAACATGACTTGCCTGACTTTCCGGGACACTGTTGCAAATGGGGTCGGTGGGACGGGCCGGACTTTGATGAAAACAGTGACGAAATGCAGGTAGAACCGCTGGAAGCCCCTGAGCAGGTGCGGCGTTTTTCTCACCTCATTCTCGGTGCCACCGGCTATGGTTTGACAAATCTTGTTGAGAAAAATAAAACCCTGCCGAGCAAACCTTTTGATTGGGTGATTTTTGATGAGGCATCACAGGTTCTGCTGCCGCAGGCCATGCTGAGTCTGGTACACGGCAAGGGGAACTTTCTTTTTCTCGGTGATGTACAGCAGTTGCCGCCGGTAATCCGGTCAGCTCCGCTTGAGCAGGAAACAAGCGACTCCCTTGATCAGCAAGCGTATGATACGCATCATACGCATGGTGAAAACCTGGAAAGCGAAGTCCGACGCTCCCTGCTCAGTCTTATGCTGCACCGCTACCCGCAACAGAGCGTGTTCCTGGATATGACCTATCGGATGAATGCGGAAATCTGCACCTTTCCCAGTCGCACCTGGTATGATGGCAAGTTACGCCCGGCCCCGGCAAATGCTTCCTCCCGTTTATCCCTCAAGGGTAGACTCAGCAGCGATCCTCTGGACAGAATCATTGATCCGGAAAAACCGGTGGTCCTGGTCCGTGCCGACCATCACGGCTGCGGCCAGGAATCAATCGTGGAGGCGGAAATCATGGCCCGCTTGGCCCATCGCCTACAAAACAAGTATGGTCTGGACAAGGAACAACTGGCCCTGATCTCGCCCCATCGTGCCCAAAATAACCGGATAAGCCGCCGTTTGACGGAACTGTTGGGCAACAGCGATGATTTGCCCCTGATTGATACCGTGGAACGCATCCAGGGTGCGGAAAGGGAGGTGATCCTGTTCGGCTTTACCTGCTCAGACCCGGATCAGGTACTGAGCGAATTTCTCAACAACCCCAATCGCTTCAACGTTGCTATTACCCGCGCCCGTCAGAAACTCATTGTTGTGGGCAGCGAGACCTTTTTCACTGCTATCGCTCAGAACGAGGAGAGCCTGCGGGCCAATGTCTGTTTTAAGGAGTTTTTTGAGGGGTGTCCATCTGTTGCTGGGGCGGATATCGTTGAATAAGCCTGACCCGTCTGATCACAACGATAATATTGATAGTACAGACAGTTATATGTTATGTGCGATTGAATGTACTTTAAAAGAAATCCTTACTGGTTGAAATTAAGTCAAAACGCTACGAATTATTTCTCTTCTGCTCACGTTTATTACTATACATCCTCTGATCAGCAGTATTCAATAATTCATCGGCAAGAACACCATCGTCAGGGTATACAGCAGTACCGACAGCAGCCGAGATAATAAGTTCAACACCGGAGCCGGTCCGAAAAGACTTTTCGAAGGTTTCGTTCAGTTGAGCCAGTACACGCTCGACATCATCATTATTCTGAATGCCGGGCAAAAGTACCACGAACTCATCTCCGCCCATCCGGGCAACCAAATCAGTATGCCTTACAGAGGATTGCAAACGGCGACTGACCTCCTGAAGAAGAATATCCCCGATATCGTGACCGTATTGATCATTTATCGGTTTAAAGTTATTCAGATCAATAAAAATCAGAGCCAGTTTCGAGCCGCTTTTTTCCGCTCTGGAAACTTCTTCGTCAAACCTCTCATAAAAGAACAATCTGTTGGCTACTCCTGTCAGGCTGTCATGATATGCCGTATACTGAAGCTGTTGAGCTATACATCTACGTTCGGTTATATCTGTCGCTATCTGGATTTTGACTTCACGGTCGTCAAGCCACTGAATGGCCCGATCATGCATTTCGTACCAGCGTCCGTCAAACGGGTTTTCCCGCTCCCATATATAACTTTTCCCTGCATATTCTCCATTGCTGCGCAGCAGTTCATTGGGACAGCAATCACAAGGCCGGTCTAAACCTTTCTGTAAGGTCTTCCAACAGATTGAACCGGTTATATCTCCGAATATATCATGGGCATATTTATTAACAAACAAGACCTCATAAGAGTCCAGATCAATAACATACACTATTGCATCCAGCCCATCAAGTACGGTCAGCAGTCGCTGATGAGCGGTTTTCAATGCCTCTTCTGCCTGCTTACGTTCTGTTATATCCCTGACTATAGCCACGAAACAATCTGCACCATGAGCGGGGTTAATATATTGGAGATGTATCTCAACAGGAATTTTTGTTCCGTTTTTGTGCTGATGCAGGGTTTCGAAAAACAGGTGTTTTATTTTGCCTTCAACCAGAGGGGCTATCATTTTTCTGAAGCAGGATTCTGTATATTCTGATTTTATCGCCAAGGGAGTCATCTTGAAAAATTCTTCCTTACTGTAACCGACCTGATTCTGTCCGCCCTGATTCACATAAGTAAATAACAGCGTTTCTGGAGCGAACATGAATACGCTATCATGGGTCTGATTCAAAACAGTTCTGAAATGATCCAGTTCACGACGTGTGGCTTCTCTCATCACATAAAAACGGATCAGGAGCCAGCTTAACGGGCCTATCAGGAAGAACAATATCACATTAAAGGATATCAGGCTGTACTTTGCCGGGAGTAAATGATCCTTGTAAATCTGTTCCACGGGCAGTGATGAAATCAGTTTCCAATAATATTCTTTCGATTCGACTTTTTCTTTACTTGTCCCAAAAGCAGTTACGCTTCCGGTCGTTGAGGACATATTCTTTTTTAAGGGCGAGATAGTGGCGAAAGTATAAACATGGCCTTCAGAGACAACCTGCCCGTTCTGATCGGAGTTTATACTCTTCCATGCCTCTGGGTATCTGGTTCTGAAAGTGCGTTCGGACCGCTCAGGCCACATAAAGGCCCAGTTATCTTTCCGATCTCCTCCATGCAGCCAAAAGCCTTGCCGATTGAGCAGCATTATTTTTCCATGCTGGCCAGCCTCCTGGTGTTCAGCGAAGTTATCTAAGAGTTCCTTGGCGAGATAATTAAGAATGAGTATTCCCTGTTTGTCCCCGTTTTGATCAATCACAGGGGTAGCAAAACGAAGCATGGGTTTATACGGTTTTTCTATCTCACCGTGTTCCACGTTCAAATCAAAAGGAGAAACAAAAATTTCACCTGAACCGATCTTAATCGTATCCTGAAAATAATAACGTTTAAATTTATTCTGTAACTTTTCCTTTGGGACAAGAATACCTTTACCTCCAAGCAGATTGATTCGTATCACTTCCATTCCATCCTTGTTGATCAGTCTGATCTGATCATAAACCTGCCGATGCAATGAAAAAAGGCGTAAAACTTCCGTGAACTTGTTCAGAGAATGCACTGAATGTTCCCTGCTGAAACATTTTATATAAAATTCAGTTAAGATTTTAAGGTCGGTTGAAATATGTAAAAAAATTTCTTCAGCCTCATGTTGTTGCATCGTAATTACATGCTGTTCCGAATCTTTATGCAATATCATCTGGTGCTTCAGTTCATCCCGATAAAACAGGTAAGAAACAGTCATGCTCAACAGCATAATCGGGATAACAAACAGCAGGAAGCAGATCAGTCGATTCGGTGTATGTGCGGTATGAAAAAATTTCAGCATGATTTTGTATTGTATATTTTTTACACAGTGTCTTTCCTATCCTAAATAAAAAAAATCAAGAAGTCAAAAAGTAACAGGTTGTACTTAAACAATAAGTTTACAATGCGTTGTTGTACCCTGAATCGTATAGCTCTATGCAGCACACTCTGTTTGCAAACCGCACAGCCATACGAGGGAAGAGGACGAGCTTGCTCTTTGAATCCTAATTTCACGTCCCATCGCCGTATATTGCTCTGAAAAAGCAGTCTTTGCACTCTTTCCTCTTGAAATATTTGAAGACATGCGCTAGTAAAAAAAGTGCAGGCAATCTCCGGCAGGGTATATGCTGTCTGCCGAGTCGTATTGCACGCTTCATATAAGGCATTTGCTGCTTGCAATGCGCCATGTTAAGCGTTCCATGAGGCAGGGAAAGCGTACTGAATGGCATTTCATGCTTTCCGAGAGACAAAGCAAGCGTGCCGCAAGGCATGTCAAACGTGCAATGCGCCATGTAAAGCATTCCATGAGGCAGGGAAAGTGTGCTGAACAGCATTTCATGCTTTCCGAGAGACAAAGCAGGCGTGCCGCACGACATGTTAAGCGTTCCGCAAAACATTTCACATTGAACAGAAGGCGTTTCAGATCGAAAGAAGCTCATAATCAGAAAGACAGGAGGCAGTCATGGCACGTTTTCCCAAACGAGAAGCGAACATCAGAACATTGGCGCAGAGTATGATTACTGGGCTGGACGGCAATGCAGACTTTCCCGACCCGCCAGTTCCGTCGGGTGATCTTCAGGAGCTGCTCAACCATCTCATTGCCTTGGAGGATGCGCAAGTCGCAGCCCAGGCAGCTGCTCAACAGGCAACCGAGGCCAAACAGGCCGGACTGGAAACGCTGACTACGGCGATGAAAAAGGACCTTCGCTATGCCGAGGATGCGGTCAACGATAATGCCGCTAAACTGGCCGCCCTTGGCTGGAGCGGCAGAGCAGACCCAACTCCTTTGCAGATTCCGGGCCAACCCCGCTCTTTGGAAGCTCCGAAAGAAGGACCGGGCTGGCTTTTCCTGGAGTGGAATAAATCCCCGGACGGCGGCAAGGCAGCCTTTTACCGGGTTGAACGGCGGGAACCGTCTGCTGAGAAATGGATAATGGTCGGTACGGCCCTGGAAACTGAGATCACCCTGAATAATCAGGAACGCGGCAAGGAGTGGGAGTATCGGGTTATTGCGCTGAACAAGGCCGGTGAGAGTGAAGCGAGCAATACGGTGACTGCGGTGCTTTAAGGGGGTGATGGGGTAATTTATGGAGTCGGGATTGCCCGGCTCTCTTCTCTATTGCAATTCAATCGGGGCTGCCGCAGAACTTATTTTATACTTCCTTCCGATGGATTTCTTGGGCAATATTCTCAATCGCCTCCAAGGATAACCCGGTCAAATCAGCTATCATTTTTTTATCAAGTCCCTGCTTCAGCCCGTTTATCACGATCTCACGTTGTCCTTCTGCCTTACCTATTTCTCTGCCCGTCTCAATCCCAATCTCTCTTCCCTCTTCTTTGCCCTCATCAAAGGCCGTATCAAGGGAGTTTTTCATGTCCCGATAATACTTAAGGCTCTTCTCGTAAGAGCGAACCTGATCCGGGGTGAAGCGGGCAATCTCTGCTGTGGTGAAGAGTTGTTCAAAAATTTCTTCCCGCAAGCTGTCCGGTAACCGTTCCAGCCGATTCAGGTTCCTGATAACGTAGAGCCATTGCTCAAATCGGGTGGTCAGCTCTTCCAAGCTCTTCGTGAACTTGGGCATTTCAAGGTAGATGAAGGTCAGCTTGTCGTAAAAGACCTTATGAGTATCAACGTCTGACAGCTTGACATCATAGCGGTATTTTTCCGGCTGATCTTTGTCCTCGTCAAAGACGAAGTCCAAGAGAGCCACGGTATAGACAGCCTTGAGTTTGAAATTCCAGTCGCCCCGTTCCGCCTGTTCACGGATGGGAAAGGTGGAATAATAGAGTGTGCGGTCTTTGAAGAAATTCTGTTTGCTCTTCTGGAGTTCGACAATGAATTTCTCACCCCGTTCGTTCTCGCAGTAGAGATCGAATATCGCCTTGCGGTCGATATCGGTGTCGCCGAGCTGCTCGGTCTTCAGGTAGGTCAGGTTGCGAATTTCGCCCTGCTCCTCTTTGAGCAGCTCGTTGAGAAAATCTAGGAGCAGGTTTTTATTCGGCTCTTCACCGAAGATCTTCTTGAAGCCGTAATCGGTGAACAGGTTGATGTAGCGTTCTTTGGTGGGCATGATTCTGATGGTGGAGTACGTTTTCTCATACTTGATCTTGTGTGATGCTCATAATGGGTTTACTATACCCTGTCATTATTAAATGGCAAACTTGAAAAACGTGGTGCGGTGAATAAGGCCGGGGAGAGTGAGGCGAGTAATACGGTGACAGCGGTACTTTGATGGGGTGATTTATGGAGCCGGGATTGTCCCGGCTCTGTTTTTTTCACATATTCCTTGTGCGTTAACAGCTCCTTTTTTAGAATAATTTAGGTATGCGGGGTTTGATGTAATCTTCCGGCAAAAACCTTCTGATAAAGCAAACAAAATTACCTGTCAATATCTTACTGTGATTAGGGATGATATTCTTGTTCACTTTCACTACCCAATAAGGGTTGTATGCTGAAGAATTCCCTAGATGCTCTAACATCATCTTAGAGCCACCCTCAAATTCGAGTGGTATCGGCCATACCTCTGACTTTTCTGTCCGTGATGAATAAAGGGCTGGAGGTTCTGGCTTTAATTCGCAGGTAGTTAAATCCAAGTCTAATTCATTTTCAGTCGAGAGCCTGTGAGTAAGAAACTTGCTGTAATGCCCGACAGTATTTCTATCCATCTCACCTTGTGAGAATGTTTCAACGTCATCATTCCTGTTGACTCGTTCAATATCTCGGTGAGACTCGAAGATGGTAGATAACGCACGTCCAAACTGAAACACGTATTTTGTCGCAAAGTCATTTTCTGATGTTGCGATTATTAAACGTGGGCGGAGGTTTGTTTTAAATTTTAACTGACCATGATTCTCTTTTTCCTCTATTATCTCCCGAAGATTGGCATAATGGATCGCCTCAATGGCCGGGTTGACCAACACAACCAAATCGCCGAACCCAGGAGGTTTCTCGTCGGTAGGTGAACTCGTTGCAAACCGCTCTATCAATATCCCCTTTAGACTGGAGAGCACAACAGATGCTCCGAAACTATGGCCTATCGTGATGAGATTGGAATTGATTTTTTTTACATCTCTATCCTTTCGCCAAATCTGTTCCAGTCTCACCAGAAACTCAAGAAGTGCTCCTCGGCCAACCTCTTCGCTGGTATTTTTTCTGTCCCAGAAAGTTAGTTCTTTCAGCAAGGGAACGGTAATGGAATCACCTCGCCAGCTCACATATATTCCAACAACATCTTTCTCTGTATTTCTGGAAGATGTCGATAGCAGTTTGCGAAAAAGAACTAGGTTTGTGTCACCTTCTATGCCACCATGATGCCAGCCATGAACAAAAAGAATGATCCGTTTCGCCTTGTTGCCTTCTTGGATAAACTCTAAAACGTCATTGAGCTGCTTGCGTTGTCTTCCAAAGTGGCCTTGGTCGTCAATGTCTAGAAATGCAAGTCGATAATTACCATCAGGGGCATACTGCAGATAGCTCTCCTCGCATTTTTCCTCTTCTGAATAACGACATACTGTTGGAGTTTCTTCCAGCCTTTCTCCTGGTTTAACATCTTTTCCCGGTGATCGCACCATACCTGGAGCGCATCCCGATAAGATAATTGCCGATAAAATAAAAAAATATAATATATAGTTCTTCATATTACCCTCCTTTTATGTTAATAGTTTTTATTATTATGAAGGCAAGGAAGAAATAAGTCAATTTTTTGTTTCTCATTCACAAGAAAGGAGTGCATCAACGAAAAATAAAAATAGGGAACGTAGCCCAATTAATTCACAATCTGTCTGTCCAGCCGATAATGGCAACTCCTAACCGCAAACTTGCTCCTCCCCCTCCCCAAAACCTATCGCACCTTTTACGGCGGTAACTGCGTTGAAATTAAAAAATCTTGCAATCATATAATTGAACTGGCTGTTGGGAAGAACTCATTGTAGTATTAGAAAAACATTCACTTAAAAGAGAGCAAGCTTTTGTTTAATAACTATCCTCCATACATTCTCCCCACGCCCTTCCCCCCTGCTGAAGCTGCAACCATCCAGAAACTGGCCCAGGCTCTCCGAATGCCTCAGCTCATTGCCGAGCTGCTGTATCGGCGTGGCTGGACAAGCCCGGAAAAAGCAGGTCCCTTTCTTTCACCGCAACTGGCAGAACTGCCTTCACCTGCGACCCTAAAAGGATTAGACGCTGCTGTTGAGATCCTGACTGAGACCATTCAGGCTGGACACCAAGTGGTTATTCATGGCGATTACGACGTGGATGGGATCACTGCCACAGTGCTGTTGACTGATTTTCTGGCCAAGCTGGGTGTTGAGGCGATCTGGCATCTCCCAAATCGTTTGACCGATGATTACGGCCTGACCATGCAATCCGTGGCCGCATTAGCAGAAAAGGTGGACATGCCAGCCCTGCTGATAACCGTGGACTGCGGGGTCACCAGTGCAGCCGAAGTGGCCTATGCTCAACAGCTCGGTTTTCAGGTGATTATTACAGATCATCATCAGCCGCCCAGTGAGGTAACAAAGATCCCACAGGCCGATGCGGTAATCAATCCACGGCAAAGAGATTGTCCTTTTCCCTCCAAGGATATCTCTGGAGTGGGAGTGGCTTTTTTCCTGATCATGGCCTTGCGTCGCACGATGGTGGAACAGGGAATATGGACCAAGGAGACCATGCCCAATTTACGAGATTTCCTTGATCTGGTGGCCTTGGGTACAGTTGCCGACGTGATGCCGTTGACCGGTGTCAATCGTCTTCTGGTGAAAGCCGGACTAGAGGTTATTGCTGAACAGGGCCGGCCGGGTATCCGAACGCTGTGCAAGATCACAAGAACAGGACTGGGTAGTCAGGTGACAGCGGAAAATATTGCCTTTCAGTTGGCTCCACGAATCAATGCAGCAGGCCGATTGGGGAAGCCACAGTTAGCTGCTGCTCTTTTGCTCAGTCAGGGCAAGACAGCAACTCATCTGGCTCAGGAGCTGGACCAGGCGAACCTGTTGCGGCGAGAGTTGGAAGCTGCTGTTCTTGATGAGGCTGTGCGTCAAGCGCAAGAGCAGGTCAACAGGGGCATGGAGAGTTTGGTACTCTACGGCAAGAACTGGCATTTGGGCGTTATCGGGATTATTGCCTCCCGGATGGTGGATCGCTTTCATCTGCCCTCCTTGGTCTTTACCGGTGATACCCCTCCATATCCCACGCAAGAGGGCGAGGTTGCCGTGGTCAAAGGATCAGGTCGTTCTGTGCCTGGACTGGATCTCCATCAGGCCCTTGAGCGTTGCCATGAACAAATACTCCGTTTTGGCGGTCATGCTATGGCTGCTGGCCTCACTGTGCAAGAGGATGCCTTTGAGAGCTTTCGTACTTTATTTGACCAACAGGTGCAGAAGATGGAGCGTGATGAGCAACAACAGGGTATCACAGTTGATATTGTACTGGATCACCAAGAAGATATAAAAGACATTCAAGGGGTTGTTGCGGGATTACAACGCATGGAACCCTTTGGTGAGGGCAATCCTGAACCGGTTTTTCTTGTCCGTAACGTTCAACTGGAGGAGGTGCATTGCCTGCGTGAACACCTCAAGTTTTCCCTGTATCTTGATGAGATGCAACTGGGAGGAATTGGTTTTTTTATGGCTGAACAAGAGGCACTGGCTGTTAATGGCAAAGTAGATCTGGCTTTTCGTCTCAAGGAAACCTGTTTTCGAGGGAGAAAAGGACTTGATGTTCATGCCGTAGCTATCAGGCCCATTAGGCCAGTCTGTGCAGCACCAAGAGAAGAATAATGGGTAAGATAAAATCGTATCCTATTATTTTTGTTCAACTCAGTTGTCTTGTCCTGCTGCTTTGGCAAGGGAAGGCGTCTGCCACAACGCAACCGCAGATTCCCCAACCCAAGCAGTATTCCTACACTGTGGTTCAGGAGTATCCCCATGATCCCAATGCCTTTACTCAAGGTCTTGCCTGGGACAAGGGAGAAATGTATGAAGGAACTGGACTCTATGGCCGCTCTTCCTTACGCTCTGTAGCTCTGCAAACCGGCGTGGTGAATCGGCAACAAAACTATACTTGGCAATACTTTGCCGAGGGAATAACGATTTTTCAAGGGAAAATTTACCAACTGACGTGGAGAAACAACAAGGTCTTTCTCTTTGATAAAGAAAATTTTTCTCTGCTCAAAACCTGGGCATATCCACGTGAGGGCTGGGGTATCACCCATAACGGCAAGGAACTCATTGCCAGTGACGGCACAGCCTTCTTGTTTTTTCTTGATCCGCAAACCCTCAAGGAAAAAAGAAGTATCCTGGTCCAGGATAATCAGGGGCCTGTAACGCAGCTGAATGAGCTGGAATATATCCGAGGGGCCATCTATGCCAATGTCTGGAAGACAAATAAAATTGTGATCATTCGTCCAGATGATGGCGTCGTTGTGGGCAGGCTTGATTTGAGTGCGCTTGTTGATCAAGTACAGAGTATCTCAAAGGGAAAAGCTGATGTCCTGAACGGGATACTGTATGATCCTCAGAATGATCGTCTTTTTGTGACTGGTAAGCTATGGCCTGCTTTATTTGAAATAAAGGTGAAAAAGGTGAACGTGGACGTCGTGGACGTAAGAGAGGGAATGAAAAAATAATCACCACAAAGTGTTATATCGAAGTAGCACCCTGTAGGAATTAAAAATTTTTTCTTAAAGCGTAATAATTTGTCTTGAAAAGATATTTTTTGTTTAATAAAAAAATCAACCCGACCAGCGAGAAAAGAAAGAGCAGACTTTTTCCTGCATCTATCAGGCTTGTTTCATTAAAAAAAGTTGACAAAATGTTCCAATATTTTTACTCTATTACTCAGTGCCTCTATGCTGATACAGCAGGTGCTTAACTTTCTGGATAGCAGAGGATTGCCGGTTCCTGTACTAGAAAGTTGATAAAGCCACAGCCGCTGTGAGGCGGTGTCGGAAAGCTACGGGTCTCTATCAGGAGAGATAGCCGGGTTACCTGCTTTTAGTTTCCAATACCAGGGATACCAGGAGTTTATGCAATGAGAGTAAAAAATTCTCTAGCAAGTAGAAGGGTGGCAAGATGGTGGACGATGTTGTTTGTTATCGTTTTTCCTCTTGCCGCACAAGCCGATATACGCTCGGCAGTTGTTGTTGATGGTCAATACGATGACTGGGATTTGGACAAAGATCGCTCAAAGCCTATGCAAAAAAAACAGGGGTGCACTGAAGAAACATCACCAAAGGTCTACCTGCATTATGATAACATAACCAATACACTTTTTGTCCTTGTTTTGCGGAAAGAAGGCCTGCAAGGCAGGCTGAATACGCCGGTGGTCAATATTTACTCCCTTGGTCAGAACGGTCAGAACATTCTGGATAATCGCAACCGTGCTGGTAAAGCTCCAAATTTTTCTTGGGTCATGGATAACTCTACCTGCGTGGGCTGGGAAGGCTCCTATCCGATGAAGCCAGGAAGCTATTCCTGCGATACTGCACTCGATAATGCACTCAAAAAAGTGACGGAAGTGACAAAAAGGAAAAAAGCATCAGAGGTAAAGGTTATTGATACTGTTGATAGTATTGACATCAAGAGTCTTTTTAACTGTAAATAACCCCCAGCCTACGGGCGTATCTACGAGTTGGGTGGTCAGTATCGAAAAAACTTGAATCTTCCACCCTCGCCGCCCACCGTTCCGGAAAATAGTGTCCCAAAGGGACTGCCGAAAATAGCCCGGTGTTTCAACACCGGGTACTTTTTTTTATATACATTGACCCCTCTAACAAACAGGCCAGCAGAGCATCAGGAAATTTCCAGCAATGAAAACATCCCCTGTACATATTGTGTTAGTTGAGCCAGAAATCCCGCCAAATACCGGCTCAATTGCCCGTCTTTGCGGGGCCACGGATTCGGTTTTAGATCTCGTGCATCCTTTAGGCTTTAGCACGGATGACAAGCATCTGAAGCGGGCCGGGCTTGATTATTGGCCCCATGTCAACATTCGACACTGGCAAAATTTCGATGAATTTCTGGACCAACACGATGAACGCAGACTGTTCTTTTTAACCACCAAAACAGAACGTCCCTATTATGAGGCCGCATTCCGTCCTGGCGATTGCCTGATTTTCGGTCGTGAGACAAAGGGTCTGCCTGAAGAAATCCTTGCACTCTACTCAGACCGTTGTTATACCATTCCCATGTCAAACCCGCATATCCGCAGTCTCAACCTTGCCATGAGTGCCGGGATTGTACTGTATGAGGCCCTGCGCCAGATGCAATCTATTTCAACCTGTTCAACCTGTTAAGGAGTACTATATATCATGCCTGAAAGAATTTATAATTTCAGCCCTGGACCAGCCACCTTGCCCTACTCAGTTCTTGAAGAGGCGGCAAAGGATATTGTCAACTTTAAGGACAAGGGCATTGGTCTGATTGAAATGAGCCATCGGTCCAAAGAGTTCATGGCGGTTGCCGATGAAGCTGAAGCCCTGGTTCGTGAACTGCTTGCTGTACCGGAAAACTACAAGGTGCTTTTTCTGCAAGGCGGAGCTTCATCACAGTTTTTTATGGTTCCCATGAACCTGCTTGGTTCTGGCAAAAAGGCGACCTATCTCAACACCGGAACCTGGGCGAAAAAGGCGATCAAAGAGGCCAAGTTCTTCGGTGATATTGATGTGGCCTATTCCAGCGAAGAGAGCAGTTTCAACCGGGTGCCTGAAGAAGAGGAATACAGCGTGGACGCGGCCTCGGAGTACCTGTATCTCTGCTCCAACAACACCATTTATGGGACGCAGTTTGCCAGCTTTCCTGAAAAAGGGAAGATGCTGGTCTGTGACATGTCCTCGGACATCTTCTCCCGTCCCTTGGATATTTCCCGCTTTGGCATCATCTTTGCCGGTGCCCAGAAAAACATGGGGCCTGCCGGTGTGACCTTGGTCATTATTCGGGAAGACCTGCTGGACG
This sequence comes from Candidatus Electrothrix gigas, assembly GCA_022766165.1. Classification (GTDB taxonomy): domain Bacteria; phylum Desulfobacterota; class Desulfobulbia; order Desulfobulbales; family Desulfobulbaceae; genus Electrothrix; species Electrothrix gigas. The sequence continues at coordinate 13,448 of QYLO01000025.1, forward strand.
CTACCCCGGAGAACGTACCAACCATGCTCCGCTACAAGACCCATGCGGACAAGGGATCTATGTTCAATACACCGCCGACCTTTGCGATGTACTGCGTAGGCCGGGTTTTGAACTGGCTCAAAGAACAGGGCGGGGTTGCAGCTCTCCAAAAGCGCAATGAACACAAGGCGGCTTTGCTGTACGATGCCATTGACGGCAGTGATTTTTATCGGGGCCATGCGGAAAAGGCATCCCGTTCCCTGATGAATGTGACCTTTAACCTGCCCACGCCGGAGCTGGAAGCTCAGTTTATTGCCGAAGCCGCAGCAATCGGGCTGGACGGCCTGAAAGGGCATCGCTCTATCGGCGGCTGCCGGGCCTCTATTTACAACGCCTTTCCCGAGGAGGGTGTTAAAAAATTAGTCGACTTTATGGCCGAGTTTGCCCCAAAAAACGCTTAAAGAACGCTTACAAGGTTTGATAGCAGAAACCTCAGTTCTTTGATCCCGCTCCGAGGGGCGGGAGCTTTTTTTCAGATGGTGCTACGTGCTAAAAGGACGATAAAAGGACACAAGGTATCGCACGATCAATCCTGCAAAATCGTGATGTTGTCAGCCAGTTGTTTCTTTGCTGTACAGTAATCAACATGCTCGCACACATGATCGGCAAAACCGACCCCTGCTTCTTCATATAAACTGTAGACCGCATCCACCTCGGCCTTCTGCAAGAGCGGTATCTCGTCTTCATAACGAACCGAGGCCGTGATCTGACCGGTGTAGCCCTGTTCCTTCATCTGCTCAATGGCGAATATACTGGTCTTGGGATCAGGCAGGGCCAGCATAACCAACCGGACTGTGCTTTCCGAAGGTTCAAAGCGTTTCCAGAAATCACTGTCATCAGCATCTCCGAAAATAACACGTCTTGCTTTTTTCCGGTGCTGTCGCACTTTTTCCGCATTAAAATCAACACCGATCACAATATCACCGTATCGCCGCTTCATTGCATCATAGGCACTTGTTCCGACACCGCCCATACCGAGAATCACAATTTCAGCCTTGCCCGCATCAAGCGGCATGTCTTCCGGCAGGCGGACCAAGGTTTCAAAAGATTTCAGTTGGCCTGAAAAACGGGCATATATGCTGTGAGAGACCGCATTCAGAGGTGCCGCCAGGATAAAGGTCAGAGAAAGAGCGATGGCGATCACCACCAGCCATTCACTGCTGATCCAGCCCTGGGCCACACCGATTGAGCCGACAATAAGGCCGAACTCACTGTAGTTTGATAAACTGAGCGAGCTCAGGAAAGTGGTCCGGGCACGCAGTCTGAAACGGGCAAGAAGAATGAAAAACAATGCTGTTTTCAAGGGCATAATCAGGGCCAGCAGCAGCGCAATGATAATTCCCGAGAGTGTCGGAGAGCCGGAAATACCGATATTTAGAAAAAAGCAGATCAGAAACAGGTCTTTGAATCCAAGCAGCCTGTTGGCCAGTTCCTGCGTTTTCGGGTGAGCGGCAAAAAGCATTCCCGTGACCAAGGCCCCGAGGTCGCCTTTCAGCCCCACAAGCTCAAAGCCGCTGTAACCGGCAACCGTCATCAGGATGCCGAACAGCATCAGCAGTTCACCGTGACCGCAGAGCGTCATGAGTTTTCCCAGAACAGGTCGGGCGATAAAAAGCAAGGCCAAAAGCGGTACGGCCCAGAGGGAAGGGATTTTTCCTGTAGATGCGGCCAAAAAGATAACCGCAATAATATCCTGCATAATCAGGATGCCAATGGCGATGACTGCATGCCGCGAGGCCATTTCATTTTTTCCCTCAAGCACTTTCACGGCAAAGACCGTGCTGGAAAAACTCAGGGCAAACGCAACCAGCAGCGAGGTCTGTACGGTGAGTTGCTCAAAGAGAGGCAGTCCTGCAACCCTGAGCAGTTGAATCAATATGCCGAAAAGAATGACCGTGACCGTCATGTGAATGGTCGTGCCGGCCCAGATTTCGGGTTTTGCCAGGGTTTTTATTTTCAGCTTTAGTCCGATAGTGAACAGGAGCAGTGTCACACCGGCATCAGCCGCAGTTTCCAGCATTTCGCTGCCCGGCACACCGATACTGTTCAGGGCGAATCCGGCCAGTAAATATCCCACAAGGGGAGGCAGTCCGATTCTGCTGACAAGGGCACCAAAGAAGAATGCCGCCACAATCCATAATGGGTTCATATCAGAGTTACTCTTTATTATATGAGTTTGTACCCAGTGTTGAAACACCAAGCTATTTTCGGCAGTCCCTTTGGGACGCTGTTTCTCGGATATCCTCGCCTTGAAGGGACAATCAATATGATCTGCTCAAAAAATAAAGGTCGAATCTGCTTCTGTCAACAGGAAAAGGACTGGACAAAGCCTTCAGCCCTCACTCCCCGCCGTTAAAACAGCGCACTACTCTAATCTTACTGCACAGCAAAGCGATCCCAGCGAATACTGAGCAGAGTGGGATGTAGCTCAGGCACCTGCACCTTTGCCTGTGCGGCCAGAACAAAGGGGAGTTCACCAAGGGGGATGAAGAGCATTTCCTCATGGATGATTTCCTGCAAGGCCAGGGCCGTGTACTTCCTGAACGCCTCATCACTGCGGGTCGCCCGTGCCTGCGCAATCAGGGTACAGAACTGCTCTGTCCCGGCGGTGGTACCGAGCTGCTTGGGATAAAAGCCGTCAGGATGAAAGAGCAGATGGGGCAGAAAGGTCAGGTCCGCACTGTTGAGGTTGCCCTTTTCCAGCCAGAGATCGCCCTTATGCGCCTTCATCAGGGAGTGGTACAGGCCGGTATCACTGATCTTCTGGAGCTGTACGCTTATCCCGGCAGCAGCTAGCTGGGCCTGCAGCAGCTCCGGCAGCATACCGTGGCTCTCCGCATCCGGGAACCCGGCAATCAGCCGCAACGACACTCTTTTTCCCCTGAGCAGAGCCTTGGCCTTTGTTGGATTATAGGGCATATCTGGAAGCAGGTCTGCTGAGGCTCCAAGAAAGGAGGGAGCCAGCAGGGTCGGCCGGGTGGTGCCCATTCCCTGCCACAGGGCCTGATTGATGGCTTTGCGATCAAGAGCCATTGCCATTGCTTGACGGACAGCCTTATCTTTCAGAACACCTTGGGTGGAGAGCATCAGGCCGGTGTATGTTCCTAGCGGCGAGGTATACATCCGACAACCGGGCCTATTCCTAAGCTGGGGCAGCACCTCCCAGGGAATATCAACAAGAACGTCGGTTTCTCCAGCCAGAAAGGCCATGATCCTTGCCGCATGGTCGGGCAGAAAGCGGAAGATGATACCCGCGCTCCGGGCCTTGTCTCCCCAATACTCTGTATTCCTTGCCACCTCCAGCAGCTGATCCTTTTTATAGCGAACAAAGCGGAACGGGCCTGTGCCGATGGGCTTGTTCCCCGGCCCGGCACTGCCTGTAATGCCCATGTAGGGATGGGACAGGATGTAGGGCAGGATCAGGTTTTCCTCGGACGTGGTGATAGCCAGAGTATATTTATCCGGGGCTGTGATGCGCTCAAAGCTGAACAGCAGAGTGCCTGCCTCGGCCTGCCGCTCCAATGAGGCCCGCACCGCAGCAGCAGTCAGCGGGCTGCCGTCATGAAAACGGACATTCCTACGCAGTCGGAAAAGCCATGTCCGCTTGCCCTGATACTCCCAGGAAACGGCCAGACAGGGCTGAAGTCGGAAATGCTGATCAAAGGTTGTCAGGGCCTCAAAGATATTGGCATTGAGCGGGTAGCGACCCAGATTGGTTCTGGGTCCAGCAGTGATGTAGGCGTCCTTGCCCACGGCAACGGTCAGTTTATTCTTCTTCGCATGGGCAGCGCAAATCGGGAGCAGTATGCAAAAGATCAAGCAATAAACAAGACCTGCTCCTACAAGCTGTCGGTTCATGGTATTTTCCTCAGTTCAATGATTGCGGCAGGCACGATTTCCTCGGTGCAGTAGAACTCGCCCTCTTTCCTACATTCCTGTTCCAAAAAGCCCAGGAGCAAGAGACGCTGCTGCGAGGTCAGGTGGAACAAACGCTGCCAGCGTTGCAGCCACTGTTCAGCGGTTTGTCGCCTGCTGACAGTGCTATAACAAAGCGTGATTTCTGTGGGGATACAGAGGTGGACAAGCACCTCCAGCAGCAAGGACAGGGGCGGAAAGAGATTAGGCTTGACCAAGGAAAGACGTTCGATAAGTCGCTGCTCAATCTTTGGCAGCCCCTCAGGGCCGATATGGGTGAGCAAGACCTTGGTTCTGGCAGTGGCCAGCATCTTACGCAAGACCTTGTCGATTGCATAGAAAACATAGAGACAGCCTCCGGCAAGCACCGCATCAGCAGGAGGAAGCGCATCAGCATCAAGCTCCTCCCAGCGTTGCCGTAGCAAGGTGACGTTCTCCAGCCCGTGTTGCGCCAGATTGTCCGTCAGCACCTCGGACATGGCTGGAGAGGGTTCAACTGCCGTGATCTTCCTGAGTCGCTCTGCCAGTGACAGGGTCAGGGTGCCTGGACCGGCCCCGATCTCAATGGCCGTGCTGACCCCCTCTAAGCGAGGAAGGAGCCGGGCAAGCAATGCCTCCTGCTGCCTGTCAGGATAGGCGATTCGGTTATAATCCTGTGCGATTTCCTGCCAGCAGGACTCCTCGCCGTCCTTTTGCACGGCCTGATAGTAGAGGCTGCGGTCCTGGAAAGACTTCCATGTCTGGATAGGGTTCATTTCTTCTTTACCTCCGTACATGATATACTAACTGCAAAAATTCCGCCCGTGCAATAGGGCAACAGGCTACCATTGTAAACACAAAAGCAACGCAGGTCAGATAATGCGAAGCCCCCGTCTCCCCGCTTCCCCTGCACACGAATCCCTGCATTCTTAACATATAACTGCATGCATTTGATCGGAACGAATGCATGCATTTGATTGGATCGAAACCATGCATTCGTTCAGGCCGCTTTACGCTAAAAACAGAAGATGCCGGTAAACTGGCAGGGGATAAGGAAAACCAGCGGCCGCAGCAAAAGAAGATGGAGAAAACTGCAGCCGCCGGGGAAGGTTTGTCAGAACGAATAGGTGATCCCGGCGAATACTGACACGCCGTCCGCAGGAAAGGCAACTGCCCCTGGCACGTAGAGTCCACCGCTGCCTTCGCCATATTCAGAGTATGCTTCGTCAAACAGGTTGTTGACAGCAAAGCTCAACTTCATCTTATCCGCAGCAGAAAAGACATTGCTCATGCTGTAGATATATTTAATATCTGCCACCGTGTACGCATCCAAAGTCAGGGTATTGTCCATATCAATAAACTTCTCGTCCACATAACGGAGGGATGCACTCAGATGGCCGTACTGCGGGGTTTTCCATCCCAGGGTTACACCCAAGATGTTTTCCGGCACCAGGGACACTTGTTTGCCGTTGTAGGAAATCGCCTCGTCCGGCGTGGTGGCCGAGGTGGTGAAATCCGTGAACTCGGCATTGATATGAGTATACTCGCAGGACGCATACAGATCATAGGGCAGGCTGCGGGTCAGGCTGATCTCAATGCCCTTGGATTCGGCCTCACCGGCATTCTCATACAGATAGCGTTCCTTCTGAATGATCTTATCTTTCGTGTTGATCTGAAAGACGGCCAGGTTATACTCAAGCATCCCGTTGAACAGCCCGCGCAGACCTGCCTCCATGCTCTCCTCGGTTTCAGGCGTTACATTGCCTGTCAGCTTAAAGGCAGGTCGAGCCAGATTGACCGAGCGAATGCCCTGGGAATAGTTGCCAAACAGGGAGAGTGCCGGAGAGACGGTATAGCTCAAGCCCAGGCGGGGACTCCATTTATCATGGGAACTGTCAAAGTTGGCAGCCGCATTACGCTTGTTGATAAAATCCGTGTCAATCTGATCGTAGCGGATTCCGATATTGAGCATCAGCCGGTCTGTCGGGGCAAGTTCATCCTGAACAAAAAAACCAGTGATCTGCTCTTCAATCTCGGCATGATTGAGGAGCATAGACCCAAAGTTATCATCCATATACATGCGCAGATTGTTGTGCATACTTCTGTACTCCGTGCCAGCCAGCAACGAATTTTCCAGCCCACTAACTGTAAAGACATGCTGATACGATGCCTCGCCGGTCCAGGTCCAGTAATCTTCGCCTTTAAAGAAGAAACCATAGTCCTCGGTTTCCCAGTCATTACTCCGGTACGAGGACTTGAGCCGCAGAGTGCCGCTGTCATTGACCTGCCAGTCCAGCGTTGCGCCAGTGGCAACGGTTTGGGAGTTGCCTTCCCGGTCAGGCTGGAGCGAGGCTGTTGGATCATCCGCATAGCTGCCCAGAGGCAGACCGCCGGGAAATCCGTACTCTGCATCAACAATATTGGCGAACAGATCAAACTCCACAGCTTCGGAAAAATAGCCGATGCGCGGGGTAAAGGCGTGCTGGCTGCGTTGACTGTTGGCCCGATAGCCGTCCGTGTCCAGTCCCCGATAGTTCAGGCCGTAACTGAAGCCGTTATCCAGTAAACCAGACAGATTGGCTGAGACCTCCTTGCGGTCAAAGGAGCCGTAGCCCAGGGATGCGTCCGCCTGCATAGCTTTGCCCGGCTTTTTGGTGATAATGTTGATCACACCGCCCACTGCTGCTGGGCCGTAGAGTACCGAGGCTGGCGTCTTGACAATCTCAATCCGTTCAACAGCCTCAAGCGGTACATTGGAAACTGAGATATAGTTGCTCGGGTCGTTCATCTCAACGCCGTCCATCATGATCAGCATACCCCGCGAGGAGGGCTGAATACCCCGTGATCCGGCGTAAAACGATGCCTTGGAGCTGCCCATACCGTTCAGCACCAGGCCCGGCACATGCCGGAGCAGATCCATTGTATCGGTGGGCTGATATTGCTCTATATCCTTCTCCGTCAATACCACCATATTGGTGGACACATCTTTGAGTTCCCGCTCTGTTTTGGTGGCCGTAACCACTACCTCATCCAGTGCATGGATGTTTTCTCGCTGGGCAAAGGATGGCGCAGCCAGCAGCAGGACAAAGACGATGAGGGCAGCAAGGGCGGTGAGGGGGACTGGATGCTTCTTCATCTTTTTCTATTCTCCTTCTTCTCTTTTTCTTCTCTTTTCGGTTTCTTCAGATAGAACTCGGACTGAAAAACTGCGCTCTTCAGTCCGAGCTATGTCAAATTAAAAACCGTTGCCCAGCTTCAGGATCAGCGTAGAACCATGCATCAATCCCTTGTATGCCTGATTTTCAAAAGCACCTGCAGGATCGTTTTCAATAAGACGGGTACTGAAGTAATGGGTTCCCGGTTTGAGTTTCCCGATAAGAATCTCGCCCTTGTTATTTGTCTGCATCTCTTTTTCTTTCATTTTTCCCTTTTCATCCTTTTCTTCAGGCTGCATCATCCAGAGAGATGTTCTGGGCCACGGGAGAGCAAAATATTTGATTTGCAGCATAAGCCCTTTATCTGTCCAGGAAGGAATGATCTGCACCGGGATATCGGAAGACTCTGCAAGTTTTTCAAGATCTTCTTTTGTATCAGCCTTGATATAGCGTCCGTGAAAAAAATCCAAGCGGCCATGATATAAGCCGTAGAGGCTAGTATGATCAAGTGCATAGGAACCGGATACAGTTCCTGTACTACCTGCGAGATATTTAGTCTCACCTTCTGTAACTTCTTGAAGTTCAACAGATTGTCTTTCTTTATCCGGCCTTTTGAGCCATGTCTTGCCACGTTTCTCAATAGGACCAAGATAGGCCCCATCACCCGGTCCCACATGATGCTCAAAATAAAGATGCACTTCTCCCTTGTTCTGCTGTTTGGCGTCTCCAACAATCCATAAATTATGCGCTTCGATGATTCTCGGACAACACGCAAAAGCAACAACAGCCAGTATCAGGGAAAAACACTTTTGCCTGTTCCCAACAGACGTTCGTAATAGACTCATAAGATTGATCTCCTTTGTTCTTTTAATAATGGATTAAAACATCAGCTCAAGGCCGACTAGAAATTGTTGCCCGTAAACAGGCACTAACGCCTCTTTGCCAGGTGATCCACCGCCGTACACGACTGCATCCTCGTCGGTCAAATTTTTGAGATCAACAAAGAAGGATAATTGTGGATCCCATTTTTCAAAAATCTTTTTATAACCAGCACCAAATATCCAATAGCCATCGCCTTTCAAGGTGTTTTGTTCGTTAAAATATCTGTCTCCAACATAGTCGGCAGTAAAGGTGAACTGCCCCCAAACAGGGTCTCGATAGCCTATCGTTCCTCCAAGCATCTGCTCAGGCACATTTGGAATTTTGTTCCCATCATAGTTGACACCTGCTTTTGCATATTTTGTGTATTCAGATTCCTGCAGGGTACAGTTTACATCAGCGAAAAATCCGTTGCTGAATTGAGCGCCGAGTGCAAGCTCAAGTCCAATGGCCTCGGTTTCTCCTGCGTTTATGTAAGGGTCTGTTGCTTCTGGGCCGGATTTAATCCATTTATCCAGGTATTGGTTGACAAATCCTGTGACATTATAAGAAAGCCAAGGGAGAGCCAGTCCGCGTACACCTGCCTCATAGGAGTAGACTTTTTCAGGATTCAAGTCGGCAGAATAGGCCATTCCAGGAGTCCTTGCCGGACTTTTGTACCCACTGTTGAAGCCGCCAAAGAGGTTTGTTGTCTCGTTGATCGAATACGTGGCTCCGATTTTTGGACTTATAGCTTGATCTGACTGTGAAACAGTGTTTGCCGGATTCACACGACCGGTTTGATCCTGCTCGTATGCGTCGAAACGTACACCCGCTGTGATGGTTACGTCCTTTGTCACAGAGAGTTCATCAACGGTATATGCCGCATAAGAGATGTCTTTCCGCAGGGTATCTCTTAATTTAGCCTCACGAGTACCGTTGGTTAGTGAGTACTGTTTTCCAGTTAACTCGTGGTTGCGATATTCAACGCCAACGAGAAGCTGATTGCTCATATTCCCTATTGGGTGTTGCCATTGGTAAGTAATTGATGGGTAAAATTCCCATTCTGTGTAAACATATTCTCGTTCTCCAAAAGGAAAACTAAAAATCATCCCCACATATTCGTCTTTCCCTATTAATTTTGCTTTAAGGATATCATCGCCAAAATATTTACTCAAAACCAGCGCACCTAAGTCGTAGTCGTTATTAAAGACACTCGCTTTTCCCGGGCTTTGTTGAGGATTGGCCTCGAATTGAGCCTGTGTCAACTTTGACGGCCAGACTCCTTCGGAATCCATGTGGGAACCATGAAATTCCAACTCGGTGCTGTCATTAATAGCATAGGCTAAACGAGTATAAGCATTTATTGGATCATATTCGGTGTCATCCTGATACCCTCCGCTCCTTGAAAAGCCGAGATCGAAAAAGTACTCAAAATTATCAATGCTGCCTTTGACAACCGTATATGCCTTGCCGTAGTCGAAGTCACCAAAGGCAGTGCCGACTTTGGCCTCTACTCTTTCTGAGGATGTGGCAGTCACTACATTGATGATTCCGCCAACGGCCTGATCACCGTATTCGGCAGAGGCAGTCTTGATGACCTCAATACGTTCCACATCGTGCAACGGTATGCGAGGCAAGACAACATAGCCGTTTCCTTTGTTGAGTTCGATACCATTGACCATAACACGGAGTCCCTGTGATTTTACTTCGGAACCGCGGGTGGAAAAGTTGCCGTCATTGGCCACACCTGACTGAAAACGGGGCGCCCATAGGCCGGGAACCTTTTGCAGCAGGTCATTGATATAGACAACACCCGGAACTTTTTCTATGTCGTCACGGGTGATGATCTCAACATTGGTGGGCTTTTTATCAACTTTTGTTTCCATTTTTCCTGCCGTAACCACTACCTCATCCAGTGCATGGATTTTGTCCTTTACCCCGGATTGCTCCTGGGCAAAGGATGGCGCAGCCAGCAGCACGGCAAGGGTCGTGAGCGGTATTGGGTTCTTTTTCATCTTCTTTGTTCTCCTTCTTCTCTTTTCGGGTTCTTCAGTTCTTCTTTTTAAATAACTATCTCCATCAAATACGTCCTGAACCGTCTCGGCACGCTGATAGCTGTCCCGTCCTTCGCATACAGGCCCTTTTTCCTGAAAAATTGCTCCAGCTCGGAACAATGTTCCTCCCGCAGGCCAAGGCTCCCTTTCCAGAGATCAACAACCAGCTCAAGATGCGGATAGAGATATTTCGTTTCTTCGCTGAACTGCTCACAGCTAAAAGGCAGTTCCAGACTGTTCAGCACCTCTGTTAGCAGGCCGGACAACTGTGGAGAAGCAGGTGCTTCCAAACCCAGTGCGGCGGCAGCCTCTTTTTCCAGGAACTGTTCTTCGTTCATAATCACCAACAGCACCTTGCCGTAGACATGGCGGAGCATTTTCAGCAATGCGGCTTCAATATCAGGAAAGACATACAGGGCTCCTGCAATGAACACCGCATCGTGCGGCGCAAGAGCCGCCTTTTCCCATTTCTCCTGGACCACGCTCAAATTGTCGCAGGCAGTCAGCTCCTGCCTGAGCCGGGCCGCATTGGCAGGCGACGGTTCCACTGCTGTCACTGAAGCGCAATGCTCGGACAGGAAGCGGGTGAAAATACCAGGCCCCGGCCCGATCTCAATAACAGAGGCGGAGGGCGGCAGCTGATGAGCCAGCCAGCTCTTCACCCGCCGGACATGTTCGCCGCTACTGCGGTTCCGGATATATGTTTCGCCATGCTGTTCCCAGAATCGCTCATCTTCGCCGTTCAGCAGACTGAGATAGGCCGGGGAATGCAGCACTGCCTCACGCCATTCCGCCATCGGATTCCGCACATCCCTGCTCATGCTCACCCGATGATGCCTCAAAATTTTGCGCTCAACATCCCGAACATGGCTGTGCCGGGGGCCTTATTCCAGAGAAAATACTCGCTGTCAAAGAGGTTGGTCACGGTTACGGACAGATTGTACTGCTCCATGAAGTCGTAACCGACAGTGAGGTCGGTGACAAAGGGGACTTCATCCTGGACCCCGTAAACTTCCCAGTTGACCGTGCTGTTGGCATTGCTCTGAAAAATTTCGGAACGGTAATGGCTGACCAGACCGGCTGTCAACGGGCCGTACTGCAGATCAAGCCCGATATTGAACATCTGTTCAGGGACATATCTTGGCCGGTTGCCCACGTAGTCAGGATAATTCTGATTCTCGGTAATCTCGGCATCCGTATAGGTGTAGTTGGCAAAGCCGCTCAGATATTCTGTGAACCGCTGTCTGATGCCGAGTTCCAGCCCTCTGACTTCCACCTCGCCGAAATTATCCCGCTGGGCAATGGTCACAGTAGGGTTGTTCGGGTCGGGATAGCTTCTTGAATCAATAAAGTCGGTGGTGTAATGTTCGAAATAGGTCAGGTTCAGTATTGTCCAGCCAGCAGCGAATGCCTGTTCAATGCCGGTCTCCCATGACCAGGTGATTTCCGGCTCCAGATTCGGGTTGGGCAGATAGGTGGCACCTGAGGTGCGCAGGGGCTGATACAGCTCGAAAAAGTTGGGCACTCGGAATGCCTTGCCGCCGGAGAGCCGCAAGGTGGTACTTTCATAAGGTGTGTACAGAAAAGAGATCTTGGGACTGAAGGAACTTTGATCATCCGCCGTCAGATGCTCGCTTGCTGTGGAGATCTGTTGATCTGCCTCTGATTCCCACCAGTCGTAGCGGCCACCGAGGTAAACAGTGAGCAGCTCAGTCGGTGTCAGTTCGCCCTGCAGATAAACACCGTAGCGGTTACTCTCTGGATCAATGGTCTGGAGGCGCATACTGATGGAGTCGAAATCCTGCCAGTTTGTCAGCATATAACTGTTGAACTGGCCTTCATCCCGGCGTAGGCTCAGGCCGCCGGTCAGCAGCAGCCACGGTGCAGCGGTATAGTCTGTCTGAAACTCGCCTGTCCATATCTGGCTCGGGGCCTCCTGAAACACGCCCGGTCCGTCGGAGGAGGTGGCATTACCGATGGGGAACACGACCTTGTCCTCGGTGAAATCCGTCAGCCCGGCGGACGCCTTGATCCGCAGATCGGAAGAGAGATCATTGCTGTATTCCAGGGTGTACACACCGCTCGCCTTTTCAGCACGCGGTGCCATAAAGCCGCCGGTTGTCACGTTCAGATAGGCGGTTGCTCCGTCTGCCGGAAAACTGACCAGGCCGGACCGTACCTCATTGCCTGCCGCATCCCGCAGATAGGAGGAAGAACCGGAGGGGTCGACCTCGTAGAAGCTGTAGAGCAGTCCAGCCTTGAGGGACGAGGAGTCCGTGGGTTTCACCTTGGCGTTCAGGGAAAAGGTGTGTTCTGCATACTCGTTGCTGCCCTTTTCGCCGACTTCATAGGCTGTGCCGCCAGTACGGTAGGGCTGCTGCACGATCCCGGAAACCGGCACAGCAGCAGCGGCTTGGGCCGCATTCGGTGCTGAGGCCATGAGGACATTGAAATCAGCAACGTAATTATCCGTCTGTTTGAAGTCATAGGAGGCGGACAGGCTCAGTTTCTCAAGTGGCCGGTCTGCGATATCAGCATGGACCTTATAGGTGCTGTTGCTGCCGTAACCGGCCCGGACGGTTGCCTCGAATTCTTCCGGTGTCTTTGTGATAATATTCACCAGTCCGCCGACAGCATCCCCGCCGTACAGGGCGGAGAACGGCCCCCGGACCACCTCGATCCGCTCAATGGAATCCACCGGAATTGCCGACCAATGCACCAGCGAGGCCGCATACATGAACGGACTGATGGGCTGGCCGTTGATCATGATCATGCTGCGCATAGCCCCGTGAAAGCCCCGCAGATTGACCACTGCCGAGGCGGGCGGCCCCGGAGAAATGCCGGTCCCGGAATACGACATCACGCCGGGAATGGTTTCCAATGCCTCATTGACGCTGACGTAGTTTTTCCGCTTCAGATCTTCCTCGGTGATGACGCTGACATCCGCCGGCACGTCGGCCAATGTCTTTTCCGTCCTGGTTGCACTGACCACAATCTCGTCCAGTGAATGGATTTTTTCCGCTGCCCCGGATTGCTCCTGAGCAAAGGATGGCGCAGCCAGCAGCACGGCAAAGGCAGCAAGGGCTGTGAGGGGGATTTGATGCTTCTTCATCTTCTTCTGTTCTCCTTCTTTGTTCTTCAGCTTTTTTTATGATTACTTGACCTCACATCACAGTCATCTCATCATCTCATCCTTTACCTTGACAAAGATAACAGGCATTGCATACACTGAATATGCGGGTTAGGCTTTGGCCGTCAACAGAGCTTCCCGGTAGAACCTTCTGTAGTAAGTAGTCCCAGCCTCCAGCCGTGCAACCGTGTTGCACGGCTTTTTGTCTCTCTGTCAATGCGGGTAGCTCCCATTATACAGATCATCATAGCCTAAAGGCTCTTCTCTCTCTCCCATCAATACAGGAAGATGAAACAAACGATCCGAGGCCGACAGAATAGGCTCGGCGTTTTTCTGAATCCCCCCGCCAGCAATAACCCTGACCACCGGAATACCGATGTACTCCTTGGTCAGATTCACAGCCATAAGCTCTGCCTGGGGAATCACACTGCGGATACGCTTGACAACTTTCTTGATATCTTCGGAAACCGACAGCGTTGACTGGTTATCAAATGAGGAATAGTTGACAACAGCTTGATCAGCAGACGCATTCATTTCCAGGGTTTTGAAGTGGCTCAGGGAAAACAGGGAGTGATATTGAAAAACCAGATCACGGGCCGCCGGATTACTGTAGGCGCTGATGCGTTTATCATCACCGAGGTCTCTGGCCTGATAGGCTTCGGAGATGCTCCGTTCCAAGGCGATAGCCGGATCAAGGCTGGCTCCGAACCCGTTGGACCCGTAAAAAGAAAAATCACTGTCATCAATCATCCAGGTACGGAACACCGGGAACCCGAACTCAGTGGTGTAATCACGCACCACCAGCCGCAGACCGTGGGCCTGTATGCGCTCTATCAGGTCTTCCGCCCCGGCAGGAAGATTTTTGTCCAGTCGGACCAGAGGCCGTTGAACACGATTGGCCTGCCAGATCATCCAGGCATCATGCTCAATAATTTCAAGCAGGGCCTGGAGCAGAGCATCCTCGTAGGTTCCTCCTGCTGCAAGCCCGCCGGAAGAGCAGTCGTAGAACTGTCCTTGAAAACGGGTACTGGAGATGAAAACCATAGAGGCCGGAACCAGTTTGGGACTGCCGTCAATAAGCGAATGCGCCCAGACCCAATCCACAGGCAAATCCTCATGAAAGGTGTCCATCCCTCCCTGATAAAAGACCCTGCCGATATGGGCGGGAATATCCATTGCCAGATCCTTTACCTCGCTGTACGGCACCCGAACCAGCTCAAATCCTCCGCTATACTGGGCACTGATACGCTCAAACAACTCGAATGCTGCTGAGAAATAGGCCTGCTCCTCGGTCAGCCCCTTGCCCCGACTCTTTTGCTGCGGCACAAGGATTGCCCGTTTGGGATCATAGCTGCTCTCAGCAGAAGCGGAAAAGCGATGGAGCAGATTATCCAGAGGCCCGTCTTGATGGCGGCGAATGGATATTTTGCAGTCCAGCCGGGCCAGACATTGATCCAGTATCTTGCGGGTTTCCCTGTTGGAAATACTGCGGCGACCTCCCACTGTATACTGGACCGGCGTTTCAGGGGATAAGGTCATAGGTGGAGGACAGGTCAGCGGGCGACCGTCATGAACCTGATCAAGGGCTAAGGCCCGACAGGAAGGACAGGTGCTGATAGGAGAAAACTGTATGGAGGACTGGGCAGCAGAAGAAGGCAGGGAAAACAGGGTTTGATTATGAGCAAGCTTGGGATTCTCACCGCCTGTGCGAAGTCGCCTTACTTCATTGGCAAGCAGTTCTGCTGCCCAGGAAGCACTGATATCCCATTGCGGACTGTCCGGCAGCGGCCAGGCAGCAGTCAGTTTTCCCAGAGCCTGCCAAGGAAAACAGCCTGTCATTTCCTGTTCCAGTTTTGCCCGCCGATGTTCCAGATAGCAACTGAAGCAGGGCGTCAGGCCGGGCAGCACACTCGGCCCGACAGCAATCTGTTCGCCGTCAAAATAACAGAGAATATAGGCATAGCGATGCTGGATGAACAAACTGTTGAGTTCAAGCAGGGTATTGAAGTCTGCCTGCTCCGGACAGACGATAAAAACCGTGCCGGATGGATACAAGCCGACATCCGGCGAAGCAAGAGGAAGCCGGGAATATGCTTCCCCCAGGGCCTGCTGCACAGCCTGGGCCAATTTACCTGATCCCAGCAGAACCGGCGCAGGAGCATGCTGCGCTTCACTCTTTTTTTCTTCCTCGGAGATGGTTAACAGCCCTGCTTCGCTGATGGTCTGCAAAAAGTGCAAGACATCCTCAGCAGGAAATTCTCCTGCAAAATGACCAATAATGCCTTTGACTGTCCCTTCAGAATCTACAGCATGTAACACTCTTTCCAGAATGAGCGGGTCGCATTCCAGCAGTTTAATCTCTCCCTGTACTGATACTGCAACAGTCCCCTCACCGGTCGGGGAAAGAGACAGCCTGGTATTGCGACGGACTGTACTGTTGTTCTCCATATTTTTCTCCTTATTCCTTGTTTCTTATGATTTCCTGATGTCAGGATGTGCGGCAGGTTTGCCTGGGGTGATCCTTTTGCTTTTGGGCGATCCAAGGAATCGGAACCAGAACAGGCCGGCAATGGTCATAATGCCACCAGCAAGACAGGCTGTTTTCTCAAGCCCCAGAACCTCAGCGATACTTCCGTGGACAGCTGCTGACAAACCATATAAGGACAGATAAACTCCACTGTCCAGACCTGATATTCTCCCCCGCAGAGCGGACTCGGTTGTCCGCAGCAACAGGGGCTGATAGGCCAGCCCGAAGAGAAAGGCGGCAGAAAACTGGGCAGCCAGTACGACTAAGGTCAGCGGCAGGAACTGTATATGCGGGAGCAGAAGAAATAAGGTCCCTTCAATAACGCAGGCCCAGCCGATGATGCGTGCTTCCCGTGTAAAGCCCCGACCCAATTTCGGACGTATCCAGGCCGCTCCCAATGCTCCGACACCGGTCATGGCAAAAAAGAGTCCCAGGGTAATAGGGTTATTGTTAAAGTCCCGGTAGTTGAGCAGAGATATCAACACAAAAACGCTGCCGCCGCCCAGTGACCAGATAGCATTGGTCAGAACCATATACAGCAGTACCGGTTTTGTTTTGAGATATTGCCAACCAAGCAGCCATTCACGAAAAACACCTCTTTTCGTCATAGAATCGACGGACCTTTTCTGTGGCTGCGCAGAGCGGGTGGTCCATGTACACAAGGCGGAGAAGAAAAAACTCAAGGCATCCAGGGTAAAGACGATTGCACACCCGACGATACTCAGCAAGGCTCCTCCCAGTCCATAGCCGAGAAAGAGCATCAGACCGAACCCGACCTGGATGAGTGCAAGAGCCTGATCAAAGCGATCAGCTCCGGTGACATCTCTGAGATACACCGGGCGGGTGGCTGCATGGGCCGCACTGAGTGCTCCCATCAGGATAGTAAGGATATACAGGCCGGGAAGGCTTCTTGTGATACCGGCAAAAATAAAGAGCAGGGCTGTTATGCCCAGACAAAGGTCAAGAAGAACTAAGACATTGCGACGTTCAAACCGGTCAGCAAGCACGCCTCCCAAACCGGCAAAGATCAAACGGGAAGAAAGCCGTAACCCGACTGCCAGACCTGTTTGCAGTCCCTCGCCTCCGGTGGCTGATAAGACTAAAAAAATGACCGCAGCCTGATTCAGGCTGTCTCCCAGTGCGCTGATTGTCCAGCCGGTCAGGAGCCTGCGAAAGGCGGGCATTTCTTTGAAAAGGGAGAGTTCCCTCTTCCTGTTTTCAGGGCTTCTCTGTACAGAAGATGAACTCATAAATGAAATACTGAGAATGCTGAATAAAAAATACCGCCGTCTTTCTCGCCGACAGCGGTACAATGGAAGCTCAGACCGTCACCTGAGCTTCCCGGCAGAACTTACTGTGGTCCGATGCCTGTGCTATGATGCATAGACTTGTCCGCAGCTTTTTCGGTTTCAGAAACTACACGAATTTTCAATGGAATCACCTCCTTTTTGTTGAGAATAGAACCAGCCTTCTCCGGCGAGAGGAGCAAAACAGGTTCCCTGACCGGACAGCCGCTTAAAAATGCAGGGTGATTTCACCGTACATTGTCAAGGGGTCACCCGGGGTCAGATAGATGTCACCACCGCCCCAATTTTCTCCGGCAGCAACGTAATCAGTATCAAACAGGTTGCGCAGAGTCAGAGAACCTTCAAATATTCCCCTGCTGTACTTCAACTTGGCATCAACCAGGTTGTAGGCATCCTGCTCATAGGAATTTTCATTATCAAGCCACTGCGTACCTACCCAGCGGCTGATCAACGAACAGCCGAACCCGGAGTCATGGGCATAGCGGAGCTCCAGCGAGGTTTTATGTTTCGGTTGCCAAGGGAGATCGTTATCCGAATAATCCATAGCATAATCGACAAAATCCACATAATAGCTCTCATTATAGGTGTAGGAGCCGATCAGGGTGAACCCGTATGCCAGCTCTATATCCGCCTCAACCTCCACACCCTGCATCCGCGATTCACCGGCATTTTCAAAATGAAAGGTGCCCTCACCGCCCTCATCCGGCACCATGACCAACTGGCTGTCCAGGTCAGTACGATACAGAGAAACCTGAAGATATGCCCGGTCAAACAAAGAGGTCTTCACGCCCAATTCATAGTTGATTGCCTCTTCCGGCTCAATATCAGGGTTGGTGGCGATTTGCGAGCCGACCGGGGCCTTGAAGCCGGTGCCGAGATTGACGAACAGGCTCAGATCAGGCGTCAGATTCCAGGCAAGACCGGCCTTGGGACTGAACTGGCTGAAATCGGAATCTCTGGACCCTGCGGGATCAAGCAGATTCTCTAAATCAATGGCAACATGGTCATAGCGCAGCCCGGCAGTGGCGGTCAAGGTATCGGAAAGTTCCAGTTCATCCTGAAGATAGAGCGAGTTAAAGGTACGAGAGGATTCTGCATCTTTAAAGATCATGCCCCGTTTTGCTGCCGCAGGGAAATATTGTGAGAATTGACGGGTTTCGTTATAATCCTCATATTCAAACTGATATCCCAAGGTTGTCCGGTTTGTTTTGTTCCACAGTCGGTTGTTGCTGACCAGACGGAGTTCATTCCCCATCCGCCTGGAATCAAGAGTCTTATCCACTACATCAACGATATCCTGCCACTCTTCTTCGATATTCTGACCATACGTTCTGTTGATCAGGAGGAGGTTTCTATTCAGCTCATGCTCAATGTTAAGGGCGGCATTGAACTCGTCATGCTCCTCCAAGCCGTGCTTAAAAAAGACCTCTTCCCGTGCTCCGGCTTCATACAGGGCAATGGGCAGATAATCAGGGTATTCCAGATTCCAGGTTGCATAGTCCAGGCTGAACCCGGCTGTGGTTTTATCGGACAGAGACCCGTCCAGGCGCATAAAGGCGTTGAGTCGATCAAAATCATTATTTTCAGCACGCCAGCCCTCACCCGCCCTTCGGAGGAGACCGGCTGAATATCCGACCTCTCCATCTTTGCCCAGAGGGCCTGACAACACCACGGTTGCTTTATTTTCCCCGTAACTGCCGTAGCCTGCGCTCATATCTACCTGATGTTCCGTACCGCCTGCCTTGGTGATGATATTGATGACCCCGCCCAAGGCATTTTTTCCGTACAGGGCGGATGCCGGTCCTTTAATAATTTCAATGCGCTCTATATTGGTCAACGGGATAGCCGACCAGTCAACGGTATCCAGAGCCGTGTTGCGCGGCACCCCGTCCACCAGCACCTGCACATATTGGGTATTGAGGATCGGCATTCCCCGCATGGAGACCATAGAAAACTCACCGCCTCCTTCCCATTCATTCATTTGCAGGCCTGTGGTCTGATGCAGGGCATCGGTAAGCACCCTTGCCCCGGTTTCCCGGAGATCGTCGCCAGACAGCACGCTCACACTGGCGGTTACATCCTGCACCTCGGTCTCGCTTTTAGTTGCGGTGACAACCACTTCCTCAAGCTTATGAACAGATTTTTTGTTTGCAGCACCTTTGTCTTGCGCATATACCGGCGTGGATATTCCTGCGCTCAGGGTCAGCAGTACCGCAAGGGCAGCAAAGGAACAGGGCGAACAGGGCGAACAGGGTATCGGGCCGGGATGTTTCATCGTCTTCTTTTTCATGGAAATTTTGTTTTTAATGGCTATTCACAACGGTATCACTTCTTTTTGTGCAATAACAAACAGGTAGTCCACACTGCGATGTCCTCCCTGCTTATAGTAAATGTCCTCTTCCTGCCTGACCTTTTCCGCCACTTTGGGATTGCCCAGAAAACCGATTTTTTCCCTGAGAGCCTGGTTCAGGGCGGTAAAATAATCGTGCCATGCCTGTTCCGGTAAAAGGTGGCAGAACTTGATGTCAAAATCCAATTCTGCAAGCAGGGTTCGATAGCGTTCTTCTGTCATAGTGTTGAGATGTGCATAGTATTGCGTAACCGGCTCCGGAACCCAAGGGTGTACGAGTAAATCGCTGAGATAGAGATATCCTCCCGGCTTGATCGCCTGATAGAGCAGGGAAAGTACCTTCCGGCGATCTTTTACTGCCGTCAACGCTCCGCCCTCAGCCACTGCCAGATCGAAACGTTTGGTATGATCAGGAATATGATCAAGATATTCGAAGATATCAGCACAGTGAAAATGTATCTGTTCTGTCATCTTGCGCATACAGGCATACTGCTCTGCTCTGTCTATAAAGTCCTGAACAAGATCAAATGCTTCCACTGTACAGTCAAAATATTCGGCCAACTCCACCGCAGTACAGCCCATGCCGCAGCCTACTTCCAGCACAGAGGCTCCGGGGCCGAGATCAGCCAGCATTCCCGCTGTCAGCGTGTACTTCTTTCCTCCCGGTGCAAGCAGATATCCAGGTGTTTTGTGATGCTCATTTTTTCTGTGCATCAGCGTACAGGTTCTTTGGTTACAAAGTATTCTGGATAGAGCTGTTGCGCCAACTTTTCCACTGCTACTCCAAAACGGACACCGGGCATGGTGTCAGGAAAATCCAGCGTAATCAGGCGATCCTCCTGTACAGCCCTGATGGTACGTAGGGCCGGATTTGTCCGAAGAAGCTCACGTTTATGTTCTGCTGAAGACCAGACTGAATCCACCAAGAGAATAACTTCTGGGTCACGTTCCAGCACAGCTTCCCAGGAAACACCGGCCATTCGGCCCTGAATATCGGCAAAGATGTTTTCCGCTCCGGCCAGCGACAGGAGCAGTTGTTGTGGGCCGAGAGCACCTGCTGTATACGGGGTGCGATCATCCATATCAAAGAGAAAGACCCGGACAGGTTCGCTGATCTTAGCAAGCCGTGTTGATGTATTCGTAATCCGTTGCCGTATATCCGCAGTCAAAGCTTGGGATCGATCACTGACCTGGAAGATTTCTCCGATCTCCAGAATTTCGGAGAGCAGCAGTTCCAGGGTCAGTGGTTCTTTTTTGCCGTTACAGAAAACCGGAGATACATAGGTAGCAATATCCAGCTGCTCAAGAAACGTTCGGGTCCCGAGGCTGGCATCACTGAACATGCCGCCAAAGGTGGCATAGACAAAATCAGGTTCTTCCGCCAGCAGGCTCTCTTTTCCGGGTGCCTTGGCTGCAAGTACTGGCACCTTCCTGTAGTCAGCTTGGAGATCAGGGCGGATGGACGCATCCAGATAGGCTGTCCCGACCATCCGATCTGTCAGTCCGAGGGCAAGGAGTAGTTCCGTGGCTGACTGATTCACGGTCACAGCTCGTTTTGGTGCATTCTCAAAATAGACAAGCTGATCGCAGTTATAAATTATCATTTTCTGGTTGTCTGCCCGGAGTGTTCCAGGTCCACTGATTATCAGGAGAAGAAGAAGGTGTAGAATATGCCTGCCGATACTTTTCATTTGATGATTGTAACAAATAATACAAAACCGCAAATCGTGTGATTGAGTTGCTAAAAAAAAGAGGCTCTCTGAGCTGCTCTTTTATCGTACCTACAAAAAAATCCTTAAAACTCAACTGTAACCCAGGCATAGGCACTCCTCTCATCTCCGGGAGAGAATCCAGACGTATTATTCCAGGCAAAGCCGATATACTCCTCGTCAAGCAGGTTTTTGATCTCCAGACCAAAGGCTGTCTTACCTATTCGATACCCTGCCTTGGCGTTCCAGACATTATAGTCGCCGACCCGTGCTGTTTCGTTCTGGGGATCGACATAGTAATCCCCTTGGGATTCGAGCCAGATGCTGCCGAAAAGGCCAGTCTGCTTGCCCAGATCCAGGCCGACTTTGGCGGTATAGTCGGGAATATTTTCGATATCTTTCCCAAGTCGATCCTCTAGTCCGGGCCCGGGATCTATGTACGTGACCTCGACCATTGAATACGATCCCCACAGGGCTGCCCAGGAAACGGGCCGGACGCTGAAGGCCATGTCCCACCCTTTCCTCTCAGTCTCACCGGAATTGATAAAGTCTCCAGAACCATCTTTCTTATCCCGAACCTCGTCGGTGGCCGTCATGTTCCAGTAATCAAGCCGAACCGACAACCATTGATAGGGCGAAACCTTGACACCCAACTCCCAACCATCGTTTTCCGATTCGCCAAGCTCACGGGAGATCAGATTACCTGTGGCATCCTGACCAAACAGCTGTGGTGTTCCCGGCAGTTGAAAGGTCCGACCGCAATTAGCGTAAAGGCTGTAGCCCTTCAGAGGGGTGATCTGCATCCCGACTTTTGGCTGCCAGATGAAATCCATATCCAGCATGTCCGACGCAGTCTGCGAGAGACGGTTTTCAAAATCACCGGTAAAGCTGTCCACCCGCAGGGCACCGATCAGCCGTAACCAGTCGTTAATCAGGCCATCTGCCTGGATATAGCTTCCCCAGTATGATTTGTTGAAATCCCAATCCCTGGCCGGGTCGCCCTGCCGAACCCGGTCAACGGTAGTCCAGCGCATCTCCGTGTTGTCCTGATACTGGAAATCAAGTCCCCAGTCGAGTTTCAGGTTCTGGATAGCGGTATTGCCGCTCTCGTAGCTCAGGGTGGAGACGGCACCGAACTGTTTGTCATCAGAGAACCGTTCCTGCTGACTCCCTGCGTCGCTCCAGCGGGCCCAACGAGTTCGTTCAATCTCCTGAACATAGGTTTTGAGAGACAAAAAGACATTTTCATTGAAATCATAGTCCGCATGCAGGCTGAGGTGATGGTCGTCCTGAGTGCCGCCGTCGGTGCGGGCGAATTCCGGCGAATATTGGGGGGTGTTCGCAGCCTCCTCCAAGGTGATATAGCCCGGTGCATCGGCATCTATCCCAAAGACGCGGGCAATGGCACCGATTGAGAGATCGCCATCCGTGGTCGTGTAAAACCACTTGCCGGACGCGGCACCTTTTCTCAGACCAGAATGATCGCGAAATCCGTCACTCTGCCGGTAGCCGACAAAATAGTTCTGGGAAAAATTTCCCTCCTCATGGCCGGTGATCAGGCTGGCATCGTAGGTATTGAAGCTGCCCGACAAAAGCTTCGCCTTGGTGGTGTTTCCGCCACGCTTGGTGTGCAGATTGACGTTACCGGCAATATTCTGCAGACCGTACCTTGGGTCACCCGTTCCCTTGACCACCTCAAGCCGTTCAATTTCCATTGGTAAAAACGGCTGAATATCCATGCGGCCGTACCCGAAGTTGTGGGGGATGCCGTCAACGATGAGAGTAGCTGGCACGTCATGATTGCTGTCAAAGCCGCGCATGGAAAAAGTTCCTGAGACTACACCCTGATTCCAGTCGCCGAAATAGGTTCCCGGTACCTTTTTCATCAGTTCCATAGAGAAATCGACATTTTCGGTCTCAATCTGATCGGCCGCAACAACATCTACCGATGCCGGCTGGTCGGCACTTGTCATATACAGGGCGTCTGCGGTGACGGTTACTGTGCCGAGCTTCATGTAGACCTTGCTCCGTGCCTGCCTTGACTTCTTCGCCTTGCGCTAAGGCCGGTGACGAGCTGAAGAGGCACCCTGTCATTGCTGACAGACATAGGCACGTCACGTATTTGCGAATCATCGTCTTGTCTTTCATCTTCATTTGTTCATCCGATAGCTCTAATCCTCAATGTACCAGCAAAGAACTTGGTCTTCCATACAGTTAAAAATTTATTCTCTTAGGTATAATATTTTATACCCAAGTATAAATACCAGACAGGAAGTACCCAGACAATGAGGTAATAAACTCATTTTGTTGGGTAGAACACCTCAGTCTTCCCTGCTCGGTCCGATAAAACGAATATACGGCCCATCTGCCGCAGAACTTACCTCGGCCTCCACACCGAAAATCTCTTGCAGTAGCGAGGAAGTGAAGAGAGAACGTGGTTCTCCGGCAGCAACAGCCTTTCCGTTTTGCAGGACAACGATCTTGTCACAGCAGGCTGCGGCAAGGTTGAGATCATGCAGCACAGCCAAGGTTGTTACCTGCAGTTTTTTGATCAGGCCGAGCAGAGCTAGGGCATGGCGGATGTCGAGATGGTTGGTCGGTTCGTCCAGAAGCAGAACCGGAGTTTCCTGGCAGAGTGCTCGGGCAATCATGACCCGTTGTTTTTCTCCACCAGAAAGACTCTGGAACATGGCCTGTTCCATGGTAAGCAGATCAGCCTGTTCCAGGGCATATTGCGCCTTGGCCCGATCCTCCCTGTTCAATGAAGAAAACGTACTGTGGTGAGGATACCTCCCCATCATGACCATTTCCATGACAGTGAACGGGCATTCGGCAAGGGATTCCTGCAGTACAGCAGCCATATGCACAGCCAGTTCACGGCGTGAGAAAGAGCGTATTTCCCGGTCATTCAGAAACATCTGGCCGGAGTCGGGTGTAAGGGCACGATAGAGGCAACGCAGCAGAGAGGATTTACCGCTGCCGTTGGGACCGATAATACCGGTAAACTGTCCGGTCGCCGCAGTCAGGGAAACTCGGTCAAGGATAGGTCGTTTCCCGGCACTCCAGCAGATTTCCGAGCAGGTAATCTTCATGAGCCTGCTCCTTCGACAAAGGATTCCTTGCGTCTGAGTAGCCAGAGAAAAAAGGGCGTGCCGATAAAGGCGGTGACAATGGTCAGGGGCAGTTCAACCGGTTGAATGACCAGTCGGGCGGCCAGATCCACCCAGACCAGAAAGACGGCTCCGCTCAACACAGCCAGCGGCAGAAGGCGTTGATGATCTCCTCCTGTAATGAGACGCACTGCATGGGGCACCATGAGCGCAACAAAACCTACTCCGCCGCTCACCGAGACCAGCACCCCGGTCAGCAGGGCAGCAATGATCATGAGCTGAAAACGCAGTTGATCGGGATGAACCCCTAAGGCACAGGCGTTTTCATCGCCCAAAGCTATGAGGTTGAGACTCCGGGCCTTTACCAGGGCATAGACAGAGCCTGCCGCCACAAGCAGAGCAGGCAAAGCGAGCTGGTCCCAACGCGCTCCGGCCACGCTGCCCATGAGCCAGTAGAGAATAGCCTGGGAAGGAACATGCTCCGAAGAGTTGAGCAGCAGGAAACTGGATAATGAGGTACAGAGATAAGAAACCGCCACTCCGGCCAGAATGACCCGTGAAGGTGTGAGCCTGCCGTTTCGCCAGGCCATCAGTCCCACAGCGGCAAAGGCGAGCAGGCCGCCGAAAAAGGCTGCAACTGCCAGGCCACTTTGGCCGATTTTGTCGCTCCAGCCCAGGATAAGCATGAGGACTGCCCCCACTGCTGCACCGGGAGATACCCCGATGATATAGGGATCAGCCATCGGGTTGCGCACAGCAGCCTGCAGCATCACCCCGACAGCGGCAAGCCCTGCTCCTGTGATAGCTGCAAGAAAGACACGGGGAAAGCGGAGATAGAGTACAATATGTTCCTGAGCCAGACTGAAACTGTTAAGCTTTATGCCGGTCAGGTGGTACAGTGCAACCTCCCAGACTGTATGGGTCGGGAGCCGAGAAGGGCCGAAGGAAAGAGCAAAAATCAGGGAAAGCAGCAGAGCTGCGGTCATGATGATGAGCATGACCGGAAAAGAGGCTGGCCGCCGAAACGAATGTATCATTTTTTTCAGTGAAATTACTACTCGTTATTCCTCACGTTATTCCTTCAATACAAACACTGTTCCGCCTGCGGGGGAGAAGCAGCATATAAAGCAGATCCATAGCCCGACTTGCCAAGAGAAAGAAAAGGGTCATGGTCAGGACGGTTCCCTGTATCATTGGAATATCACGGGATGAGACGGCATCAACGGCAAGTTTGCCCAGACCGGGCAGGGAGAAGACGGACTCGACAATCACGGCTCCCCCCAGCAGATGGCCCAGCAACATACCCCAGAGAGAAATCATAGGCAGGAGGGCAGGCCGGAAGACATGGCGAAGAAAGACCTTTGTCTGGCTCAAGCCCTTGGCAGAGGCGAACAGGACATAGTCCTGTCCAAGCACCTCCAGGATATTTGCACGAAAAATTCTCCCCTCAGCCGCGGAGATGGATAGCCCCAGCGTCATGACCGGCATAATGAATTGAGTAAATCCGTTGCCGCCGATTACAGGAAACCAGTTCAGCTTCAGGGAGAAAACCAGCATAAGCATCAGTCCCAGCCAGTAATCCGGGATGGAAACCGTGCAGATTGTCCATATTCGATGGCATCTGTCCGGCAGTCTGTTGTGGAAAACTGCGGAAATAATGCCACCGATTAACGATAAAAAGACAGTAAAAACAAAGGCAGCGCCAGCAAGTGTCAGCGTTGTTGGCAGGCGGTGCAGAATCTCCTGACTCACCGGCTCTCCGCTACGAAACGAGGTGCCGAAATCCAGCACAACCGCCCGTGCCAGCCATTTGCAATAACGCATTGGCAAGGGTGCATCCAAGCCCAGTTCCTGACGCAGCGCAGTTATTCTGTCACCGGAAAAAGCCTCGGGCTGTCTGCTCAGTAACAGCTCTGCCGCATCGCCGGGCACAAAGTCCAGGAGCAGGAAGCTGATGATTGAGACACCGAACAGGGTCAGAGCGAACCGGATAAGGTGCTTTATCATGACATGTAGGAACCTATGAGCCTGTCACTGTTGCCTTTTTCTAAAAGAGTCTCATTAATGCATAATACAATAACACAAGGCCAGCACCCTGACAATGAGGCGGTAACCTCATTTTATCGGGCAAAACGCCCGAATGGCCCCGGATGGTGGGCGTCCTGTATCCGACCCTGTGCCTACCTGACACGGCTGTTACTGCTGCATAGCCCTGATCTTCTCCGCAGTATCATCCACCTCCATCAGGGGTTGGCGTCGCATCCGATGCGGCAGGGCCAGCTCGGCAGCCGTGTCCACATCGTTTTGCTGTACCTCTGTGCGGCCTGCAAAGGCAGCAAGGGCCTTGGCGGTCTTCATGATGATGATGTCGCCCCGGTGGCCGTCCACGCCCAGCTCAAGGCAGAAATCGGCAATGCTGAACAGCAGGTCCCGGCTGATGCTGACCTCAGTGTACAGGCTGCGGGCCGCCTCAATGCGTTCCACCAGGTCCAGGGATTCGTTGTCCCAGTTTGCGGCAAAGGCCGCCGGATCTTCATCAAAGGCCACCCGTCGCTCCATGACCTGCACCCGGCTGTCCCGGTCCTGGATACCGGTCACACGCACAGACAGGCCAAAGCGGTCCAGGAGCTGGGGCCGTAGCTCGCCCTCTTCCGGGTTCATGGTGCCCACCAGAACGAATCGGGCCGGATGGGAAAAGGAAATACCCTCCCGCTCAATGGTGCTGGCACCCATTGCTGCGGCATCAAGCAGCACATCCACCACATGGTCGTCCAGCAGGTTGACCTCGTCCACATAGAGAATGCCCCGGTGCGCCTCGGCCAGCAGGCCCGGCTCGATCCGTTTTTCGCCTTTGTGGATGGCGTGCTCCAGATCCATCGTACCCACCACCCGGTCTTCAGTGGCTCCGACCGGCAGCTCCACCACCTTGATCCGCCGCTGCTGTACCGGTGCCTGGCCGCTCATCCGCTGTTCCCGGCATTCGCTGTGAAAGCATTGTTGGCAGAGCGCAGTGCCGTCGGTCGGGGTAAGCTGAAACGGGCAGTCCCTGACCACCTCAATCATGGGCAGGATATCTGCCAGGGCGCGGACTGCTGTGGACTTGGCAGTTCCCTTTTCTCCCCGGATCAGGACACCGGAAAGGGTGGGATTGATCAGGTTGAGGTACAGGGCCAGTTTCATCTGCTCCTGACCAACGATGGCGACAAAGGGGTATATGGCAATACGGCTCATTGGTTCTTCCTTAACTGAGAGAGAGTATGTTGTTGATTCTGCTTCCACGGCAGTGCGGTTGGCAGTTGCACTATAGTGGAACTATCCTTTCCACTGTAGTGGAAGGGCTGATTGCACCATAGTGGAACGATCATTTGCACTATAGTGCAATGCCTGTTTCCACTCTGGTGGAGCGATCAGGCAGAGCTTGGTCTTGGTAAGTATGTCTTCAGGGTTCTTTGACAATATCCAGCAGGGTATCGGCCTTGAGGTCAGCTGTTCGGATATAGCGGGCCTGCAGAGACTGCGCAATCTTTTCTGCCAGGCCAAAGCGGATCAGGCCCTGTGCTTCGGTATCCACCAGAATAAAGCGGACCCGTTCCTCCCGGCCCAGGCGTCGGGCCAGTTCCAGGCATTCATCCAGAGGTCGGCCGCTGCCCAGAGCCACATTGGAACGGCCATCCGTAATCAGCACGGCAATAGGGCGGGAGGTGGGATCACGGGTCAGCTGACTGCGCAGCACCTCATCCGCTTTGACCAGGGCCGCGTTGAGCGGGGTGCGACCGCCGGTGGGCATCTCGGCCAGCAGTCGGGCAGCGGTATCAATGGACGAGGTGGGCGGCAGGTTGAGCCGTGCCTCGGTTTTATTAAAGGAAAGCATCGCCACCTTATCCCGCTTCTGGTAGGCATCCAGGAGCAGGGACATGATTGCGCCCTTGGTGGCACTCATCCGCCCCTGCGCCCCCATCGATCCGCTGGCATCAACCACAAAGAGCAGGAAGTTGCCGATGCGCCGTTCCCGGACCTTTTCCCGGATGTCTTCAGGGTACAGGGTGATAGCGCAGGTGCTGTGCTGCTGGTGCTGACACCGTTGCTGCTGGTAGGGGGCGGCAGCCCGGATGGTTGCATCCAGAGCAATATCTTTGCTGCCGTGCGGCAGGGTGCTTTTCACGTAACGACCCTGCAGGCCGTTGATCCGACTGCGTGAACGACGACCGGAACCACGCCGGAAGATCCGATCCTTGGCAGCTGTAAAGGGCTTGACCTTGAAGGTCGCTCCCACAGCAAAGACTTTTTCCCGCAGATCAGGCGGCACAGCACTGTCCTGTTTATCCTCCTGCTCCGGGCTGTTGTCCGGGGGCATATTCTCTGTGCGCTCCTGTTCAGGTTCATTGCTCTGCTCTTCCGGCGGCTGCTCAGGCCGACCCTGTTCTTGCTGTTCCTGTGGTTGCGGTGGCGGCGGAGGAGGCGAAGCAGCCTCCCGTTCCCGGTGCCGCAAAGCAAGCGGAGCAACCCGACGCACATCTTCCTCCGTGACCTCATTGCACCCGGAAAAGGCGGCCAGGGCCAGAGCAGCCTGTTCCATGACCAGATCGGCCCGGTGTCCTGCCGTGTTCGCCGCCGTACAAAGCTCACTGATCAACATGCGGAGACGGGCCGGCATGGACACTGCAGGCAGCAGTCTGCGGGCCAAGGCAATCCGACGGGCCAGGGTC